>CAMWFH010000002.1 GCA_947173485.1 uncultured Clostridia bacterium | reverse complement strand
TATGGTATCTCTCCATCTCCCAGACCTTCTCCTGGTCGAACAAGATGCTCATGACGTCATACACCTCCTGTCCTCTGCTCCTAAAGAAGTCCACCAGTATCCCCTGCTCGATGCACTGGCTGACGATCTTCTGGATCGTCTCCTGGCTGCGGCCATAGAGCCGGACCATCTCGCTCTCTATCTTGCAGAACGCGATATACTGCTCCAGGACATCCCAGGTCCCTCTCGCCTTCAACACATGGACCGTCACGTCCACATCCGCATGAGTGCTGTCGCCCATATACATATCCGACAGCCGCAGTACATCTGGCACATCCTGCCGCCCACCCGTATAGATGACATACAACTCCGGTTTCGGAATCTTGACCAGGGTCTCCCCATACAGCCACAGGCCGTTCTCCTGGATATAGCGGTCGTAGGTGTCCTCCAGATACAGCGTCACGCGAAGGGGGACGTTGGGACAAAAGGTGCTCTGGGCCTCCGCCAGGATGATGAGCCTCGCCCGCACCTGGAGCCCTAAATCGTTATAGCGGCCATTAGAAAGCACGTTCTTCAATGTGATGATCTTGATATCTGCCTCGGTTATATCGGTATCCTCCGGGTGCAGGACCTGATAGAGCTTTTTCGCTTCCGCCGGCTGACTGAACAAGAAAGTAAAAACACTGTCTTTCACGTTCCGCTTCATAGGATACCCCCTTCCTGTTGCTCCTATTATAACAGGATCTCCGCCCAGTGTCTACATCCAAAAAGCAAGGGAGCAGGCCAGCCTGCTCCCTTGCTTCTGCTCCATCACGACAGCAACAGTTTATCGTCCGCCTCGTCGGAGCCGCTGACCTTGCTGAACAGCTCCAGGAGCCGGGGCACGGTCAGCTTCCGCTTCTCCTCCCCGGACACGTCCACCACGATCCGTCCCTCATAGAGCATGATGAGCCGGTCGCCGTGGGCGATGGCGTCGCGCATATTGTGGGTGACCATCATGGTGGTCAGCCGGTTCTCCGATATGATCTTATCCGACAGCGCCAGGACCTTGGCCGCCGTCTTGGGGTCCAGGGCGGCGGTATGCTCATCCAGCAGCAGCAGCCGGGGCTTTTGCAGGGAGGCCATCAGTAGCGTCAGCGCCTGTCGCTGGCCCCCGGACAGGAGCCCTACCTTGCTGGTCAGCCGGTCCTCCAGTCCCAGGTCCAGGTCCCGAAGGAGCCGGTAGTAGGCTTCCTTCTCCTCCAGGGTCAGCCCCCAGCCCAGGCCCCGGCGCTTGCCCCGCCGGAGAGCCAGGGCCAGGTTCTCCCCGATCTGCATGGTGGGCGCGGTGCCCAGCATGGGGTCCTGGAACACCCGGCCGATGAACTTGGCCCGCTTGTACTCCGGCAGCTTCGTCACATCGTCCCCGCCGATGGAGATGGTCCCGGCGTCCACCGGGAAGGTGCCCGCCACCGCGTTGAGCAGGGTGGACTTCCCCGCCCCGTTGCCGCCGATCACCGTGACGAACTCCCCCTCCTTCAGGGTCAGGCTCAGCCCGTGGAGGGCGGTCTTTTCATTCACCGTGCCGGCGTTGAAGGTCTTCCAGACATCTTTGATCTCAAGCATTCTTCTCGCCTCCGATCTTCACGGGCTTCCGCGCATACTTGCCCTTCCAGTAGGGCACCGCCAGGGCGATGGCCACCACCAGGGCGGAGAGGAGCTTCAGATAGTTGGGGTTCAGCTTGGTCTGTAACACCGCCTGGATGACGATATAGTAGATGATGGCCCCAATGGACACCGCCAGCAGCCGCAGGGCGAAGTTGTGGAACACCCGCCCCAGGAGGACCTCCCCGATGATCACCGCCGCCAGGCCGATGACGATGGCCCCCCGGCCCATATTGATCTCGCTGGCGCTGTTGTACTGGGCCAGGAGGGACCCGGAGAGGGCCACCAGGCCGTTGGAGAGCATGAGCCCCAGGACCTTGGTGAAGTCGGTGTTGATGCCCTGGGCCCGGGCCATATTGGGGTTGGAGCCGGTGGCCCGGAGGGAGCAGCCCAGCTCCGTGCCGAAGAACCAGTAGAGGACGGCCACCAGCACCAGGGTCAGGAGCCCCACCACCAGGATGGGGTGCATATAGAAGGGCCTCACGCCCTTCCCCACGTCCTGGATGAACCGGAGGGAGACCAGCAGCCTGTCCAAAAACTCGTTGTTGGTGATGGGGATGGGCACCGTGGACTTCCAGCTCATGACGGCCAGGTTGACGGACCAGAGCCCCAGCTGGGTCAGGATGCCCGACAGGATGGCCGGGATGCCGCAGAAGGTGTGGAGCAGCCCGGTGGCCAGTCCCGCCAGCATCCCCGCCCCTACGGCGGCCAGCATGGCCGGCAGCACATGGGTCCCACTGGTGAAGAGGACGGTGAACACCGCCGCGCCGGTGCAGAAGGAGCCGTCCACCGTCAGGTCAGCGATGTCCAGCAGCTTGTAGGTGATGTACACCCCGATGGCCATGATGCCCCAGATCAGACCCTGGGCCACCGCCCCCGGCAGTGCATTGATGAAGTTCAGCATAAAGACCCTCCAGAAAGCGATATACGTCAATAGTATAGCAGAAAAGGCCGGGAAAGGGAAGTCCTTTTCCGGCCTTTTTTGAAAAATATCTGGGGCTTTAGGAAGATGCCGGGCTCAGCCGGCGGTGATGGCCTCGTAGCCCTCCAGGACCGTCAGGCCCAGGTCGGTGCAGATGGCCTCGTTGTACTTCTTGGTGAACTGGGGAGCGTACTGGATGGGCATCTCGGCGATGTTGGCCTCGCCGGTGAGGATCTGGGCGGCCATCTCACCGGTCTTGTAGCCGATGTCGTAGTAGCTGATGGACAGGGTGGCCACGCCGCAGCCGCCGCAGATGCCCTCCTCCCCGGCGATGATGGGCACGCCGGCGGGACGGCAGATGTTGTCGATGATGCCGGTGTTCTCGGCGCAGGTGTTGTCGGTGGGGACATAGATCACGTCGCTGTTGGCGGCGGCGGTCTGGGTCACGGCAGGCAGGTCGTTGGTATCAGAGAAGGGGTACTGGGTGCAGGTGATGCCCTTCGCCTCCAGGAACTTCTGGACCTCGTCCACCTGGTACTGGCTGTTGGGCTCGGCGGAGCAGTAGAGCAGGCCCACGGTCTTGGTCTCGGGGAACCACTCGGAGATCATGGCCGCCTGCTGGTCCAGGGGAGCCAGGTCGGAGGTGCCGGAGACGTTGCCGCCCACGGTGCCGGAGAAGTTCTCGATGCCCAGAGCCACGCCGTATTCGGTGATGGAGGTGGCCAGGATAGGGATCTCGTTGGTGGCGGTGGCGGCGGAGGTGAGGGCGGGGGTGGCATTGGCCAGGATCAGGTCCACATTAGCGGCTACGAAACCATTGGCGATCGTGGTGCAGGTGTTGCTGTCGCCGGCGGCGTTCTTCTCGTCAAAGGTCACCTGGCCGGGGAGCAGGGCGTTCAGGGCGTCCTTGAAGCCCTCGGTGGCATCGTCCAGGGCCGGATGGACCATGTACTGGCTGATGCCCACGGTGTACTGAGGGATCTGGTCAGGAGGCAAATTACCGGGCCCCTGCTGGAGATCGTCCTGGCTGGTGCCGGGCTGGCCGCTGTTGCTGGGGCTGCTGTCCTTCTGCTGGTCATCGTTCCCGCAGGCCGCCAGGCTCAGGGCCATGGTCAGGACCAGCAGGAGAGCAAGAGCTTTCTTTTTCATCCTTCATATCTCCTTATACAATATTTTGGGGATGATAAAAAGCGGCCCTGTCCGAAAACAGAGCCGCTCCTCATCCCACGGTCCCCATCTGTTTCAGCCGGACAGCCCACGCTCAAAACGGCCCGCAAAGCGGACCTTCATAAAGCGGAAATAGGAGTTCGGGGCGGGATAAGAAAACACACGCATCGAAAAGCTCCTCTCTGCCGGCTGGCTCAAAATGAGTACGCCGTTACTATATAACTCTAAAGCGATAAAGTCAATGGGCAGTTTCGACAGAATTGCCCCCATAGGTGGACCCTGGGACCGTAGAAAATAGACCGAAACGGCAAAGGGGCCGCCCCCTGTTGGTCCAGGGGACGGCCCGCACAGCGCTATCTGGCCAGCCCGATGGCTCGGGTGATGACCTCGGTAAAGCTGAGGCCGGCGGCCTTCATCATATTGGGGAACCGGCTGTGGGCGGTGAAGCCGGGGATGGTGTTCACCTCGTTGAACACGATGCGCCCATCAGGGGTGAGGAAGAAGTCGATGCGGGCGAAGCCGTGGCAGTCCAGGGCCCGGTAGACCTTCCGGGCGGCGGCCTTGAGCTCCGCCGCCTTCTCCGCCGGGATGGGGGCGGGGACTAAGATATCGGATGTAATGAGGTTATACTTCTCCGTGAAGTTGAAGAACCCGCCGGAGAGCTGGATCATATCCACCTCCCCCACCGTCAGCTCCTCGTTGCCCATGAGGGAAGTCCCCACCTCCACGCCGGGGATGGCCTCCTCCACGATGATCTCCCGGCCATACTTTGCCGCCAGCTCCAGCGCCGCCGGCAGCTCCTCCGGCGTCTCCACCCGGGAGATCCCGAAGGAGGACCCGGCCCGGAGGGGCTTGACGAAGCAGGGGTACCCAATGCTCTCATCGGGCCTCTCCCCCGCCAGGATGACCTGCCCACGGGGCACCTCCACCCCGGCCAGGGCGGCCAGCTGGTGGGAGCGGCCCTTGTCCATGCAGAGGGCGGAGGCCAGGGAGCCGCACCCCGCCAGAGGGATACCCGCCAGCTCGATGAGGCCCTGGATGGTGCCGTCCTCCCCGTTCTCCCCGTGGAGGATGGGCAGGGCAGCGTCTAAGCGGATGGTCTCCACGCCCCCCTCCCGGAACACCAGCAGCCCGTGGGTCCCCCGGTCCGGGGAGAGGATGGCGGGGGTATGGGGGTGGTCCTGCCAGTGGTCCTCCCCGATGGCGTCCAGGGGCCCCTCATATAGGGACCACGCCCCCTCCCGGCTGATGGCCACGGGCACCGGCTGGAACCGGTCCCGGTCCATATGCTCCAGCACCGCCTGGGCGGACTGGAGGGACACCCCATGCTCCGGGGAGCAGCCGCCGAACAGGACGGCGATCTTCTGTTTCATAAAGACAGCCTCGCTTTCTTGCTTTCTGGCAAACTGCGGGGCGGCCCTTGCAGGCCGCCCTCCGCAGGATGATGGGATAGACTTATTTTACCAAGGCGGCGGTGTCGCTGGCGATCATCAGCTCCTCGTTGGTGGGGATGACGAAGATCTTCACCTGGGAGCCCTCGGCGGACACGTCCACCTCCTTGCCCCGGACGTTGTTCTTCTCCGGGTCCATCTTGATGCCCATGTACTCCAGCCCCTCGCAGATCTTGGCCCGGAGGGCGATGGAGTTCTCGCCGATGCCGGCGGTGAAGAGGATGGCGTCCACCCCGCCCATGGCGGCGGCATAAGCGCCGATGAACTTACGGACCTCGTAGATGAACTTATCCAGCGCCAGCTGGGCCCGCTCGTTGCCCTTCTGGGCGGCCTCGTCCAGATCGCGGAAGTCGGAGGAGACGCCGGAGATGCCCAGGACGCCGCTCTTCTTGTTCAGAATGGTCAGCATCTCCTTGATGTCGTAGCCGTAGCGGCCCATCAGGTACTCTAAGATGGTGGCGTCCACGTCGCCGGAGCGGGTGCCCATGGGGAAGCCGGCCAGAGGGCCAAGGCCCATGGAGGTGTCCACCACCTTGCCGTCCACCACGGCGGCCAGGGAGGAGCCGTTGCCCAGGTGGCAGGAGATCACCCGGCTGTGGGCAGGGTTGCCCAGCATATCGATGGCCCGGGCGGAGACGTAGCGGTGGCTGGTGCCGTGGAAGCCGTAGCGGCGGACGTCGTCCTTCTCATAGTATTCATAGGGGATGGCATAGATGTATGCCTTGGGGGGCATGGTCATGTGGAAGGCGGTGTCGAACACGGCCACCTGGGGGGTCTTGGGCATGATCTTCTGGCAGGCCTCGATGCCCATCAGGTTGGCGGGGTTGTGGAGGGGCCCTAAGGGGATGCACTTCTTGATGGCCTCGATGCACTTATCGTCGATGAGGCAGCTCTCGGTGAAGGCCATGCCCCCGTGGAGGACACGATGGCCCACGGCGGCGATCTCATCGGTGGAGGCGATGACCCCCTTGTCCGGGTCCACCATGATGTCCAGCACGGCCTGGATGGCCTCGCTGTGGGTGGGCATGGGGATGTCCTGCTTCACGTCCTCCCGTCCGGGGACCTTGTGGGTCAGGCGGCCGTCGATGCCGATGCGCTCACAGAGGCCCTTGGCGAATACCTCGCCCCCCTCGCTCTCCATGAACTGATACTTCAGAGAGGAACTGCCGGCGTTGATGACCAGGATCTTCATGTTGCATACACTCCTTATTTACTCGTTGTTTCTTTGTTTCCGCATTGTAACTTGCGCTCTGCGCCGCGGAACGCTATAATAGAGGGGTACTGTCCCCATTGTATCTTACTTTTTGCCAGAGGACAACACCTTTTTGAAATTTTTCGTAAAAAAAACGCGTCCGCCCCCAGGGGCAAAGGTGTTCCCCTCAGAAAGGAGCGTTCTATGCCTGTTGCCGGCATCATCGCCGAATATAATCCCCTGCACCTGGGCCACCTCCGCCAGATGGAGGCCACCCGGGCCGCCCTGGGCCCGGATACGGCCATCCTCTGCGTCATGAGCGGCAACTTCGTCCAGCGGGGGGAGCCCGCCCTGGTGGAGAAGCGGGCCCGTGCCGCGGCGGCTGCGGCCTGCGGGGCCGACCTGGTCCTCGAACTGCCCACCCCTTGGGCCGCCGCCACGGCGGAGCGCTTCGCCCAGGGGGCCGTGTCCCTGCTGGAGCGCACCGGGGTGGTGGACTGCCTCAGCTTCGGCAGCGAGAGCGGGGACCTGATCCCCCTCCAGCGGATCGCCCAGGCCCTGGCGGACCCGGACTACCCCGAGATCCTGTCCCTCTACCGCCTGACCTCCGGCCGGCCCTTCGCCGCCGCCCGGCAGATGGCGGTGGCGGACCTGGTGGGCGAGGCCGCCGCCGCCCACTTAGAGCATCCCAATGATATCCTGGCTGTGGAGTACCTCCGGGCCCTGGACCGGCTGGGCAGCGCCATCCGGCCCCTGGCCATCCCCCGGCAGGGCCCGGCCCACGACCAGCCCCAGCCCCAGGGCGCCCTGGCCTCCGCCTCCGCCCTCCGCCGGATCATCCTGGACGGGCGGGACAGCACCCCCTACCTGCCCGGTCCTATGGCCGCTGCCCTGGCCAAGGAGCGCGCGGCGGGCCGGGCCCCCGCCTCCCTGGCGGCGGTGGAGCGGGCCATCCTCAGCCAGCTCCGGCGGATGGGACCGGAGGAGCTGGCGGTCTATGACCGGGGCCGGGAGGGGCTGTGCCACCGGCTCTACCGGGCCGTCCAGTCCGGGGCCAACCTCCAGGAGGTGCTGGACCTGGCCAAGACCCGCCGGTATCCCATGGCCCGGCTGCGCCGGATGGTCCTCCACGCCTGGCTGGGCCTGGACCTGACGGCGCTGCCGGAGGAGCCGCCCTATCTCCGTGTCCTGGCCATCGGCCGCCAGGGCCGGCAGCTCCTGCGGCGGATGAAGGAGACCGCCCGGCTGCCGGTGCTGGTCCGTCCCTCCCAGACCAGGGCCCTGCCCCCCCAGGCGGCGGCGCTGCTGGAGCAGGAGGGCCGGTGGACCGACCTCTATACCCTCGCCTGGCCGGTGCCCACGGTGCCGGGGGAGGAGTTCCGCCGGGGGCCGGTGTTCCCGCCGGTCCAGCTGGAGGGAAAGGAGGAGGAACTGTGAAGAGATGGCTCTGCCTGCTGCTGACCCTGTGCCTGCTGAGCGCCTGTCAGGCCGCCCAGGACCCGGCGCCGCCGGACCCACCGGTGACGCCGGACCCGCCGCCGAAGGAGGACATCTACGACCTAGTGCCCCTCACCGGCGGCGGCAGCAGCGACAACGACGACGGCGTCACGATCGCCCGCTACAGCTACAGCCTCGTCCAGATGACCGCCCCTGAGAACGCCAGCGAGGCCGCCCAGGCGAAGGTGGCCGCCTTCAATGAGAAGATGCTCGCCCTCCAGGAGAGCCTGGAGACCAGCGGCCAGAGCCTGGCGAAGGACGCCCATGCCGCCCAGGACGCCGGCTACGCCTTCTCGGCGGACAGCTGCTACACGGAGACCACCACCGCCACCGTGGAGGTGATGGGGAACATCCTCTCCGTCAAGATGGACGGCTACAGCTATGCCGGCGGCAATCACCCCAACGTCTGGTCCTACAGCTATATGTTCGACTGGGCCCAGGGGACCTACATAGACCCGGTGGAGGCCGCCGATGACCCGGAGGGCTTCCGGGCGGCAGTGACCGACAAGCTGCTAGACCAGATCATGGGGCTGGACCCGGAGGTCCTGGCGGGCTACTTCACCGGCTACGAGGACGCGGTGTCCCGGTGGAACGAGTACTGCGCCGTGTTCAAGGAGGCTGGGCTGGAGGTCACCTTCGCCACCTACGAGCTGGGGCCCTACGCCCTGGGGGAGCAGGTGTTCACCCTCAGCTACCAGGAGATCGGCGAGGCCCTGGGCCCCGCCGGCCAGGCCCGGCTGGGCCTGACCGGGGAGACCGGCTGAGCGCTTGCCGGACCCACCCATCACCAGCAGACCCAGGGACGCCCCGTGACACGAGCGGGGCGTCCCTTTTCGTCCCCTCACAGATAGTCCCGTATCCACGCCACGTCCCCCTCCTTGGAGGGCGCTTTCTCCAGCCCGTCCAGCTTGTCCCAGGCCACGCCGGCCCAGCCGGAGGCCATGGACCGGCGCAGTATCTCTGCCACCGCCTCCTCCCCGTGGCGCTGGGCCTGGTCACGGACCTGCCGGAGAAGGGCCGCCTGGCCCGTGGGACGGTACCCCTGCCGCCGCTCCCGCTTATAGCGCAGCCAGTCCTCCACCGCTCCGGTGAGCGTCTCTCCGAACCCCCAGTCCCCCGGCCGGGGGACACAGGGGGGACATTCGTCCTCTTTCTCTTTCTCCCCCTCTGTCTCGCTCTCTTTCTTGCTGCCGCCATCCTTCCCGGATGCTTCCCCGCTCCTTCCCGTCTCTTCCGTCCCCTCTGGCTTATCCTCGCTCCGGCGGCTGCCCCCCACGCGGCCTCCCGCCGCCTTCCGGTCCGCCGCCGCCAGGATGGGCCGGACCAGCAGGAAGGCCGCTGCCGCCGCGCCGGTGAGGGGCCGCTCCTCCTCCCCGAAGGCGTAAGCGCACACCGCCAGGAGGAAGGGCAGCTGGTCCCGCTTGGGCAGCAGCTTGCAGGCGTCCCAAAAGCTGCGGTAAAAGGTGAATTGGTTCCGTTCCATCGTTTATGCCATCCTTTCTTTCGCGTCCATATGCTGGAGCCGCTCTATATGTTCCCGTCCCCGTCCCTGGCTCCGTTGCGCCGGGACGTGCAACACTTTTTTGCGGCCCGCTTTTAGCACTCTCCACGCCAGAGTGCTAACGTTTACAATTCGGACACAATATCCCGCAGATTTGTTCACATCCGGCGGGTATACTCTGTATCAAGAAATGAGCCGGAGGGCCAGCCCTCCACCATCATTCCGAAACTTTTCAGATCTGTGGATAAGAAAGGAAATGATCGTATGTTTGGCATGATCCCCTTTGAGCGCCGTGACAACAACCTGTTCGATATGCTCGACAGCATGGAGCACAACTTCTTCGGCAGCGGCAGTAACGTCTTCCGCACCGACATCCGGGACGAGGGCGACAAGTTCGTCCTGGAGGCGGAACTGCCTGGCTTCAAGAAGGAGGACATCAAGCTCCACCTGAAGGACGGCATCCTGACCATCACCGCCGCCCGCACCGCCGAGAGCCAGGAGAAGAACGGCAGCTATGTCCGCCGGGAGCGCCGTCTGGGCACCTTCTCCCGGAGCTTCGACATCAGCGGCATCGACGAGCCCAGCATCTCCGCCGCCTATACCGACGGCGTGCTGTCCCTGTCCCTGCCCAAGGCGGCCCCGGTTGTGCCGGAGGCCCGCCAGATCGCCATCCAGTGACCCTAAGATAGCGGAACGCCCCGCCGGGATAAGACCCGGCGGGGCATCTTCTTTATCCAGCTTGCCGCTGTGCCGCGCTTACAGGCCGTAGGCCTGGTTGTAGGCGGCGGCCAGGGCGTTGACGTTCTTGATGATGAAGTAGTTCCCCACGAACAAGCCCACGCCGCAGAACCAGGTGCCCAGGATCATCCAGAGGATGACGGTGGTGCCGTTCTCCGGGAAGGCCATGCCATACCGGGGGGCGTTCTCCGACAGGCGGTTGCCCAGGTTGTAGTACCAGAACCAGGCATAGATCCCGCAGGTGATCAGGCTCAGGAGCAGGAAGGGCACCAGACCGGGGGTCTCCTTGCCGTCACCGGCGCAGAGGATGTTCACATCGTTGGCCAGGTTATAGACGAAGTAGTAATGGTAGAACCCGCAGGTCACCAGGGTCAGCACGATATACATCACGATGTTCCGCTCGGCGTTGACACGGCCCCAGCCGCCGCCCTGGCTGTTGTAGCCCCCCTGGCCGCCGTAGCCGCCGCCTTGGGTGTAGCCACCACCCTGCTGGGTGTACCCAGGCTGGCTGTAGCTGTTCTGCTGCCCGCCGGGCTGGCTGTATCCAGGCTGGCCGGTATAGCCCTGCTGGGTATAGCCGCCCTGCTGCTGTTGCTGGGCGCCGCAGTTCTGGCAGAAGGCGTGGCCAGGGGCCACATCGTTCCCACAGTTCCAACATTTCATACGCTGTTTCCTCCTAGAAGATATCTCCCCCACAGTATAACACCCTTCCCGCCGGTTTTCAAGAGTTTTCGCCAAAGATCTACAGATCCTCGGGAAAGACGCCGAAGCCGGGAGGCGGCGGGGCGATAGCCTCCAGGGTATTGCGCTCCCAGGCCCTGGGCAGGGCGATCTCCGCCTTGAACAGGTCCCCGTCCACCTCCAGCCAGAACTCCCCCCGCATCAGCTCGATGAGGCTCTTGGCGATGTTCAGCCCCAGGCCGCTGCCCTCGGTGTTGCGGCTGGCGTCCCCCCGGACGAACCGCTCCGTCAGCTCGCTGGAGTCGATGTTCAGGGGGTCCCGGGAGATGTTCTTCACCGTCAGGCGCACCCGCTCCGGCTCCTCCTTCAGGTCGATATAGACCCGGGTGCCGGGCAGGGCGTACTTGGACACGTTGGAGAGCAGGTTGTCCAGCACCCGCCACAGGAGCCGCCCGTCGGCGTAGGCCAGCACGCTGCCCTGCATGGTGCTGACCACCACCTCCAGCTTCCCGGCGGTGAGCCGCTCGGCGTACTCCCCCACCGCCTGGTGGACCACCTCGTTGACCACGGTCTTTTGCAGGTCCACCGCGATATTGCCGGTGGACGCCTTGCTGGCCTCCACCAGGTCCTCCGTCAGCTTTTTGAGCCGCCTGGACTGCCGGTCCAGCACCTCCACATAGCCCGCCGCCGTCTCCCCCAGGTCCTCCTTCTTCAGGAGATCCACATAGTTGACGATGGAGGTCAGGGGGGTCTTGATGTCGTGGGACACGTTGGTGATCAGCTCCGTTTTCAGCCGCTCCGACTGGAGGCGCTGCTCCACCGCCCGCTCCATCCCCTCGCCGATGGCGTTCAGGTTCTCCGCGTGACGCTTGAAGTCCCAGAACATATGGTCCGTGGAGACCTTCTTGTCCAAGTCCCCGGCGGCCAGGGCCTCGCCGCCCCAGAAGATCCGCCGCATCTGCCAGACGAAGTAGACCACGCCCATCAGCACCGCGGCATCCATGAAAAAGATGCACAGGAACCAGAAGCCCTGTAAGCTCAGGGCCGTCCACATACAGGTGGTCAGGAAGAATTGCAGCAGCAGCATCCCCGCCACTGCCAGCACTGTCCGCCAGGAGTAGGGCAGGAGCCGGACCGTGTCCCGCACGGTCCGGCCCATCCGGCGTAAAAGCCGGATGGCCCAAACGGACGTCTTGTACAGCACGGTGTTGCGCCACCAGCGGCCCAGCTTGAACCGGGTGGTCAGGGTCAGCAGGGTGGTCAGGGCGACCGTGTAGAACACGACGAAGAGCCCCAGCAGGGAAAGGGTCCTGGAGAGCCTCCAGCCGTAAAAGAGCATATCTCCCAGAGCCGCCGTCAGAAGGGCGGTCCCGCCTGCCGCCGCGGCCAGATAGAGGTCCAGCGGCACCCTGTCCAGCGCGTTGGCCGCCACACCGGCCCGGCCAGGCCGGTGGCCCGCCGCGCACAGGAGATACACCAGCACTACGCAGATCAGCGCCAGCAGCACCAGCAGCGCCCCCAGGGAGCTGCCGCCGCTCTGCACCAGGAGGGCGTTGAGCTGGCTGTATAGGTAGAAGTTATCCCCCGGCCGCAGGGGGGCGGCCACATAGCCCACGATCCGCAGGTCCCCCCAGGTCTCCTCCGCCTGGTAGCCAACGCGGTCCGGGATGTTGTAGGAGGACACCAGGCCCACCTCCGGCGTCTCCGGCGTGCCGGCGTTCTCGCCGGCCACCTCCGTCAGGAGGACGTCCGGTGCCTGACCCGGATGGTCCAGGCCCTGGTCCGGTATCTGGTCCAGGCCGCTGTCCGGCCCGGCCTCCTCCGGGGGCAGGCGGTAGATCTCGTAGCCGAAGTTGGTGCCATACTCCCCCAGATGGTGGTAGTAGTAGCCGTTGGCATAGACATCGTAGGCCCTCGACATGGCGTTCCAGGTCATGTTGGCGCAGATCTCGCTGTCATAGAAGTTCGCGTTCCGGCCCAGGTCCGTATCATAGGAGGCCGCTGTCCCCACGGCCATCACCGCCGCCGCCGCAGTCAGGACCGTCAGGAGGAGGACCGCCGCGGCCTTGACCGGCAGGCTCTGCCGGATATCCTTCATACCTGCTCCTTTCTCACTTGTCCTTCCCCAGCAGCACACGTCCGGCCCAGAAGGCCACCCCCGTCACCACTGCCGCCCCGGTCAGGATGACCAGCGCCACCTTCCAGACCAGTTTCCTCGCCGTCTCCTTCATCTGTCTCCCTCCATTTTGTACCCCAGGCCCCAGACCACCTTTAGATAGCGGGGCTCTGACGGGTCGATCTCGATCTTCTCCCGCAGATGCCGGATATGCACCGCCACCGCCCCCTCGGAGCCGATGGCGTTCTCGTTCCAGACTTGCTCATAGATCTGGGCCGAGGAGTAGACCCGGCCCGGATGGGAGATGAGCAGCCGCAGGATGTTGTACTCCATAGGCGTCAGGGACACGCTGTCGCCGTCCACGGTGACGGTCTTGGCCTCGTCGTCCAACACCACGCCGCCGGTGACGAACCGGTGGGGCTTGACCTCCATGCCGCCCAGGGTGGTATAGCGCCGGAGCTGGCTGCGGACCCGGGCCAGGACCTCGATGGGGTTGAAGGGCTTGGTGATATAGTCGTCGGCGCCGATGTTCAGCCCTAGGACCTTGTCGCTGTCCTCGCTCTTGGCGGTCAGGAGGATGATGGGGATATTGTACGCCTCCCGGAGCTTGGCCGTGGCGGAGATGCCGTCCATCTCCGGCATCATGATGTCCATCAGGATCAGATGGATCTCATGATGGGCCACGATGTCCAGGGCCTGGCGGCCGGTGTAGGCCTCGAAGAGGGTATAGCCCTCCGGGGCCAGATAGATCTTCAGCGCGGACACGATGTCCTGCTCGTCATCGCAGATCAGGATATTCGCCACTTGCGTCCCCTGCCTTTCGTCCCCTACTATAACAAACATCCCCTTAAAAAGAAAGGGGGTAAGGGATTAAGATTTCCTTAACATGGGACCATCGCCCCGCCGCCAGCCTTTTGGTTGACAGGAGCCGGTCCCAGCTGGTATAGTATAGACAGGATCGTATAACACAGGATAGGGACAGCAGGAAAGGAGCAGCTGTATGGATGAGAACGCAGCGTATCTGGACGACTTTATCGAGAAGCGGCTGGAGGAAGTGATCGATGGGGAGCTTGTAGTGATATATGCAAGGCCCGGCACGATCCACAACTTTATAGTCAGTAATATCTACTGTCTTTTCGCAAACTACCTCTACGGCAAAAAGAGTGAGCCCCTTGGCGCCAGACTGGCCCTCTACTTGGATAAAAACAACTGCTTTATGCCGGATATGATGGTCATCTGCGACCCGGACAAGATCCAGCCGGACGGCGTCCATGGCGCACCGGACCTGGTAGTAGAAGTCCTATCCCCCAGCACGGTCAAAAACGTCCGCGGGCGCAAAATGGCCGCCTACGCCCGCTGCGGCGTCCGGGAGTATTGGATCGTATCGCCCAATGAGCGTTTTGTCGAGGTCTACCGGCTCCAAGAGGGCAGTTTCATCCTCTATGATATCTACGTCCTGCATCCCGACTGGCAGATCGCCCAGATGCCTGATGAAGAGCGGGCCGCAGTGGTGACCCACTTCAAGTGCAGTCTCTTTGATGACCTGGAGATCTTTTTAGAGGATATCTTCTACCTCCCCTTCTAAGGACACCGGAAACAGAGAGCGGTTCCTTTGATGCCTTGCTGGAGCGGGTCCGTTTTGCGATCCCGGAGCTGCTGGAGCTGAACGGCTCCGCGAAAGCGCCTTTGTTCAGCGGCTTCTAACGAACAGGGTCGTCCCTAGTACGCACAGCACCAGGGACGGCCCATGACAGTTCAGTCAGAGATCGTCTGTTTCACTTTATATCTATCACAGTTTGCTTCCAATCTCTTAAAATCACAGCATACCTTCCCATAGAACAGATTTTTCCCACTGACCGCCTTCTCATAGGTCTTTTTTGCTCTCGCAAGGATGATCTGATAGTTTTTCTCACAATAAGCAAGTTGCTTCAGCAAAAGAGCTTTATACTGTTCATCCGGCTCGGCAAGGATATCAAAATCTATGATCTGATGTCTGCGGACGGGGATCATATTATTGAAACCCATGATCCCCAGTTTCCCATCATCCAGCTTTATACAGGGCCACCCGATCTGATATTCAGATGATTTGGCTTGGGAGACTCCAAAGGAACATAGTAATCATAGCTCCCAATCTGTAAAACGATCCCTACATATGGGCGGCGCTGCCCTTTATTCAGCTGTACACGATAGTCCAACTTATGTAGATGCTCAATATACCCATCCCTGATATGATAAAATCGAAGTTTCCCCATACGCATCCTCTCTTGTAAAGGAAATGCGGGACAGCATGGGCCATCCCGCATTTTTCGTTCCCCACTTTCGGCAGGGGCTCACCGCTTTTTTCGCTCTCTGATCACGGACAGAACTCACCGCTTTTTTCGCTCCCCACTCTCTCAGCCAGGTAGGGGCTCACCTCTTTAGAGGGCCAGATAGACAGCAGGACGCTGTCCTCTTTATCTGATAGCCAGGCAGAGCTTGGCTACAAGCATAGTATACGCGTTTTATGCGGAAAAAGCCACTATCAAATTCAATAAAATTTCAACACAGATCTTATGGATATTTTTCAGCCTGTAAAGGGCCAGACTTAAACCCTTTTGCAGGAAAACATTAAAGAACTCTTAAATTGACGCCCGGTCCCCGCTATGCTACCATGAGCTGGAAGAGGCACGCCTCTCCGATCATGGTAGAAAGCGGGGATACATATGGACAAAAGGACCTTGCCGGCGGTGGGCCTGACGGTGTACCGCCTGTTCTGGGTGTTCTTCATAGGGTGCTTTTTGGGTGTCGTGATGGAGACCCTCTGGTGCTACGTCAGCCGGGGCTACTGGGCCAGCCGTACCGGCCTGGTCTACGGGCCTTTTAATCTGGTCTACGGCTTCGGCGCGGCCCTGATGACCCTCTGCCTCTGCCGCCTCCGCAGCCGCACGGCCTGCTTTTTCGGCGGCTTCCTCCTGGGGAGCGTCTTTGAGTATCTGTGCAGCTGGGTCCAGGAGGGGCTGTTCGGCACGGTCTCCTGGCAGTATGATATCTGGTGCAACCTCAACGGGCGCATCAATCTGGTCTACTCCTTCTTCTGGGGCCTGCTGGCGGTGGTCTGGATCCGGCGGCTCTATCCCGCCCTCTGCCGGCGGCTGGACCGCCTCTCCCCTGCCCTCACCCGGCCCCTGGCCTGGGTCCTGGCGGCCTTTATGCTCTGGGACACCGCCGTCTCCGCCGCCGCCGTGGGCCGGTGGAGCGCCCGTCTGGCGGGCCAGAGCGCGGACAGCGCCCTGGAGGAGCTGCTGGATGAGCGCTTCGGCGATGCCCGCATGGAGCAGATCTTCCCCAATATGATCTTTTTGAGCGAGCAGTGACTGACCATCGACATGAGCAGCCGGGGAAGCGGTCCCCCGGCTGTCGTTTCGTCAAAAATGTAAAGTGTGCTTGACATTCCTAAAAGGGTGTGGTATCCTACAAATGTAAAGCGCACTTTACATATCGGAAGGAGGTCCCGACTTGACCAACCGCATCGCCCAGCTGAGGAAGGCCCGCGGCCTCTCCCAGGCGGAGCTGGCGGACCGCCTGGAGGTCACCCGGCAGACCATCATCTCCCTGGAGAACGGCCGCTACAACGCCTCTCTCCTGCTGGCCCACAAGATCGCCAGGTTCTTTGACCTGACCATCGAGGAAGTGTTTCTGTTCGAGGAGGATACACGATGAAAAACGCCAAGAAAAATGTAAAGCTGCCCCTGGCCATCCTGTTCCTGCTGGCCGGGGTGGTCCTGGTCTTTGCCGCCGCCGTGTTCCACCGGCCCATCAGCATCCTGCTCTATGCCCTGGGCGGGTTTGCCTGCGGCTTGGGCAGCGTGGCCGTGGCGATGACTGTCTCCGACCGCCGCCGCACCGAGGAGGAGCGCCGGGCCGCGGCCATCGGGGAGACGGACGAGCGCAACATCGCCATCCGGGAGAAGGCGGCTATGTCCACCTGGTACTGGACGCTCTATCTGCTCTGGGGGCTGTTCCTGGTCTTTATGGTGATGGACGGGACTATCTACGCCGCCCTGCTGAGCCTGGCCCTGGTCTGCCACAGTGTGTTCTACTTTGTCAACATCCACCGCTGGGCGAAGAAAATGTAAGGAGATGGTCATATATGCTCATAAAACTGCTGACGGGCCAGCCGGACTACGAGAAAGCCCTTCGATACCGCCGTCTGGCGTGCCTGGCCCTGCTGGCCGTGGGACTGGTGGGGTTGGCCTGCTACGCCCTGCTGGTGCCCCGGAGCGGCCTGGGCGACTACGCCCAGGGGTTCTACCTGGGGGCCGCCTGCGGCATCACCGGCGGCGCGCTGGTCCTGCTGCTGCGGACCCGCTACCTCCAGACCCACCCGGCAGCCCGCCGCCAAGCCAAGATCCGGGAGACCGACGAGCGGGAGGTCCACCTGGTCCACACCGCCTTCCGCTGGGCCGGCATCGCCACCTTCTACGCCGCCGCCGGGGCCCTCTTCATCGTGCTGCCCCTGAACAGGGATGCCTTCACCGCCCTGCTGGCCGTCGTTCTCTTCTACGCTGCCGCCTGCGCCGCCATCGGCGCCGTCCTCGCCCGCCGGGGGTGACCAACGGAAACAGTATCAAGTTGCCGGACCATCAAAAGGGGCTGTTGCAGCGTGAAAAACTGCAACAGCCCCTTTTATTCTATCATACTGCCCTCACTCCAGCCAGGGTGGGTCGTTGGGGTCGATGGGCTCCCCCTGGATGGGAGACGGTAGACCGCCAGCCATCTGGCTCTCCTGCCAGCGCTCCCGGGTGATCAGCACCTGCCGGGGTTTGGACCCCTCGAAGGGCCCCACGATCCCCCGCTCCTCCATCTGGTCCATCAGGCGTCCGGCCCGGCTGTAGCCCAGCTTCAGCCGCCGCTGGAGCATGGAGGTGGAGGCCATGCCCGTCTCCAGTACGATCTCCACCGCCGCGTCCAGCAGCTCGTCGGCCTCGCCATCGTCCTCCGATGGCGGCGGGGCGGCGGCAGCGCCCTTGCCCCCCTTCTCCTGGGCGGCCAGGGCCTCGTTGATCTTCTGCATCACCTCATCCGAATACTGGGGCTCACTGCGCTCCTTCACGAAGGCCACCACCTGCTCGATCTCCTCCGGGGTGACGAAGCATCCCTGGACCCGCTGCATCCCCTTCCCCAGGGGAGCGTAGAGCATATCGCCCCGGCCCACCAGCTTCTCCGCGCCCACGTTGTCCAGGATGATCCGGCTGTCCACGCTGGCGGCCACGGCAAAGGCGATCCGGCTGGGGATGTTGGCCTTCATCAGGCCGGTGATCACATCGGCGGAGGGCCGCTGGGTGGCCACCACCAGGTGGATGCCGGCGGCGCGGCCCTTCTGGGCCACCCGGCAGATGCTCTCCTCTACCTCCTTGGCGGCCACCATCATCAGGTCCGCCAGCTCGTCGATGACCACCACCACACTGGCCATGTGGCTCAGGTCCTCCTGGCGCTCCGCCAGGGCGTTGTACTCCGAGAGCTTCTTGACCCCCAGCTCAGAGAACTTCCGGTAGCGCTTCTCCATCTCATACACCGCCCATTGCAGCGCCCCGGCGGCCTTCTTGGAGTCCGTCACCACTGGGATCAGCAGATGGGGGATACCGTTGTAGGGGGCCAGCTCCACCATCTTGGGGTCCACCATGATGAAGCGCACGTCCTCCGGGGAGGACTTATAGAGCAGGGAGATGATCAGGCTGTTGGTGCAGACGGACTTGCCGGAGCCGGTGGTGCCGGCGATCAGCACATGGGGCAGCTCACCGATGTCCCCCACGATGTCGCTGTTGGCGATGTCCCGGCCCACGGCGAAAGCGGTGGAGGACCGGTGGGACTGGAAGGCGGCCCCCTCCAGCACGTCCCGGAGCAGCACCGGGGTCACCGTCCGGTTGGGCACCTCGATGCCCACCACCGACAGCTTCCCCGCCACCGGGGCGATCCGCACGCCGCTGGCCCCCAGGGCCAGGGCGATATCGTCCGACAGGCTGGTCAGCTTCTTCAGCTTGACCCCCTGGTCCAGGATGAACTCGTACCGGGTCACCGCCGGCCCCCGGATCACGTCCCCCGGCTGGGCCGCCACGCCGAAGCTGGTCAGGGTGTCCGCCAGGCGCTTGGCGGTGGAGCGCAGCTCCGCCCCGGCCTCCATGGGGTCCCCCTCCCGGTTGGCCCGGAGGAGGGACACCGGGGGATACCGGTACTCCCCCTCCACCTGGTTCAGCTGGCTCTCGATCTGGGCGGACAGCTCCTCCTGGGCCTCCTGGTCCGTCTGGGCCGCTTGGACCTCTTGGACGGCCCGGCCCTGCTGCTTATCCTGCTGCTTGTCCGGCATCCGGTCCGTGGAGCGCTCCGTCGGACGGCTGGCGATGTCCTCTATAGGCTCCGGCCCCTCCTCGTCCGGGGGGATGGCGAAGATCGGAGCGGCGGACTTCCCCGCGGCCCCCTCGTTGTGGACGCTCCGCCGGTCCCGGAGGGCGTCGTCCTTGGCCGTCTCCGGCGGCGGGGCGGGGGTGCGGATCACACGGGGAGAGGGGATCCCCTCCCGGGGGGTCTCCCGCTCCCGGCAGCCTGGTTCCTCCACGAAGGGGGACTGGAGGTCCATATCCTCTACCGGGACCGTCTCCTTCTGGCCGGTCAGGACCTGGTCCGGAGTCCGCTGGTCGGTGGAGCGCTGGCGGAAGAAGCCGTTGAGAAGGCCGGGGCGCTTGGCCGCCGGGGCCCCGTCCAAGGGGATGTCGATGGGCCGGCGGGCCGGCGGCGGGGCCTGGCGCTTAGCCCGGGCCGGGGCGCTCTGGCGGACAGGACGCTCCTCCTCTTCCTCCTCCACATATTCCTCGTAGCGCTCCCGCTCCTCCCAGCGGCGGTAGCAGAACATGGCGATCCGGTAGAAGGCCCCGGCTGCCAGCAGGAGGAACACGGCGAGGAAGAGGATCAGCGTCACCGCCTTGCCCAGGATGGACATGGTGGCCCTGGCCAGGGTCCCGGACAGGACGCCCCCGCTCTCCAGGGCCTGTCCGCTGGTCCAGAGCAGCTTCAGGAGCCCCTCCCCCTCGAAGGTCAGCTTGCAGGTCATCAGATGGTGCAGCCCCCCCGCCTGGACCGGCAGCAGCAGGGCGCAGGCCGTGGGGAGGGCCACCGGCCTGCCCCGGTGGAGCAGCAGGGTCACCCCCGCCGCCAGGAGGGCCGGGGCCATCAGGTAGGCCCCCCAGCCGATCGTCCCCGTCAAAAAGTCCGGCAGGATCCGCAGGAGGGCCCCGTCGCTCTGGAAGTAGCTGATCAGGGTGCAGAGGGACAGGAGCAGGCAGATCCCGCCCCCCACCTCCCGGCGGATGGGCCGGGCCGGGGGCGTCTTGCTCCGGCTCCCGGAGGACCGGGAGGTCTTTTTCTTCGTGCCGGCGCTCTTGGCAGTCTTTGCGGAGGCCGTTTTCTTCTGTGCGGTCGCCATGGATACACTCCTTGTCGTTTTTTGGTCGTTCTTAGCCGTTTTGGGCCGGTATATGTAGGACAGCGGCGGCCCCCGTCAGGTGGTGGACAGCACGCCCTGGAAGAAGGTCAGCAGGATGGCCAGCGCCCCCACGGCCCAGCAGTAGTAGGCGAAGGCCCCGAATTTGCCCTTGTTGGCCACCAGCCGGACCAGGGCGATGGAGAGATAGCCGGAGACGGCGGCCACCACCACCCCCACGGCGTAGACCGGCAGCAGGGCCGGGTCGATGCCGGCGGCCAGGGCATCGGAGATGCTGAGGATATTGGCCCCCAGCACCGCCGGGATGGACAGCAGGAAGGCGAACCGGACCGCGAAGCGCCGCTCGAAGCCCTGCATACAGCCGATGCTGATGGTCATGCCCGAGCGGGAGATGCCGGGGACCGTGGCCAGGGCCTGGCCCGCGCCCACCAGCAGGGCGTCCAGCATGGTGGCGGTCTTGGCGGTCTTGCGCCCCTTCCGTATCCGGTCGCAGAGGAAGAGGAGGCCGCCGGTGATCAGCAGGGCGAAGCCCACGAAGTAGGTATTGCCGCTGAGCTGCTCCAGCAGGTCCCGGATGGGCAGCACGGCAAAGAGGGGCAGGGTGCCCACCACGATCATCAGGATCAGCCGCCTGGCCGGGGGCGGCGGCGTGGGGGTCTGCCGGCGGATGATGTCCCTGGCCCCCAGGAAGAACTCCGTCACCATCTCCCGGATATCCTCCCAGTAGGCGGCAAAGACCGCCACCAGGGTGCCCAGGTGGAGCAGGATATCAAAAAAGGTGCCGTCCGCCC
The DNA here is from genome assembly GCA_947173485.1 of uncultured Clostridia bacterium. Lineage (GTDB taxonomy): Bacteria > Bacillota > Clostridia > Oscillospirales > Oscillospiraceae > CAMWFH01. The sequence goes on along the minus strand of CAMWFH010000002.1, from coordinate 190,679 downwards.
CCTGGATCTTAAACCCCAGCAACTCCCTGGCGATGGCCAGATGGCCGGAGCTGGAGATGGGCAGGAACTCAGCGATCCCCTGGATCAGTCCCAGGATCACCGCGTTCAGGTATGTCACAGCAAGACCTCCTCCCGGTATGCCCGGCGGGCCCGCCGGACAGAAAAGACGCGCGTCTCCCGCGCGGTCTAACGCATCCTATGCGCTTGAATATTTAGTATACCACACTTGTCCAAGCTTTGCCAGTCCTTTTTGCGCCTCCGGCAAAATTTCAGCGGAGAGGGGCCCCTCCTGCCGCCAGGAAGGGCCCCTCTATCCTATGTCTGTCTCTTACCGTATATCCTCTGCCGCCCGGTAGGTCTGGATGCGCGCCCACTCCTGCTCCGCCAGGGCCTGGACGCCGCCGAAGTCCACCGTGGGGTTATACACCGCCTCCAGCAGATCGTGGCTGGCCTTGGCCTCCCCCAGGGCGGCGATGCCCTCCTCCAGCAGGGCCTGCTGGACCCGGCGGGTGAAGCGCAGGCGGCCCCGGCCCAGCCGCTTCTCGTCCACCAGACGGTCCAGATGGATGCGGCGGTAGGTCTCCCCCGGGAAGTGCTGCCGGCCCCGGAGGGTGACGAAGGCCACCCCCAGCTTGGGCAGGAGCAGATGGAGGAGAGCGTTAGGCCGGTCCGGGTCGGGGCAGGCCACGGTATCGTGGCCCGCGGCGGCGGCGGCCCGGTGGAGGGTCCCCAGGGCCTCGGCGGAGAGGCCGTAGCTGTCCTGGATCTCGTAGACCTTGGGGCACTGGGCCTGGACGGTGTCGAACCGGGCCACGACCCCCTTGCAGGTGGGCCCGCCCAGATACCGGAGCGCCGTCCGCCCCGTCCGGCTGCTCCTTCTGCCGAACTCCCTGGCGGCGATGCCCGCCAGCCGCCGCTGGAGCCGCTCCCGGTCCAGGCCGGGGGCCGCGGCGTCCCGGATGGCCTCCTCCACGGCGGCAGCGGCCCCCAGGGCGTGATAGGCCCGCTGGTAGGCGGCCTTGTAGTCCGCCGTGTGGCCCAGGATCTCCGCCCGGTGAGCCTTGCAGGCGGCCACATCGTAGAACCGCCCTAGGTCCACATACCGGTCCACCGCCGCCGGGTACTGGGGTTCCACCACATGGGGCGCGGTGCCGTCCACGGCGATGACCCCCAGCCGGGGCAGCCGGACCGCATCCAGGGAGTCCGGGTCGCCGGAGCACCAGATGTACTCCACGTCCTCCCCGGCCTCCTCGGCCTGCCGGCCTATGTACTTCATGAAGGTGGATTTGCCCACGCCGGGCCCGCCCTTCAGCACCAGGATGTCCCGGCTCTCCGCCGGGTCCACGAACGGCTCATAGAGGCTCTGGAAGCCGGCGCCGCCGTTGGCGCCTAAGAAATAGTGTAAAGTCAATGGTATGCCCTCCCGCTTTCAGTCTGTCTGGTCCAGACTATGCGGCGGGAGGGCATCTTGCGCCTGAAGGACAGGGGTCTTTTGCGTTCGTTTTACGTTCATGAAGTAAGATCGTAGTAGAAATATGCGGAGAACTGTGGTATACTGATATCAAAGAGCAAATTTATTGGAGGTGTTGCTTTATGGGCCTTCTGCCGATGGGAGCAGATATACTGCCGCCGTCCGATGACCGGGTGTTCAAGCTGATCTTGACCTCACCGGAGGCCAAGCAAGCTTTGATGAACCTGATCACAAGCATCATTGGCCGTACAGTCCTAGATGTAGTTCTCCTTCCAAACGAGTTAGCTCCAGGGGACACGAAGGAAAAGGCGGAGCGGTTCGACGTCAACTGCAAAATAGATGATGGTTCCCAGGTCAACCTTGAAATGCAAGCCAGTTATATGGTCGAAGATCTGGACGGCCAGCATAAAAATCTAAAGGGCAAAAGCGTCTACTATCTAACAGACCTACATTCTTCACAACCTGCAAAGGGGTTACGGCGGTACGACCGATCGGCTCGGTCGCATCAGATCACATTTTGCTCCTATACGATCTTTCCGCACTTGCCAGACTATGTAAATTCATTTTCCTTGCGGCATGATACTACAGGGGAGATATTATCAGACGCCATCAGCCTAACGTTCATTGAGTTGTCGAAGCTAGACGATGTGGTGAAAAAGCCTGTCAGCGATATGACAGACTTGGATAAGTGGTCGGTGTTCTTCCAGTACGCATCTGATCTTGAACACCGGGAGATCGTAAACAAGGTCATCGAATCGGAGGAGGTGTTTCAAGTGGCCGGAGAGCTTTTGATGAGCATCAGCCAAAACGAACGTGAGAGGGCCATCTTCCGCAGCCGCAGGAAGTTCCAGACAGATATGCAGTCGGACTTAGCTACTGCTGAAGATAACGGAGAGCGCCGGGGCAGGATCGCTATCGCCCGAAAGCTGCTCAAAAGGAATAGGCCAGTCGATGAGATCGTGGAGGATACAGGTCTCACCTATGAAGAGGTAGAGGACCTGCGCAAAGAGAACTGATCAACAGCAAAAGAGTTGGGAGCGCCCCATCGCGCTCCCGACCTTTTTATGCAGCTTTTGCTGCATTGCCGAACACAAGGTCCGCTCCCTTCAAAAAGCACTGGATGAATACCGAATCGTCACAATGATGACCTGTTTTTTCTCCTCATCGACGCGGCAGATAACGGTGTACTTTTTGACGAACAGCTGGCGGTATCCACGACCGGCATACATACCGTGCTTCCGTTCAGGACAGCAGTACGGCATATGATCGAAGGAGCAGATCTCTTTCTCAATGGCTCCGACCATTTTCAGCGCGATATCTGGCTCCAGGAAAGTCCCTGCGATATAGGCATAGATGTCATCTAGGTCTCGCAGAGCCCGGTCCATCAGCTTGACATCGTACTTATCCAAAATACTTCCTCCTGAGCGCGGCAAACGCCTCACGGGCATCGTGGAGCTGCCCGCCCTGGGCCAGCTCCGCCTCCGCTCCCGCGATCGCGGTATCGACCGCTAGGCTCTCCAGCATCGCCTCATACGCCTCGATGCTCATGATGACCAGGTCTCCATAGCCGTTTTTGGTGATGAATACCGGCTCCTGCCTGGCGTGGCATATCTCGGATATCTCATTGGTGTTGCGCAGGTCCGTGATAGGTCTGATCTGTGGCATAGTGCCACCCCTTTTCTTTGTACACTATTATAGCATGATCATGTACAGATCTGCAAGGGGCAGATGGGACTTGCCATATCATCATAAAGCCGGCGGCCCGGAACGCTCCGGGCCGCCGGTAAACAGATCCCGCTCCGTGGGTCAAGCCTTACTGGCCTTGAAGGCGGAGGTGGCCTCCTTGACAGCCGACTTCATGTTCAGGCTATCGGTCTCCCTGTGCATGACGTCCTCCAGCTCCTCCTTGGTCATGCTCTCGATGGACTTGCCGGTCTCCAGCAGCTTCGCCACCATCTTGATGTAGAGGACGCCGGCCAGGTAGACGTAGCAGAAGCTGGTCAGCCCCACGATCCCCGCCGCGCCCAGGGTCCCCATCCCCGGCACCAGGGACAGCAGCGTCGCCACCCCCAGCATCGCCGCCACCGACCCGGCCAGGTCCGCCACGACGGCGGAAGCCAGGGCCCGAATCAGGCCGTTGTTCAGCCGGATGCCCAGCTTGCCCCCCAGGCTGACGTACATCTTCGCGATGACTCCCAGGGAGACCGCTGCCGCCGCCGCGCCGGCGGTCCCAGGCAGGCAGCCGGAGAGGGCCGCGGAGCCGGCGGCCATGGCCGCGTGGTTCATGACGGTCTTGACGATCTCGTCAGAGTTGCTGTAGTAGTCCGAGAGACAGTGCGCAGCCATATACAGTGTAGCAGAGTTCATGTCGTACCTCCTATTTATATCCGTCCTGTGTATGGGGGTGTTCCCCTGTTGACAAGTGCATCTTACCACAGCCGGATGGGGCCCCTTGCAGACCGTTTCCGCGGGCACAAAAAGAGCGGGGGCCCGCTCCCCCGCTCTTTCCCTCTATCATCGCCGCCGGTCCCGCCTGCCGGTCCTTATGCCAGGTGCTTGCGGATCTGCCCGATGGCGCTCTTCTCCAGCCGGGAGACCTGGGCCTGGCTGATGCCCACCTCCGCGGAGACCTCCATCTGGGTCTTGCCCTCGAAGAACCGGAGGGAGAGGATATGCCGCTCCCGGTCGGTGAGGCGGGCCAAACCATCCTCCAGAGCGATCCGCTCCAGCCAATGCTCGTCGGTGTTCTTGCCGTCCTTCACCTGGTCGATGACGCACACCGCGTCGCCCCCCTGGTCGTAGATGGGGTCGAAGAGGCTCATGGGCTCCACGATGGCGTCCATAGCCAGCACCACCTCTTCCCGGGGCAGGTCCAGCTCCTTGGCGATCTGCTCCACGGTGGGCTCCCGCTGGTTTTCCGCCATCAGCCGCTCCCGGACCTGCATCACCCGGTAGGCCGTGTCCCGTGTGCTGCGGCTGACCCGGATGGCGCTGTTGTCCCGGAGATACCGGCGGATCTCACCCACAATCATAGGCACCCCGTAGGTGGAAAAGCGGACCGGCTGGTCGATATCGAAGTTGTCGATGGCCTTGATCAGTCCCACGCAGCCCACCTGGAACAGATCGTCCGGGTTCTCCCCCCGGTTGGCGAAGCGCTGGATCACCGACAGCACCAGCCGCAGGTTGCCCCGGATCAGCTCGTCCCGGGCCTCCATGTTCCCCTCCTTGGTCCGGCGCAGCAGTGCCATCATCTCGTCGTTCTTCAGCACCTTCAGCTTAGCGGTGTTCACGCCGCAGATCTCCACCTTGCCCTGCATCGAATACCACTTCCCTTGTCAAAAGTTCCAAGGGCGCTCCGGTCTCCCGGCTCTTCCCGCGCCCGCCGGCGCTGAAGAGAGCAAAAGAGCCCGGCGATCGGAGGTCCCCAGAAAAAGTATGACCCGTCCGTCCCCGCGATATACGGCGGCAAAAGGGGGCTTTCTGTCGCCGCTCCGGGCCGGGCGAGCCGCCCTGTCTTCTGGCACAGGATGGGACATCTTCGGCTTGGCTCCTCCGGCGCGTCCGGAAAAATAAAAAAACGGGGACGGCCCCGGTTTTTTTGTTGTGTTTCGCGAAAAAAGCTGTTTATATAGGTGAAGGGCCCTTTCAGAAAGGAGGACGACGCCATGGACGACCAACAGATCATCCAGCTCTACTGGCAGCGCAGCCAGGAGGCCATCGCCGCCACGGCGGAGCGGTACGGCGCCTACTGCCGCGCCATCGCCCGGAACATCCTGGGCAGCCCGGAGGACACGGAGGAGTGCGTCAACGACGCCTATCTGGCCCTCTGGAACGCCATCCCGCCCCAGCGGCCCCCGGTCCTCCGGGCCTTTTTGGGCAAGGTCGTCCGCAACCTGGCCTTCAACCGCTGGGACTGGGACCGGGCGGAGAAGCGGGGCGGCGGGGAGACCGCGCTGGTGCTGGAGGAGCTGGCGGAGTGTATCTCCGGCGGCGAGGAGGCCGGCGCGGCGCTGGACCGGGCGGAGCTGCTGGCCGCCGTCAACGACTTCCTAGGCCGCCTGCCGGCTCGGAAGCGGGAGATGTTCCTCCGCCGGTGCTGGTACTGCGACAGTCTCTCCGACATCGCCGCCCGGCTGGGCACGACCCCGGCCAACGTCTCTGTGACCCTGGGCCGGGTCCGGCGGCAGCTGCGGCAGCATCTTACAGAAAGGGGCTTTTTCTGATGGATACCAAAACATTTTTCCTGCTCTTAGGCGATATCGACCCCCGCTATTTGACGGAGCGCCGGCCTCACCGGTCCCTGGTGCGGTGGGCGGCGGCAGCGGCGGCCTGTCTGGCGCTGGTCTTGACTTTGGCTGTGACGGTGGGCCGGGGGGAGCGTCTCCCCCTCTCCAATGCCTCCAGCGGCGTCACGGTCCGCTACCGGGACCCCGGCTCCCAGTCCGTGATGCAGAGCTACTGCCTGGTCCCCCTGACAGAGGAGGAGCTGTTCACCAGGTGGGACACCCTGATCGTCCGGGGGACCATCGAGACGATCCGCAACATCGAGCTGGACTTCCACGGCGAGCGGTTCCCCCGGGCCATCGCCACGGTCCGGGTGGAGCATGTCTACCGGGGCAGCCCTGGGGAGACGGTCACCATCCTGCTCCCCTGCCCCATCGGGACGGAGGTCTATGTGAGCGCCACGGAGACCGCCGCCGCCATGCGGGAGGGGATGGAGGGGATCTTCATGGCCACGGTCTATGACGAGACCTCCCTCTTCCAGGCCAACGGCGGCACCCTCTGCCTGCGGGACATCGCCGAGACCGGCCTGCCCGACGGGGTCCGCTGGGCCTTTCTGGACACGCCGGAGGGCCTGCTCTATGCGGAGGACAGCTTCCCCGGCGCGGCGGGGGCGGCGGACTTAGACCAGATCGGGGCGTATATCGAGACCATGCTGGCACGGCTGTCGTGACCTTGCACCGAAAGCGATAGGGTACCATAGAGAGCAAAAAGACGGAGGTCCTTTCGGATCTCCGTCTTTCGTCATGCGTCCGCGAATACCGCCGTCAGGTCGATATGGCAGTCCTCCAGGATGCCCACCGGGACGGACGCCGTCCCATTGTAGGCCACCGGGGAGTGGTAGCGTCCGTCCTCCAGGGTGTGGACCTGGACGATACGGGCCGCTGGGTCCACGATCCAATACTCCCGCACCCCGGCCAGCTGGTATAAGTTGAACTTCGTCAGCCGGTCGGTGCGGCGGGTGGAGTCGGACAGGATCTCGACCACCAGGTCCGGCGCGCCCCGGACCCCCCGCTGGTCGAGCTTGCCCGGGTCGCACACGACCATCAGGTCGGGCTGTACGACCGTATCGACGCTCCCAGGCCCCTCGCCCTCCTTTTCAAACAGGCGGACATCGAACGGCGCCGCATAGACCCTGCACCTCTTCCCCCGCAGGTAGGCCCGGAGCTGGGCAGACAGCTCCATGCTGATCTCCTGGTGCAGCCGGGACGGCGAGGCCAGCGCGGTGAGCCGGCCATCATACAGCTCATAACGGGTCCCCTCTCCCCAGGACAGCAGATCGGCGTAGCTATAGCTTTCTTCTTTTGGCAACGGCATGACAGGCACCCCCTTTGTCCTCTAGTATACACCATCGAGCCGAAATAGAAAACAGGCGATCTAAACGATCTGGCCGCTCACTCCGCCAGGCCATATTTCACCTTGATGCGGTCCAGCTTTTCCAGCATAGGCTCGGCGGCGAACCACAAAAAGAGCCATGTGGCCGCGGCGTGGACGCAGTCGAAGGGGAAACCGGTGATGTAGTAGGTCAGGATGCTCTTCCAGTTGAGGACCGCCCCGCTGACCAGGGCTGCCGCCGGGTCCATGATGCCGCCGTAGATCAAGATCGCCGCCAGGGCCCCAAAGACGCACAGGGCCCCCCTGGTCCGCCGGAGCCACCCCTTGCGGAACAGCACCCCCGCCAGAAAGCCGATGATGCCCATGGCGAACATCTGCCAGGGGGTATTGGGGGTCTGGCCGAAGATCACGTTGGAAGCCAGCATGGTCATAGCCCCCACCAGGAACCCGGTCTCGCCGCCGAAGGCCACCCCGGAGATGATGGTCAGGGCCGTCACCGGCTTGAACTGGGGCAACATGAAGAAGGCCGCCCGGCCGGCGATGCCGATGGCGCACAGCACCGCGATGACCACCAGCTCCCGGGCCTGGGGCTTGCGCCCCTCGAAGATCAGGAAGAAGGGGGCCATGGTCTCCAGCAGGATCAGCAGGGAGATGAAGTAGTACTTCCGCCCTCCCAGATAGAACACCCCCACATAGAGAGTCAGGGGGATCAGCAGCAGGATCAGCCCTGCCGCCAGGGCGGTCCGCTTCCCCAGCTTCCGCTTCTCCACCGGCGTCTGCTGGAGGTAGTCGGGCCGGTGGTGCCGCCGGGTGACGCAGGCGGCAAAGACGAGCAGGGCGGCGCAGAACAGGGCATACAGCCGCAGCTGCTCCCCCGCCAGGGCCGTCATGCCCCCGCTGTCCACCAGCGCCGTCAGGTCCACCACCTGCATGAACTGCAAGAACAGCGCCCCGGCCACCGCCGCGGCCGCCGCCGCCCCCAGCTTCCGCCACCAGGGCAGCTTCGCGGGCGGCCCGCCCGGCGCGTCCTCCGCCGGCGGGGGCATGGGCGGGATATCCTCCGGCAGCGCCGGCTCCAGGGGGACGCTCCCGCCGCAGACCGCCATCACGTCCTCCGCCGTCACCGCCTCCGGGACGTGTTCCCGGGCCATCCGGTTGGCGGCGGTGGTGTAGAAGCTGTTGCCGGAGAAGAAGGCCCTGGGCGGGGCCTCGGTGACGATGCCGCCGTCAAAGAACAGGGCGCACCGGTGGGCGTAGCGGGCACAGAACTCGATGTCGTGGCTGACCATCAAAATGGTCACCCCCTGGGCCAGCAGGGCGGCCAGGATGCCGGCGAAGCTCTGCTTGAACTCCGCGTCCAGCCCCTTGGTGGGCTCGTCCAGCAGCAGGATATCCGGCTCCAGCAGCAGCACCTTGGCCAGGGCCGCCCGCTGCTGCTCCCCGCCGGAGAGGTCGTAGGGGTGCCGGTCCAGCAGCTCCTCCAGACGGCACAGGGCCGTCACATGGGCCGCCTTGGCGTCCCGCCGGTCCGGCTGCTTATCCGAGATCAGCTCGTACAGGTCCTCCCGCACCGTCTTCTTCACGAACAGGGTCTGAGGGTCCTGGGGCAGGACGCCTACGGTCCCCTCCGTTCGGATCTCCCCCCGGTAGGGCCGCAGCAGGCCCGCCAGCAGCTTCAGACTGGTGGTCTTGCCGGTGCCGTTGCCCCCCAGCAGGGCCAGGAACTCCCCTCGCTCCACCGTCAGGCTCAGGCCCTTCACCACGTCCGGCAGGTCCCGCTCATACTTGAACCAGAGCCCCTCCGCCTCCAGGGCCCGCTCCTGATAGGGGCTCCCGGCCCGCTCCGGCGGCAGGGGCGTCAGAGGATGGGCGGCGGTGAAGGCCGCCAGCCAGTCCCGCCCCTCCCGGACGGTCACCGGGCAGTCCGCCCCGCTCTCCACCGAGGCCCAGATCCGCATGGCGGCAGGCATGGCCAGGAACATGGCGTGGCCCTTGTCCCGCAGGGCCGCCCCCACCTGGGCCGGCGTGCCGGTGCAGAGGAGGCGTCCCCGGTCCAGCACTGCCACCCGGCTGGCCAGGGGGAAGGCGTCCTCCAGCCGGTGCTCCGTCAGGAGGATGGTGGTGCCCAGCTCCCGGTTGATCTTCCCCAGGGTCGCCAGGAAATCCGAGGCGGCGATGGGGTCCAGCTGGCTGGTGGGCTCGTCCAGGATCAGCACGCTGGGCTGCATGGCCATCACCGAGGCCAGGTTCAGCAGCTGCTTCTGCCCCCCGGACAGCTCCGTCACGTTCTTATAGAACCAGGTCTGGATGCCGAAGAAGCTGGCCATCTCCGCCACCCGGCGGCGGATGGTGGGGGTGTCGTATCCCAGGCTCTCCAGGCCGAAGGCCAGCTCGTGCCAGACCTTGTCGGTGACGATCTGGTCCTCCGGGGACTGCTGGACGAAGCCGATCTTCTGGGACTGCTCCCGCTGGTCCCACGCCTCCAGGGGCCGGCCCTGGAATAAGATCTCCCCGCTCCGCCGGCCATGGGGGGCCAGCACTGTCTTCAGCTGCCGCAGGAGGGTGGACTTCCCGCAGCCGGAGGGCCCGCAGAGGACCAGGAACTCCCCCGGCGCCACCGTCAGGTCCACCCCCTCCAAGGCCTGATCCCGCCGCTCCGGGTAGGAGAAGGTCAAATGCTCGATCTGAAATACAGCCGACATGGCGCCTCCTAGTGGATGTCGATCACAGCGTGACTGCCCAGATCCACGATCTCGCCGGTCTGGAAGTCCAAGGGCCTCTGAAAGACAGGCCCGTCCACGGCCAGGGTGTGGTACTCCCCGTTCTCCCCGCAGATATCGATGCCCGCCGCCTTCATCTCCTCCAGGACCGCCCGGTCAAGATACCGGCCCAAAAAACGGAGGGGCAGGGCGGCCTTGTCGATGCTCTTGATGATGCAGCGGTACCCGGCGTCCACCACCTCCCGGGCCAGCGCCTCCCGCCCCTGCTGCCAGAGGGGGAAGCAGGGCGTCAGCCCCACGGCGGCGCAGCGGTCCACGTCCCACTGCCGGTGGCCCTCCAAGTCGATATCCCCGAAGGCCACAGCCTCCGCCCCCAGGGCCTTGGCCTGGGCCAGGCCCGCCTCGAAGGCCAGGTGGTAGGTCTCCCCCGACGCCGGACAGCGGACCAGGGGCAGGCCCAGGGCCGCCTCATACCGGTCCAGCATGGACCCGTCCGCCCCGTGGAAGTAGGAACGGCCCTCCGCGGCGTTGACCATCACCACCAGGCAGACCGGTTCATGGCCCGCCCGGACCATCCTGTGGAGGGCCAGGGTGCTGTCCTTGCCGCAGCTATAGGACATCGCAAATCTCATACCACACCTCTGCTTTCCCGCCAGGCCCGCTCCGCCCAGAGATCCACGATCGCCGGCGTCAGGCACAGCGCCAGATAGGCCAGCCGGAAGCTGACCGTCAGCGGCACCAGGGCCGCCCCCTTGATGGTGGGGTAGTACCGCCAGTACAGCCCCCCCGCCGCCCAGCCGCAGGCCACATAGGCCCCGCAAAAGGCCAGCCAGGCCAGCACGGCCTTGTCCCGCTCGTCGAAGCGGTAGATGGAGAAGGCGGTCCGGCCCGGCAGGCCGTAGCCCCGGCTCCTCATGCTGTCCGCCGTCTCGATGGCGTTCTCCAGGGCCCAGGTCACCAGGATGGAGAACACCGTCACCCCGTTTTTCACCCGCTGGAGGACGCTCCCCTGGTCCACGTCCCGCCCCACGCACCGCTGGGCGTCCATCACCACCCCCAGCTGGGCCTTGAACTTGGGCACGAACCGCAGGGTCATGGACAGCACCAGGCTGAGGGCCGGGATGATCCGGCCAAAGAGGTAAACGAACTTGTCGGAGGTCATCACCGCCGTGTAGCAGGAGAACCAGACGATCACCGCCGCCAGCATCACCGCCGAGGCGATGCCGTAGACGATGCTCTCCAGGGTCAGGGGGTTGCCGGTGGGGAGATAGGTCAGGATCGTGGCCCCCTCATGGCTGAAGGCCGGGTTCACCAGGGCCGCCATCCCCATCATGGGCAGCACGAACAGCAGGCTGGACCGGACGGCCCGCCGGCCCCGGAGGCAGATGCTGTAGGCCACCGCGCAGCAGAGGGAGATCAGCAGGCTGGCCGGGTCCATCAGGCACATGGTGAACACCAGCACCAGGACGAAGTAGAGCAAGTTGACCACCGGGTGGAGGGAGGAGAAGGTGTCTGGATATTGGATAAGGATCACGCCCTTCTGTTTCTGTGTCAGGCCGGATGGCGGCGCTTTTTCAGTCCATAGCGTTATAGCCGCCGGTGTCTACGCCCAGGTCGCAGGTGTACTCCCAGCAGATGGTGTCCCCATCCTGGAGGGCGTAGCGGGAGCAGCCGTAGTTGGGGAACCACTCGTTCACCTTATACTGCCAGCCGGACAGCTCCCCGCAGTCGAACTCGTAGAGGTTGCCGATGCCCTCGATATAGGCGCTGTTGTACATGGGGGTGTTGGCGAACTCCATATGGATCTTGTTCTGCTTGCAGGTCCGCTGGAGGACGTTGAACACGCTCTCCCCCTCATAGAAGGTCACCTCCACCGGCTCTAAGAGCCAGCCGTCCTCCGGCACCAGCTCCACCTTCTCCTGGTCCAGCCAGTCCATATGGTCCAGGATATGGACGCAGGAGATGGAGATGGTGCAGGTATAGGCGGTGTCGGTGACCGCCGCGTCCTGGGGCTCCACCGGCAGGGGCCGCCCGTCCGGCACCGGGTCGGTGAGATACGGGTCCTGCCCGCCGTCTGTCTCTGTATCCGTTTGGGTACCCGTCTCTGGGGGCGTATCGGTATCTGGCGGCGCGTCCGGCCCCTCCGGGGCCTGGGGGACATCCGCCGGGTCCTTCTCCCCCTGTCCGGCCAGGGCCGCGGCGGCAGCGATCTTCTCGTCCGCCGTCATGGGCTTATCCGTGCCGCCGGGGCGGGCGCCGCCCGCCGGGGGGAGCGTCCCCTCCCCCGGCTGGCCGGGGGCCTGCTCCGGGGGCTGGGCGGGGTCTTGGACGGGATCTGTATCGCTCTGGTCCGGCTGGACCGTCCAGCCCTGCATCCCTGGCGCGCCGCCGCCCCACCAGAAGGCCCCCGCCAGCACCGCTATGACCAGCACCGGCGCCAGGACCTTCCACTTGTTCGTTTTCCACCACATAGCCTATCCTCTCACACGCGATATGTCCATCTCACAGCAGCGCCGCCTGCTCCAGCAGCCGGCAGAGCATCTGGGCGATCTCCCAGCGCTGGATGACGGCGGTCCCGCCGATCTCCAGGGCGCTGTCGTCCAGGATCTTCTCCCGGTAACAGAAGGCCAGGCCGCTCCGGGCCCACTCCGGGGCCTTGATGTAGTCGGTGAACTGGGCCAGGACATCCCGGACCGCCGCTGGGTCCAGCTCCGTATCCATGCCGCAGAGCTTTGCCGCCCGGGCCACCATCACCGCCGCCTCCTGGCGGGTCATAGTGCCGTCCGGGGAGAAGCGGCCCCCGCCGGTGCCCTTGATGATCCCATAGGCGGCGGCGGTGTCCACGAAGGGGGCGTACCACGCCCCGGCGGGCACGTCGGTGAAGGTCCCCCGGACAGCCGTGGGCAGGCCCAGGGCCCGGACCACGATGGCCGCGAACTCCGCCCTGGTCACGCTCTCGTCGGGGCAGAACCGCCCGCCGCCCTTGCCGTTGATGATCCCACGGACCGCCAGGGCCTCGATGGCCGTCCGGGCGGGGTGGTCCTGGGTGTCGCTGAAGGTGGTCCCCGGCTTGGTCACCGGCACGGGGCGCACATCGGCGTGCTTGTCCTTCAGGCCGCTCCCGGCAGGCGCGCCCTCCGCCGCCGCCACATCGTCCATGCGGTAGAGACTGTTCTTCCCGCTGCCGGCCCGCCAGAGGGCCGCCAGGGCGTAAAGGCCCTGCTCCGAGGCCATCTGGTCGTTGCCGCTGCCGTTCTTCAAGTGACGGAAGCCCTTTCCGGGCACCCGGTAGGACAGCAGCGCGTCCAGCAGGGTATGTCCGTCCTTCACGAACCGCTCGTCCTCCAGAGAAATGCCCAGCTCACACAGGGCGACGATGGCCTGGGCGCAGCTCTCCACGTTGGCGGCATCGAAGCTGGAGAAGTCCCCCGCCTTGTCCTGCTGTCCGCTCAGGCAGGCGAGGCCCTCCTGGGTAGCCGCCGCCACGGCGGGCTGGTCCTGATACTTGGCCAGGGCCTGGAGGGCCATGCCGGTGATGTCCGGGTCAGAGGTGCTGTCCGCGGGAGCGGAGGCCGTGCCGCCCAGGAGGGACCAGCCCCCGTCCGGCAGCTGGCGGCTCAGGATGCAGTCTATGTACATCTGCCGGGTGGCCTGGGTCTTGGCCTCCTTATTGACCGGCATGGGATAGTCCCGGCTGTCCAGGGCCAGAAGGGCCCAGATGGGACCGTTGAGGCCCTGCCAGATGGTCTTATCGTAGTCCCCCAGGGGCTTCGTCAGGTCGTACCCGGCCACGTCCCGGGCGTCCCGGCCGATGGCGCTGAGGGCCATGATGACCCGGGAATACTCGGTGTACTTCTTCTCGTGGAGGACCCCGCCGCCGTCCTTGACCGTTTTCTCCACGACGGCGTAGTAGTCCTGGTAGTAGCTCTCCGGGACCTCATAGCCGGACCGGGCCAGGCCCAGCACCGCCCACTCCCCGCCGGTGGAGCCCACCTGGGGGGCCGGGACCATCTGGCACACATAGGCCCCCGCCTCCTCCACCGCCTTCTGGACCCGCTGGTCCGCCGCGGCGTAGGCCGGCAGGCACAGCGCCAGCGCCAGGATGAGCGCCAGCCCCTTTTGCAGCATCTGCTTCATAATGATACCCTCCTGTCTCTCTTTCGTCCTCTGTCAACAAAAAAGGCTGGGGCGATGCGCGTTCGCATCACCACAGCCGATTTCTCTGTGACCTGGGCGCGCCTCCGGGGCGCTACACATGCCACCAATTCTTCTGGCTCATGCAGCTAGGGAGCGGGAAAACGCTCCTGCGTCTGGGCCCCAGCCTTCCCGCGCTTACGCGCAGTGACCGCCTTTCGGCACGGGCCCCAGCCTCCTGCATTCACAGCAACGGGCGATAGCTCCAGATTTTCACTGGATTTCTTTTATCCGGCGCCACAGTAGGACAAGGCCGCCGGACGATGGCACGATCTATTCGTTTTGTTTGCCAGCCTGACAAATTTTTTGCCGGACCGTACTGCCATTATAGCAAGATCTTTCCAGATGTCAAGGCCCATCTTGCGCCTTTCTCTCCCCCTCAGAGGGCTTGTCCGCCAGCAGCCGGTCCAGCTTCTCATTGATCTCCCGCTGCTGCCGGACGACATAGCGCATCCAGCAGATCGCCGCGCTCAAAAGGCCATCGCTCAAAAGCAGCAGCACGATGAAACCTAGGACCACATTGCCGCCGAAGCCGCTGAAAAGCATGGCTACGAAGAAGAACAGGATGATGAAGAACGTCCACCAAAAGCCCGCCAAGGGCCCCTGTTCCTCCGGCTCCGCCGCTTTTTCCAGGGCCTCTGGCCCCTCTTCCCGCAGTCCTTCCGGCTCTGGGGCCTCTTCCCACGCCTCTTCCGGGTCCAAGTTCTCTTTCCGGTTTTCTTCTGTGTTCATGTATGGCTCCTTTTATCGATCAGTTAAAACAGATAAAATAACCAGGGTATGCAGCAGATCACGATAGCACCTACCATGCAAACTGTAAAAACATATCTAGCTTTCTTTTGTTCATCTTTTTTCATTTCGTTCCTCCTTCCTTACCGCGCCAGGTCCAGCGCCGTCATGATCGCCTCTTCCCGCTCCCGCATCCGGGCCTTCTCCGGTCCCTCGTCCAGATGGTCATAGCCCAGCAGGTGCAGCACCGAGTGGACCACCAGATAGGCCAGCTCCCGCTGCTCGGAGTGGCCGTACTCCTTGGCCTGGGCCCGGACACGCTCCAACGAGAGGGCCATGTCCCCCAAGGGCGTCAGGCCCGTGGCTGGGTCGGCATCCTCTTCTCCGGGCAGCTCCCCAGGCGTCAGGCCGAAAGCGGGGAAGCTGAGGACATCCGTGGGGCTGTCCACTCCCCGCATATCCAGATTGATCTGGTGGATGCCCCCATCGTCCGTGACGGACACGTCCACCTCACAGGGGAAGTCCACCCCCTCCGCCGCAAGGGCCGTCCCCACGGCCCGGCGGATCAGGGCCTTCGCCCTGTCGCCCACCCCCGGCACATCGGCGGTGATAGGGATGTAGTGCCGCTTTGCCATGCTCTATCTCCTCTTCCCCTTTTTCTCATCCCTCCGGTAGTAGTCATCGTAAGCCTTGATGATCCTCTGGACCATCACATGGCGGACCACGTCCTGGTCCGTCAGCTCGCAGATGCCGATGCCCTCCACCCCCCGGAGGACCCGGATGGCCTCCTTCAGGCCGGAGGTCTTGTCCGCCGGCAGGTCGATCTGGGTCACGTCCCCGGTGATCACCACCTTGGACCCAAAGCCCATCCGGGTCAGGAACATCTTCATCTGCTCCCGGCTGGTGTTCTGGGCCTCGTCCAGGATGATGAAGCTGTCATCCAGGGTCCGCCCCCGCATATAGGCCAGGGGGGCCACCTCGATGTTCCCCCGCTCCACATACTTCTGGTAAGTCTCCGCCCCCAGCATATCGAAAAGGGCGTCATAGAGGGGCCGGAGGTAGGGGTCCACCTTGGATTGCAGGTCCCCCGGCAGGAACCCCAGCCGCTCCCCGGCCTCCACGGCGGGGCGGGTCAGGATGATCCGCTCGATCTGCTTCTCCCGGAACGCCGCCACCGCCGCCGCTACCGCCAGGTAGGTCTTCCCCGTGCCGGCGGGGCCCACGCCGATGGTCACCGTGTTGCGCTCCACGCTGTCGCAGTACGCCTTCTGCCCGATGGTCTTGGGCTTCACCGGCCGGCCCTTGGAGGTGATGCAGATCACGTCCCCGGTCAGCTCCCCGATCTTCTCCACCTGGCCGGACCGGGCCAGGCCGATGACGTAGCGCACCTGCTGCTCCCCCAGATGCTCTCCCTTGGACAAAAGGGTCAAAAGGGCGTTGATGGCCTTGCAGGCGTACATCGTGTCCTCCGGCTCGCCGCTGACCCGCAGCTCCCCCTCCCGGTTCGCCACCGTGACGGCGAACTCCTCCTCGATGAGCCGGATGTTCTCATCAAAGGAGCCGAACAGCTCCACCGCCAGCTCCATCCGCTCGATACCGATCTTTTGCTCCATGCTCTCCTTCCCAGGCGGCGGTGCCGCCGGTCTCCTTTGTATCGATTTTCTTCCGTATCAGTTTTCCTCGCCGTTCTCCATAGGGATCTCCTCGAAGCGCCCGATCTGCTCCTGGCACTCGGCGGTGAGGACCACCAGCAGCCCCCCGTCCCACTGGACGCCGGTGACCTGGCTGGTAAGGACCTCCCCCTCCTCCATGCCCTGCCGCAGCAGCCCCTCCAGGGCCGCGCCGGTCTGGGCCCGGACGGCCTCCGGGGACCGCTGGACGCTCTCCAGCTCGTAGGGCCGCAGGGTCTCCCGCACCAGCGTGACCGGCAGGGCGAAGCCCCCCGGCAGGCTCAGGTGGGTCCTTTCTGTTATTTTATCACAGGAGGCCGTGGTAATGCTAGACCCTATGTAAAAATTTATCCGCCGGTCCCCCCAGCAGACGGCCCAGCGGACCCGCTCCTCCCCGGTGTAGACCTTCCGCTCCACCGTCAGCGGCGTTTGGCAGCGCAGCTCGTACCAGGTCCGGGCGTAGACCTTGCCCATCCCCCGGAGGAACCGGGCGTCCTCCGCCACGCCGCTGATCAGCAGCTGGCCCTGGGCGACCATGGTCCCGGGCAGCACCATCTTCTGCCCGTCCCAGGGCTGGATGGCGGTGACGAGGCCGTCCCGGGCGGCCACCGTGTTGCCGGGGCGCTTCTTGCTGACGATCTCCGGGGCCTCGATGCGCTCCCTCACCTGGATATACCCCCGGCAGCCCCGGACATTGATGGAGATGTAGCTCAGCTCCGGCAGCTCCAAAAGGACGTGGTTGCGCAGATCCCTGGGGTCGATAGCGCCGCCGAAGGTGCCCAGATGGACGCCATTGCGGGCCAGGGAGCGCAGGATCGCCTCCCGGCTGACAGAGGTCTCCCCCTCGATCTCGAAGTCCCAGATGAAGAAGGAGCCGAAAAAGACCAGCGCCGCCGCGATGGCCATGCCGGCCAGCAGGGCGTACCGGCGGCGGAAGCGCCAGAGGAAGTAGGGCACCCCCTCCCGCTCCACCGGGACGATCTCCGCGTTCAGCCGGTCCCGGAGGGCGCGGAGGCGCCGCCAGCTCTGCCGGGTCATGGTGAAGGTGAAGGCCAGCTCGCTCTCCCACTGGAGGTCCCAGAAGGGGATCTGCCTGGCGGCGCAGAGGTTCAGCACCCGCTCGGGGAAGCCGCTCTCCACCCGGAGTGTCACCTGGCCCGTGATGAGGTTGATCGCGTGATACAGCATCATCTCACCAGCTCCACCTTCTCAATCTGCCCCTGCACCCGCAGTTCACTGTCGTTCATGGCCGTCAGCTCCAGCTCCCGGCCCCCCAGGCGGACGATCAGCTTGCCGCCGTTGATGTCGATGCGCTCCCGGCTCATGGACAAGATGCCCTGGTGTCCGCTGAGCAGCAGCTGGCAGTCCCCCAGCAGCTCGATATGGGGCAGGCCGCCGATCACGTCCGCCGGCAGGTCGAACACGTCCGCCGCCCGGCGGACCAGGGCCAGCTCCCGCTTGCTCCAGTCCATAGGATGCCCCTCCTCTCTCCTAATCGGTCTCTCACAATGTATGCCCCGCCGCCCCGGCCTATAACCGGAAAGAGGAAAGGCCCCCGGGGAGAACTCCCCCAGGGGCCTTGCAGATATGGGTATGGATGCGGTGCCTTGGTCAGGATGCCCGTTTAGGCAAGGGCGCCTGTGCCGGAGATGATCGCCAGCAGGACCGCGCCGACCACGATCAGGATGCCCATCAGCGGCGCAGCATACTTGAGCCAATCGGTATAGTCCACGTCCGCCAGGCCCAGAGAGCCGCACAGAGGACCGGAGACCGGCGTCAGGGTGTTGGTCAGGGAGTCGCCGATCATGTAGATGGTCACGAGCAGGCCTCTGGTGATGCCCAGCACATCGCAGATGGGGCAGAGCAGCGGCATGAGGACCGCCGCCTTGGAGGAGGAGCTGGGAATCAGCAGGTTGAAGAGCAGGATAAAGACATAGATCGCCAGGACCGCGCCGATGGTGCCCAGCTTGCCGAAGGTGGTGGAGGCGACCTCAGCCATCCAATAAACAGTGGTGCTCTCCGTGATGATGTTGCCAACGACCTTGGCGAGACCGAAGACCACGCAGATGCCGCCCATGCTCTGGGCACCCTTGAAGTAGGTCTGGGCGGCCTTGTTGGCGGGCATACGGCCGATGATGGCGGAGGCGATGGCCAGGAGGATCACCAGGGCGAACAGGTGGTCCAAGCCCCAGCCCCAGGTCTTGCTGCCGAAGGCGTAGAAGATATAAGTCGCGAACAGCAGCACCGCGATGATGATGGAGGTGACGGGCAGATCCACTTTCTTGATCTCGCCCATATCCTCCGTCTCGGTCAGCACACAGCCCAGCAGGCTGCGGTTGGGGTCGTGATAGACCTTCAAGGCGTACCGGGTGCAGTAGGCGGCGTTGACCGCGGTAAAGACGATCCAGATGGGGACACGGACGAACATATCAGAGAGGGGCTCCACCTCTGCCAGGGTCTGCACATTGATGAGGACCGTGGAGGTGATGGACGCGCCCTGGCCGATCAGGTAGCCCAGGTAGAACATGGCCATGGCGCAGATGCGGTCGAGCTTCAGCTTGCGGCAGATCAGGATACCAACGGTGACGAAGATGATCATGGAGTCGGTGCCGGCAAAGGCGCCCAGGAGGCTCATCATCACAACGATGCTGGGGACCATGATCTTGACGCTCTTATCCTGCAGCTTGTACACCGCGTAGTTCATGATGTTCTCAAAGCACTCCGTTGCCAGCACGACGCTGATAGCGCCGCCGATGATGAGCATCTGAGAGATCATGTTCGCCTGGGCGATCACGCCGGAGCGCACGTTCAGCAGCGCCTTCCAGGGGCTGAAGGGGACGGCGTTGGCCGGCGTGAAGGTGCCGGCGATCACCCTGCCGGCCTCATCCAGCTGATAGGAACCGCCCGGAAGAACGTACGTCAGCAGGGAAAAGGCAACGATGATGATCGGGAACAGCACCAGGATATGGGGCATCGTTATCTTTTTTACATGCTCTTTTTTGCCTTGTTTCTCTTTCATAGATCTTTCTCCCTCACTCTTTTTCTCTTATTCCCACTCGGAGTCGATGATGCCCAGCACCACACAGAACAGGGCCGTCTTCTCCGCCACAGAGGAGACCTTGCCGTTCTCACCGGTGTTGTGGATGAGGTGCATATAGGGGCCCAGGGCGTCCACGCAGGGGATGCCCTTGAAGCTGAACCAGCCGGCATCGCCGCTGCCGCCGGAGGCCTGCTCGGGGAACTTCTCCTGGCCGGTGATGGCGGCGGCCTTCTTCACCAGCTCGTAGAGCTTCACGTTGCCGGGGGTCCGGTCCATGGGGTAGCTGAAGTTGTAGATGGTGAACTTGGAGGTGGTGCCCTCGATCAGGGTATCGGCCTCCACCTCGGCCAGGATGTTCTTTACGATGTCTATCTCCTCCTGGTTGGAGACCCGGACGCCGATCTTGGCGCTGGCGAAGTCGGGGACGATGTTGTTGGGCTTGGTGCTCTGGAGGTCGGCCACGTTGAAGAAGATGTTGCGCTCGGGGATGTTGCGGTCCCGGAGGGCCATCATCTTGTGGGCCAGCTCCATGGTGGCGCTGGCGCCGGCCAAGTAGTTCACGCCGGCGTGGGACTTCCTGCCGGTGACCTGGAGCTCGATGCCGTAGGAGCCCTTCCGGCTGGTGAGGGCGCCGTTGTCCTCCCGGCTGGACTCGAAGATGAAAGCCATCTCCGCGTCGGAGGCCACCTTCTCAAAGACGGGGCGGCTGCTGGGGGAGCAGATCTCCTCGTCGCAGGAGTAGATCATCACGATCTCCTTGTTGGGCAGCAGGCCGGCCTCCTGCATGATCTTCACTGCGTAGGCGGAGACCACGAAGCCGCCCTTGCAGTCCACGATGCCCAGGCCGTACATGGTGTCGCCCTCGATGCGGAAGGGGAACTTCTCGCAGTCGCCCTTCTGGTACACGGTGTCCAGGTGGGAGTTGATGACGATCTTGCCGGTGGGATCAGGGGGCGTGATGCGGGCCACCAGGTTGGTACCGTATTCCTCAGTGACGAACTTCTCGATCTGGATGCCGGGGAGCGTGGACAGGACCTCCTCCACGATGGCCGCCACCTTGTTGACGCCCTCGGCGTCCCGGGAGCCGCTGTCGGTGTTGACCATGCGCTTGAGGACCTCGAACTGCTCCGCGTTGTACTTCGCGGCGCCGTCCCGCGCGATCTGCAGCAATTTGTTCTGTTCCACGAATACACTCTCCTTTTTGTCACAAATTTTAACCAGGATATATCCAGCGCCGCGCAGCGGCGCTGCCAAAGGGGCCCCTTTGGCGGGACTTGATACTGGCCTTTTCTCCGGTCACTCCCCTCTTGCCACGATTTATCGTGCGAAAGCCACGGAAATCTGCCTGACATGGCAAAACCCGTTACTTTTTATTATTATAGAAAAATTTGGACCCTGCGTCAACCCCCCGCCGCCTGCGCCGCCGGAGACAGTGCTACAAATATGCCACATTTGTTTGCAAGACGTGGACAAAACCAGCCTATCCCCGTTCTTTTGCACAAAAAAGCGGTGGCAATGTGGTAGATGATCACCAATTTCGCCTCTTGCATTTTGGGCCCTGGCGGCTATAATGAGCTGGATCTGAACAGATCGCACAAACTATGACCGAGGTGATCGATGATGACGAAGGACCTGACCCAAGGGCGTCCTATGAAGCTGCTGCTGCAATTCGGCATCCCCATCCTGTTCGGGATGCTGTTCCAGCAGCTCTATAACGCGGTGGACACCGCCATCGTGGGGAAATTCCTAGGCGGCGGCGCCCTGGCCGCCGTAGGAAGCACCGGCTCCATCAACTTCCTGGTGGTAGGCGGGTGCATCGGGCTGTGCAGCGGCTTTGCCATCCCGGTGGCCCAGCAGTTCGGCGCGGGGGACTACCGGGAGATGCGCCGGTATGTGGTGGGGGCCGCCAGGTGCTGCATCCTCTGCGCCTTGGTGGTGACAGCGGCGACCCTGGTCTTTGGCCGGGCCATCCTCACCGCCATGCACACCCCCGCCGATATCTATGACGACGCCTGGCGGTACATCGCCACCATCTTCGCCGGTATCTCCGGGTACATCCTCTACAACATGGCCGCCGGCATCCTCCGCTCCCTGGGGGACAGCCGGACCCCGGTGCTGTGGCTGGTGGCGGCGTCCGTCACCAACATCGTGCTGGACCTGGTGTTCATCCTCTGCTTCCGCTGGGGGGTCTTTGGGGCGGCCTTCGCCACGATTCTCAGCCAGCTGATGGCCGGTGTGGGGTGCCTGGTCCGGGTCTGCCGGGGGTTCGACATCTTGAAAACGGAGCCGGAGGACTGGATCTGGTCCTGGGAGCGGATCCGCACCCTGCTCACCCTGGGGCTGCCTATGGGGCTGCAATACTCCATCACCGCCATCGGCTCCATCATGCTCCAGAGCGCCGTCAATGCCCTGGGGACGGCCTATGTGACCGCCACCACCGCCGCCACCAAGGCGTCTGTCTTCCTGGCCTGCCCCTTTGACGCCATGGGCTCCGCCATGGTCACCTACGGCGGACAGAACGTGGGGGCCCGGAAGTGGGAGCGGCTCCACCAGGGGACCCTGGCCTGTACCTTCCTAGGGCTGGTCTACGCCCTGCTCGCCCTGGGGGCAGTGGCCCTCCTGGGCGGGCCGATGGTCATGCTGTTCCTGGACGCGGAGAGCGCCGTCCTGGCCCCCTTGGCCCGGCGGTTCCTGCTGGCCCAGGCGGTGTTCTACTTCCCCCTGGCCATCGTGAACATCTACCGGTTCATGATCCAGGGCATGGGCTTCACCCCTCTGGCCACCTGCGCCGGGGTGATGGAGATGTTCGGCCGGGGCCTGGTGGCTCATCTGGTGGCCTCCGTGGGCTACTCCGCCGCCTGCTTCGCCTCCCCCACCGCATGGATCTTCGCGGACCTGTTCCTGGTGCCGGCCTACCTGTGGTGCGCCCGCCATGTGCAGTACGGCCGCTCCCGCCGCCGGGCCGCCGCTCCGGCGTGAGGCGCTGGATATGGATACAAGAAACGCCAGGGACGATATCCGTCCCCGGCGTTTCGTATCTACTGCCGCTCCAGCAGATCCATATACTTCTGCCGCTCAGCCTCTGGGATCTCCAGCACAGACATCGCTTGCTCGATAGATATGCCCATATTCTTTACAAGGTTTTTGATAGAGGATGCGATACCCTTTGCAATGCCTCTTTCCTCAACGCCTTTGCTCAAGTTACACATGACAGACACCTCCTCTTCCATTGTCCGTGTCATTTGGATGTCGTACTCGTCCTGTAAGATCTTCCGCTTCTCCGCCTCGCTGGTCTCGTGGGAGAGCAGTACGTCCAGCATCCGCAGGACGCTGCCATAGTTTTCCTCATCCGCATCGCCTAGGCACAGCACGATAACAGACAGCAGGTCGTAGTTCTCGACCGGCTCCACGGCCTCGCCCACCAGATGCTCCTCCACCAGGCGATACCGGGTGATGGTGTTCTCCCGGTACTTGGGCGGCGCCATGCAGATCCAGATGGAGTAGACCTTCTTGATCTTCTCGTAATGGGAAGCGGTGAACTCCCGGCCATATTGAGAAGAGACCATCCGGCAGCAGTAGTATACCGCCCGCTTGAGCAAGGGATAACCGGGATAGAAGTCGTTCTGGGCCTCCACATTGATGATGATAGTGACCCGCTCTCTAGTACCGGGGACGATAGCCCGGAAGCGGATATCATAAGTGACTGTCCCCTCATGTACAGACTTATCCTCGGTATCCATGCCCTGGATGATGGGGCTGTCCTCGTCCGGCAGTACGGGTATGGTAGATACTTGTGGCTGGCCCTCTATGTACTTCTCTGCAATGTCGTTCACATCGCAGTCTTTATATTCCTCTAGGCAAGCTTTCATGATACGCGCTAGGATAGCCTTCTCCGACAGGACCCGCTTGCAAGCGGCATCGTAGCCCGCGCTGTCGTCTGTGACCCGCAGCCCTTGGGCGATCGTCGTTTCTATATCCAGGATCTCCACCGGCCTCACCTTCCTTCACTTTATTCTACCACAGCCATACAGGCCGCGTCCACTACTTTTTTCAAAAGCAGGCTCTATATGTGCCGGACGAGGGCAGTACAGCAGACCACAAAAGAGACCGAAAAGCGTTCCTTCAGCCGCTTGATTTTCTTCCATCGCTGTGCTATACTCGCCATAAACACAACGCAACAGATCAGAATCTGATAGAGGGGTGCTTGTCAATGGAAAGTGGTATCGAATATATACAGCTATTTATGGAATATGAATCCGATGATATGCCTGTGGTGTATTTTTATGAAGTAGATCTGAAGGATGACCGCTTTGCGCTTAGAGGGATAGAGGTCTTTGCAGATAGGACAGTCAAGATCGAGGATGACCTCTATCGCGATGTCATAGAAGCATGTCCGATCCCGACCGTTGATGAATTTAACGCAAAGGTCTGGGGAGAAGGCTTCCATGCAGCGATCGTTTCCAAAGAAGATTTTGATGAAATATGGAACACCAAAATATATAACGGGCGCTTGGCCGCTGTCTGAACGCCTTGACCGCCTGTCCTTGGTGTGGACAGGCGGCCTTCTATTGTGAAAGATCTCCTATACCGCAGCCGTCCCAACATCTGCCCACCCCACCTCAATTCATTGCGCCGGCCTGCCTGTCCAGAAGGGCCTGGACCCGCTGGGCGATCAGCGGATAGCGCTCCAGGGCCGGGTCTGCGCGGAGGAGGGCCTCCGCCTCCTGCTGGGCCGTGGTGAGCAACTGGACATCGCAGCTGAGGTCGGCGATCTTCAGCGCCGGCAGGCCGTGCTGGCGCTGACCCAGCAGATCTCCGGGGCCCCGGAGGCGCAGGTCCTCCTCGGCGATCTTGAAGCCGTCATTGGTCTGGGTCATGACCTTCAGCCGGGCCCTGGTCTCCGGGTCCCGGTCATCGGAGACCAAGATGCAGTAGGACTGCCAGCTCCCCCGGCCCACCCGGCCCCGGAGCTGGTGGAGCTGACTGAGGCCGAAGCGCTCGGCGTTCTCGATCACGATCACCGCGGCGTTGGGCACGTCCACCCCCACCTCCACCACAGTGGTGGACACCAGGATATCCCCCTCCCCGGCGGCAAAGGCGGCCATCACCTTCTCCTTGTCCCGCATCTTCCCATGGACAGCGGCCACCCGGAGGTCCGGGAAGACCTGGTCCTGGAGATAGGCGGCATACTCCGTCACCGCCTTGCGGTCGTCCGGCACCCCCTCGGCGGTCTCCACCATGGGGCAGATGATATACGCCTGCCGCCCCGCAGTGATATGCTTACGGAGGAAGGCATAGATCCGCTGGTGGTAGCGGCTGTCCACGGCGAAGGTGTCCACCTTCCGCCGTCCCGGCGGCAGCTCGTCGATGACGGACACGTCCAGGTCCCCATAGAGCAGCAGCGCCAGGGTCCGGGGGATGGGCGTGGCGGACATGACCAGCACATGGGCCTGCTGTCCCTTCTCCGCCAGGGCTGCCCGCTGGGCCACGCCGAAGCGGTGCTGCTCGTCGGTGACCACCAGGCCCAAGTCCCGATAGGCCACATCGCCGCTGATCAGGGCGTGGGTCCCGGTGACCAGGTCCAGCTCTCCCCCGGCCAGCTGCGACAGTACCTTCCGCCGGGCGGCGGCGGGCGTGGAGCCGGTGAGGAGGGCGCACCGCAGGCCCAGCCCCTCCAGCAGGGGCGCCAGGGTCCGGTGGTGCTGGCTGGCCAGCATCTCCGTGGGGGCCATCAGGGCGGATTGGCGGCCGTTCCGGGCGGCGGCATAGATGGCGGCGGCGGCAACCATCGTTTTGCCGGACCCCACGTCCCCCTGGCAGAGGCGGTTCATAGGCCGGTCTCCGGCCAGGTCCGCCAGGATATCCCGGATGGCCCGCCTCTGGGCCCCGGTCAGGTCGAAAGGCAGCGCCTCCAGGAAGGGAGACAGGTCCACTGGGGGCATAGGCTGGATGTGATGGCTCTCCCGCTGCTCCCGCAGCCCCCGGAGGGCGATGGACAGCAGGAACAGCTCCTCGAACACCAGCCGCCGCCGGGCCGCCGCCAGGCCCTCCTCGCTGTCGGGAAAATGGATCTGCCGGAGGGCCGGCCCGGCGTCCCAGAGGCCCAGCCGCCGGCGCAGCTCCTCCGGCAGGCAGTCGGGGACCTGGCCGCTGACCTCTAGGGCGGCGTACATCGCCTTGGACAGCACCGCCTGGGTGATGCCGGCGGTCAGATGGTAGATGGGCACGATACGCCCGGTGAGGGCCCCGCCCATCTCCGGCTCCACCAGCGGGTTGACCATGGAACGGTACGTCCCGGCACCCTCCGCTTTGCCGTAGAAGATGTAGGTCCTGCCCTGCTGGAGGGCCGTTTTCATATAGCGCTGGTTGAAGAAGGTGATATCCAGCTGCCCGGTGCTGTCCACCGCCCGCAGCTTGACCAGCTCGACCCCCCGCCGGACCATCCGGTAGGTAGGCGGCGCCGCCACCATCCCCCGGACGCAGGCGTTCTCTCCCGGGACGAGCTCGCCGATCTGGCGAAAGCTCCGCCGGTCCTCATAGGCCCGGGGGAAGTATAAGAGCATGTCCAGCAGCGTATTGACCCCCAACTTTCCCAGCAAAGCGCCTCGCCGCTCCCCGATCCCAGGCAGCGCACAGACGCCGGTATCCAGTGAGAGCACCCGCTATCCCCTCCTCTCTTTTCCTGCTGTTTTGCCCTATCATAACACAAAAGCGGGGTGAAAACAAGAGAATTGGCCCATAAGGCATGGGGCAGAGGCAGCAGCTTGCTGGTCCGCGGAATGGACCGTCTCTTTGTCCGCGTTCTACATTCCCGGCTTGAAATGCGGACGAGCATGTGCTATAATCAGTATCGTAAAATTTTGGGATAGGGGGAGAGATATGAACAACGAAGAAAAGATCCTGCTCATGCTGGAGAACCTCACAGTAGGTTTTTCCGAGATGCGGGCAGACATCAGCGACCTAAAGCAGGACGTGGCTGGCCTCAAAACAGATGTGGCTGGTCTAAAAGAGGACGTGGCCGTCCTGAAGGAGGACGTGGCCGTCCTGAAGGAGGACGTGGCCGTCCTGAAGGAGGATATGGCAGACGTCAAGGTCCGTGTCACGGCCCTTGAGACCGACGTGGCCGGCCTCAAGACCGATGTGACCAGCCTGAAGGAGGATATGACCAGTCTCAAGGAGCAGGTCTCCGATATGGACGAGCGGCTGACCATCGTCGCCCTCACCCAGGAGAACGAGGTCCTACCTTCTCTCCATCTGCTGGCGGAGGGGCATACCCTCCTACAGGAGACCCTGGCCCCCAAGAGCCGCCTGGAAGCCCACGAGGAGGAGCTCGATACCGTCAAACTCGTCATCCGCTCCATGCAGACAGATATCGCTGAGCTGAAAATGGCGCAGTGACGCCCCCCTGACCCACTTAGGGGCAGACCGGCCCGGTCTGCCCCTTTTATATCATGCGGCTGGCCTTGGGCGCTGTGGGACGCGGCCGCGCGGAAGCAGATCTCTCGCCCAAGGCTCCCTGCCGCTCAGTGCATCCTATGCGGCGGGGGCTGTCCAGGGTGCGGGACCGCCTGGGAGGCGTGCCTCCCCCGGTAAAACCAGCAAGAAAGGATCGATCTTCTATGGTCAAAGTGGCTCCCTCCATCCTCGCCGCCGATTTCGCGAACTTAGAGCGGGATATCCAAAAGATCTCCTCCGCCGACTACGTCCATGTGGACGTGATGGATGGTCTCTTCGTCCCCAATATCACTATCGGGATCCCCGTGGTGGCAGCCCTGCGGCCTGTCACCAGCCTGCCCCTGGATGTCCACCTGATGATCGACCGCCCGGTGCGGTATGTGGAGGCCTTCTGCAAGGCGGGGGCGGATATCGTCACCGTCCATGTGGAGGCCGGCACCCAGGAGGACACCCGCCTGGCCCTGGAGCGGATCCATGCCCTGGGCAAGCGGGCCGGGGTGGTCCTCAAGCCCACCACCCCCGCCGGGGCGGTGCTGCCCTTCCTGGAGATGTGCGACATGGTCCTGGTGATGACCGTGGAGCCGGGCTTCGGCGGGCAGTCCTTCATGGAGGACATGATGCCCAAGGTGGCGGCCATCCGGCAGTATATCCAGGAGCGCGCCCCCGGCTGTGAGCTGGAGGTGGACGGCGGCATCTCCCCCGCCACCGCCCCCATCGCCGTGGCCGCCGGGGCCAACGTGCTGGTGGCCGGGTCCGCCGTCTACCGGGCGGAGGACATCCCTGGGCGCATCCAGGCCCTGCGGCAGGCCGGACAGGCGTAAGGGAGGGCTCTTCTATGAACTATTTTCCCGCGCCCCTGGAGGAGCTGGTGGAGCAGTTCGCCAAGCTGCCGGGCATCGGCGCCCGGTCCGCCCAGCGGCTGGCCTTCCATGTGCTGCACCTGCCGGAGGAGGAGGCCGCCGCCTTCGCCAACGCCATCCTGGCCGCCCGGCAGCAGGTCACCCTCTGCCCGGTCTGCCAGAACCTGAGCGCCGGCGGGCTGTGCCCCATCTGCGCCTCCCCCCGGCGGGAGGAGAGCGTCATCTGCGTGGTGGCGGACCCCCGGGACGTGGTCGCCCTGGAGCGGTCCCATGAGTTCCAGGGCCGCTACCATGTCCTCCACGGGGTCCTCAGCCCCATGAACCATGTGGGCCCTGACGACCTCCAGATCAAGTCCCTGGTGGAACGAGTGGCCAAGGGGGACATCCAGGAGGTCATCATGGCCACCAACCCGGACACCGAGGGAGAGGCCACCGCCATGTACCTGGCCCGGCTGCTGCGGCCCTTCGGGACGAAGATCACCCGACTGGCCTACGGCATCCCTGTGGGGGGCCACCTGGAGTTCGCCGACGACGCCACACTGATGCGGGCGCTGGAGGGGCGGCAGGAGATATAGGGATACTGCGATAAAGAGGGCCGGCTGGTTTTCCCAGCCGGCCCTCTTGGGTCCTTGCGGTGCGGTCCGTTAGGTGATCAGTCCACTCTATCCCGATAGAGGAAGGTCACGATCTGGCCGCGGGTGCAGTCGCTGTTCGGGCTGAACGCACTAGCGGAGGTCCCTTTGGTAACATCCTTGTCCACGGCCCACTTCACCGCTCCAGCGTAGTAGGCGTTCTCCGCCACGTCGCCGAAGGAACTGCTGCCATCCACCGTCGGGGAACCGGCTGCACGGTACAGGAAGGTCACGGTCTGACCGCGGGTCACGGTGGCGTCGGGGCTGAACGTGTCAGCGCCGGTGCCCTTGGTGATGCCCTGCTCCACGGCCCACAGGACGGCGTCATAGTAGTACGCGCCAGCCTTCACATCGGTGAAGGGGTTCACACTGCTCTTGGGAGCCGGGGAACCGGCGGCACGCCACAGGAAGGTGACGGTCTGGGCCCGGGTGCAGGAAAGGTCCGGGCTGAAAGCGGTGGCGGAGGTGCCCTTGGTGATGCCGTTGGCCACGGCCCACACCACGGCGTCATAGTAGTACGCGCCGGAGGCGACATCGGCGAAGTTCACCAGGTTCTCCGGGGCGTAGCCCACGAAGTACAGGGACAGGTGGCCGGTGGTGAAGATGGCCCGCCCGGTCCGCACGTCATACATGGTCTCGCAGGCGTGGATGTTGCCGCTGTTGTCCAGGTAGTAGACCACGATGCCAGCCGGGTCTTGGCCCTTGGCCAGCTCGTAGGGCACGGAGATGGTGGCGTAGCCGCCGCCGAAGTCGGTGATGGTCTTGCTGCCGCTCTTCATGGTCAGGTCGAACACCGGGGCGTTCCCCACGGTCTCCTTCTGACGGGCGTTGAGAGCGGAGGAGCTGGCCGGGGCGATGGTCAGGGCGATCTTGCTGCTGGCCTGCTTCTGGATCTCATCCAGGGCGGCGGCATCGAAGGACGCCTCCGCGGCGGGCAGCTTGATGGTCAGGCCGCGGGTGCCGTTGTTCTCATCGGCGGCGGCCTTGGCGATCTCCTTGAGGGTATCGGCGGGCAGCTCCACGGTGCTGATAGTTTGCTTCAGACCGGTGAGGTCCACCTCGACCATGCTGTCCTTGCTGCTGTCCCCGGCAACGGTATCCAGCTGTTTCGTGTCCAGCCCGCCGACCGTGGCCGTGGTGCCGGATACAGAGGCGCTGACTTGGACGGAGTTATCATCCCCAGACACGGGGACCTTGACGGTGGAGCTGCTACTGCCCCCTCCACCGCTGCCACCGCCACCACCGCCGCCGGAGCCGCCGCTGCCGGAGTTGGCGGTCCAGTGGGCGTAGATGGTGGTATTCTGGGTGAATACGGTGTTGGTATTGACCGCATCCCCGCCAGTCGCCGCCGTGAACCAACCATCAAAGGTGTAGCCGCTGCGGGTCGGCGTGGGCAGGCTGGTCAGCTTGCCGTTAGCGCCGGTGGTGGCTGTGGCCGGGGCCACGGTGCCGCCGTTGGCGTTGAAGGCGATGGTGAGACCACCCGGCGCCGGGGCTGCGGTGACGGTGACCTCGCAGGTCGCGGTCTTACCGCCGTCCCCTGTGGTGACAGTGATGGTCACGCGGCCTTCGGTCACGGCGGTCACCTTGCCATTCGCGTCTACGGTGGCGATAGCCGGGGCGCCGGAGGACCAGGCCACGGCTTGGTTAGTGGCGTTCGCGGGCGCTACGGTAGCGGTGAGGGTCTCGCTGCTGCCCACGGTCAGGGTCAGGGTGGTCTTGTTCAGCGTGACGCCCGTGACAGCGACAGCCGTCTGGGCCGCGCTGACGGTGACCTCGCAGCTTGCGGTCTTGCCGCCGTCCGCTGTGGTGACGGTGATGGTCGTGGTGCCCTCGCCTACAGCGGTCACGTTGCCGTTGGCGTCCACCGTGGCAACAGACGTGTTGCTGGAGGCCCAGGTCACGTCCTTGTTGGTGGCGTTCGCGGGGGCCACCGTGGCAGTGAGGGTCCCACTGCCGTTCACCAGGGCCAGGGTCATGGTGTTCTTGTCCAGCGTGACGCCGGTGACGTCAACGGGCGCCGGGGCCGCGGTGACGGTGACCTCGCAGGTCGCGGTCTTGCCGCCGTCTTGCGTGGTGGCAGTGATGGTCACGGTGCCCTCGGCTTTAGCGTACACACGGCCGTAATCATTTACCCAGGCAATGACCATGTCGCTGGTGTCCCATTCCACGCCTGTGTTTGCGGCGTCCTCGGGTGTTATCGTAGCGGTGATGAGCTCGTTGCTGCCCACGGCCAGGGTCAGGGTATCCTTGTCCAGCGTGATGCCCTTGACAGAGATGGGCAGTTTGGGAAGGGTCACAATCTTGGTCAGCCCGCAAGTGGTGCAGGTGCGTTCCTGCTCGCCGGTCGCTTCCTCAGTGGGAGTAAGGATGATCTCACCCCACTTCCACCCATGGGCCTCCTTGTAGTGGATCGCGCCCTCAAACCCCTTATCGGTGCAGACGCGCCAATGGAAGTTCTCATCCGTGCCCCACTCTTCTTCATAGCTGTGCCCCAGCTGAGGGTCCTCCTCCAGCTTGAGCTTATCACACAACCAACAAACGTAGATCTTTACGCCAGGATTATCCTCTGTGGGTTCGAGTTCAACGGGCTGTCTTGTGATGTCCCAACTCCACTCGTGCTCTTTGTACTCACTCTTTTCGTCACAGTCCGCATTCTCGCAATCGTACCAGTGTCCTTCATCATCTGTGCTCCACAAGGGACTGACGACTTGGCTAGGAATGCTGGAAAAAATTATTGCATCGCAGACGGTACATTTATGCCATCTTTGTCCACCGCCCGCATGACCCCATATCTGGGTGTCTGTGACGATCAATTGGTGAGGACCTCTCTCAGAAGTCTTATCACAGGAATGCTCTTCCTCACCTATCAGCGCCGGTGGAGCTATACATTCACGCCAATGCTCTGTTGTGTCATAAGACCAGCCATGGTCGCCCGTGTCGTAGTAGTGTCCTTTTGTTGGGCCAATGGCTTCCTCTTGTACTTTGCCGCAGATGTCGCAAATATAGATGTCCTTACCATCGTCAGTCTCAGTCGCTGCTATTGACTGCTCTTCGTCCTTCGTCCAGGTATGGAGACCATTATCCTTCTGTAAATCCAGGTCCTTGAACTCCGGGTCAGTGCAGGCGTGCCAGTGATGAAGATCGTCATAGCTCCACTCTTCAGCGTAGTGATGCACCAGCTGGGCAATGGGCTCTGTCTTGAACTGCCTACAGACCGTACAGGTGAAGGTCCTCTCACCGGGCTCAGCATAGGTAGGCTTCATCGTTACGGTGCCCTCGTCCCAGTCGTGTTCCGCTTCATCCCCTTTCTCGCCCTCGTGCCCCTCATCGGTGCAGATGTGCCAGTGGGTATTTTTATCTTTGCTCCAGAATTTGCTATAGTTGTGACCGCTCCCGTCTTCTCCAAACGCCAGCGCGGCGGGCGGCAGGAGCGTCAGCGCCATGCTGAGCGCCAGCAGGACGCATAAAAACCTGCGCTTCATCATGTCCCTCCTTGATAAATAAATGTACACAGCCCGCCGGTGTAAATGAGCCTCCCCTCCCATCAATGTCAAAATGTGTACCTTTTGACATATGCTGGGAAGCATAGATCTCTGAAAAAACTTTCCTGATTTTTTGTAGCGTCTTATAAAATATCCTTGCAAATCTAGTCAGTTTGTGGTATTTTATATGTGACATAGTTTGCTATCAGAAGGTACACCTTTTGATAGCTTTTTTATATTGAGATCTCCGCGCAAAGGGCATATAATACGATCAAACAGAAGGAGCGCCCGGCTGGGCGGGGAAAGGACTATGAAAAAGCTCGTTATCGGTATATTGGCCCATGTGGACGCGGGAAAGACCACCCTCTCCGAGGGGATGCTCTATCTGGCCGGGGCCCTGCGCCGCCTGGGCCGGGTGGACCACGGGGACGCCTTCCTGGATATCCACGCCCTGGAGCGGGAGCGGGGCATCACCATCTTCTCCAAGCAGGCGGTGTTCCCCCTGGGGGACAAGGAGGTCACTTTGCTGGACACCCCCGGCCATGTGGACTTCTCCGCCGAGATGGAGCGCACCTTGCAGGTGCTGGACTACGCCATCCTGGTCATCAGCGGCACCGACGGCGTCCAGAGCCACACCCGCACCCTCTGGCGGCTCCTCAAAGCCCGCCGCATCCCCACCTTCCTCTTCATCAACAAGATGGACCTGCCGGGGGCGGACCGGGAGCGGGTCCTCCAGGGCCTGCGCCGCCTGGACCCGGCCTGCCTGGACTTCTCCATGGACCCCGCCGCCCTCCAGGAGGAGCTGGCCGGGACCGATGAGGCCCTGATGGAGCGCTACCTCTCCGGCCAGGCCGTCACCGATGCCGACACCGCCTCCCTGGTCCGCCGGCGGCTGGTGTTCCCCTGCTGCTTCGGCGCGGCGCTGCGGCTGGAGGGCGTAGGGGCGTTCTTAGACCTGCTGGACCGCTTCGCCCCGCCGCCGGACTGGCCGGAGACCTTCGGGGCACGGGTGTTCAAGATCGCCCGGGAGGGGGGCGAGCGGCTGACCTACCTCAAGATCACCGGCGGCGCCCTGGACGTGCGCAGCGTCCTCCCCGGCGGGGAGGAGAAGGTCAACCAGATCCGCATCTGCTCCGGGGCCAAGTACCGCACCATCGACCGGGCCGAAGCGGGGACCGTCTGCGCCGTCACCGGCATCACCTGGACCCGCCCCGGCGACGGCCTGGGGGCCGAGGCGGCGGACACGCCCCCCGTCCTGGAACCGGTGCTGACCTACCGGGTCCTGCCACCGGAGGGCTGCGATATCCACGCCCTCCTGCGGGACCTGCGCCAGCTGGAGGAGGAGGACCCCCAGCTCCGCATCCTCTGGAATGAGCGGGAGATCCACGTCCAGCTCATGGGCGAGGTCCAGCTGGAGGTGATGGCCCGGCTCATCCGGGAGCGGTTCGGGGTGGAGGTCGGCTTCGGCGAGGGCAGCATCGTCTACCGGGAGACCATCGCCGGGCCGGCCCTGGGGGTGGGCCACTTCGAGCCTTTGCGCCACTACGCCGAGGTCCACCTCCTGCTGGAGCCGGGGGAGCGGGGCAGCGGCCTGCGCTTCGGCTCCCTCTGCTCTACAGATGACCTGGACCTGAACTGGCAGCGGCTGGTGCTGACCCACTTAGCCGAGCGGCCCCACCCGGGCGTCCTCACCGGCAGCGCCATCACAGATATGAAGATCTCCCTGCTCGCGGGCCGGGCCCACGTCAAGCACACCGAGGGCGGCGACTTTCGCCAGGCCACCTACCGGGCGGTGCGCCAGGGGCTCATGGGGGCGGACAGCATCCTGCTGGAGCCCTGGTACGCCTTCCGGCTGGAGGTGCCCCAGGAGAGCGTGGGCCGTGCCATGGCGGACCTCCAGACCATGGGGGGCACCTTCGAGGGCCCCAGCTACGAGGAGGATGCCGCCATCCTGGACGGCGCGGCCCCGGTCGCCGCCCTCCGGGACTACGGGCGGACGGTGGCGGCCTATACCAAGGGCCTGGGCCGGCTGTCCTACGAACCGGCGGGCTACCGCCCCTGCCACAACGCCGGGGAGATCGTCGCCGCCATGGGCTACGAGCCGGAGCACGACCTGGACGCCCCGCCGGACTCCGTCTTTTGCTCCCACGGGGCCGCTTTTACGGTGAAATGGCAGGACGTGCCCGCCCATGCCCACGTCTCGCCCCCGATCCGCCTGTCCCGTCCAACGGCGGCGGCAGCGGAGGCCCCGCCCAGGTCCGGCGGCCTCTCCGGGGACAAGGAGCTGGAGGCGATCTTCGTGCGCACCTACGGCCCCATCCGGGACCGGGGCATGGAGGCCCTGGGCCAGAGTCGCCGGGCACCGGCCTTCCCCACGGACGGCCAGCCCCGGCTGGGCTTCATCCAGAAGGACGACCTCCTGCTGGTGGACGGCTACAACATCATCTTCGCCTGGGAGGAACTGAAAAAGCTGGCGGCGGTCCGCCTGGACGACGCCCGGGAGCGGCTGCTCAGCCTGCTGCGCAACTACCAGGGGGTGAAAGCCTGCCGGCTGACAGTGGTGTTCGACGCCTACCGGGTGAAGGGCAACGCCGGAAAGACAGAGCGTCTGGGGGGCGTGGACGTGGTGTACACCAAGGAGGGGGAGACGGCGGACCAGTACATCGAGCGTCTCTCCTACGAGCTGGGGGCCAGCCACCAGATCAAGGTGGCCACCTCCGACAATCTGGAGCGGGTGCTGGTGATGGGCCACGGGGCCCAGCGGGTCTCCGCCGAGGAACTGCTGTGGGAGGTCCGCCACGTCCAGGAGCAGATACGGGACTACTTAGACAAGCAGTAGCCGAACACCATATCATAAAGGATATCGCAAGGCCGGCTGTCGGAGGGACAGCCGGCCTGCATATTTTGCCGCAGGAGCGGCATACTGGACCTAGCCTGGAAATAAGAAGAAAAAGGAGCGGACCTATGACCATCAACAACAGAAAAGCAGCCATCATCGGCTGCGGCTTCGTGGGGGCGTCCATCGCCTTCCGCTTTTTGCAGCAGGGGCTGTTCTCCGAGCTGGTCCTGCTGGACGCCAACGCCGCCAAGGCCGAGGGGGAGGCCATGGACCTGAGCGACGGCCTGCCCTACGGCGCGTCCATGCGCATCACCGCCGGGGGCTATGACGACATCACCGACTGCGCCCTGGTGGTGATCACCGCCGGGGCCAACCAGAAGCCGGGAGAGACCCGGCTGGACCTCATCGAGAAGAACACCGCCATCCTCCGGTCCGTCCTGGAGGAGGTCTGCAAGCGGGACTTCGGGGGCATCCTGCTGGTGGTGTCCAACCCGGTGGACGTGCTGACCTACGCCGCCTGGCGCCTCTCCGGCTACCCCAAGGAGCGGGTCATCGGCTCCGGCACCGTGCTGGACACCGGGCGGTTCAAGCAGCTCTTGGGAGAGGAGCTGGCGGTGGACAGCCGGAACATCCACGCCTTCATCATCGGCGAACATGGGGACAGCGAGCTGGCGGTGTGGAGCGGGGCCAACGTGTCGGGGCTGGACCTGGAGAGCTTCTGCCGCCTCCGGGGCGTCACCCTCCACGCCGCCCGCCGGGACCGGCTCTACCGGGAGATCCGGGACAGCGCCTATGAGATCATCCAGCGGAAGGGCGCCACCTACTACGGCATCGCCATGGCGGTGGGCCGCATCGCCGCCGCCATCGTCCGGGACGAGCACGCGGTGCTGCCCATCTCCGTGGTGCTGGAGGGGGAGTACGGCCTCCGGGGCGCGGCGCTGAGCATCCCCTCCCTGGTGGGCCGCCGGGGGCTGGAGAAGGTCCTGGAGATCCCCCTGAGCCAGGGGGAGCGGCAGGCCCTCACTGCCTCGGCGGACCAGCTGAAGAGCGCCATCGCCTCTTTGGGACTATAATGTTAGGACGATAGCGCGCTATCGTGTCGGCGGCCCCTGCTCCCACCGCTGGGTGTAGATGGCGGTCACCAGGGCCTGGAGGGCCTCCTCCCCCGGCGGCTCGGGAAACAGCGCCTCCGCGTCCAGGAAGCTGCCGTCTGGGTCCTTGCAGCTGCTGTAGGGGCACTGATAGACGGAGTTGCGGGTCTGCACCTCCAGCGCCTCCAGGCCCACCCGGACGGACTGGACGGCGGAGGTGTGGACCTTGATGCCCTCCGGGAACTTCGGATGGCCAAAGATGTTGCCGTGGACATCCCACAGCGCTTCCTTCCCCAAGCGATGGGGGGTGAAGTACCAATTTTGCAGCTGATAGACCCTTGGCATAGGCGGCCTCCTTCATAGAGCGGATAAAAAGCGGACTGCGGAGAGCATTTTTCTCCGCAGTCCATTATCTTCCATAGCAGGGCCTTTGTCAAGCCTTCCGCCACCGCTTCAGGGTGGGGAACCAGGCGCGCATCATGGCCTCGGCATCGGCCTGGGAGCCCATGGGGTGGCCGTTCTCCTCATTGAAGCGCAGATTGAACTGGATGATGTCCTCCATAGCCTGCCCCTCGGGGAACCGGCCCTCCTGGTAGCAGTAGTGGCAGTAGTCGGGGCTCGGGGCGCCGCCGGCCTCGGTGCCGTGGTCCTCCGGGTGCTCTAAGGGCATCCCGCAGCTCTGGCAAAAGATCTTGTCCATCGATAGGACCTCCTTCTTAAAGATGGTCCCAGTATACCAGAGCAAACCTGACAGCAGTCTGTCCTATTTATATCTCGCCGCGATCTTTTTCCCCTCTTCCCGCAGCTCCGTCCGAAGCTCCTCCGGGGCCAGGACCTCCACCTGGTCCCCGAAGGACAGCAGGAAGGACCGGATCCACTCCCCCGCCGGGTAGGTCTGCTCCACCAGGTAGGACCCGTCAGGCTGGGCCGTGACGGCGGAGGGGGCAAAGGCATCGTGGACCCGATAGGCGGCGGAGGGGGCGAAGCGCAGGCGCAGGGCCACGGGGTGGTCCGTCTCCGTATCCACCTCCTCCGGCAGTCCCTGCCGGGGGATGAAGGTCTCCTCCGTGACGGTCAGGTCCTCGATACGGGTCAGGCGGAACAGGCGGAAATCCTCCCGCATCCGGCACCAGCCCCGGAGATACCAGCTGCCCCCCTTGCACCGCAGCCGCATGGGCTCCACCTGCCGGCAGCTCCGCTCCCCGGCGCTGTTGTGATAGGTGAAGGACACCACCTGCCGGCTGAGGATCGCCTCCTTCAGGGTGGCAAAGACGGGGGCAGTCCCCTCGCCCCAGCCGGTGAAGTCCATCTCCAGCCAGTTGGTCCCCTCCCGGCGGAAGAGGGCGGAGAGGCGGCCCAAGGCCCCCTGGTCCGGCAGGAGGCCGGTCATGGCCTGCAATGCCGCCAGCACCTCCTCCTGCTGCTCCGGCGTCAGCAGGGTCCGCTCCAGCTGGAACCCCTCCAGCAGCCGGATCCCGCCGAACCGGCCCCGCTGGGCATAGACCGGGATGCCGGCGGCGGAGAGGGCGTCTAGGTCCCGATAGATCGTGCGGCCGGACACCTCCAGCCGCTCCGCCAGCTCCGGCGCGGTCCACATCTTGCCCTCCAGCAGAAGGCACAGTAACTCAAATTGCCTGTTTTTCGCCATAATTCCCCCTGGCAAGTGCCATACGTCCTTTTTCTGTTAGGTTCGGATAAAGAATGGCCCACACGCAGCACTGAAAGCTGGGCGCGCCGCCGGCGGCGGCCTCCGTCCGGGCGAAGGACGCCCAGTGACGAAAGACCATCTGTACCGCCGTGGAAACGGCCTTATGCTGGCCGGGATAAGCCGGCTCCGCCAGCAGCCCCGCTGCCAGCAGGTTCTCCAGGATAGCGTCCCACAGGGCCCGCAGCTCCCGGACGGCATCGGCCCGGGTCTCCTCCAGCTGTTCCTCCAGAGGGCCGCAGGTCCGAAAGTAGAAGGCGTTGTCCTCCAGCTCCCGCTCATACTGGTCCAGGAACTCTATCAGCGCCTCCAGGTCCTCTGGCGGCGCCGGGGGCCGCACGGCCTGCCGGAACTCCGCCAGGGTGGCCTCCATCAGGTCGGCCTTCCGGTGGTAGTAGTAGGTCAGGTTGCCTACGCTCATGCCGGCCTCGCCGGCGATGTCCCGGAGGGACACCTTGGCGTAGCCGTGGCGGCCAAAGAGGGTCCGGGCGGCAGCCACGATCTCCTTGCGCTTGTCTGTCTCCTGTCTCATACCGCCGCCGCCTCCCGGCTGCTCTCCTGACCGCTCTCTTGAACGTTCCCTTGGCCGCTCCCCCGGTCCTCCGCCTTGGCGGCCTCCCGGGCGGCGGTGAGCATCAGCTTGATGCGGTTGAGCTGGTTGACCTCGCTGGCGCCGGGGTCGTAGTCGATGGCGATCAGGTTGGCCTCGGGATAGTCCCGCTGGATGGCCCGCATGACCCCCTTGCCCACCACATGGTTGGGCAAACACGCGAAGGGCTGGACGCAGACCACGTTGGGCACCCCGCTCTTCACCAGCTCCACCATCTCGGCGGTGAGGAACCAGCCCTCGCCGCACTGGTTGCCCAGGGAGAGGTAGGGCTTGGCATACTCCCCCAGGTGCTCGATGTAAGGCGGCTCGGTGAACCTCTGGCTGGCCCGCAGGGCCTTTCGGATGGGGGCCCGGAGCCATTCGATGGCGGCGATGGCCGCCCGGCAGGAGAGCTTCACCGAGTTCTTGCCCCCCAGGGCGTGGGCCTTGTAGTCGGCGTTATAGAAGCAGTACTCGAAGAAGCCCGCCATCTCCGGCACCACCGCCTCGGCCCCCTCCCGCTCCAGCACCTCCACCAGGTGGTTGTTGGCCAGGGGCATATACTTCACCAGGATCTCCCCCACGACGCCCACCCGGATCTTCCGGGGGATGTCCAGCAGGGGCAGGGCGTCGAAGTCCCGGACCATGTCCCGGATGAGGGCCCGGTAGCGGCCCATATGGGCCCCCTTGCCGGCTAAGTACTGGATGCAGCGGTCCCGCCACTTGTGGTGGAGGGCATCGGCGGCCCCCGGCTGGGCCTCGTAGGGCCGGACCCGGTAGAGCATACACATGAGGGTGTCCCCCAGGAGCAGGGCCTGGACCGCCTTTAAGAGCATCATGGGCGTGTAGTGGAAGCCGCTGTTCTTCTCCATGCCGTTGGCGTTGAGGCTCACCACCGGGATATGGCCCAGCCCCTCCCGCTCCAGAGCCAGGCGGATGAAGCCCACATAGTTGCTGGCCCGGCAGCCGCCGCCGGTCTGGGTCATCATGATGGCTAGGTGGTCCGTGTCGTACTGGCCGGACAGCACCGCCTCCATGATCTGCCCCACCACCGTCAGGGTGGGAAAACAGGCGTCGTTGTTGACGTATTTCAGCCCCGTGTCGATGGCGGAGCGGTCGTCGTTGCGCAGGACCTCCACGTTGTAGCCGAACTGCCGGATGGCCGGCTCGATCAGGTCGAAGTGGATGGGCGACATCTGGGGGCACAGGAGGGTGTAGCCCTCCTTTCGCATCTCCCGGGTGAACTCCGCCCGGCGGTAGGCCACCGGGGCGGTGGGCTTGGCGTGGATGTTCCGCTCCTTGCGCATCCTGAGGGCGCAGATCAGGGAGCGGATGCGGATCCGGGCGGCCCCCAGGTTGTTCACCTCGTCGATCTTCAGCAGGGTGTAGAGCTTGCCGGCCCCGGTGAGGATCTCGCTGACCTGGTCGGTGGTGACGGCGTCCACCCCGCAGCCGAAGGAGTTGAGCTGGACCAGGTCCAGGTCGTCCCGGTCCCGGACGAAGGCGGCGGCGGCGTAGAGCCGGGCGTGGTAGGTCCACTGGTCCGTCACCCGGAGGGGGTGCTCCATCTTTTTCCCGCCCCCCTCCTCCCGCTGGGCCAGATGGGCCACGCTGTCCTCGGTGAGGACGGCGTAGCCGTAGGAGGCGATCATCTCCGGGATGCCGTGGTTGATCTCCGGGTCGCAGTGGTAGGGCCGGCCCGCCAGGACGATGGCGTTGTGCCGCCCCTCCTCCACCCACCGGAGGACCCGCTCCCCCTCTCGGGCGATATCCTCCTTGCACCGCCGCTGCTCCTCCCAGGCCAGCTTCGCCGCCTGGGCGGTCTCCTGCCGGGGGACGCCCAGGTCCCGCTCCAGCACGGTCTCCAGCCGCTCCCGGATGGTGTCCAGATCGGTGAAGGCCACGAAGGGGTGCAGGAACTTGATCTGGTCCCCCCACAAAAGCTCCATGTTGTTCCGCAGGTTCTCCGGGTAGGACATGACGATGGGGCAGTTGAAGTGGTTCTGGGACTGGGGGTCCTCCTTGTACTCGTAAAAGACGCAGGGGTAGAAGATGGTCTTGACGCCCTGGTCGATGAGCCACTGGAGATGGCCGTGGGTCAGCTTGGCGGGGTAGCACTCGCTCTCACTGGGGATGGTCTCGATGCCCAGGTTATAGATCTTCTTGCTGCTGGGTGGGCTCAGCACCACCCGGAACTTCAGCGCCCGGAACAGGGTGGCCCAGAAGGGGTAGTTCTCGTAGAGGTTCAGCACCCGTGGGATGCCGATGGTCCCCCGCTCCGCCTCGGCCTCGGCCAGGGGCTCGTAGTCGAAGATCCGCTTGAATTTGTACTGCATCAGGTTGGGCACGTCCGCCTTGGTCCTGCCATCCAGGGCCCCCTTCTCGCAGCGGTTGCCGGTGACGTACCGCCGGCCGCCGCCGAAGTCGCTGACGGTGAGCTGGCAGTTGTTCTCGCAGCCGCCGCACCGGCGGAGCTTGGTCTCCCAGGTCAGAGTGGCGATCTCCTCCATGGGGAGCATGGTGCTCTTCTGTCCGTGGTAGCGCTGGCGGGCGATGAGGGCCGCGCCGAAGGCGCCCATGATGCCGGCGATGTCCGGCCGGACCACCTCTGCCCCCAATAAATTCTCGAAGCACCGGAGGACCGCGTCGTTGTAGAAGGTGCCCCCCTGGACCACGATGTGGTCCCCCAGCTCCTGGGGGCTGGTGCATTTCAGCACCTTGTAGAGGGCGTTCTTCACCACGGAGTAGCTGAGCCCGGCGGAGATGTCCCCCAGGGTGGCCCCCTCCTTCTGGGCCTGCTTCACGTTGGAGTTCATGAACACGGTACACCGGGTGCCCAGGTCCACCGGGTCCCCGGCATACAGGGCCTCTTTGGCGAACTGGGCGGCGGTCAGGTCCAGGGAGTTGGCGAAGTTCTCCAGGAAGGACCCGCACCCGGAGGAGCAGGCCTCGTTGAGCATGATGCTGTCCACGCTGCCATCGTGGAGCTTGATGCACTTCATATCCTGGCCCCCGATGTCCAGGACGCAGTCCACCTGGGGGTCGAAGAAGGCGGCGGCCTGGCAGTGGGCGATGGTCTCCACCTCCCCCTCCTCCAGCCGGAGGGCCGACTGGATCAGGGCCTCGCCGTAACCGGTGGAGCAGGCCCGGGCGATCCGGGCCACGGCGGGCATTTTTTGATGCAGGACCCCCAGGGCCCGGATGATGGTGGCCAGGGGGTTGCCCTCGTTGCCCGCGTAATAGTCGTAGAGCAGGCGGCCCTCGCTGTCGATCAGGGCCAGCTTGGTGGTGGTGGACCCGGCGTCGATGCCCAGGAAGCAGGCCCCCCGGGCCTTTGCCAGGTCCGCCCGGGCCACCTTATGGCGGCTGTGGCTGGTCAGGAAGGCCTGGTAGGCCAGCTCACTGTCGAAGAGGGACGGCAGGCGCTTGATCTCCGTCTCCAGGGCCACTCCGGCCTCCAGACGGGCCGCCAGGTCCCCCAGGGAGACCGTCTCCCCCCGGTTCTCCAGGGTGGAGAGGGCCGCACCCATGGCGGCGAAGAGGTGGCTGCGCTCCGGCTGGATGGCCTGGTCCCCGGTGAGGCGCAGGGTGCGGATGAAGGCGGCGCGGAGCTGGGGCAGGAAGTGGAGGGGCCCCCCCAGGAAGGCCACGTTCCCCCGGATGGGCCGGCCGCAGGCCAGGCCGCTGATCGTCTGGTTCACCACCGCCTGGAGGATGGAGGCCGCCAGGTCCTCCCTGGCCGCGCCGTCGTTGATGAGGGGCTGTAGGTCGCTCTTGGCGAACACGCCGCACCGGGCGGCGATGGGGTAGATGCGCTTGTAGTGCTCCGCCAGGGCGTCCAGGCCCTTGGCGTCGGTCTGGAGCAGGGCGGCCATCTGGTCGATGAAGGACCCGGTGCCCCCGGCGCAGATACCGTTCATCCGCTGGTCTCGGCCCCCGGTGAGGTAGAGGATCTTGGCGTCCTCGCCCCCCAGCTCGATGGCTACATCCGCCTGGGGATACCACCGCCCCAGGGACAGGGACACCGCGATGACCTCCTGCAAAAAGGGGACCGACAGCTCCTTGGCCAGCGCCATGCCGCCGCTGCCGGTGATGGCGGGCCGGGCCGCGGTGGGCCCCAGGGCCGCCTCCGCCTGCCGGAGGAGACCGGCCAGGGTCTCCTGGATGCGGGCGCAGTGGCGCTCATAGGCGTGGAAGCGAGGCGCACCGCCGGCGTCCAGCACCGCGATCTTCACGGTGGTGGAGCCGATATCGACGCCTAATAGGTAGTCTTGCATAGATGATGTTCCCCCGGATCTTTAGGACAGATCGTACTAACGCTCCTCCAAACAAAAGCCGCGGGCCGCGGCCTTTGCGGGATAGGGTCTGCCAAAACGTTACAAATATCCCAGCGGGCCGACCCCTTTTCGTCAAAAGGGCGAAAGAGGTCGAACCCCCTGCATTTTGATTATAGCGATCTT
The DNA here is from genome assembly GCA_947173485.1 of uncultured Clostridia bacterium. Taxonomy (GTDB): domain Bacteria; phylum Bacillota; class Clostridia; order Oscillospirales; family Oscillospiraceae; genus CAMWFH01. The sequence continues at coordinate 148,123 of CAMWFH010000002.1, read as the reverse complement.
ATGCGGAAAAGTCAACATACTTCTCTTGGGTCCCGATCGGACGGATCCACCGGCGGCTGCGCAGCCGCCAGAGACCGATCGGGGACTTCACCACCGACTCCACCAGATACAGCGCCGCGCACACCCACACGGTGTCCATCTCCAGCACCAGGGCCACCACCGCCATCACCGGCACCGCCGCCAGCCACAGGGGGGTCACGTCGATGAGCATGGCCGCCTTCACGTCGCCGCCGCCCCGGAGGACGCCTACGATGTTGGTGGTGTCGAAGGAGCGGAGGGGGAAGACCAGGGCGGCAAAGATCTCCATGGTGGTGGCGATGCGGATGCCCTCCGCCGGCAGCTTGAACAGGGGGAACACCACCGGCCGCAGGAGCAGCGGCAGCAGGAGCAGCAGCACCAGGGCGATCAGGATGCCGGTGCCCACGGAGAGGGTGTTCAGGATCTTGCCGGTCTCGTAGATCTGGTCCCGGTCCTCCCCCGCGCCGGTGTCCTTACCGATGACCACCGCCGCCGCCCCAGCAAAGCCGAAGAGGAACACGGTGGACAGCTTATCCACATAGCCCACGATGGTATAGGCCGCCACCATGTCGGTACTATTGGCCATATGGCCCATGATGACGGAGAACATGGAGCTGCCCGCCCCCCAGAGGGTCTCGTTGCAGACCACCGGGACGCTGTAGCGGATGAAGGTCCGCAGGGTGGTGAGGCCAGGCCGCAGGAGGGCCCGCGGGTCCAGGGGCAGCAGGCGGCCCCGGAGGGCGCAGAGGAGGGTGATGGCGAACTCCACCACCCGGGCGGTCAGGGTGGCCGCCGCCGCGCCCATGATCCCCATGGCCGGCGCGCCGAACTTGCCGAAGATCAGGACGTAGTTCAGGAATGTGTTCAGCAGCATGGACACGCCGAATACCGCCGCCCCCAGCTGGGGATGCTCGATGCTCCGGTGGGCCCCCACATAGATGGAGGTCAGGCTGTTGAACACATAGGAGATGCCCACGATCTTCAGATAGGGCGCGCCCAGGGCCTGGAGGGCGGTGTTGTTGGTGATGAGGGCCATGACGGCGTGGGGCTGGAAGTAGAGGACGGCGGCGGTGAGGAGGGAGATCCCCCCGGCCACATAGAAGCCCACCCCCATGACCCGGTTGATGCTCTTCAGGTCCTGCCGGCCCCAGTACTGGCTGATCAGCACGCTGGAGCCGCTCTGGAGACCGAACACCAGCAGCTGGAGGATGAACAGGGGCACGTTGGCCAGGGTGACGGCGCTCATCTGCTCGTTGCCCAGGAGGCCCACCATGAAGGTGTCCATAAAGCCCAGGGAGGTGGTGATCAGGTTCTGTAGGACGATGGGAGCGGACAGGGTCCACAGGTGGCGGTAGAAGCCGATGGGGCGCTGGCGGAGATAGGCGAACATAAAGCCTCCTTTATTTCTTGAAAGATCATAGCATGGGGAAACGGGTGGACTGGTGGCGGGCCAGGGCACCGGCCAGGGCGTCGATGTCCTCTCGGGTGGTCTCGGGGCCGAAGCTGGCCCGGACGGCCCCGGCGGCGGTCTTTTTCGGCAGGCCCATGGCGGTGAACACATGGCTGGCCGCCCCCCGGTGGCAGGCGGAGCCGGCGGAGATGCAGATTCCGTTCATGTCCAGCTCGTTGACGATGTTCTGGCTGGGATACCCCGGCAGGGAGAGGCAGAGGATATGGGGCGCGCCGCCGCCCAGGAACTGGATGCCAGGGATGGTCCCCAGCCGGTCCATGGCGTACTGCCGCAGGGCCTCCAGGGCGCCGGGGTGGGACGCGTTCCAGGACTGCCGCTGCCGGACCGCCTCGGCAAACCCGGCGATCTGGGCGGTGGGTTCGGTGCCGGACCGGCGGCCCCCCTCCTGTCCCCCCCCGAAGAGCAAGGGCCGGGGGGCGGACAGGCGCTCCCCGATGTAGAGGGCCCCCACGCCCTTGGGCCCGCCGATCTTGTGGCCGGAGAGGGTGATAAGGTCCGCCCCCAGGTCCTTCACCGTGAAGGGCATCTTCAAAAAGGCTTGGACGGCGTCGGTATGGAGCAGGGCGGCGCTCTTATGGCGTCTCAATACCTGGGCGGTCTCCCCCACGGGGAAGATGCAGCCGGTCTCGTTGTTCACCAGCATCACGCTGACCAGCGCCGTATCCGGCCGGAGGGCCTCCTCCACCTGGGCGGCGGCGATCTGTCCGTTCCCATCCGGCTTAAGATAGGTGACCTCATAGCCGGCCAGGGCCTTCAGGGGCTCCAGCACGGCGCTGTGTTCCACGGCGGTGGTGATGATATGCCGCCCCGCCCGCCGGTTCTGCCAGAGGGCGGCCTGGATGGCCCAGTTGTCCCCCTCGGTGCCGCCGGAGGTGAAGAAGAGACGGCCGGCCTCACCGCCCAGGGCGGCGGCGATGTCCCGGCGGTCCGCCTCCAGCCGGGCCTTGGCGGCGCGGCCCAGGGCATATTGAGAGGAGGGGTTGCCGAAGTCCTCCGTGAGCGCTTTCGCCATCACCGCCGCCACAGTAGGGGTGACGGGGGTGGTGGCGGCATGATCGAGGTAGATCATAGAAATTCTCCTTGTCATGGTGGGGAATGTATATTATAATGGGACAGCGTACAGCGGCGGCGGAGCCGCCAAAACGTACCTGTATGGCATTCAGCTTGCTATTATATCGTCTTTCCGTGAGAAACGCAAGGGGGAAAAGCCTTGAAAGTTGCGATCTATACATTGGGCTGCAAGGTCAACCAGTACGAGACCCAGGCCATGGAGCGGGAGCTTATCCGCCGGGGGCACACGCTGGCGGACTTCGAGGACAAAGCGGACGCCTATGTCATCAATACCTGCACCGTCACGGCGGTCAGCGACAAGAAGTCCCGTCAGGCCATCCGGCGGGCCCGGCGGCGCAGTCCCGGCGCGGTGGTGGCCGTCTGCGGCTGCTACGCCCAGACCCAGCCCGAGGCCCTGGAGGGGCTGGACATCGACCTCATCGCCGGTACCGGGGACCGGATGGGCTTCCTGGACCTGCTGGAGGCGGCGGTCCGGGACAAGGTCCAAAACAAGGCCCCGGTGGTGGCCCTGGACAAGGCCCTCTGGCGGCGGGCCTTCGAGCCCCTGCCCGCCGGGGGACTAGCCGCCCGGACCAGGGCCATGCTGAAGGTGGAGGACGGGTGCGTCAACTTCTGCGCCTACTGCATCATCCCCTACGCCCGGGGCCCGGTCCGCTCCCTGCCCATCGCCGGGGCGGAGGCGGAGGTCCGGCGTCTGGCGGCGGAGGGGTATAAAGAGGTGGTCCTCACCGGTATCGAGATCTCCTCCTGGGGCCAGGACCTCCGGGACGGCACGGGGCTCATCGACCTGGTCGAGGCCGTCTGCGCTGCTGGGCCGGGCCTGCGTGTCCGGCTGGGGAGCCTGGAGCCCCGGACCATCACGGAGGACTTCTGCCGCCGGGCCGCCGCCCTCCCTGGCCTCTGCCCCCACTTCCATTTGTCCCTCCAGTCCGGCTGCGACGCCACGCTGGAGCGGATGGGCCGGAAATATGATACCGCCCGGTTCTGGGAGAGCGTGGAGCTGCTGCGGGGGCACTTCCAGGACCCCGCCATCACCGCCGATATGATCGTGGGCTTCCCCGGCGAGACCGATGAGGAATTTGGCCAGTCCCTGGACTTCATCCAGCGCTGCGCCTTCTCCTCCATGCACATCTTCCCCTACTCCCCCCGCCCCGGCACCCCGGCGGCCAGTATGCCGGACCAGGTCCCTCCCGCCGTGAAGGAGGAGCGGGCCCGGCTGGCCGGTGAGGCCGCCGCCAGGATGGAGCAGAGCTACCTTGCCCGGTGGACAGAGGCGGCGGTCCTCTTCGAGGAGGAGCGGGAGGGCCTCTGGTGGGGCCACACCCCCCACTACCTCCGGGTGGCGGTCAAGAGCGGCGAGGACCTCCATAACCGGCTGCGCCGGGTCCGCGTCACCGGAGTCCGGGAGAATGCCCTGGAGGGCGAGATCATACCATAAAAGGAGCCGACTATGCACCACTTTTTCGCCTATATCTCCCGCATGAAGTACATCGACCGCTGGTCCCTCATGCGCAGCACCGTCACGGAGAACATCCAGGAACACAGCCACATGGTGGCGGTGCTGGCCCACGCCCTGGCGGTGATCCGCCGGGACGTGCTGGGCGGGGAGAGCGACCCCAACGCCTGCGCGGCGGCGGCGCTGTTCCACGACGCCTCCGAGATCTTCACCGGGGACCTGCCCACGCCTATCAAATACTACAACCCCGCCATCCGGGACGCCTACCACCAGGTGGAGACCATGGCCGCAGAGCGGCTGCTGGAGATGCTGCCAAAGGAGATGGGGCCGGCCTACGCCCCCCTGCTGGGGGAGATGGACCCGGCGGTCCAGGAGCTGGTCAAGGCGGCGGACAAGCTCTCGGCCTATATCAAGTGTTTGGAGGAGCTGGCCGCCGGCAACCGGGACTTCGCCGACGCCGCCGGGGAGACCCTCGCCTCCCTCCAGCGGATGGGCCTGCCGGAGGTGGACTACTTCCTGGCGCATTTCGGCGAGGGCTTCGGCCTGACCCTGGACCAGCTCCACTAGGATGGGACGGAGCATACGATCCGCGCTCCTGGCCGTCCTTACCGTCCTCCTTGTCCCCCTCACCGCCTGCGGCGGCGAGCCGGCGGACGCGGCGGGGTACACGGTGGAGGCCGGTCCGGCGGACAGCATGGGCCCGTGGGTCACGACTTGGCTGGAGGGCCGGGAGGCCGGAGAGGGCTTCCAGTACTTCGTCTATTCCGACCCGGACTCCTGGGACATCTACCTCTGGTGCCCCGGCAGAGAGGCGGAGGTCCATGCCCTAGCCCCGGAGGACATCCGGCTGGAGATCCGGGACAGCGTCTTGCAGGTATACCTCCCCCCGGTCCAGCCGGTGGAGACAGACAAGATCTGGCTCATCCACATCGCCGCCCCCCTCCTGGGGCCCTGGCCCACCGGCGCGGCCCTCTACTGGGAGGTCCCCTGTGACGGGAGTTATTACGAGGCGTGATATCCACGCGATATATAACACGACATATCACAAATATGCAAGGAGGACGATACTATGCGCGCGATCGTTACGGTGATCGGCAGGGACCAGGTGGGCATCATCGGCGGGGTCTGCACCCGGCTGGCCTCTTACAACGTGAACATCCTGGACATCAGCCAGACGGTCCTACAGGGCAACTTCACCATGATGATGGTGGTGGAGGCCGGACAGGCCAACCTGGAGTTCGGCGAGCTGACGCGGCAGATGGCGGACTACGGCGCCGAGCGGGGGCTCACCATCCGGGTCCAGCGGGAGAACATCTTCGACGCCATGCACAAGATCTGAGGGGGCGGACCATGTATAACCAAAAGAACATCCTGGAGACCATCGAGATGATCGACAAGCAGCACCTGGACGTGCGGACCATCACCATGGGCATCTCCCTCCTGGACTGCTGCCGCAGCGACCCCAAGGCGGCCTGCCAGAAGATCTATGACAAGATCGCCCGGCTGGCCCAGGACCTGGTCAGGACCGGGGAGGACATCGAGGCGGAGTTCGGCATCCCCATCGTCAACAAGCGCATCTCCGTCACCCCCATCGCCCTGGTGGCGGGGGCCTCGGACACGGAGGACTACGTCCCCTTCGCCCAGGCCCTGGACAAAGCCCGGGCGGCCACGGGGGTCGATTTCATCGGCGGCTTCTCCGCCCTGGTCCAGAAGGGCATGACGGCGGCGGACCGCCGCCTGCTCCAGTCCATCCCGGAGGCTCTGGCCTCCACGGAGCTGGTCTGCTCCTCGGTGAACGTGGGCTCCACCCGGGCGGGCATCAATATGGACGCGGTGGCCCTCATGGGCCTGATCGTCAAAAAGGCCGCCGCCCTGACGGCGGACCAGGGGGGCCTGGGGTGCGCCAAGCTGGTGGTGTTCTGCAACGCGGTGGAGGACAACCCCTTCATGGCTGGGGCCTTCCACGGCGTGGGCGAGGGGGACTGCACGATCAACGTGGGCGTCTCCGGCCCCGGCGTGGTCCACCACGCCCTCCAGCGGGTGAAGGGGGCTCCCTTCGATGTGGTGGCGGAGACCATCAAAAAGACCGCCTTCCAGATCACCCGGATGGGCCAGCTGGTGGCCCAGGAGGCCAGCGCCCGGCTGGGGGTGCCCTTCGGCATCGTGGACCTGAGCCTGGCCCCCACCCCGGCGGTGGGCGACAGCGTGGCCCGCATCCTGGAGGAGATGGGCCTGGAGGCCTGCGGCACCCACGGCACCACCGCCGCCCTGGCCCTGCTGAACGATGCGGTGAAGAAGGGCGGCGTCATGGCCAGCGGCCATGTGGGGGGCCTCAGCGGGGCTTTCATCCCCGTCAGCGAGGACGAGGGCATGATCGCCGCCGCCCGCCGGGGGACCCTGACCATCGACAAGCTGGAGGCCATGACCTGCGTCTGCTCCGTGGGGCTGGATATGATCGCGGTCCCAGGGGACACCAGCGCCGAGACCATCTCCGCCATCATCGCCGATGAGGCGGCGGTGGGCATGGTCAACTCCAAGACCACGGCGGTCCGCATCATCCCCGTCCCTGGCGCCAAGGTGGGCGACACCATGGAGATGGGCGGGCTCTTAGGCTCCGCGCCGGTGATGCCCGTCCACCCGGAGAGCGCGGCGGACTTCATCCGCCGGTGCGGCCGGATACCGGCCCCGCTCCAGAGCTTGAAGAATTGAGGGCGGCCATGCGGAAGATCGCGCTCACGCTGGCGGTGGTCCTGTGTCTCATCGCTGCCTCCGTCCTCTATTCGCTGAGGCGGACAGAGGAGCGGGGGCGGGTGCTGATGGACGCGTTGGAGCGCTGCCTCCTGGAGGACCGCGGCATCGTCTGCACTGTGGAGGACTATACCTTCCAGCACTACGAATACGGCATCACAGGCGGCCTGTATATGTACGACTTCACCTGCCGCGACAGCCAGGGGACCTTCACTGTCTCCTACCGCCGTTACCAGGACCTCTCCCCTGACAGCCTGCGGGCGGAGGACCTGACGCTCCCGGACCGCTTTGGAAACGATACAGTACATGAGAAATAGGAGGACAGCAAGATGAAGCTATTGGTCGTAGTGGATATGCAGAACGATTTCGTCACCGGGGCCCTGGGGACGAAAGAGGCGGAGGCCATCGTCCCGGCGGTGGCGGAGAAGGTGCGCGAGGCCATCCAGGAGGGGACCACGGTGGTCTTTACCCAGGACACCCACGGCCCGGACTACCTCCAGACCCAGGAGGGGCAGAAGCTCCCTGTGCCCCACTGCATCCGGGGCACCGAGGGCTGGGAGATCGTACCGGCCTTGCAGGCGTATGTGATGGACCGCCGGGTCTTTGAGAAGCCGGCCTTCGGCAGCCTGGGCCTGCTGGACTACGCCGCCCGGGAGGACTTCAGCGAGATCGAGGTCATCGGGCTGTGTACCGATATCTGCGTGATCTCCAACGTGCTGCTGCTGAAGGCGGCCCTGCCAGAGGCGCAGATCTCCGTGGATGCCGCCTGCTGCGCCGGGGTCTCCTCCAAGAGCCACCTGAACGCCCTGGCGGCGATGCAGGTCTGCCAGGTGCAGATCCTGGAGCCGGAGGCCGTCCTGGTGGGCCAGGGGAAGAGAACGTATGCTGTCGAGGTCCCGGCGGACGGGAATAAAAAAATATAATATAAAATTTCCTCTTGACTTTCCCACCGTGATAAGGTGTATCATCCTCTCATGGACCGGTCCACAACAACATTTTGGGAGGATATCATGCTGACCATCGGCGCGTTTTCCGTACTGAGCCGGGTATCGGCCCGGATGCTCCGCTACTATGACGCCGCCGGACTGCTCCGGCCGGAGGCCGTCGGCGAGAACGGCTACCGCTACTACCGCCAGGAGCAGCTGGCGGACATCCTGCGCATCCAGCAGCTGAAGAGCTATGGCTTCCCCCTCTCCCAGATCGGCGCTCTGCTGGCCCTGGATGAGGCGTCCCTGCTCCAGCGGCTGCGGCAGCGGCGGGCGGAGGCGTATCAGGCGCTGCGGGAGCAGCAGGCGAGCCTGCGCCGTTTGGACGCGGATATCCTCCGTATGGAGGGCAAGTCTATGAACGAGTACCATGTCATTTTGCTGGAGGACCCGGAGCAGCGGGTGTTCTCTCTCCGGCGGCAGACCGGCGTCACAGGGTACCACGCCCTGTTCCAGGACCTGCGGGCGGAGGCGTCCCGGCTGGGCCTCCGGCAGGCGGGGCCGGTCCAGATGCGCTACCATGACCCGGAATTCTCCCATGACAGTTCCGATGTGGAGGCCCAGCTGGTGGTGGCCGGGGACGCCCCCGGCGTGACGGTGAAGCCGGCCTATACCTGCGCGGCGGTGATCCATAAGGGCCCCTACAAGGGCCTGGACCGGGCCTACGACGCCCTGTGCACCTGGCTGGCGGACCACCCGGACTATCGTCTCTGCGCCTCGCCTTTGGAGCGGTATCTGAACGATCCCCACCAGGTGGGAGAGGAGGAACTGGAGACGGCGGTGCTGTTCCCGGTAGAAAAAACAACATAAGCAGTCCAAAACGGCGCGGTGGGAAAATATCCCGCCGCGCCGCTGCTCTCATCTGTTTTATGCGATATGTATAGTATTATCCATAGGAGACCACCCCGCCCAGGAACCCCAGGACGCCCCCCACCGCGCCGCCTACGGCGGCTCCGGTGCCTGCGCCCACGTTGGCCCCGAAGAATGTGCCCACCGGACCAAAGAAGCTGCCGCCCAGCCCTGTGACCGCCCCGGTGACGGAACCACCCAGGGTGGCGCCGATGGCCGCGCCCTCGGTCATGCACTGGCCCGCATAACGCAGGCTCTCCAGAAAATCGTCAAAAAACATCTCTTTTTCCTCCTCAATTTTATTTTTTGGGGTCTTTCTTCATGTTTAAGATGTTTTGCATCCCCTTGAAGATCTTCAGCTGGGTCCTATCGATCTCCAGCTGCCGCTGCCGCTCGGCGATCGTCTCCTCCGCGGCGGCGATCTTCCTCTCCAGCATCTGGATCTGCTCCTCCACCATGGGCCCCAGCTCGTCAGCCGAGACCGGCGTCTCCCCCAGGGGCGGAGGGACCTCCGTCTGGAGGCCCGCGATCGCCGCCGAAACGGCTGGCGCCAGCGGCAGCGGCACGGACATCCCGGTAGCCTCCAGCAGTTCCGCTCTGCTGGTCAGAGGTGTCCGGGGATAGTCCTCTTGCAGCTGCTGTATGTACTGCTCCGCCGTCAAAACATAGTTTGCATGACGGCTCTGGCGCGCTTTGAGGAACGCCTGCAAGCTCTCCTCCGTCACCAGGTTGCCGGCCTTCCGGGAGGTACAGGTGGCCTCCAGCTTGCCGTCCCGGATCCACCGGCGGACCGTCTCCTCGTTGGCGGAGAGCATCTGCGCGATCTCCCGGACCGTGTACGTCTTCAAGCCATCCCTCCTTCCCGCGTTTTATTGCGACTTGCATCGTATTAAATATAGCGTTATTCTTTAACTTTGTCAAGCCCCTTCTGCGTCTTTCAGAAAATTTTTCCCCGCGCCCGGTAGCGTTCCCGGCGGGGATATGGTATACTGTCCCTATCCGCATCTCTATCCCTATATGTACAGAAAGAAGGAGCTTCCTATGAAACGCCTGCAACGTCTCGTCCCGCTGCTCTTTTCCCTTCTCCTGCTGGCGGGGTGTACCAGTCTGCCGGACACGCCACCGGTCACGCTGCCTGTCGCCCCCGACACCTCCGGTATACCGGACACACCCGACACACCGGATACGTCCGGGGATACGGACGCCGCCCCGGACGGCGGGCAGGATGCCGAGGGGGACGCCGCCGTCCCGGACGATAGTCCCTCCAACGGCCAGGACAGCCCGGCGGAGGACGGCCTGCCGGAGGAGGGCGGGTATTACTACGATCTGGAGAACGTGGTCTTATATCTGGAGACCTACGATGCTCTGCCCCCCAACTTCATCACCAAGGCAGAAGCCAAGTCCTTAGGCTGGTCCGGCGGCTCGGTGCAAAACTATCTGGAGGGGGCCGCCATCGGCGGCGACACCTTCGGCAACCGGGAGGGCCTGCTGCCCAAGGAGCAGGGCCGGCGGTACACCGAGTGCGACCTGAACACCGACGGCAAGTCCAGCCGGGGGGCGGAGCGGCTGGTCTTTTCCAATGACGGCCTCTACTTCCACACGGAGGACCACTACGAGAGCTTCACCCAGGTCTGGGTGGAGGATGGCGAGGTGGTCTGGGGATGAGGTGTATCCGCTTAGACTGCGCCTGGATGGGAGACCGGGAAGCCGTCCACGACTACCTGGCCCAGGCGCTGGGGTTCCCCTCCTGGTATGGCCGGAACCTGGACGCCCTCTACGATCTCCTCACCGGCTGGATGGAGCCCACCCGGCTGGAGCTGAAGCACCTCCCCGCCCTCACCGCCTACCCCTACGGCGAAAAGGTGCTGGAGACCCTCCAGGACGCCGCCGCCAACACCCCCGGCCTGGAGATCATAGTGGTGTAGGCCGGATGTAAGGCAAGTGGCCCTTTTGCGTATCGATTCTGGATCCCTGTTGCCGGACTCCTTACAACGTGATACGTTTACTCGTACACGATTAGGGATATAAATTTAAGTGAAATTTGTCGGGTCATGTGGTATAGTGGTATAGTAAGTTATGGAATCGTATGTGCATAGGCGAGGACTCAATAGTTGCTCATTGATGCTACTAGAAAAGGCCACTACATTGGAGGTTTGTTCAACCATGAAAAAAAGTCAGACTTTCATAATTCGGACATCCGTTCTTTTATGTATGGTGCTTATACACTTTGGTATGTTCTCACTCACTGCCCTGGCAACGGGCGAAGGACTCAAGGTCGTCGGGAATGTATATGAGTTTGACAAGGACAGCCACTATGAGTTTCACGAAAATCGTGCGTTTACTTCGTCTGAAGACTGCGATACATACGGAACATTTTCTATCAGTGGTAATATTTCCAATATTAGCACCCGCGATGGCGTGCCATCTTATGAGGTGTCTGACGGCAATCTGGCCCTTTTCTATAATTATGGGGATGCTATGCTCAATGCTGACAGTGACTCTTGGCATCTTATTGAAGATAAGAGCAAGAAGGTAGCCGATATGTCGCTCCGTTCTAATATCATGAAGGGTGCAATTATTCTCCAAACATCTAAAGACCGGAAAACATGGGTGGATGTCAACACCATCACTAACGCATTCAGCGACATGCCTGTTCGAACGAGTTCTATCTATTCCACATCTGATATAGAACTGATAAACGGTTGTTTTTATCGGATGGTCGTTGTTTATGAAACTCAAATCAGAACTAAAGACGGTCCTTTTATTCTTCCTGATAAATATAATCATAAAAAATATGCTGAGGTCTATGAATTCTACGCATACATAGACACTGGTGAAGCATCAGTGATCGTCTCCGATCAAACCTACACTCTTGGCTCAAGGGTCCGCGTTAAAAACTCTGATAGCTACTCCGGCAGCACAACGATTGAAGAAAAAGATGCCCACTATGGATGGGAGCTTGGACACTTTTTTGTAAGCGGCTATACTGATGCGGTCGAAAACACTAACGGCGATATGGTGTTTCTCAAGAATGCCGGCGATACGGTCACTCTGTGGTTCAAGCTCAATGAAAATATCAATGCTTTGAGAGGAAATAAAAAACTATCCGTTACCGCCGACACGGAAGGTTACGACCAATATTTTGAAACGTCTAAAATGAACTTTGGTCGGGGTGCCCTAATTATCCGCTATACCGATCACAACAATGTTTCCACAGAACCTAAAATTTACACGAACTACTTGGAGGCAAACGCAACCGTTGGGGCCGATACAAAAGTCCAACTTTTTGAAGAAGGCGATTATGAAGTCGCGCTCGACTATCAGATCACTAGCGATGGGTTGATCGATAAAATCGGGCATTACCGTATTTTCTTTAAGTTCTCTGTCAGAAACGGCAACTGTATGGTTTATCCTTTTGATGTGGTTACTGGCAATGAACTGATGAACAGCTCAATGACTGAAAATGGATTTCGGCTTGACTTTGCGATGTCCCGCTATTTGAAAGTCAATATCAAGCGCGAGACTCTAAATGACAGTGCAGATGGCCTGGACACGCGATTTAATAGACCTGCTAAAGACGGTGCTGAATATACTGATGAGGGTATCTATACGATCACTGTGCAAAATGGGTACTCTGATTCGCCCACAGTCAAGAAAATATATGTTGGCACGAATAGTGTCCTTCGGGCTCACATGACAACAGGACGCTCTATCCCCGAAATCAATTCACTGCTTGCACAAGGAGCTATCATATCTGATGATGGAACTATCCAGCTTGCCAGCACCGCACCTCCCGCCGAAGGACCCGGTGAAGATGTGACTCCTGCGTCTGTGCCAGAACAACCAACTACAAACGAGCCTGAGACACCACAGGTCGAAGACGAACCGGACACGGAATTTCCCAGCTTTGCAATCATCGCAGGAGGCCTTATCATTCTTCTTGGAATAGTTGCATTTATTGTGCAAAAAAAGCGAAAACGGCCAGCCATCAATGGCAGCACTGACGAAGGAGGGGGCATAGAGCGATGAAACGTATAACGGCCCTTTTTCTCTGTGCAGCAATGCTTCTGACTGGATGCACACAGCCTCAGCCGCAAGAAACTGATTCCGACTATGAGGCAGACAGTCCCCCTTCCACCTCGACAGTTGAACCGGCAGTATGGGAAGATGTAGAGCCTCGCTATAGCGCCTTGGATGATGATCTTTTGTTGGCTCATATCGAAGATTTAATATATACGGAAACTATCACCGCTCTTGGCAGTGAGGAGTATTTTGTTGAGAATGTAAAAGCCGACTATATATCTAAATCTAAAGAGTACCTAGAAGACATTGCCTCTAACTCACGATCCAATATCTATTTTGGATATACCCTGAATGAACTGGATGCACTATTTCAAGGTACACGATACATCTTCACTTTAGGCGAAAACGGGAACACCACTGTTCAGGAACTTCAAGAGATAGAAGATGTCACCACTGAGACCATACTTAAAAATGTTGCCATCGGTACTGGCGTCATCCTTATCTGCGTTACGGTCTCCGTTGTTTCGGCAGGGGCTGGCACACCGGCGGTCAGTATGATCTTCGCAGTTTCCGCAACATCAGCGGAAACGATGGCTCTTTCCTCTGCTGCGTTCGGTGGTATCTCCGCTGGTATCGTTCGCGGCATCCAAACAGGGGACTTTGATGAAGCTATTGAAGCAGCTGCTCTTTCTGGAAGCGAAGGTTTCAAATGGGGAGCGATCACAGGCGCTGTTCTGGGCGGCACAAGCGAAGCGTTTTTGCTCAAAGCGGCTACCAAAAGTGGGCTAACAATGAACGAGGCCGCACAAATTCAGGCTGATTCCGGACTGCCTATTGATGTGATTTCTCAAATACAAAGTTGGGATGAATATTTGATCTATAAAGACGCTGGGTTAAAGCCAATTATGGTAAACGGAAAAACTGCTCTTGTTCAGAATATTGACTTAGACTATATCAGCCAGCTTCCTGACGGCACTGAAGTCACAAATCTTATCAGAATGCAAAGGGGCTATGCTCCATTAGAGCCGGCAACAGGTAAAGCATACCAGCTTCATCATATTGGACAACAGACAGACGCGACCTTAGCTGTATTAACTGAGGCCCAGCACCAAGGAAATGCTGCAATTCTTAATATATTTGGTAAAGAATCTGAAATCATTCGTCCTGAATTTGCGACTACCAGAAAAGAGTTTTGGGAATACATGGGCAAAGCTGTATTTGCTAACGGAGGGATCTAAGCGTGGAAAATATTTTAAGAATCTGAACAAGAGATATGTTAGCAAATAAAGGCTATGTACAGATCGCCCAACAACACAAGATCCCGCGGCAGGTGCGCATACCTTGCCGCGGGATCTTTATCGTATCCTTATTCTGCCAGCCAGGCGGCCAGCTCGTCCAGGGCCGCCTTCGTCTCAGGCTTGACGGAGGACCGGATGCTCACCAGCTCCTCCCGGACCGTCAGGTCCTTCATCTCCCCCAGGATGGCCCGCATACACTTCCCGGCGGAGGGGGCCCAGCTGCCGTTCTCCACCAGGGCCACCTTCCGGCTCCGGTAGGTCTTGGCCCGCAGGTGATGGAGGAAGTCCTCCATGGGCGGGAACAGGCCGGCGTCATAGCTGGCGGCGGCGCAGACCATCTTGCTGTACTTGAAGGCATCCTCCACGCACTCGGCCATATCCGCCCGGCTCACGTCCGCCAGGGTCACCTTCATGCCCCGCTCCTCCAGCCGCTCGGTCAGATAGCGGGCGGCCTGGGCGGTGTTGCCGTGGATGGAGGCGTAGGCGATGAACACGCCCTCCACCTCCGGCTCATAGCGGCTCCACTTGTCGTAGAGACCGATATAGTGCCCCAGGTCCTCCTTCAGGATGGGCCCGTGGAGGGGGCAGATGATGGCGATATCCAGTCCGGCGGCCTTCTTCAGCAGGGCCTGGACCTGGGCGCCGTATTTGCCCACGATGTTGAAGTAGTACCGCCGCGCCTCGCAGTCCCAGGCCTCATCGGCGTCCAACGCGCCGAACTTGCCGAAGCCATCGGCGGAGAACAAGATCTTCTCGCTGCTCTCATAGGCCACCATCACCTCCGGCCAGTGGACCATGGGGGCCATGACGAAGGTCAGGGTATGGCTGCCCAGGGAGAGGGTGTCCCCCTCCTTCACCACCACCTTCCGGCCGGTGAGGTCGAAGGTGAAGAACTGCTCCATCAGGGTGAAGGTCTTGGCGTTGCCCACGATCTGCATCTCCGGGTACTTCTCCGCCAGGGTCTGTACGTTCCCGGCGTGGTCCGGCTCCATATGGAGGCAGACCAGGTAGTCCGGGGTCCGCCCGTCCAGCTCCCGCTCCAGGTTCTGGAGCCACTCGGTGGTGCCCCGGCGGTCCACCGTGTCCATCACGGCGGTCTTCTCGTCCAGGAGCAGGTAGGAGTTGTAGGAGACCCCGTTGGGCACCTTGTACTGGCTCTCGAATAGGTCGATGGTCCGGTCGTCCACGCCGATATAGCGGACAGAGGGGGTCACAGTGTGCATGGTCATTCTCCTCACTTTTTTATCGTTTTATCATATATCTTTCGCGGCTCCCCCGCCCGCAGGGGGGTGGGAGAGCGCCGGTCAGGGACCGTCAGAACAGGGACAGCTGGCTGGTCTCCGGCATCCCGGCGAAGGCGCCCAGGGCCCGGAGCTGGTCGATATGGGTCTTGCTCAGCTTGGTGCAGCAGTCGGAGAACTCCTCCACCGAGAGGAAGGACTGCCCCGCCCGCTTCTCCACCGTGTCCAGCGCCGCCGACTCCCCCAGTCCGTGGACGGAGGTGAAGGGGGGGATCAGGCCGTCCTCCCCATCCAGGAGGAACTTGGTGGCATCGGACCGGTAGATGTCGATGGTCTTGAAGTGGAAGCCCCGGCGGTAGAACTCGTAGCAGACCTCCAGGGTGGTGGCCATGTCCTGCTCCACAGCGGTGGCGTCCTTATTGGCCCAGATCTCCCGGAGCTTCCGCTTCACCGTCTCCTCCCCGGCGCAGCAGAACTCGGCATCGAAGGCCTTAGCCCGGATGGTGAAGTAGGTGGCGTAGAAGGCCAGGGGGTGGTGGACCTTGAACCAGGCGATGCGGAAGGCCATCATCACATAGGCCACCGCGTGGGCCTTGGGGAAGAGATAGCCGATCTTGGCCAGGGAGTCGATGTACCAGGCCGGCACGCCGTGGCTCTCCATGGCCTCCCGCCACCCCTCTTCGAAGCCCCCCTTCTTCACCTTCCCCTTTCGGACGGCCTCCATGATCTTGAAGCTCATCTTGGGGTCCAGGCCCTTGGAGATCAGGTAGAGCATGATGTCGTCCCGGCACCCCACGGTCTCCGTGACGCTGACGGTGCCGTCCAGGATCAGCTCCCGGGCGTTGCCCGCCCACACATCGGCGCCGTGGGAGAAGCCGGAGAGGCGGACCAGGGTGTTGAAGTCCTTGGGCTGGGTGTCCACCAGCATCTGCCGGGTGAACTTGGTGTTGAACTCCGGGATGGCCACGGCCCCGGTGGGGCCCAGGATCTCGTCGTCCTCGAAGCCTAGGAGCTTACTGCTGGTGAAGAGGCTCATGGTGTCCGGGTCGTCCAGGGGGATATCGTGGACGTTGACCCCCGTCAGGTCCTCCATCATCCGCACCATGGAGGGATCATCGTGGCCCAGCATATCCAGCTTCAGGAGGTTGTCCTCCATGCAGTGATACTCGAAGTGGGTGGTGATGATGTCGCTGTCGGCGGCGTCCGCCGGGTGCTGGACCGGGCAGAAGTCCTCCACATCCATATCGTCCGGCACCACCACCAGACCGCCGGGGTGCTGTCCCGTGGTCCGCTTGACCCCCACGCACCCCAGGGCCAGCCGGTTCTCCTCGGCGTGGCCGGGGTCCAGCCCACGGGCCTCCAGGTACTTCTTCACATACCCGTAGGCGGTCTTTTCCGCCACGGTGCCGATGGTCCCCGCCCGGAACACCTGCTTCTCGCCGAACATCTCGATGGCGTGGCGGTGGGCCCTGGCCTGGTACTCCCCGGAGAAATTCAGGTCGATGTCCGGCACCTTGCCGCCGCCGAAGCCCAAGAAGGTCTCGAAGGGGATATCGAAACCGTCCTTGACGTACTGAGCGCCGCACACCGGGCAGACCTTGTCGGGCATATCCGCCCCGCAGCCGTAGGAGCCGTCCAGGATGAACTCGCTGTGCTTGCACTGGGGGCAGCGGTAGTGGGGGGGCAGGGCGTTGACCTCGGTGATGCCGGACATATAGGCCACCAGGCTGGAGCCCACGGACCCACGGGAGCCCACCAGATAGCCGTTCTCCAGGGACCGCTGGACCAGCTTCTGGGCGGACATATACACCACGTCATACTTCCCCAAGATGCCCCCCAGCTCGATGTTCAGCCGGTCCACGATGAGCTTTGGCGGGTCCTCCCCGTACAGTTCGTGGACCTTGTCCCAGACCAGGCGGTCCAGGTCCTCCCTGGAGTTGGCCAGCCGGGGCGGGAACAGCTGGCCCTTGGGCAGCAGCTCCAGCCGCTCGATCTGGTCGGCGATGGCCCGGGTGTTGGTCACCACCACCTCGAAGGCCTTCTCCTTCCCCAGGTAGCTGAACTCCTCCAGCATCTCGTCGGTGGTCCTGAAGTAGAGGGGCAGGGGCTCGTCACAGTCGGAAAATTTCTTAGTGTCCAGCAGGATATGCCGGAAGATCTCGTCCTCCGGGTCCAGGAAGTGGACGTCTCCGGTGGCGCAGACCGGCTTGTCCAGCTCCTCCCCCAGCTGGACGATGGTGCGGTTGAACTCCCGCAGCTCCTCCAGGTCCTTGGCCCGGCCCTCCCGGAGGAGGAAGGCGTTGTTGCATAGGGGCTGGATCTCCAGGAAGTCGTAGAAGGAGGCGATGCGCTTCAGCTCCATCCAGTCCTTCCGGGCCTCCACCGCCCGGAACAGCTCCCCCGCCTCGCAGGCGCTGCCGATGATCAGTCCCTCCCGGTGGGCGATCAGCTCGTCCTTGGGGATGATGGGGAAGCGCTTGAAATATTTCAGATTGGAGGCGGAGATCAGCCGGTACAGGTTCTTCAGCCCGATCTTGTTCTTAGCCAGCAGGATGATATGCCCCGGCCGCCGGTTGGCGTGGCCCTGGCTCCGCAGGGGGGCCATGGCGGCGTTGATCTCCTGGAGGCGCTTGACGCCCATCTCCCGCAGTCTCTGGAAGAAGGGCGCCAGGAACAGGCCGCAGGTGGCGGCGTCGTCGCTGGCCCGGTGGTGCTGGAAGGGGGGCAGCTGCAGATGCTCCGCCACGATGTCCAGCTTATATTTCCCCAGCTCCGGCAGCAGGTTCTGGGCCAGGACCAGGGTATCCACATAGGTGGGGTCGAAGGGGAGGCCCTCCCGGCGGCAGCCAGCCCGGACGAAGCCGATATCGAACTCCGCATTGTGGGCCACCAGGGGCCGGTCCCCCACGAAGTCCAGGAAGGCCGACAGGGCCTCCTTCGGCTCCGGCGCGCTCTCCAGCATATGGTCCGTGATGCCGGTGAGGTTGATGATCTCCGGTGTCAGGTGCCGGTGGGGGGAGACGAAGGTCTGGAACCGCTCCCCCACCTGGCCGTCCCGGATGACCACCGCGCCGATCTCGATGATGGCGTCGTCCTTGCTCCGCAGTCCCGTGGTCTCCAGGTCGAAGGCCACATATTCATCGGTGAAGGCGAAGTCCCCGCCGCCGTGGACCGCGATCCGGTCGTCCACGTTGTTGACGAAGTAGCCCTCCATGCCGTAGAGGACCTTGATCTCCTTGGCGGAGTGCCAGGCGTCCGGGAAGGCCTGGGCCACACCGTGGTCCGTGATGGCGATGGCCGGGTGGCCCCAGGCCTCCGCCCGGCGGACCACGTTCTCCCCGCCCTTGGCGCTGATGGGGGTGGTGGCGTCCATATTGGAGAAGGTGGTGTGGAGGTGGAGCTCCACCCGCTTCACCTCCGCCGTGTCCTTTCGGACCTCGTGGGGGTAGGTGCTGATGTTCTTCGGGTCGATCAGGATATCGCTGCCGTCCCGGTTCAGCTTCACGAGCCCCTGGACCTTGACCCACATCCCCGCCTTGATCTTCCCCTCCACCTTGGCCTTGTCCCCCCGCTCTAAGTACTTGGTCACCCGGACGGAGGTGTGGAGGTCAGTCATATCGAAGGTGAGGCAAAAGACGCCGGGGCGGCGGGTCTCATAGAGGTCGGCGAAAAAGACCTTCCCCGCCACGGTGACCATGCCCATCTTGGGGTTCAGCCCCTCCATGGGCATAGGGCCCGGCCGGATCGGTCCGCCAAAGAGGACCTCCCCCTTCTCCTTTTTCTCCTTCTTGTCCCCCTTCTTCTCCCCCTCCGGGGGGACGACCGTCACATGGAGCAGCACCTGCTCCAGGCCGTAGGCGGTCCTGAGCAGGCCGCACAGGGCCGCCTCCTGGCCCCCTAAGGGGGCGGGGGCCGTCAGGGCCAGGGCCATGGTCTTGTTCTGCTTGTCCAGCTCCGCGCCGGTGAGCCAGCTCTGCCGCAGCAGCAGCGACAGCTCCCGTCCGGCGCTGAAATGGGGGAACATCTCAAAAAATGGTATCTTCTGTGCCATATCTACCTCAGATCGTCCTATCTTCCTAATATCCTAGTTTCCTATCATCCTGTTATCCATATCTTGCCGGTCCGCGCCCCCTGGGGGCGGGACGCGCTACAGCTTCTCGATCTCCGCCATCAGCTCATCCACCAGCCGCGCCTGGGGCACCTTCCGCAGGATCTTCCCATGGGCGAACAGCAGCCCCTCCCCGTCGCCGCCGGCGATGCCCACGTCCGCATGGGCGGCCTCACCGGGGCCGTTGACGGCGCAGCCCATCACCGCCACGGTGATCGGCTTCTCACACCCCATGAGCCGCCGCTCCACCTCTTGGGCGATGGGGATCAGGTCGATGTTGGTCCGGCCGCAGGTGGGGCAGGCGATCAGGTCCGGCCCGAACCGCCGGGCCCCCGCCGCCGCCAGGATCTTCTTGGCGGCGGCGATCTCCTCCACCGGGTCGGCGGTGAGGGTCACCCGCAGGGTGTCCCCGATGCCCAGGCACAGGAGGCCCCCGATGCCCATGGCGCTCTTCACCAGGCCCATCTCCGCCGTGCCCGCCTCGGTGACCCCCAGGTGGAGGGGGTAGCCGCAGCGCTCATGGAGCAGCCGGTAGGCGGCGATGGTCACCGGCACCGAGGAGCATTTGACGGAGATGCAGATGTCCCGGAAGTCGAACCTCTCCAGCAGGGCGGCGTGGCCCAGGGCGCTCTCCACCAGGGCCTCCGGGGCGGGGCCGCCGTATTTGGCCAGCAGGGGCTTCTCCAGGGAACCGCCGTTGACGCCGATGCGGATGGGGATGCCCCTTGCGCCGCAGGCCTCCGCCACGGAGCGGACATGGTCCTCCCCGCCGATGTTGCCGGGGTTGATCCGCAGCTTGTCCACGCCCGCCTCCGCGCAGAGGAGGGCCAGCTTATAGTCGAAGTGGATATCCGCCACCAGGGGGATATGGATCTGCTCCCGGATCGCCCCGATGGCCTCCGCGGCCCGCCGGTCCGGCACCGCCACCCGGACGATCTCGCAGCCGGCGGCCTCCAGGGCGTGGATCTGGGCCACGGTGGCGGCCACGTCCGCCGTTTTCGTATTGCACATGGACTGGATGGACACCGGCGCGCCGCCGCCCACCGCCACGGAGCCCACATGGATCTGTCTGGTCATAGTCCTCCCCTCCCTCAGGCAAAGAGCCGGGCCACGTCCTGGAAGGTGACGAACACCATCAGCGCCATCAGCAGCGCCAGCCCCACCAGGTGGACGTAGCCCTCGTACCTGGCCGGGATCTGCCGCTTGCAGAGCAGATAGAGGAGGGCGTTGACCACCAGGAAGAAGATCTTGCCGCCGTCCAGGGCCGGCAGGGGCAGCAGGTTCATCACCGCCAGGTTGACGGCGATCAGGGCCGCCAGGGAGGCGATGTTCACCAGGGCCGCCCGGAGGGTGGGGCTCTGGGCGCCCACCTCGTTGATGGTAGTCACGATGCCCACCGGGCCGTTCAGCTCGCTGACGGACACGCCGCCGCTCAAAAGCTGGTAGAGGCTGAACCAGACCGTTTGCACATAGGAGACGGCGGAGTCCCAGGCGTAGCCCAGCTTGTCGGCCAGGCCGGCCTCCCGGTAGGTGTAGCCCAGGTAGATGCCGAAGCCGGTGTAGCTCTTCCCGTCGTCCCCGGTATAGCTCCGGCGCTCCAGGCCCTGGAGGAGGATGTGCCGGCCGTCCCGGATCACCTCGATGTCCATGCCGCCGTCCCGGGCGTAGGCGATGAAGGTCCGGGCGTCGCCGGCGATCCGCACCCGCCAGCCATCTACCTTATAGATGACGTCCCCCGGCATCAGCCCGTCCTCCCCTTGGTAGGGGAACTCCGGGGCCAGCCCGATGATCTGGTCCGTGGGGACCGCCTGGATGCTCATGCTGAGGCACAGCAGGATCAGCGCCCCGGCGACCAGGTTCATCCCCGCCCCGGCGGCGAAGATGAACACCTTCTGGAAAAAGCCCCTGTTGTTGAGGCTGCCGGGGTCGTCGGAGTCCTCCTCCTCCCCCTCCAGGGCGCAGAAGCCCCCGATGGGCAGGGCCCGCAGGGCGTACTTGGTCCCGCTCTTCCCCTCCCGCTGCCAGATGGCCGGCCCCATGCCGATGGAAAACTCGTGGACCGTGACGCCGCAGAGCCGGGCCGCCAGGAAGTGGCCCAGCTCATGGACGGCGATCAGCAGTCCAAAGATCAAGATCGCAATCAGAATATACATAGTGAAACAACTAACTCCTTACCAAACATGCCTCTACCGCCCGCCGGGCGGCCTCGTCCGCCGCCAGGATGTCCTCTAAGGTAGGATGGACCGCTATAGGGATGGTATGCAGCGCCTGGGCCACCAATGCGGGGATCTCCAAAAAACCGATCTTGTCCGCCAAAAACAGCCCCACCGCCGCCTCGTTGGCCCCGTTCAGCACGGCGCAGGCGGTGCCCCCGGTCCTGGCGGCCTCCAGGGCCAATGCCAGACAGGGAAAAGCCTCCGTATCCGGGGCGGCGAAGGTCAAGGGCGGACAGGTGAGCAGGTCCAGGGGCGCATCGGGGCTCGCCGCCCGCTCCGGCCAGGTCAGGGCGTAGCGGATGGGCAGCTTCATGTCCGGCGTGCCCAGCTGGGCCAGCAGGGCCCCGTCATGGAACTCCACCAGGGAGTGGATGATGCTCTGGCGGTGGATCACCACCGCCACCCGCTCCAGGGGCAGCCGGTAGAGCCGCATGGCCTCGATGACCTCCAGGCCCTTGTTCATCAGGGTGGCGCTGTCCACGGTGATCTTGGGGCCCATGGCCCAGTTGGGGTGGCGGAGGGCATCGGCCCGGGTGACGCCGGCCAGCTCCTCCCGGCGCCTGCCGAAGAAGGGCCCGCCGGAGCAGGTCAAAATGACCCGCCGGACCTCCCCCCTCTCCCGGCACCCCTGGAGGCACTGGAAGATGGCGGAGTGTTCGCTGTCCACCGGGACGATCTCCGCCCCCCAGAGCATGGCCTCCTCCATCACCAGCTCCCCGGCGCAGACCAAAGTCTCCTTGTTGGCCAGGGCGATCCGCTTGCCGGCCCGGATGGCAGCCAGGGTGGGCCGCAGGCCCACCATGCCCATGAGGGCCGTGACGGTGACGTCCGCCTCCGGCAGCGCCGCCGCCTCCAGCAGCCCCTCCATGCCGTAGGCCACCCGGACACCGGTGCCCGCCAGCCGTTTCGCCAGCTCCAGGGCCGGCTCCATCTCATACAGCACCGCCAGCTTGGGACGGAAGGTGCGGGCCTGGGCCTCGACAGCGTCCACGCTGGACCTGGCCGCCAGGGCCGCCACCGGCGTCCCCAGCTCCTCCGCCACCGCCAGGGTCTGGCGGCCGATGGAGCCGGTGGAGCCTAAAAGAGAGATCGTTCGTCTCATGCGCCGCCTCCTTTCAGCAGCCCCAGCAGCACCGCCAGGGTGGGCGCTACGAAGATCACGCTGTCGAACCGGTCCAGCACGCCGCCATGGGCCAGAAAGAGCTTGCCGTAGTCCTTCACGCCGAACTCCCGCTTGATCAGGGAGAAGGTCAGGTCCCCCAGCTGGGCCACGGCGGAGCAGAGGAACCCTAAGACCATCACCGGCAGATAGTGGACGCTCCGGTCGAACCAGGTGTTCATCACGAGGGCAAAGACGGCTCCCGCCGCCGCGTCCCCCACAAGGCCGCCGATGGCCCCCTCCACCGTCTTGTTAGGGCTGACCTTGGGGGCCAGCTTATGCCGGCCAAAGGCCCGGCCGGCAAAGTAGGCGCAGGTGTCGCTGGCAAAGGAGAACACCAGGGGCAGCAGCAGGAATCCCCGGTGTCCCGCCGTCTGGATGTGGAGGAAGGAGCTGAAGGCGTAGGGGATGGCGAAGGCCGCCAGCAGCGCCGCGCAGACGTGCTGGAACTTCACCGCCCCGCCCCGGACCACCGCGATGGTGAAGGCCAGCAGGCAGTAGACCGTCAGCAGCGGCGGCAGCCAGCTGAAGCGGTAGGCGATGGCCATCACTGTCCCCACGGCCCAGAGGACCGTCAGGGCGAAGAGGGCGGGACTGACCTGCAATACCCCCACGCACCGGCTCAGCTCATAGGCCGCGATGCCGCTCAGTGCCGCCAGGGACAGCACCAGCGCCCACTCCGGCGCCAGCAGCACGATGTACAGCAGCACCGGCACGCCCACCAGGGCGACCAGGAGCCGTGATTGAAAGGATGTCATTTTTTTACCCCTCCGTAGCGTCTGTCCCGCTGCTGATAGGCGGCGATGGCCCGGTGCAGCTCCTCCTTGGAAAAGTCGGGCCAGAGAACATTCGTAAAGTAAAACTCGCTGTAGGCGCACTGCCAGAGCAAAAAATTGCTCAGACGCAACTCACCGCTGGGCCGGATGATCAGGTCCGGGTCAGGGATGCCGGCGGTGTAGAGGTGGGCGGCGATGGTATCCTCGTTGATGTCCGTTTCGCCCAGGCGCACCAGCTCCGACACGGCGTGGACGATCTCGTCCCGGCCCCCGTAGTTGAGGCAGATGTTGGCCTGGCAGCCGTCCAGGCCGGCGGAGATCCGGTTGGTCTCGTCGATCAGCGCCCGCAGGTCCGGCCGCAGGGGCGTCATGTCCCCCAGGAACTTCAGGCGCACGTTGTCCCGGGCCATGGTCTCGATGGCCTCCTGGAGGTAGCGCGCCAGCAGGTCCATGATCGCCTCCACCTCCTCCGGCGGGCGCTTCCAGTTCTCCGTGGAGAAGGCGTAGACCGTCAGATAGTCCAGTCCGATCTCCCGGCAGTAGGTGGCGATGGTCCGAAAGGTCTCCGCCCCGGCCTTGTGGCCGGCGGACCGGGGCAGGCCCCGGCGGCGGGCCCAGCGGCCGTTGCCGTCCATGATGACGGCGATGTGACGGGGCAAATGGCCAAAGTCCACCTGCCCCGCCCCATCGTCCTTTTTTCCGAAAAAGGGAAATCTCATATCGATGTGTTCTCCGCTCTGGTCCTCAGACCGCCATCAGCTCCTTCTCCTTGGCGGCCAAGAGCTTGTCGATCTCCTTGCACATATCGTCGGTCATCTTCTGGATGTCCTTTTCCGCCAGCTTCATGTCGTCCTCGGTCATCTCGCCGGTCTTTTTCATGGCCTTGAACTTCTCCACCGCGTCCCGGCGGATGTTGCGGATGGCCACCTTGCCCCCCTCGGCGTACTTGCCGATCTGCTTGACCAGCTCTTTACGGCGCTCCTCGGTGAGCTGGGGGAAGGCCAGGCGGATGCTCTTGCCATCGTTGCCGGGGTTGATGCCCAGGTCGGAGGACAGGATCGCCTTCTCGATGGCCCGCACGGCGGTGGCGTCCCAGGGGGTGATCAGCAGGGTGCGGGGGTCGGGGGAAGCGATGGAGGCAATCTGCTGGATGGGGGTGGGGGTACCGTAGTAGTCCACCAGGATGCGGTCCAGCACGGCGGCGTTGGCCCGGCCGGCCCGGACCGCGGCAAAGTCCGTGCTGACGGATTCGATGCTCTTCTTCATCTTCTCCTCGAAAACCTTGTACTCGTCCTTTAACATGGGTCGTTCCTCCTCTTTCTTCGTTTTCATGTAAGGGTCAGCCTACGATCGTACCGATCTTCTCTCCCCGGAGGGCCCGCAGGATGTTCTCCGGGTCCCGGAGGGCAAAGACCAGCACGGGGATCTGGTTATCCATGCAGAGGCTGGTGGCGGTGGAGTCCATCACCTGGAGGCGCTTGGCCAGCACCTCGTCGAAGCCGATCGTCTCGTACCGCACGGCGGAGGGGTCCTGCCGGGGGTCGGCGGAGTAGACCCCGTCGATGTTCTTGGCCAGCAGCAGCACGTCCGCCCCGATCTCGGCAGCCCGGAGGGCGGCGGCGGTGTCGGTGGAGAAGTAGGGGCAGCCGCTGCCGCAGGCGAAGAGGACCACCCGGCCCCGCTCCAAATGCCGCACCGCCCGCTCCCGGTCGTAGGGCTCGGCGATGGGGACCATGTGGATCGCCGTCTGGACCCGGGCCTCCACCCCGTGCTGGCCCAGAGCATCGGCCACCATCAGGGAGTTCATCACCGTAGCCAGCATCCCCATATAGTCGGCGCGGGTCCGCTCCATCCGGCCGCCGCCGTCCTTGACGCCCCGCCAGAAGTTGCCGCCGCCGATGACCACGCCCACCTGGACGCCCATCCCGACAGCGGTCTTGATGACCTCGCAGATCTGCCCGACGATCTGATGATCGAATCCGGTGTGCTTCTCACCGGCCAGGGCCTCGCCGCTGAGCTTCAGCAGCACCCTCTTGTACTGTAGCTCCCCCATGGGCACCATCCTCCTTACCGCCCGGACACGGGCTGCATTTCACGCTCTCTACTATAATATAGTTTCGCCGTTTTGGAAAGGGGGTAAAACAAAATTTAACAAAATGCCGAAAGGCGGGCGGCAAAAAGCGGCCGCCGGGAAGGGGGCAGCCGCTCCTCTGTCAGACCTCCTGCCGCAGGAAGGTGCCCAGGATGCCGTTGATGAACCGGACCACCTCGTCGCTCTCATACTTCTTGGCCAGCTCCACCGCCTCGTTGATGGCGGCGGCATTGGGGATGTCGTCCATATACATGATCTCGAACATGGCCACCCGCATGATGGCGGAGGCCACCAGGGGGATCCGGGCGAAGGCCCAGCCGACGGCATACTTCTCGATGTATCCATCCAGCTCCGCCCCATGCTCCGCCACGCCCCGGACCAGGCGGCGGATATACTGGGACTGCTTCTCCCCGGGCATCTCCTGATAGATGTCGCACTCCTCCGCCAGGGCAGCGAAGCAGGCCGGGTCCAGCCGCCGCTCCAGCAGCTCCTCCACGGTCAGGGAAGTGAAGGCCAGCTCATAGGAGAGGTGGATGGCGATCTCTCTAGCGGTACTTCTGACCATAGCTCAGAAGCTCACGCCGCCCACATGGACATTCACCGCGGCGGGCTCGAAGCCGGCCATGGCCCCCATAGCGCCGGCCACCGCGGACTGGACCCGCTCCGCCACCTCGGGGATGGCCTGGCCGTACTTGATCATCAGGTAGAGGTCGATCACGGTGCCCTCGTCCTTCCTGGTCAGGCGGACGCCCTTGGAGGCACTGCGCTTGGTGCCGGACACGTTCAGCAGTCCGCTGACCCCCTCCACCTCGTCGGCGGCACTGGCAGCGATGGCGGCCAGCACGTCCTCGGAGATATGGATGGTCCCCATCTCATCGGGGTGGGTGATATAGTCCTTGCTCTCGTTCATCGCTAAAACTCCTCTCAGATATATCGGTCTGCCATAGCAACGCAAAAATACGTTGGTAGTATAGCACACCGGCGGGGAAAAAACAACCACCCTTCCCGACTTTTTCCCAGGAGCGCCGGAGGGCTGCAAAATGGCAAAAAGCAGTTTCTTTTGGATTGACGGACCAGTGGACTTTTGCTATAATAATGATGACGAAATATATAGGCCATACTTGAAGATGGACCCTCGATCACAAAAGGCCAGAGGTGATCTGGATACGGAGGAACAGCACCCCCCTTTTCCCGCTTGTTTCCCATCCGACTTTGAGAGCGATATCCTACCGTCTGCCATCCAGCCCATCCGTATCCCCGTCTATCGGATCTGTACTGGCGGGGTACTGTGCAAAGATGCGTTCCTCAGCTCCTATGAAGAAGTCGTACGGGGGCTGCGGCCCCGGCCCCATTGGATGGACGATGCCGCCCTGCGCCAGCCGGGCACCTACTCGACCTCCTGCTTCTATGAAAAAAGCGATGCCTTACATATCCTGAAATGCCTCCGGCGGCACTATCCCCGCCCTATCATCGCCTACGGGGAAGCGCGCTTTGAAGAAGGTCCGGTCCAAAGGACGATAGAGCGCGAGCCGAACGCAGGAAGTCATGTGGACTGGTGGCTGTATCAGGACATGGACCCAAGTCCCCGGTTCGAGGTATGCGGCCGGGAGGAACAGACTGCTTGTCAGGTGTGAATATGAATGTTTATTTCAAAAACATCCCCTATGTGGGGGATATGACACTTGAATATGTTTTTTACGCGTACGATGAGCCCATCCTGTTCGTCTGTACCGACATCCAGGGCACCCGCTATCTCTGCTCCTGCTGCAAGCTCTCGGAGGAGTGGGCTGTCGCACAGGTGACGGAAAAGGCGCTGCTGGAGATGCTGGACGACCGTATCCCGCTGGACGAAGTCTTTCGCTCCTGCAAAGGGGTCACATTCGTCCTGCGGTGGGACGGCGAGCGGTTCCACCAGCAGCCCGGCACGATCCCGGAGGAGCTGCTGCCGGAGCCGGGAGCCTTTCTGGACCTCTCCGATGCCGGCGAGTATCGGGAGCATATCCAGCGGGCGGCCCGCAAAAGGACACGGCGGGTCATGGCCCCATCCCATCCACACTTTTTATCATGGACCTTACAGAGCGCGATCTCAAAAAGCTCTCTGCGGGAGCAGCGGGGCCAGAAGTGAAGCGGATAGCACCGGTACCAGTGCTATCCGCTTTTTTGCAAACTCTTCTTGCTCTACGATCATGCCGTCCCTTGCATCCCCTCTCCCCGATAGAGACACAGACCTATCGCCTGATATCCACCCCTTGCAGCTCCTCCAGGGCCTCCGTGTAGGTCAATCGGCACAGGCTGAGGTCCATGGTCCTGAGCTTGGGCAGCTCCAGCAGCATACGGCAGTCCGTAAAGTTCGTATTGCGGAGCGACAGCGTCCGCAGTTCCTTACATCGCGCCAAAAAGGAGAAGTCCTCCACGCAGATCTCCGTGATGGCGAGGTCCCGCAGGGCGGACATCCGTCCGATCGCGGACCAGTCGCGGAGATCGTAATAGTAAGGGGCCGGCGGGAGGTGGCTGTCCGGCCAGCGAAGGGTCACGCGGCGCTCCTCCTCATCCCAGGCGCGGACCGTGCTTTGACACAGCCGGAGCTTCAGCCCAGGCCCCGCGCACCTGCTCCAAAGAGAACAGCCCATAAAAAGGACCGGCCCCGCCGTTCCCGGCTTGCAGGAGGAAGGCGCGGTAGTCCTCCGGCAGGCGGGTCCCGATCTCCCGCTCAAATCTCTCGACCTCCGTCAGATCAGCTGGCGGCGCCCACCGGTACTGATGGGCCTTCGCGCCGAACTGCTCCAGGCCGGCATCCGCCGGCCGCGCCCGCTCCAACGCCTGGCGCAGCTCCTCCCATGACGGCGCTCCCTCCACGGCGTCACACATAGAACTCCTCCATCGTATCCAGACAGAGGCAGCCCAGCTGCCCGCCCTTGAAGGCGCAGCCGCAGTCGATGTCGATCCAGGTCTCCCGGCGGAGGATCTCTCCCCCACTGCCCAGGACCTGGGTGGGCGTGTGGCCAAAGACCAGGATCTGGTCTTGGTAGTAGACCGCGTCCGGCTCGGGGCGGCCGAAGAGGAAGTCCTCCAGCTCGTAGTCCTCCAGGGCCTTGTCCGGGGAAAAGTGGTCCAGGGCGGAGTGGGTCAGCAGGAACCGCCTGCCCCCGGCCTCCACCTGGACATACAGTTCCATCTCCCCCAGATACTCCAAAAGGTCCTCCCGCTCCTCCCGGCCGATCGCCTTCAGTCCCTGGATGGTGGGCCCGCCTCCGTTGACGAGCCACTCACTGAGGGCGGCGAGCTGGGTCTCATCCAGAGCGGCGATGCTCTTCTCCGTCACCTCCTTCAGGAGCCAGGGGATGCAGACCGCGGCGGTGAACTCATGGTTCCCCAGGAGCGGCAGCACGTTGGCCCGGCCCATCATATCCTGTAGGATCTGGACGCCGTCAGGGCCCCGGTCGATCACGTCCCCCAGCACATAGAGCGTATCCTCCGGGGCGAACTCGATATACGAGAGCATCTCTTTATACTTGTCAAAACGACCATGCAGGTCGGACAGCACATACGTCATGCCGCAGCCTCCTTTTGTCATATGGCCCCGCCGGGGGACGCTCTTCTTTTTACGCAGGGGCGCTCCGATCAGTCCTGGGGCTCCTCCAGCAGCCAATCCTCGATCCTGACCGCCGGGATGCCCTCATAGTTCCCACGGAAGGAGCCCTCCTGATAGAGGACGAGCTTGGGGTAGTTGTCCCGGACCTCCAGGAGGGCGCCGAACTCCCGCTGGATGGTGGAGGCGTCATGGAGCAGGTAGCACACCTGCACATACAGCTTGTCCCCCTGCCGCTCCCCCACGAAGTCGATCTCCCTTGTCCCTATCCGTCCAATGCGGACCTGGTATCCCCGGCGGAGCAGCTCCAGACCTACGATATTCTCCAGGACGATCTCCACGTCCTGCCAATTCTCGCCGGTGACCGCCTCCCGCAGGCCGTGGTCCGCCACATAATACTTCTCATTGACCTTCAGGACTTTCTTGCCGTGGATGTCCTGGCTTTTGAAGCGGTACAGCAGGTACGCCTCCTCGCAGGCCCGCAGATAATTCAGGATCGTCTCCGGGGCCACGGTGCGGTGTTCCGCCTTGAAAAATTTAGAGATACTGGTAGCTGAAAAGCTCCTTCCCACGTTGGCCAGGGCGTAGGCGATGATACGCTCCAGAAGGTCAACGTCCCGGATGTTGTTGCGCTTGACGATATCCTTCAGCACCACCGAATGGAAGATATCCTGTAGATACCGCCGGCTGACCGCCTCCTCGAAATGGACGCTGGCCAGGAAGGGCATCCCGCCGCAGCGGATATAGTTGTCAAAGGTATAGTCCCCGCTGACGGTCTTAAACTCCGCGTAGGAGAAAGGGTAGACTACGAAGGAGACGTACCGCCCCGCGATATAGGTCGCCAGCTCGCCGGAGAGCAGCTGGGAATTGGAGCCGGTGATATAGATATCCGCATGGGTCCTCACACGCAGGGAGTTGACGGCCTTCTCCCAGCCCTGCACCTCCTGTATCTCATCGAAGAACAGATAGAACGGCTCCCTGCTGCTGCCGATTCTCTCGCACACATAGTCGTGTAGGGCGTCATAGGTACACAGGTGCCGGTTGCCCAGGTCCTCAAAGTTCAGGAAGATCGTGTTGGGACTGCCGATCTCATCACGGATCTGCTCCAGCAGGACGCTCTTCCCGCAGCGCCGGATGCCGGTCAGCACCTTGATGACATCCTTCCCGATAAAGGGGCGTATCTTCGACAAATAGCGCTCTCGAATGACCATAGCTATCAGTTCCTTTCCTGGACAGGATATCATATGTCATATCTTTCTGTCAATCGAATATGGTCCTTTTATCAGATATATCTGATACAGAATGAGTGTCCGGCCCGATGCCCCGTCACCACTCCCGCTTGATATCCGCCTCCTCTACCCCGTACTGGCGCAGGAACGTCTGGAGGTCGGCCTCGCTGCGGAGCAGCATGATCTCCTCGAACCGCCCGGTCACGGCGTCCTTGAACCCGGCTACCTGCTCCCCTGTGCAGATGCTGGCGCGGATGACCGGGATCTTCCCGGTCTTATCGTAGCTGGGAATCTCTTCTTTGCGGCGCTTCCAAAACATCGTTCCAGCCTCCTAAGTAAAGTAAGGGCTACTGGCCCTGTGGGGATGACAAGGATAGTATACTATACTTTTTGCCTTTTGGCATAGTCAAAATAATGCTTGCTATCGTACGGACAACAGCGTATAATAAAGGCTGAAAGGATGTGATATACATGGCAAAAACCGCCAACATCTTTGCCAGAGTGGACACCTCTTTGAAAGAGCAGGCGGAAGATATCTTGTCCCAGCTCGGTATGCCGATGTCCAGCGCGATCAATATCTTCCTGAACCAGATCGTCCTCCATCGTGGGCTCCCCTTTGAGGTGACACTGCCTGCTAAGCCCCCTGTTGTGGCAGGCCAGCTGACAAAGGACGAGTTCTATGAGGAGGTAAAGCGCGGTCATGACGATCTTGCCGCTGGCCGGACCCGTCCGGCAGTAGATGTGTTCCAAGAATTGGAGACAAGATTTGATCTATGACAAAATTTCAAATTGAGATCAGTGCCCATGCGCAGGCCGACTTAACGGATATCGTATGTTATATCAGTCAAACGCTTCACGAACGGCAAACCGCAAAGGCTCTTTATCAGCTCTTGAAAAGAGAGATCAATAGTTTAGAACATATGCCTGAGCGCTGCCCTTTTGAGGATGACCCCAGACTCCGATCACTGGAGATTCGGAAAATGCTTGTAAAAAAATATAAAATACTTTATTCTGTAGACACTACGCACCAGCTCGTCCAGATCGTTAGGATCGTCTATGCTGGGCGCGATATTGCAAGGCTTTTGGATGAAGCAGAGCCAAACGATCTTTGAGTTTTTTATGATAGCCCTATGCAGATGCTGGCGCGGATGACCGGGATCTTCCCGGTCTTATCGTAGCTGGGGACCTCTTCTTTGCGGCGCTTCCAAAACATCGTTCCAGCCTCCTAAATATCGTATCCAACAGATGATATGGTATTTACCGTACTCAATAAAAGCAAAAACAACGTCCCATGCTTCATATGAGGCGTTGTCTCATGGACTATGAAGGTCACCGGCGGGAAAACAGCGAGCTGCAGCCAGTGTCGCACCCGTAGGGCTGGCGCGCCAGGTAAAAGATATCCGCCACCTCCGCCCGGGAGACCGGCATCTCCCCAAAGCCCATGGGGTCCGGGGCAGCTCCCTCGACAGGGGGAAGAAAACTCTGCTCGACAAATTCCGGGCCAGTAAGGGGAGGCAGGACCGCCAGCTCTACCAACCAGGCGGAACCGGCCCGCTTCTCCATATATCCCTTGTAAAGCGTCTCCGGGATACGGTAGATCTCGTTTCGGAGCGGGGCCCCGGCGGCGTCCTGGGTCTCGATGGCCAGACGGCAGGGCCCGGAGCGCGACTGCTGGCCGATGGCCCACAGTACCCCGGTCCGGGCTGTCAGCTCCCCGGACAGCATCCTCTGCGTGTCTCGGGCGAACATCCGGTTCGCATAAAAAACTATCAGCGCCATCGCCAGCATGAAAATAGAAAACCCGATGGAAGCCCCGCTCTTCATCTCTTGGATGATCGTCTCCATGTCGTGCGCATAGGAAAGCACTGTGATCAGCGGGACCAGAGCGATGATGAGGGAGATGAGGATGTGCTTTATCAGACTGGGGGCATAGACCTTTGCCTTCCGGTGGGTGCCCCGGACAGGAACGGTCTCATAATGACCAAAAAGTCTCAAAGGACCCTCTCCTTTTTTCTAATGATCTCAAGGACCTCATATTTTGTTCGTCAGATCGACCCGCCTAAAGTATAGCATAGATCTGACCGGCGTTCAACCCCCATTGCAGGAAGGAACAGCATAACGCCGCCCCGGCCTGGAGGTCCATGCCTCCGGCCGGGGCGACGCTCTATCCCGTTGTCTCCTCAGCTGGCCTCCAGGACCTTGATCTGCTCGGCGGTGTAGTCCGTCTCCGTCAGCACGATCTCGCTGATCCGTGCCACGTCCACCGGCTGGAGACCGTCCTCCCCGGCGTCTACCACCACGCTGATGCTGCCGTCGCCCATAAAGGCCACGCAGTCCTTGTAGCCCCTGGCCGTCACCAGGTTCTCGATCTGGGCCTCGGCGATGGCGTAGCCCGCCAGGACCTGGATGGTCTCCGATGCCGCCGCCGCGGCGTCCTCCCCGGCCATCTCGTCCTCCGCCGCCTCCCGCAGCAGGGCCAGGGCGCTGTCCCGGGCCTGCTGGCGGGTCAGCCGGGCCGCGGAGAAGTAGTCGGTCTGGACGGCGGGCGTATCCCCCTCGTCCCCTTCCCCGTTGACCAGCGTGCTCTCCCCCAGCACCTTATCCACGTTCTCCCCGCCGTCCTCGCCGGGCAGCTCGCCGGCATAGCGCCAGTTGAGATAGACCGCCGCCCCTACGAACACCAGCACCGTCAGTACCACCAAATTCCGTTTCAACCGCTGTTTCATCCCCCGGTCACCTCCACATTCGATTTGACTACCGATATCTTATCCGCGCCCAGCCCCGTCAGGGCCGACACCGCCTCGATCACCGCCAGGCGCACAGACGGCACGTCGCCGCCGCCGCAGACCACCAGCGCCCCCCGGAACTTCGGCTGCACCTCCTGGACCACCACCACCTCCTGCCCCGCTCCCGTCTGGGAGAGGACCACCGTCTCCGAGGTCCGCTGGTAGTCGTCGGGGGCGGCGGTGGGGCCACTGTAGCGCAAGGCGCTGTCCCCGGCCAGCTTTCGCTCCCCGTTGGTCTCCAGGGTCAGCATCAGCTTCACGTCCCCCACGCCGTCGATGGCGGAGAGGATGCGCTCCATCTCCTCCTGTATGTCCGTCTGCCCGGCTGTTGGCGCCGCCGCCGGGATTTGTTGGAGGGGCCCCTCTTTCTCCGGCCACAGCAGCACCACCACCCCTGCCAAGAGCACCAGCAGCACATATTTGTAGCTGCCCAAGACCGCTTTTTTCTTGTCCTGCTTCTCCATACCGACCTCCGCTCCTCTTTTATGGCGTCTGCCAGAACTGGGCCTCCGGCGGGAGCCCCAGGGCCTCCTCCAGCCATGCCGACAGAGCGCTGTCCGGGGGGATGGTGAGATAGACCGCCTGGGGCAGGGGCGTGCCCTCCCCGTCCGGCGCGACGGCCACCCGGACCGCCGTCTCCAGGCCCATCCCGGCCGCTTTGTCCACAATATATGCGGCCAGCTCCTCCTCTATGATCGCGGAAAGGGTCGAGCGCTGCTCCCGCTGGCTGGCCTGGACCGTCTCCTCCGCCTGCCGCCGGTAGTCCTCCAGGGACGCCGCCACCGGCGGCAGGGCCGTCAGGGGCCGCAGCAGCGCCAGCGCCAGCAGGATGCCCCCGGCCAGCTTCGCCAGCCGCTTCAGGGGCGGCTGGACCACCAGGCAGTCTGCCAAAGACGCCGCCAGCGCCGCCGCCACCACCCCCAGCAGCCACTGCTTCATCCACGCCGTCATGCCGTCACCACCAGCAGGGAGGACAGGATGGCGATCAGCAGCAGCATGGCCGCGCTGCCGGTCATCCCTAGGATCAGGCCGAAGGCCCCGCCCAGTCCCTCCAGCAGCTCCGCCAGGGGCTTGGGCCCCAGAGCGGAGGCCGCCAGGGCCACCAGCATATAGAGCAGATACTGCACCGTCAGCCGCAGGAAGGGCAGCAGGCAGAGGGACAGCACTCCCAGGATGCCGAACACCCCGATGGTCCCCCGGAGGACCGCCGCGCCGGCCAGCACCGTCTCCGCCGCGTTAGCCACCACGCCCCCCACCACCGGCACTGTGGAGGAGATGGCCGTCCGAGCCAGCTTCACTGTAAGAGCGTCCGCCGCCCCCGCCGCCGCCCCAGTCACGGTCAGATAGCCGGTGAAGAGCAGCAGGGCGGTCTTGAGGCTCCAGGAGATCAGCTTTTTCAGCCCCTCCGCCAGCTTCTCCAGCTGGCCTCCCCCCAGGAGGGTGTTGGCCGCCAGCAGGCCTATGTAGAGGTAGGTCATGGGGACGAACACCCGGCGGATCGCCGTCAGCAGCACGTCGCTGAAGAACGCCGCCGCCATCTGCCGGACCGCCGCGGACCCGGCATGGCCCATAGCCGCCGTGGCCGCCGTCAGGCTGGGCAGCAGCACCTTGGAGAACTGCTCCAGCTCGGTGATGGTCTCCACCCCCATGCCCATCAGCCCCTTCACGTCCCCCGCCGCCAGGAGCAGGATCGCCAGGGTCCCCGCCAGGAGGACATAGGGCGGACCGGCGGCCTTCACCGCCAGCATCCCCCCCTCCCCCACGCCGCAGAGGACCAGCACCAGCAGCAGACACGCCGCGTCCCGGACACCGGCCCGGAGCAGTCCACCCACCAGGCCCGCCGCCCGGCCCCAAAGGGCCGCCAGCCCATCCTCCAGGGAGGCCCCCGCCAGCTCGTCCCCCGCCGGGAGCGCCTT
The DNA here is from genome assembly GCA_947173485.1 of uncultured Clostridia bacterium. Classification (GTDB taxonomy): domain Bacteria; phylum Bacillota; class Clostridia; order Oscillospirales; family Oscillospiraceae; genus CAMWFH01. Next base: position 113,091 of record CAMWFH010000002.1, on the reverse strand, counting down.
TTGCAGGTCCCCCGGCACCTCCACCGCCAGGGCCTGTCCCGCCAGCAGCAGCGCCAGCAGCACCCCGGCGCCAAGGGTCAAGATCCTCCATCTCATCCCGTCATCCACCCCCCGAACAGCCCCGCCGCCTCCGTCAGCAGCGGCATAGCCGCCGCCAGGGCGCACAGCGTGCCGCACAGCTCCACCAGCGACGCCAGCATCCCCTGCCCCGCGTCCCTGCACAGGTCCGCCCCCAGCCGGGCCACCAGGGAGATGCCCACGATCTTCACCAGAGGCAGGAACAAACGCCGCTCCAGACCGGCCTGGTCCAAAAAGCGCTCCAGGGCCGCTGACACCGTCTCCAGGCCCTCCAGCGACCAGCCCAGCACCGCCACCGCCGTGGCCAGGGCGAGCAGCAGGGCGATCTCCGGGGTACCCCGCTTCAAAAAGGCCCCTGTCAGGGCGGCCACCACGCAGATCGCCGCCGCCTTGTACGCCAGCTCCATGGTCAGAACTGGAACAGGGTCTTGATGAGGTCGAACAGACGGCTGATCTCCTGGACTAAGATCATCAGCACCACCACCAGCCCCGCCAGGGTGGTCATCAGCGCCTGCTCCTCCCGTCCCGACCGGACCAGCAGCTGGTTCAGCACCGCCACGATGATACCTATGGCCGCTATCTTAAAGATCAGATCCACATCCATACCTTGTCCCCCGCCGCAGCGGCTCCCTTCTCCTTTGGATGTTCCCATCTTATGAGGGCCTGTCCGGGAATATGACGCCAAAAAAAGCGGTGGACGCCGCCGGGCAGTTGTGGTAGAATAGGAGAAGAGGTGTCTGTCATGTGCAACCTGAGCAAGGGCGTAAGAGAAAAGGGCATCGCCGAGGGCATGGCTAAGGGCCGGGCTGAAGGCATGGCTAAGGGCCGAGCCGAAGGTATGGCCAAGGGCCGGGCTGAAGGCATAGCCAAAGGACGCGTTGAAGGCATGGCCAAAGGGATGACAGATGGTATCCTGCTGTCCATCAACAGCCTTATGGAGACTATGGGCCTATCCATCGAACAGGCGATGACGGCGCTGAAGGTCCCGGAAGCCGAGCGGCCAAAGTATATGACCCTACTGGAGCAGCAGTGAGCTGAAAACACAACTGAAAATACAAAGGAGCGCCTGTGCGAAATGGCACAGGCGCTCCGCTGCTATCATCTGACCGGTCATGGGAGGATGGTGGCGTACACATCCAGCTCCGCCATAAATTGGTCATACTCCTCCTGGGTGATGAACCCGGACTCCAAGTTCCACTGCTGATTCTCGATGAACTCCCGGCGGGCGTAATTCTCATCCACCGGCTCATCCGCGTAGGCCATCGCCATCTGGCCCAGATCCAGCTCCACCCCCAGCTGGGAGACAAATCGGGTCTTCTCCTCATCGACCGCTGTAAAGGCCCCCTGGGCCAGGCCCAGAACGTAGTAGTAGTCCCCGGCGGTGTTGTACGCGCCGCCTCCATAGGGGCGCTGCAAGAAGAGCAGATACTCCCCGTCCTTTTCCAGCTCGGCACAGGGCTCGTATACTTCCGTATAGTGGTCCACTGTACCTCCCGGCACACGCACCGTCACGCTCTCCGCCGTGTTCGTCCCTCGGACCAAGCGGGAGATCGTGAAGGTGTAGTCTGTATAGATAGCGGTCCCGCCGCTGGTACTCTCGATGCGGAAAGCGTCTGAGATATCCGTCACCTGCCCCAAGGCCACCAGAGAGGACTGCTGGAACAGGTCGTCTGTGGTCCTATGCGGCAGCTGACCGGAGATATATGCTGTATTTTCCACCGGGCGTAGGAGCGGGATCGCTCCTGCGATCCCGACCGCCAAAAGCGCAGCCAGTATCCATAAGGTTTTTTTGGATCTCATACAGCTTTTCCCTCCCCATACTTCCACCGCAAGCAGCTCTCATACCATCATTTACCATAGATCTTCTATTTTGTCAATACTGCAAAAGATCCCCCTGGAAGATATCTCCAGGGAGATCTGCTGCCGGACCGGCTGGTCCTCCAGTCCTTTATGCCTCTTTCCGCAGCGCCGGCACCTTCTCCACTACCAGTTCTCCCGCCGGCGCGGTCAGCCGCAGCTTGTCCCCGGAGCGGACCTTGCCCTCCAGGATCTGCTGGGCGATGGCGTCCTCCACCCCGCCCCGGATGGCCCGGCGGAGGGGGCGGGCGCCGTTCTCCGGGTCAAATCCCGCGGCGGCCAAGCAGGCCACCGCCTCCGGGGCCGGGGACAGCTCCAAGCCCAGCGCTTGGAGGCGCTTGCCAGTCTCCGCCAGCATCCGGCGGGCGATCTCCTCCACCTCCGGCCCCTCCAGCCGCTGGAACACGATGGTCTCATCGATGCGGTTCAAAAGCTCCGGGCGGAAGGTCCGCTTCAGCTCCGCCAGCACCGACTGGCGCACCGTCTCGAAGCTCTTCCCCTCCCGGCCCCGGAAGCCGATGGACCGGCCCGTCTCGGCAATGGCCCTGGCCCCGATGTTGGAGGTCATCACCACCACCGCGTTGCGAAAGTCCACCCGGCGGCCCTGGCTGTCGGTGAGGGCTCCCTCCTCCAGGATCTGCAAGAGCAGGTTCCACACGTCCTCGTGGGCCTTCTCGATCTCATCGAACAGCACCACGGAGTAGGGCCGGCGGCGGACCTTCTCCGTCAGCTGTCCCCCCTCCTCGTGGCCCACATACCCCGGCGGGGACCCGATCAGCCGGGAGACCGTGTGCCGCTCCATATACTCCGACATATCCAGCCGGATCAGGCTCTCCTCCTTGCCGAAGAGGACCTCCGCCAGGGTCCGGCACAGCTCCGTCTTGCCCACGCCGGTGGGCCCTAGGAGCAGGAAGGAGCCGATGGGCCGCCTGGGGTCCCGGAGGCCCACCCGGCCCCGGCGGATGGCCCGGGCGATGGCGGACACCGCCTCCCCCTGGCCCACCACACGCCGGTGGAGGGCCTCCTCCAGCCGCAGGAGCTTTTGGCTCTCCTCCTCCGCCAGGCGCTTCACCGGGATACCGGTCCACTCCGACACCACCCCGGCCACGTCCTCCCCGGTCACCACGTTCCGCCGCTGCTGGTAGGTCTTGCGCCAGCGGCAGCGCTCCTCCGTCAGCTGCCGGAGGAAGTTCAGCTCGATGTCCCGGAGGCGGGCGGCCTTCTCGTAGTCCTGGCCGCCGATGGCCTCGTTCTTCTCCCGGCGCACCGCGTCCAGCTTGTTCTCCAGGGCCCGCATATCCGGCCCCGCCCCCCGGTCCTCCAGGCGGACCCGGCTGGCGGCCTCGTCCATCAGGTCGATGGCCTTGTCCGGCAGGCAGCGGTCGTTGATATACCGGACCGACAGGTCCACCGCCGCCCGCAGGGCCTCGTCGCTGATGCCCAGGCCGTGGTGGGCCTCATACCGCTCCCGCAGCCCCCGGAGGATCTCCAGGGCCGTCTCCGGCTCCGGCTCAGGCACGGTGATGGGCTGGAACCGGCGCTCCAAGGCCGCGTCCTTCTCGATGTGGCGGCGGTACTCGTCCAGGGTGGTGGCCCCGATGACCCGGATCTCCCCCCGGCCCAGAGGGGGCTTGATGATGTTGGCCGCGTCCACCGCCCCCTCGGCGCTGCCGGCGCCTACGATGGTGTGGAGCTCGTCCAGGAAGAGGATGATGTTCCCCGCCCGCCGGACCTCCCGCAGGCAGCTCTTGATCCGGTCCTCGAACTCCCCCCGGTACTTGGTCCCCGCCAGCATGGCGGTCAGGTCCAGGGACAAGATCCGCTTGTTTTGCAGCTCCTCCGGCACGTCCCCCAGGGCGATCCGCTGGGCCAGGCCCTCGGCGATGGCCGTCTTGCCCACCCCCGGTTCCCCGATGAGGGCCGGGTTGTTCTTGGTCCGGCGGCTCAGGATCTGGATGGCCCGCCGGACCTCCTTGTCCCGCCCGATCACCGGGTCCAGCTTCCCCTCCCGGGCCAGGGCCGTCAGGTCGGTGGTGTACTCCGTCAGCACCCGGGCGGTGTCCCGGCCGCTCTGGGCCCTGGGGGGCTCCGCCTGGGGCTGCTGGGCCCCGGCCCGGACGTTCTGCCGCTGGAGCAGCCGGGAGAGCAGCTGCCTGGGCTCCACCCCGGCGGCGGTGAGGACCCGGAGGGCCCCGCCGTTCTCCTGCCGCAGGACCCCCAGGAGCAGATGCTCCGTATCCACCCGGCGGCTGCCGGCCCGGAGGGACTCCGCCACCGCGCACTCGATGGCCCCCCGGGCCCGGAGGGTCAGCCCCTGGGCGGGGACCGTGCCGGCGGACCCCCGGCCCACGCTGGCGACCAGGATCTCCCTGGCCCGGGCCTCGGTCAGCCCGCTCTCCTGGAGGGCCTTATGGGCCGTCCCCTCTCTCTCCCGCAGCAGTCCTAAAAGGAGATGCTCGCTGCCTACATAGCTGTGCCCCAGCTCCTCCGCCGCCCGCTGGGACAGACGCAGCGCCTCCCGGGCGGCGGGGGTGAATCGGTCGTCACTCATGGCTCTTCGCTCCTTGTTGGCATTTGCAGGAAGTATAGCCGGATGATGGATAGATCATTCGCCCCCTTTGCAAACCGGGCGGGATGTGGTATAATACCTTGGCCGGCCCTGTAGAGGGCCCGGTGCGATACTTTTTATAAAAGGAGACGAGAGATATGCGCTATACCTATCTTCCCCGTGGCGTGTGCAGCCGGCGGATGGACGTGGACGTGGAGGACGGCAAGATCCGCTCCGTGGAGATCCTGGGCGGCTGTGACGGCAACCTGAAGGGGATCACCAAGCTGGTCCAGGGCATGGACGCCCAGCGGGCCATCGACCTCCTCAGCGGCATCCGCTGCGGCTTCAAGGAGACCTCCTGCCCCGACCAGCTGGCAAAGGCCCTGCGGCAGGCCCTGGACCAGGGCTGAGGACCGTGGGGCGTCCATGGAAACTGACCGTGCGGGGGGTCCGGGGGTCCGTCCCCACCCCGGCGGCGGACCATCTGGCCTATGGCGGCAACACCGCCTGCTTCACCGTGGACTGGGACGGCGGACAGGCCGTCCTGGACGCCGGTACCGGCCTGACGGGCCTCACCGGCGCCGGCCCCTGGCACATCCTGCTCAGCCACCTGCACATGGACCACATCGCCGGCCTCTTCGGCTTCGCCCCCTTGCAGGACAGCACCGTCCATCTCTACGGCCCCGCCGGCTCCCGCTCCCTTCTGGAGGGACTGGTGGGGCCGCCCTTCTGGCCGGTGGGCCTGGGGCAGGCGGTCCTCCATGAGACGGCGCCGGGCCGCTCCTTCCCCCTGCCGGGGGGCGTGGAGGTGTCGGTCCTGGCGGGGTGCCACCCCAACGGCAGTCTGCTCTACCGCCTGACCGATGGGGAGACCTGTCTGGTCTACGCCCTGGACTGCGAGCTGGCCGGGGACATGGCGGCCCGCCTGACGGCCTTCGCCCAGGGGGCAGACCTGCTCATCTGGGACGCCGCCTTCGCCCCAAGGGACCTGCGCCCCGGCTGGGGCCACTCCACCTGGGCCGAGGGGATCGCCCTGGGCCGGGCGGCGGAGGTGGGGCAGGTGCTGATGACCCATTACGGCCCGGACTACGACGACCGATCTTTGCAGGCCCAAGAGCGGCTGGCCCATGAGGCCGGCGGGCTCTTTGCCAGAGAGGGGATGACGATCGAGCTATGAGACAAGAGGACATCCAAAAGCTGCTGGAGGTGGGGGTGCTGCTGTCCGCAGAGCGGGACCTGGACCGGCTCTTAGAGCGCATCCTGACCTGCGCCATGGAGCTGACGGCCTGCGATGCCGGCACGCTCTATCTCTTGAAGGACGACGCGCTCCACTTCCGCACCTCCCGCAACAACACCCTCCGGTCCTGGGGCAGCGACGGTCTCCCGCCGCCGGTGCCCCTGACCCGCCAGAGCGTCTGCGCCCTGGCCCTGCTGGAGGACAAGACCATCCGCATCGAGGATGTGAAGAACTGCCGGCTGTACGACCTCACCGGCCCCATCCGGTACGATGAGCAGACCGGCTACGATACCCGCAGTATGCTGGTGGTGCCCATGCGCAGCCGGTCCGGGGAGCAGATCGGCGTCTTGCAGCTGATCAACGCCCTGGACGAGGCCGGGCACATCTGCCCCTTCCGGGATGAGATCGTGCTGGCGGTGGAGTCGGTGGCCTCCCAGGCGGCGATCACCATCCAGAACGTCCGCTATATGGAGGCCATCCAGGAGCTGTTCCGCTCCTTCGTCCGGGTGATGTCCACCGCCATCGACGAGCGCACCCCCTACAACGCCCACCACTCCCGGCGGATGGCCCAGTACGCGGAGGGCTTCCTGGGCCACCTGGAGGCCCAGGGCCGGGCCAGCTTCTCCCCCCAGCGCCGGGAGGAGCTGCTGATGAGCATCTGGCTCCACGACATCGGCAAGGTCACCACCCCCCGGTCCGTGATGGACAAGGCCGCCCGCCTCTCCCCCGCCCAGCACAGCCGCCTGCGCAGCCGTCTGGGGGAGATCTGGATGAGCCAGCGGATCGAGTGCCTGGAGGGCCGGGCGGACCCGGCGGGCCTGCCTGCCTTCCGCCAGCTCCTGGAGGAGACCGCCGGGACCATCGAGACGATCGACAAGGCGGGCTTCGTCACCGATGAGCAGCTGGCCTGGCTGGACGGCCTGCGGGAGCGGACCTACATAGGCCCTGACGGCCAGCCCCAGCCCTGGCTCACGGAGGAGGAGCACGCCATGCTCTCCATCCGCCGGGGCACCCTCTCCCCCGCCGAGCGCCGGGAGATGGAGCGCCATGTGGTGCTGACCGACAAGCTCCTGGCCCAGATCCAGTTCCCCCAGGAGCTGTCCCATGTGCGCCCCTGGGCGGCGGCCCACCACGAGAAGCTGGACGGCAGCGGCTACCCCAAGGGCCTGCGGGGAGAGGAGATCCCCTTCGAGGTCCGCCTGATCACCATCCTGGACATCTTCGACGCCCTGGTGGCCGATGACCGCCCCTATAAGCCCGGCAAGACCGTGGACCAGGCGGCGAACATCCTCCGCAGCATGGCCAGCCACGGCGAGCTGGACAGCGGCCTGGTGGAGGACCTGCTGGCCAGCCAGTGCTGGCAGGGCATCCTGTAAAAACGGTCCGCCCGCCAAAGGACAGCCGGCGCTCTGGAAAACGCTCCAGAGCGCCGGTCTTTTTCGTCCTCTCAGTCCTCGTCCCCCGCCTTGAAATTGTAAACGGGCCGGATGATCTTGACGACCTCCGCCGTGGGACCGATGTTGTCCAGGATATCCTCCATCCCCTTGTAGGCCATGGGGCACTCGTCCAGGGTGGCCTGGCCGACGGAGGTGGTGTAGATCCCCGCCATCTGCTTCTTGAACTCCGACACGGTGAAGCTCTGCTTAGCGGCGGACCGGCTCATCAGCCGCCCCGCGCCGTGGGGGGCGGAGAAGTTCCAGTCCTCGTTGCCCTTGCCCACGCACAGCAGGCTCCCGTCCCGCATATTGATGGGGATCAGCAGCTGCTCCCCCGCCTTGGCGGAGACGGCCCCCTTGCGGAGGATCATGGCGTCGGTGTCGATGTAGTTGTGGATGGTGGTGAACTGCTCTTCCACATGGAGCTTCATCCCCTTGACGATCTCGTCCATCATGGCCTGCCGGTTGAGGGCGGCGAAGCGCTGGACCAGGCGCATATCGTGGATATACTGGTCGAACAGCTCCCCGGACACATAGGCCAGCTGCCGGGGGATATCCGTCTGCCGCTGGTTCTTCAGCCGCTTCAGCTCCTTCTGGATCTCCTTCTGCCGTCCGGCGGCCTTCATCTCCGCGATCAGCTGGGCGACGGAGGCGTCATCGGTGTGGTTCAGGGCCTTCCAGCCCTCCTCCTGGTAGTACTTGGCCACCTCCTGGCCCAGGTGGCGGCTGCCAGAGTGGATGACCACATAGAACTGCCCCTCCTCGTCCCGGTCCACCTCGATGAAGTGGTTGCCGCCGCCCAGGGTGCCGATGCTCTTCTCCGCCCGGAGGAGGTCCACCTGCTTGGCGCAGCACAGCTCCGTCAGGTCGATCTCCTCCGCATACCGGTGGGGCCGGCTCCGAACGGAGAAGCCGGAGGGGATGGCCTCGTAGATCAGCTTATCCAGCTTTTGCAGCTCCAGATGGCTCTCCCGGATCCGGGCGGTCTCCATGCCGCAGCCGATATCCACCCCCACCAGGTTGGGCACCACCTTGTCGGTGATGGTCATGGTGGTACCGATGGTGCAGCCGATCCCGGCGTGGATGTCCGGCATCAGCCGGATGCGGCTACCGGCGGTGAAGGACTGATTGCACAGCTCGATCACCTGGGCGATGGACGCCTGCTCCACCACATCGGTGAAGATCTTTGCCTGGTTGTACTTTCCCGCTACTTCTAACATGCTCGATATCTCCTTTCTCGACCGCCGGCAGGTCCGCTGTATATTACAGAGAGTATACTTCCCCAGGCCCACCCCCTTGGGTGTGGGCCTGTCGCGTATCCTGTCGTTTTGTGGGCGCCTCGCCTGCCGGGGCCTATGGGCGCAAAAAAGCCAGGTGAGGCGTGACGCTCCACCTGGCCATCTCCGACACAAAACGGGTACGATCCTAGAGATCTCCCGCCACGCTGCCGGAAAATATGGTCAAAATGCGCGCGTCACAAAGCACAGGGCTATCTTTCCTTTGCCCTCTGCTGGGATAGCTTATGCACAGCTCGATACGGTACAGCATGGCGGTCTCCTTTCTGAGCGCAGTCGGCTCGGTCTTTTCAAGTCTGCATTATACTAGCTGTTATCCATTTTGTCAACCCCTCCAGGAAGATTTTTCTTTTCCCCGCTCCGGGCCCCTGGCGGAGGGCCCAGGCCGGGGCCGTTTGATGGGACAGATGTCAATAGTTCCGCCGCCGCTGGGCTGTTCTCTATGGAAAATCAACAAATTTCAAAAAACGCAAAAAAGGGCTTGCAAAATAGAAATGACTGTGGTATCCTATCTTCCGTCAGCGATGAGGCTGGCATATCCGGGTGTGGCGAAGTTTGGTATCGCGCTTGAATGGGGTTCAAGAGGCCGCTGGTTCGAATCCAGTCACTCGGACCATAAAATAAGGCAGACCGCCAGAGGGGTTGGTCTGTCTTATTTTTTACAGTATTCTTTTTGTTTGGATGCACGCAAACGTACAACTTTACAGCGATCTCACTTTATAGGTAGAAAGCTCTTTGCTTACTACTTGTAAAGGAGACAATAAATGTATTACAAACGATGTGCGGGGACGATTTGCGTACAAAAATCAGACGGGCCGCATTGGGTCAAGTGGGTACATCATTCGGAGGGAAGTTCTCACTGTCAAGAATGTCTGATGCTAGACGGATGTTTATTTCTGGAAGGTAAGGCTCCCCCATGGCCTCACCATCCAAATTGTCATTGCACCTTGGAGCCTGTTGATCTCGCTATTGTACTGCTAAGTGCTTTCGTGGACAGTGATCATAGTAAATTCGACCCATATCTCTTCAATACACAGGGGAGGCACCCTCATGGGAAAGAGAGACTATTTGCTCAATGGGGCTATACTGTTCAGGATGCACGATGGTTACAAGCTGAAATGGAGCGGCAGGCCAAAGAGAAATACCTTTTTATAATAAGGCCACATTTGCATCCGCAGCCATATTTACGACCGCTTCATCCCACACATTGAAGATCATTGCATATCGATGCTCTTCTCTCTTAGAACTGTCGATATGCTTCTCTTTTGCATACTTGTCGATCGCCAACTCCAGGTGCTTCATAAATGGGCCATATACGTCCTTTCTTATGCACAGACCGTTGCCGAATCCCATATACACATATCTGTACAATGAGTCCGCTTTTTCTTCTTCTGTTCCAACGGATGCGATCCAATTAGGAAATCTATCAGCCATCTCTGCATACGAAATACGATCAGGCCCCGTGTCCTCTCCAAAACACCACCCATCGATTCGATACACCTTATATCCGTTTGGCGTATCTATGATAAATGTCGAACCATCCTCATCCCCCATCCTTCCAGGATATGTGATGAAAAGTACATCCTGTTCCTCTATCTTTAGAAACGCCTCCCTACCTATCCTGTTCACTTTAGGAAATCGATACTGCATCACTTTGTCACCTCTGCTTATTTACATAATTTGCAGTGGCTCTGTCCCTGCGCCCTGGTCTTTTCCAAAGAACAGGCCACTCTACCAAGAGCCAAAACTCAACCAATTTGGGACCAGTTCCCAGTCCAGTCTTGTAAATACCAAAGAGTTTTCTTCCAGCTGGGCACAACGCAAAATAGCGTCTGTGATCTGTTTGGTAAGGGGCAGGTCCTCGCTCAAAAGCACCACTCGAATGAGGGGCCTATATCCTGCATGGTATCTAATATAAAATGTAAGGCCAGAAGAAACATGAAAAGCCGCATAACGCGCGAAGAAATGACCGATATCCAGGGGCTGATCGTTCATATCAAACAAGCAAAACTCTTTGTCTCCACTGAACCAGCAAGGCTCTGCTCCATGGTCTGCCTCCAGCTTTTGCAGGAACTCCGCCAACGGAGCGTGACCGGTGACCGTCCACTCCGGCGGGCAATAGGCAAGAAAAGCCATCGCATGGATGCAAGAAAGCCCAGAGGAAAAGGTCCCGGCCTTGTATTTTAAGGGCTTGCCATGTTTCAGCACCCATGCGATCAGCTCACTGTAGGCAAAATAAAACAGCATCTTTGAAAATGTATCGTGGCAATAGCCGAAGCATCCACCATCTATCTGTACCAGTTCATCCGAGGACGCTTCGTCCAGAAGGAGACCGTACCCCATCTCGGCCAGCGGCCCATAGTAGAACATCCAGAAGGGCGGGTGACCGGGGAACTTTTTTTCAAAGTACCGCCACAGGCCGTCCCACGCAAGGCAGTCTTTTGCGCCGCGGGCTATGTCCGCCGACTGGAAGTCCATTCTTTTTGAAAGGATACCGCCGTCCTCCTGCCCCATCTCCCGCAGATATCGTTTGTAAGATGCCGGGATACAGCACCCGTATCTCCCCATGATCAGCTGCTCCAACGCTTGGATATCTTCCTCCGGCGCAGGCTGGAGGCCTTGAAGCCGCTCAGGCTCGAAGATAGAGATACATCGCTTGATGTTGCGGAACAGCTCCTTCTCAGAGGAGGGCGGGCCGGTGAATAAAGCACGCAAGTTTATTTGCATCTCATACACCTCCATAACGAGTTTTGCCATTTCACAGCCGAAAGCGGGGAACAGGATCATACAGCCCTGTTCCCTGCTTTCGGCCACTTCGTTCTAACAGTAAGTCCGCCCGCACTGCGCCGCCTGGCCCCGCTAGGCCGGCAGGACGTTCCGCTTCAGGCTGGTGTAGGCCAGCAGGATATAGACGGCGTAGACCAGGAAAAAGATAGCCAGCGAGACCAGCGCGATGATGCCCGGACTGGAGGCCCCCACCATGATCCCCGGCTCCGGCATATGGGCCAGATGGAGGATGAAGGGCATACCGATCAGTACCGGCGGCACGGCGGGCAGGGCGTAGTAGATCGCGAACTGGGTCCCCAGGGCCCTTGCCATCTCCCGCCGGTCCATCCCCAGCTTGCGCAGCAGGGCGAACTGCCGCTGGTACCGCTCGCTCTCGCTGAGCTGCTGGATGGTCAGGATGGTGGCGGCGGTCATGGTGAGGGCCAGGGCCAGATAGTACAGAGGGAAGATGATCAGGGCGGTCTGGGCGGCCACCTCCGCCTCCTCGCTGGCCCGTGTGGTGATGGCGTTGCTGGCGACCCCGGAGCTGGTGGTGCGCTCGTTGATGTCCCACAGGTCATGGAACTGGGCCTCCGGCACCGGCTGGACGGTCTTGGCGGCGTAGGCCCAGTGGTGGACCGGCAGGCCCTCCGCCGCATCGTCCGGGACCACCAGGATATACCCCCGCCCGTTGACGGTGCCGCCGCTCTGGGACAGATGCTCGGTATACATCCCGCCCGCTTTCAGCACGGTATCGCCCAGGAGCAGCGGCTCGCCGTAGTCCTTCAGCGCTCCCTCCACATAGGTCATGCAGTGGACCAGATAGCTATCCGGCTCCAGCTCCACCGCCGGATAGCCGGCGATGACCCGCAGGGCGGCGTAGTCGCTCCAGCGGAGGACCGGGTCCTGCCCATAGCCGTAGTTATAGTAGGTGATCTGGGAATGGACATAGTCCTGTATCTGGGTATCCCCGCTCTCATAGACCTGATACGCCAGCTCCCGCTCCACAGGGATATGCTTTTCGATATAGTCCAGATAGACGGCAGGGTCCCGGCCATCCCCCACGCCCAGGTACAGGTCGAAGCAGGCGGTGTCCGCCGCACGGCCAAGGAACAGCCCCCGGAACACCAGCCCCGACCCCTCGGAGATGAGGGTGGCGGTGAGGACCATGGAGATGGTGGCCATCAGTACCCCCATGGTGGCCAGCTTGGCCGTCAGGGTGCGGAACACCAGCAGGTTTTGGCCCTTGTACTTCCGGGCGGGCCGCTTGTCGAAAAAGGCGGGCACCCCGGAGGCGAAGCTGAGGAAGAAGCCGAAGTAAAAGGCCAGCAGGCACCCCGCCCCGGCGATGCCGGTGGCCGCGTCCCCCACCATCAGCAAAAGCGTCCCGATCACCGCCAGCACCAGGGAGCCGGTGAAAGCCCGGCGGCGCTTTCTGCCGGTCTGGATGACTGCGCCCTCATTCTGCCGGTCGAAATAGAGCAGGTCGTGGATCTTCGCCCGGCGGATATACTTCCGGCTCCGGACCAGGGCAAAGAGGTAGATCAGGGCGAAGTAGGCCGTGGTCAGCGCCAGGGCGGGCAGGGAAAAGCCAAAGGCGAAGGTGTAGGGCAGGCGGAACAGGGCCAGGATGATGGCCCGAAACATCTGATAGAGCAGCCCGCCCAAAACGGTCCCCAGCACCAGGGCGCAGCCCCCCACCGCCAGGTTCTCCAGAAAGAACAGCCGGGCCAACTGCCGGCTCTCCAGACCGATCAGGAGGTAGGTCCCCAGCTCCCGGCCCCGGCGCAGGAGCATGAACCGGGTGGCGTAGGCCACCAGCCAGCCAAAGACGCACACCACTACGATACTAGCCAGGACGATCATCAGCGGCAGCATATCCATCCACTTGGACAAGGTGGCGATCTCCCGGGAGAACACCAGGCCGTTGAAGGCGTACAGCAGGGCGGCGGCCATGACCACCGTGACGAAGTAGACCAGATAGTCCTTTGCCTGCCGCTTGGCGTTGCGGAGGGACAGCTCAGATAACGTCACTGACATCACCCCCCAGCGCGGCCAGCACGTCCAGGATCTCGTGGTAGAGCGCCGGCCTGCCCCGGCCTCCCCGGAGCAGCTCGTTGAACACCCGGCCATCCTTCAAAAATAGCACCCGCTTGGCATAGCTGGCACTGTAGGCATCGTGGGTGACCATCAGGATGGTGGCCCCCATGTCCCGGTTCATGGCGGTCATGATCTCCAGCAGGTCCTTCGAGGCCTTGGAGTCCAGCGCCCCGGTGGGCTCGTCGGCCAGCAGCAGGGACTGCCCCGCCACCATGGCCCGGGCGCAGGCGGCCCGCTGCTTCTGGCCCCCGGAGACCTGGTAGGGGAACTTCTCCAAAATATCGGTGATGCCCAGCCTCTGGGCCATGTCCCGCACCCGGCTCTGGACCGTCCTGGGGTCCTGGCGGTCCAGGGAGAGGGCCAGGCCGATGTTCTCCTCGATGGTGAGGGTGTCCAGCAGGTTGAAGTCCTGGAACACGAAGCCCAGCCGCTCCCGGCGGAATTTTGCCAGCTCCCTCTCGCTGAGGCCGGCGATATCCACCCCGTCCAGGAGGATACGCCCGGCGCTGATGGTGTCGATGGTGGAGATGCAGTTGAGCAGGGTGGTCTTGCCCGACCCCGACGCCCCCATGATCGCCAAAAACTCCCCGGCCTCCACGTCAAAGCTCACCCGGTCCAGGGCGCGGGTGACGTTGTTCTTGTTCCCGTAGTATTTTTCGATGTTCTGTACTTGCAGCACGATGACCGCCTCCTTTGCTCATGGCCCTATGATACAGCAAAAGCAACGGCTGTTGTATCGAAGTCCTATGGCGCTGCCTTACAGTTTTGTAAGATTTTCCTTTGTGGGGAAGGTCAGCGTCACGGCGGTCCCCTGGCCCTCCTCCGAGGCGATCTGCAGCCCCAGCTCCAGGGACTTCGCCAGCTTTTTGCACAGGTACAGCCCCATGCCGGTGGAGCCGCCAGCCAGGCTCTGGCCGCCAGCCAGGCACTGGCCGCCAGCCAGGCACTGGCCGCCCCGGCTCCGTCCGTTTTGCCCGGTGAAGCCCCGGTCGAACACCCGGGGCAGCTCATGGGCCGGGATGCCGATGCCGTTATCCGCCACGATGAGCTGGGTCTGCCGCCCCAGCGGTCTGGCGGTCAGACGGATGACCGGCCCCTCCCCCCGGTAGCGGGCGGCGTTCTGGAGGAGCTGGCCCAGGATGAAGGCCGCCCACTTCTCATCCGTATAGACGGCGCAGCCCAGCCCCTCCGTTTCCACCCGGACGCCGCTCTGGATCAGCAGGGAGCGGTGGTCCTCGATCGCCCGGGCAGCCAGCTTCCCCAGCTCCACCTGCCGGAACAGGCAGTCCTTCTCCGGGGCCTCCGCCCGGGCATAGAACAGGGCCCGCTCCACATGGGCCTCGATCTGCGCCAGCTCCGCCGTGAGCTTCCGGCGGGTGTCCCCCTCCAGGTCCCGGCAGATGAGCCGGGCGGCGGTGATGGGGGCCTTGATCTCATGGACCCACTGCTCCACATACTCCCGGTACTCCCGCTGGGCGGCCTCCGCGTCGGATACCGCGCCGGTCATGGCCCGCCCCGCCCGGCGGACCAGGTCGAAGAGCTGCCGCTCATATGGGTCCCGCGGCGGCGGGACGCACTCCGCGAACAGGTACTTCCGGTCCAGCCCCTCCAGGATGGCCTCCAGCTCCCGGCACCTGGCGCGCTGGCGCAGGAGGTCGAAGGCCTGGACCGCCGCGAAGAGGGGCAGGAGGAGCAGGAGCAGGATCGCCAGGACCCCCGGCTGGGTCCCCGTGGCGAGCAGGAACAGGGCCGCCAGGCCGGCGCAGAGCAGCCAGAGGGCGATCCGGCCCAGCCGGGCGGACAGAGCGCGGTTCATAGCTGATACCCCATCCCCCGGCGGGTCCTGATGGCCTCCGGCGCTCCGAGCGCCGCCAGCTTCCCCCGCAGCCGGGTCATGTTGACGCTTAGGGTGTTGTCATCGATATAGATCTGCTCGTCCCACAGGGCGTCGATCAGGTCCGCCCGGGAGACGATCTGCCCCTTGTGGGCCATCAGGCAGGCCAGGATCTGCAGCTCGTTCCGGGTGAGCTCCGCGGTCCCTCCCCCGGCCGACACGGTCCCCTTGGTCAGGTGCAGGCGCAGCCCCCCGGCCTCCAGCACCTCCGCCGGCCCCGGCCCGCCGCCGCTCCGGCGCAGGACCGCCCGGATCCGGGCCAGGAGGACGGGGACGCTGTAGGGCTTGGTGATGTAGTCGTCCCCGCCCAGGCTCAGCGCCCGCACCTCGTCCATCCCCCCGTCCCGGCTGGTGACGAAGATCACCGGGACGCTCCGCCGCAGGGCGGCGCACAGGGAGAACCCGTCCCGGCCAGGCAGGTTGATGTCCAGCAGGACCAGGTCCGGCCGCTCCGCCGCTACCTGCTCCGGGATACTGGTGAGCTCCGTGACCGCCAGGGGCATATACCCCTCGTTCTCCAGGAGCAGGGCCAGCTCCTCCCGAATGGCCGGATCGTCCTCGACGATCATGATCTTTTCCACAGCACCGTCACCGCCTTATCGTTTTCCCCTATACTAACACGAACAGCGCCCACTTGTCCAGGCGCAGCTTGCAGGCACAGAGTGTTTGAATGAGTAAGGGAATTATGAACAGACGGCGGAACATATGATCTTATCCAGAAAGAGCTCACTGAGCAGATATTATCGACCTGGAGCAGTTCACCACAAATGCTGCTCAGCGTAGCATGAAGTAAAGACCCCGTTTCCGAAGAAACGAGGTCTTTACTTCACTCTCGTGATGGTGGAGATATGCGGGATCGAACCGCAGACCTCTTGAATGCCATTCAAGCGCTCTCCCAATACAGTCGTGTAACGACCCCTCAAACGAGGGTGGGAGCGGTTTGAGTGCGCAGGAGAGAGGTTGTATGTTTTTATGCCCTTTTCCACCAAAAGTTAGCTTAAAAACAGCGGTTTATCCATTTCTGCTGCCTAATTGCATGACTGAGCTTTTCTCAGAGTTGCAACAGAATGACACAGGAATAGATTCAGTCCTCAACTGTTTCTCCGTTTTCCAGAGCTAGTTCGGTCAACTCACGCAGCTTGTCTTGCAGCAGTTTCTTATTGGGAAGACAAAGCGTGTAATCCGAAACAAGGGTAGGGGACATACTGCGGCTTAATGCGTATTCCACTACGGCATCGTCCTTGCCCGCACACAGGATCACACCAACGCTGGGATTTTCATTTGGCTTTTTCACATCCCGGTCGAGGGCCTCCATGTAGAAATTGATTTGACCGACGTGTTCGGGCTTAAACTTACCAATCTTTAATTCAATCGGAACAAGGCACGATAAAGCGCGATTATAAAACAGCAGGTCAATATAGAAATCCTGACCGCCGACCTGAATACGATATTCATCGCCCACAAAGGTGAAGTCTTTGCCAAACTCCAGGATGAATTGCTTTAAGTTTTCGATGATGGCCTTGCGCAGATTGTGTTCCGAATATTGCTGTGGCAGGTCGAGAAATTCCAAAACATAGGTATCAAGAAAGCTGGCGCGCACACCTTCTGAGGTCCCTTCTGGCACAGTTTTTTGGGAGGCAAGCATATAGCGCTCAAAGTAGGCGCTGTCAATCTGGCGCTCCAGTTCTCGTTTGGAGTAGTGTTCTTTGGCACAGAGCGCCATATAAAAATGACGCTCCTCGGCGCTTTTAGAGCCGGACATGATCAGCAGATGATTTGTCCAGCTGATTTGTGTCACCAGTGGTGTCACAAATCCATCATCTTTATATGTTTCATAAAACTGCCTCATCCGATAGAGGCCGCGCCGGTTGAACCCTTTCAGGCTTTGGTTGCTCTTAGCAATATATGCAGCGACTTCATCAATGACCTTATCACCAAAGTTGGAGGCAGCACACAGATTTGACAGATATTCGCCAACATTCCAATACAACTGAATCAATTCTGCGTTGACCGCTTTTATAGCACGGGCTTTCGCCTTTTCAATGATAGCAATGATCTCGTCAAATTGAGTTGGTGTCAATTCTGTACCCATTCATGTGCCTCCTGCGGCATTCAAAGTATAGTGATTATAACATATAGTTGTCCTGAGAACAACTGCATTTCAAAGAGGTATTTGCCAAGTGCGGAGAAAAACAAAGAAAAGCTCTGAAAACAACTTGTTTTCAGAGCTTTTCTGCCTTGGTGGAGATATGCGGGATCGAACCGCAGACCTCTTGAATGCCATTCAAGCGCTCTCCCAGCTGAGCTATACCCCCACGTCTATACTCTTGCCCTTCCGGCGAGGACCTCTCGCCCGGAACGGTTTATACTATAACACGGCCCTTCCCTTTTGTCAACAGTTTTTTTGAGATTTTTTGATGTTTTTTCACAGGCCCCCTCCAGGGACCGGAAAGCCGGCAGCGGCGGGCAGAGGGGCTGTCCCCCTGCGCCGCCGCCGGCCTGTCAAACGCCGCCCTGCTCCAGCCGCTGGATGAGCGCGTCAAGATGGGCGCGCCACTGGTCCCAGCTGGGGCTGTCCCGCCAAAGTGCCGCGATCTCCCGCTCCCCGTCCTCGCCCGGGACCTCATCCCGGATGTCGCGGAGATAGCGGAGCAGGAAACCCACGGCCTCCGGGCCGGCGGTGACAGCGGTGATGCCGGCCCAGCTCTCCCCCTGGGGACGCTCCCCGGCGTCCCGCCAGTCCAGATACAGCTCCACCAGGGCCAGGGCGGAGTTGTCGTAGTAAAGATCGATCTCCGCGAAGGTGTCCCCGAAAAAGCCCGCGTCCTTCATGGCGGCGATCGCCTCCTCCAGCCGGAGGGCGGTATGCCCCGGCAGATAGCTGCGTCCCAGAAAGTCCAATACGTCTAAGCCCTCGTCGCTGTTCAGGGCCCGGATGCCCCATGCGCCCATCTTTGACCTCCTTCGTCCATGCCCAGCCGGGCCCGGACGGCTCTGTCCGCGATTGGAAAGAGCCGCTCCGCCGGCAGTCTTTTCCGTCCAGTTTTCCGTTCTTACGCTGCTCGTTCCATTTTCGCACCTGGGGGGTCAGCTCTCATGGGCGAGGTCCAGGATCTGCCCGTCCAGCCCGAAGTAGACCACCATCAGCTCATTGGTCAGTTCCGGGTCGAAGGACAGGTCCATGATGAACAGCTGCCGCTTAGACTGGATGTCCCAAAAGCTGCCAAAGCGCCGGAGCCGCAGATACCCCACCATCTCCGTGAAGGTGAGGGCGGCGGGGTCCTCTGTGGAGAACATCTTTTTCACCCGCTCCGCCTCCAGATCGTCCCGGTGGAAAGCCATGAAGTAGGCCACGGTGCTGTGATGCTCATGGCTCTCATTCGCCAGGACCTCCTCCAGGAACGCCTTGGCCTTCTCCGCCAGCTCCTCCGCCTGGTCCAGGGCGTTGGCCACCGCGGCCATCGCCTGCTCGTCCCCGGTCAGGTCCTCGGATACATCGAATTTGAAGGGGATGCCGGAGTCCTCCGGGGCCAGGAAGATCTCCTCCCCCCGCTTATAGAAGATGCTGGGGTACCGGCTGGTATGCAGCTCCGCGCCGTTCTCCTCCTCCCCCTCCCTGATATCATGGAACTGGCCATCCATGCCCCGGACCAGATAGGAACCGGCGGGCAGCTCCAGCAGGTGGAGGATATTGGGGTCATAGTTGCAGAGGGTGTTCAGGTCGCAGCGGCTCATGTGCTGGCCGTCGGTCAGATATGCTCCGTCCTCATCGCCGGACAGAAAGACCCAGCCGCTGTCCCAGCCCTCGTCCCCGCGGGCTGGCAGCAGGCGGTAGCACACCCCCACCTTGCAGCCGTCCACCAGGATGCGGTCCGAGGCGCAGCAGTCCTGGGGGCTGTCCCAGTCCTCCAGCAGGTCCTGGAGCTGGTCCGGCTGGATAAAGTAGTCCTTCTCCGGCCCCCGGACCTCCTCCAGCTCCTTCCACTGGGTGAAGCGGCCTGTAAGGATCTCCCCGACCTTCTGATAGCACGCCTCGTCCCAGGGGAGGAACAGGTACGCCTCCTTCCCGTATCGATCGTCCTCAAAATAGAGCTTGGCGTAAGCGGCGATGTCCCTATTGTAGGCATGAGGGGTGGCCTTGCTGCCCCAGCTGTACCAGCGGGCAAAGGCGGTCCCCTCCCGGTCGAAGTAGGTGAGATGGAGCCGGCCTCTCAGGTCCTCGCTGTCCCGGAGGAACACCCGCAGGTCGGCCCCCTCGCCCCGCTTCACGGCGTCCACCACGTCCCCATGGGCCGCCAGGAAGGGCAGGCTCATCAGGTCGTTCTCCATGCACCAGCGCAGATAGGCCGCCAGGTGGCTATAGGCGGCCAGCTCCTCCACCGGGAGCTGCTTGTCCCGGATGACCGCCAGATGGACCGCCGCCTCGTCCATCAGGGCGTCGTCATAGTCCAGGACCTCCGCGTCGGTGATGACATTGAGCCGGGCCGGGTCGATCACCTCGATCATCTCGTCCGGGAACTTCTCCAGGAGCCGGTCCGTGCCATAGGCCCGCTTGAACTCGATCTCCTCCCGGTAGAGGGGGACCACCTGGTAGAAGCTGACCGTCTCCCCGTTGGGGAGGTCACAGATCCCGGAGTCTCTGCCAAAGGCGCCGGGGTCCAGCAGGATAACGCCGCAGAGCTTGGCGTCCGCCGCGTAGCTGTCGTCCTCGCCGTAGACGGTGTGGCCCCAGCCCAGCCAGGTGTCGTGGAGCATGGGATACCGGGCCAGTGCCTTCAGGACGCCGATAGGCCAGGACCATCTCTCGTCCCCCCAGGTCTCCTCCTCCAAATGCCAGTCCGGCGGCAAGTTGAGCAGCAGCTCCGCCCGCTCCTCCTCCGGGCCGTCCATGGCCCGGGCACCCATGCCTACGGTGATCAGGGTGTAGTAGTCATGCTCCTCCCGGGGCGGTATGACGCAGATGTCCAGATGGATATAGTCCCCCGGCACGGTCTCGTGCATCACCCAGTCGAACTGGCCAAAGTACTGCTGGATATGGTCCTCGACCGTCTCCCGGTCCTCCTGGTCGTAGAGGTCCAGCCGGGCGACCCACTCCCGCCGCTGCTCCTGCCGGAGGTAGTCCCCACACTCGTCCACCAGCTTTTTGGCCTCCTCGTTCTCCGGCTCCAGGGCCAGCCACCGTTTGGCGTACTCCAGGGCCTCCTCCTCCCGGTCCTCCGCCATGTAGAGGGCGTAGGCCATGCGGGCGTTCCAGTAGGGGTCCCCCTCTCCCTGCTCCCGGATCGTCTCGAAGAGGGCCAGGGCGTGGGCCAGCGTCTCCTGGTCCACGCTGTCATCATCCTCGCCGCTGCGCTCTCCCCGGTCCCCCAGGACCGCCAGGTTGCTGTAGGCCCGCCCCAGCAGGAGGGTCAGCTGATAGCTGCGGACCCGCTCCGGGATCGTCTCGATGGCCTGGATACACCTGCCGAACTCGTCCTCATCGTTCCACTGCTCGATCTTCCGCAATAGGTCGTTCATCTGGTGTCCTCCCTCCAGATCTCTAAATGACTAAAGATCGCACCTCTTCCAAGGGCTCTCCTCATCCTCCAGCAGCCCCTGGGCGATGGAGATGATCCCCATCAGAGACATACCGCTCCCGGACCACATGGCCCTGCCGATCACATAGCCAGCGGCGAACTCCTCCCAGGAGGTATACTGCCCCTGGCTGGCCTGACGCGCATCCAAGATATAGCGCCACGCCTCCTCCTCGGAGATGTACCCGGCGTCAAAGCAGCAGCGGGCCACCAGCACCAGACGCCCCATATCCCACGCGAGGATCGAGCAGCGGGCCAGGTCCGCCCTCTGTTTCAAGAACTTCTCTTCCACCAGCTCCTCTATGGACTCCTGCAAATTGGAGCTGTATTCCCGGATACGCTCCGCAGTCTCCGCATCCATGCCAGTAACAGCGATCGGTGCGCCACGCCCTGACAGGATGCCCTTGATGTTGTCGAAATAGACCCGATGGCCGCTGGTGTAGAGCCATTCCAGGGTCTCTAAGGCCGTGTCCCTGTCCTCGATATCATAATAGCTGGACAAGTTGTCCTTGATCTCCTCCACGTCTGACCCGGTGCGCAGACTGTCACAAAAATATCCGGTCTGCTCCGCATTGATCGCACCGATGCTGATCGCCGCAAAGCGGTCCGGGGGCAAGTCCTGCGGGATAGGATCTCTTCTATACTCCTCGCTGTCAAAAAGATCGGAGAGCATACTGAAAAAGCTCATATGGAAAACCTCATTTCTTATATCCGTATATGTTGCGGCTCTTCCTTCCAAACTGCGCCAAAGCTGTCCCTATGATCAGTCCTCCGTAACGGCAAAGAAAAGGATATAGACGCCGCAGACCTTGTCCGCCGCGTCATAGCCGAAATAGCAGGGATAGACGCCGTCGCCCCAGCCGGAGGCGAAGAGCGGGATATTGCAGTCCGTCCCCGGCACGGTCCAGTTGAGCCAGTCGCCGCAGCTCCGCTGGTATCGGGGATGCTTTTTGCTGTTCTCCTCCAGCAGGTCGCTGAACAGGTCGTTATAGGGATCGATGCCCTCCTCCGCCTGCTTCCGTTGCGCCCAGTAGGCCCTGAATGCCTCCTGGGCCTTGACATCGGCGATACAGCCCATCCCGGCATCCACGAAAAAGCCATAGAACTCCCCTTCCGCCGGCTCCTCCGCCAAGTCCTCTCTGCCGACCATGCCCATATCATACCGGACCGGCCGCTCACCGCTGATGGTCACCTTCACGCAGGCATAGCGGTCCCCAAAGCGCTCGCTGGGCACCACGCAGATGGTCACCGGGTAGGTCCCGGCTGGCACGGTCTGGAGGTAGGGCAGGGCGTCCTCCAGCTCGATCAGCGGATCGCAGGCCAGGATGGTCCCTGTGGGAAAACGGACCTCGCCGATCTCCAGCGTGTCCACCGCCGTGCCCCTGATCGTCTTTTCAGTAAAATAGGTGTCCAGGTCGATCTTGCAGGTCAGCTTTTCCTTGACCGCTCCATATCTCTCCCACCACGCCGCCGTAGGCATCGTCCTTCCCTCCCTAGTCCGTGTCCACCCGTATGATTGGGCGGCAGAAGTCAAAATCGTTATCCAGCATATCGTCCTCATGGACCTCCGGCTTCCAGTGGGGCGAGCAGGACAAGAAGCCCATCAGAGGCCCCATGCCGCCGCATAAGTTGCACCCGCCGTCGCCGCCGCAGGTGGTGAAGGTCTCCGCCTCCACTACCTCCCGTTTGTAGGGGTCGTAGGCGATGGAAAGGCCGAAGAAGTTGGGCTCCTGCATATCATAGGGCGTCCCCTTCTTCTCCGGGTCCTCAAAATAGCGGAGGTGCATGTCCAGGTCTATGCCGTCCCCCCAGGGGAACAGGGTCCGGCACCCGCCGCCGCATAAATAGGCCCATTCATCTGCCGTGGGGAGGGAAAAGCCCTGCCCGCGCAGCAACTCACGCAGCTGGGGATAGGTCATATCGTAGGAGAGGTAGGGCTGCCACTGGCCGTCCAGGCAGTCGAACCGGGCACAGCCGACCAAGTTGAGGCCGCCGCCCCCGGCGCGCTCGTGCTGCCGGAAGTCCTCCAGCCAGTCGGGATGCGCCAGCAGCCGGGGGTCCTGGAAGGTGACCGGCTCCCAGCCGATCTCCTCCAGCTGCCGGCTCACCAGCATGGGCGCGATCGTGACCTGCCGGACCGGGGCCATATCCTCCCGGATGAGCTCCTCCAGCGTGCCCGGATAGGCGTACTCGTCCCGCACCTCCTCCAGCTCCGCCCGGTCCGCCTCCCCCAGGCCCACAGCGAGCCGCTCCCAGCCCAGGGTGACGGTATCGCCGGGGACAAGGACCAACTCCCGGCCGGCCTTTTCAAAAAGGCCGGTGGTGCAGTGCCGTCCCCAGCGGGAGAAGGTCCGCAGTCCCTTGAACAGAAGGCCATACCGCTCCGCCAGCGTTTGCATCAGCGCAGTCTTTTCAGGGGGCCCCAGCTCCTCATACTGGGGCAGATATAAAGGTCCATCCATCCGATCCACTCCTTTTCTCTTATCAGTCTCTTGCTCCCTCCTCACCCCCTCTGGCCTTTAGGATGACAGATACCCGGCCGCTTGTCAAGCCCTTATCTTACAAAGGCTGCCAAAGCGGGACAAAAAAGCACAGCGCGTCAAAAGATCTTTGACACGCTGTGCTTTCATATCCAGCTCTGTCTATATCCCAAGATAGGCCCGTTTGACCTCCTCATTGCCCAGCAGCTCCCGGCCAGTCCCCTGGAGAGTGATGTTCCCCAGCTCCAGCACATAGGCGTAGTCCGCGATCTGGAGGGCCATGATGGCGTTCTGTTCGATCAGCAGCACCGTCTTGCCAGAGGCTTTGATGCGCAGAATCAGTGCAAAGATCTCCTCCACCAATACCGGAGCCAATCCCATAGAGGGCTCGTCCAGCATCACCAGCTCTGGGTCGGACATCATGGCCCGGCCAATGGCCAGCATCTGTTGCTCCCCGCCGGACAACGTCCCGCCATTTTGCCGCCGGCGCTCCTTCAGCCGTGGAAAGAGAGCATACATCTCCTCCAGCCGCTGCCGCTCCACCGCCTTGGTGATAGTGGTGTCCGCCAATGCGCCGGTCAGCAGGTTGTCCTCCACAGAGAGCTTAGGGAACACATGCCGTCCCTCCGGCACATGGGCCACCCGCCGCCGGCTGATGAAATGGGGCTTTAGGTCCGTGATCGGCTCACCGTCCAGCAGCACCTCGCCGCTGTCCTTCGGCACCATGCCGGAGATCGCCATGAGGGTCGTGCTCTTCCCGGCACCGTTGGCCCCGATCAGGGATACGATCTGGTTCTTCTTGACAGCAAGGCTGATCCCATGGAGGGCCTGGAACTGCCCATAGCTGACCGCCATATCCGTTACTTTAAGCAAACAGACCGCCCTCCTTCATAAAGTCCAACCCCTTGCCCAGATACGCCTCTTGGACCTCGCTGTTGTTCCGAATCTCGTCCGGCAGTCCCTCGCAGATCTTTTTCCCATAGTTCATGACCAGGATGCGGTGGCAGAGGTTCATGATGAACTTCATATCGTGTTCGATGACGACGATGGTATAGCCCTGGGCATTCAGCATCTGCACAAATTCCATCAGGCTCTGAGTCTCCAGCGGGTTCATCCCTGCCGCCGGCTCATCCAGCAGCAGAAGCTTAGGCCGCAGCGCCATAGCTCTGGCGATCTCTACCTTCCGTTGGGTCCCATAGCTGAGCTTTCCCGCCAGCTCATGGCGCACATCCGACAATCCCAGCCGCTCTAAGATATCCGCGGTGTTCTCCTTGATGAACGCCTCATCCCGCCGGTACCGAGGCGTGTGGCAGATCGCATCCAGCAGGTTGGTCTTGGTCTGGATATGGAACCCCACCGCTACGTTCTCCTCCACAGTCATATAGGAGAACAGCTTTAGATTTTGGAACGTGCGGGCCATCCCGATTCGGGCCACCTCCTCCGGCCGGCGGTCGGTGATGTTCTGCCCGTTGAACCAGACCTCCCCTTTTGTGGCGGTATAGGTACCGGAGCAGACGTTGAAAAAGGTGGTCTTGCCGGCGCCGTTGGGACCGATGATCCCAAAGACCTCTCCCTCCTGCACCTGCATATCGATCTGGTCCACTGCCTTCAGTCCACCGAAGTAGCGGCACAGCCCCCGGCTCTCTAAGATCGTCATACGCCACCCCTCACCTTCTGCTGCCGGCCCTTCTTGGCCGGCTTTGCCATCCGCCGCTGGACCATCACGGTATTAGTCGCACCAACGATTCCCTGGGGCCGCAGCCACATCATAGCCAGTACGATCAAGGCATAGACGATCATCCGGTACTCCGCCATAGTCCGCAGCGCCTCCATGCACACGGAGAGGATCGCCGCTCCCATCAGCGGCCCGGCGATGCTGCCCAGGCCCCCCAGGTTGACCATCGCCAGCACCTGGTGGCCGTTGTCGATCTGGAACATCTCTGGGGAGATATAGCGGTAATAATAGGCCATCAGGCAGCCGCCCAGGCCCAGTATCAGCCCCATCACCATGAAATTCAGGGACTTATAGAGGGTGATCGGCACCCCCAGAGACCGGGCCGCGTCCGGGTTCTCTCGGATGGAGAGCCACGCCCGCCCCACCCGGGAACGGAGGATGCGCCGGATGCAGAAAAGCACCAGGAGCAAGATCAGCAGGATCATGTAGTAATAGTGGGTGGAGGTCTGGAGGGTAAAGCCCAGGATAGAGGGCTTGGGGATGCTGTGGATCCCGTTGGAGCCCCGGGTCAGGGAGACCCAGTTCAGAGCCGTCAGCCGTACGATCTCCGAAAAGCCCATAGTGGTGATGCTGAAGTAGAACCCGGCAAAGCGGCTAGTGGGGAAGGCCAGCAGGGCCCCCACCCCGGCCGTCAGCGCCACAGAGAGCAGCAGGGTGGGGACGAAGGACATCCCCAGCCGGGTACTCAGCAGCGCGGCGGCATAGGCACCGATGCACATAAAGCCGGCAGAACCAATGTTGAAGAGACCGATATAGCCGTTGGCGATGTTCAGTCCGCTGGCCAGGATCATATAGATCAGCACCCGGACCGCGATCGTCATCACCGACTCCTGGGGGAACAGGAGGGGGAAGGCCAGCACCGCGGCCGCCGCCGCCGCCCAGACCAGCCGCTTATACCGCTGGTAGAACGCCTTGCACTTAGCCATTTTTCGCCTCCTTCTTCTTTTCCGGCAGCAGTCCTTTCTTCTTGCCGCCTAGTCCAGTGGGGTTGAGCATCAGTACCGCGATGAGGAAGAGGAAGGCCACCATATCCCGATAGCCGGTCCCCGCCAGAGCGATACCGATATTTTCAAAGATGCCGATGATCAGTCCACAGATAGAGGAGATGGAGATATCCCCCAGCCCGCCCAGCACCGCCGCACTGAAGGCCTTCATCCCGATGGCCCCGCCCATGGTGGCCCGGAAGCTGTTGTAGTAGACTGCATAGAGCAGTCCGGCTATGCCGCCCATGCCGCAGCCGATGGCGTTGCCGACCATCGTGATAAAGTTCACATCGATGCCCATCAGGGCGGCGGCCTGCCGGTCCTGGCTCACTGCCCGCAGCTGGACCCCTACCTTGGTCTTTTGCAAAAACAGGGTGAACAGAATCACCAGCACGACTACGATCGCTAGGACAGCCAGCTGTGTCACGGTGATTCGAATCTGTCCCAGGGCGATATATCCGGTGCCGAACATACTGGGGATATCCAGGGTCACGGATCTCGTGACTAGCTGAACGATATTTTTGATGAGGATGCTCATCCCGATGGTACACATCAGGGAGATATGCCGCGGCGAGTTGAAAAAGGGCTCATAGCAGACCTTGTGCATCACGATGCCCAAAAGGGCGGAGCCCAAAAAGCTCAAAAGGAACACCAGCAGCGCATTGTTGCCAAAGCTGCTGAATACCAGATAGGCGAAGTAAGCGCCGCACATCACGATGTCACCGTAGGCAAAGCTGGGCAGGCCCACGATGCCTACGATCAGCGTATACCCGATGACGATCAGCGCGTAGATCGACCCCTGAAATACACCATTGGATACCTGTTCGAGCCAGTACACGAACGTGCTCATAGTTACCTCCCTAGATGCCCTCTCTCCCAGCCAGCGCCGCCAGCATCCGTATATTCAACTCATAGAGCTTGCCTACCGAGGCGATATCCACCTCCTCCAGTGGAGAGTGGAGATACCGGATATCCGCTCCGATGCTGACCGTCTCACAGCCTACCCGGTCCTTGAACAGGCCGCACTCACAGGTCCCATGGGCCACAGAGACCTCCATCTCCCGCCCGGTCATCTCCCGGTAGCACCGCAGCAGCAGGTGCAGCAGGGGGCTCTCCGGGTCGAAGGGCCAGGGCGGCGCGTCAGAAGCTCGATGGTGGAGCATCCCCAGCAGATCTCCCAGCAGCTCCAGCTTACGGATGACCTCCTCCTTCCGGCTCAAATAGTTGGCCCGGACCATGGAGCGAAAGACCAGCCGGTCCTCCTCCAGGATGATCCGTCCCAGGTTGGCAGAGGACTCCCCCAAGTCCGGGTCGTCATAGGCGTGATACTTCTGGAACAATCCGTCCGGGACCAGCATCAGGTAGCGGACCGCTGTGTCCGTATCCCATCCGGTCAGGCAGCGGGAAGGACGTTCGACCCAGCGGAGGGAGCAGGTCACACCTGGATCTGTCACCGCCAGCTCGGCCTTTACCGCCTCGAACAGATCCGTCACGGTCTGGGCCGTCCGCCCCTTGTCCGCCGCCCGCAGAGCAAAGACGCAGGCAGCATCTCTGGGGATCGCGTTGTCCTTGTTGAAGCAGCGGTAATCCGCCAGAGAAAAGGGGATCTTGGCCTGCCGCAGCGTGTCTAAGAACCGGCCCATCAGCTTATTGGCATTGGTCCGCTGGCGGCAGACATCCAGCCCCGAATGGCCGCCCAGCAGGCCGCCGATCGTGAGCTCCGCCCCTTGGTCCAGCTCATCTGGATCTGTCCACTGGATGGGCAGCTCATTGATCAGATAGGCACAGCCGGCGCAGCCAGCCTGGACCATATCGAAGCGGTAGCTGTCGGAGTTGATCATATATTTCGCCCGCAAGGACGACATATCCATCTGGACCGCTCCTGCCAGTCCAGCCTCCTCGCTGACCGTACAAACGATCTCCAGAGGCGGGTGGACCAAGTCATCGTCCATCATGATCGCCAGCGCCACCGCCAGACCGACTCCATTGTCCGCCCCCAAAGAGGTCCCCTTAGCATAGATGGTCCCCTTCTGCTCATCGATGGCCAGTCGAAGTCCGTCCTGTTCAAAGTCCAGATCCGACTCCGGGACCTTTTCACAGACCATATCCATATGGTTTTGCAGCATCACCACCGGTGCGTCCTCACACCCAGGGGAGGCCGGCTTGCGAATGATCAAATTGTTATAGGTATCCTGCTCCACCGCCAACCCCCGGCTTTTGGCTAGGCCAGCGATATAGTCGCTGACAGCTTTCTCGTTCCCAGAGCCCCTGGGGATGCCGGAAAGCTCCTCAAAATAGTAGAACACATCCCGCGGCGCCAAGGCGCCTAATACTCGCTCCATATGCGCTCCTTCTCTGAGGCGGCACTGCATCCACCTGGATACAGTGCCGCTCCCCAGTGCTGCTCTTGTTTTTATCCGTCGATCTTGGTCCACTTGCCATCGATGACCTGGACCACATGGAACAACCGGGTGATATTGCCGTCCTCTTCGATCGTGATAGGACCGGTCAGCCCCTCAAAATCCTTTACCTGGGCCAGGGCATCCCGCATGGACTGCCTGCTCAGATCGTCCCCTAAGTCGTTGGCCACCTGGGCGATCAGCTTCAGCGCCTCATAGCAGGTGGAATGGACCGTGGGGGTCCGGCCGTTGTAACGCTCCACATAGGTGTTATAGAACTCCATGGAAGCGGGGTACGCCTCCACGAACGCCATGCCTACATAGCCCACCAGACCTTCGGCGTCCTCGCCCACCAGCTTGAGGAAGTCGTCATTGACCACCGCGCCAGTGTTGCTGATGATGGTGTCCCAGCCCATCCGGCGGATCTGGTTGATGATGAGGCCTGCCTCGGCATATTGGGCAATGACTAGGATGGAATCCGGCTCGGTGCTACGCAGCTTGGAGAGGACCGAGGAGAAGTCCGTCTCGCCCACGTTGAATGTCTCCGCGCCTACGATCTCGATCCCCGCATCGGCGCACAGCTCCTGGGCGCTGTCGTTGAGGCCCACGCCCCAGTCGTCATTGGCATAGATGATGGCCAGCTTCTTCACATCAAAGTAGCCGCTGAGGACGCCCTCGATGCAGAAGGGGATCTCATCGGTGCTCCGGCCCGCCACGCTGAAGATATAGTCCCCCATAGGGGTCAGGGCCGCATTGGAGGCACAGCCGGCCATCAGGCACATCTTCGCCTCCTCATAGTAGTTGGCGCAGGCGATGTTGCAGGTAGAGCTGTCGCCAGTAACGGTACACAGGATGGACTTGTCCTCTATGAACTTCTTGGCGATCTCCACCGCCTGGGTGGCATCGTTCTGACTGTCCTCGATCACCAGCTCCACCTGCTTGCCGTTGATGCCGCCGGCGGCATTGATCTCATCCAGCGCGATCATAAAGCTGTTATAGCAGTTCTGCCCTACCTCGGCGGCAGTCCCCGTCCGGGCGATGCTGACGCCGATTCGGATGGTATCTCCTGTGACGGCTGAATCGCCGCTGCTGCCAGGACCATCCTTTCCCTCGTTGGGATCTCCGCTCTGCTGGCACGCCGCCAGGGACAGCGCCATGACCAGGCTCAACACGAGTGCAAGTAGTCTTTTCATTGTTCATCCTCCATTTTTTATCATTCCTGCGCCGCAGGTGGAATCACAAGATGTATCCGCCTATATCAATCCATATGGGAGCCGCCATTGATATCGATATCCTCCCCTGTGATATAGGCCGCCTCCTCCGTAGCCAAAAATGCGATGACCGCGGCGATCTCTCGGGCTGTCCCCGGCCGCCTCATCGGGATGGTCTCCCAGATCGCCCGCTCCCGCTCTTCTGACAGGCCCTTTCGGATATCCGTAGCTACCAACCCTGGACAGACACAGTTGACAGTGATGCCCGCATCTGCCACTTCCCGAGCCAGGGCCTTGGAAAAGCCTAGGATCCCTGCCTTGGCCGCCGAGTAGTGAGAGCCGCCGTACACACCGCCGCCCCGCTTACCGGAGACAGAGCTGAGGCTGATGATTCGGCCATAGCCGTGCTGCCGCATCACCCGCACGGCCCGCTGGGAGCAAAGGAAGGTCCCCAGCAGGTTGACCTGGACGATTCGCATAAAGTCCGCTGTTGTCATATCCTCTGTCGTGACCGGCTGGGTGATACCGGCGTTGTTCACCAGGATATCCAGCCGGCCAAAGGTCTCTACGGTCCGGTCCACCATCTCTTGGACAGACTGCTCCTCTGTCACATCTACCGCCAACGCCAGGGCCCGGCCGCCGGCCGCTTCGATCTCCGCCACCGTGGCTTGGGCTCCAGCCAGATCCATATCCGCCACAGCCACCGCCGTTCCCCGCTCTGCCAGCAGCAGCGCCGTCTCCCGTCCGATGCCCCGGCGGGACCCGGCTCCGGTGACCAAAGCGGTCCTCCCTGTCAGATCCATACGAGTTCCCCTCCTATCTCCTCAAAAGTGCTTCCACGCTCTCTATGATGTGGTCCACCGTGATACCATTGTCCTCCAGCAGCGCCGGATAAGGCCCCGATTCGCCGAACCGGTCCTGGACACCGATCCGCCGTACCCGACAGCCGCCATGTTCCGCTGCCTGCTCCGCTACGGCACTGCCTAATCCGTTGATGATGTTGTGGTCCTCCACCGTGACGATGTTACCGCACACAGACATGATCTGCTCCAGCAGCGCTGTATCCAACGGTTTGATCGTATGCATATCCACCAGACAGATTCGAACTCCCTTGGCCGCCAGGGCCTCCGCCGCCGCCTTAGCCTGACTCAGTACGTCTCCTGCGGCAATGATTGCCGCCTGGTCCCCCTCCCGAAGGACCTTCCCCTTCCCGATGG
This sequence comes from uncultured Clostridia bacterium, assembly GCA_947173485.1. Taxonomy (GTDB): domain Bacteria; phylum Bacillota; class Clostridia; order Oscillospirales; family Oscillospiraceae; genus CAMWFH01. Next base: position 82,282 of record CAMWFH010000002.1, on the reverse strand, counting down.
TGAATGTCTCCCCGCTGTCATAGACAAAGGGAATCGGGTCTCGGGTAAAGCGCATATACACGGGGCCCTCATAGACAGCCGCCGCCCGGACCAGCTTTTTCGCTGCAAAGTAGTCGCCTGGGGCCACTACTGTCATCCCCGGCAGAGTCCGCATGATTCCCAAGTCCTCCACGCACTGGTGGGTGGCCCCATCGTTGGCCGGTGTCAGCCCGCCATGAGAACACATGATCTTCACATTCAGCCGGGGATAGCAGATGGACTGCCGAATCTGCTCACACATCCGCATACTGCCAAATGCGGCATAAGTCGTCACAAAGGGCGTGATCCCAACGGCCGCCAGACCTGCCGCCAGGCCCGCCGCATTCTGCTCGGCGATGCCCACGTTCACATACCGCTCTGGCCAGGCCTCTTGAAAGGCTCCTGTCTTACAGGACCGGCCTACATCCACATCGACCACCCAGACCTTGGGGAACTCCTCCCCCAGCTCCAACAACGCGTCGCCATAAGCGTCCCGTAGGGATCTCACCGTACTGCCCCCCTCTCCAGCTCCGTCATCGCCAGACGGAACTCCTCCTCATTGGGGGCTGTCCCATGCCATTTCACCGCATGTTCCATAAAGGACACCCCTTTGCCCTTGACTGTGTGGGCCACTACCGCCACTGGAACATCGCTGTCCTGTGCGGCGTCCAGCACGGCTAAGATCTCTTCCATAGCGTGCCCATCGATCTCATAGGTCCTGCATCCAAAAGACCGAAATTTTTCCGCCAAACTCTGGGGCGGCATGATCTCCTCACAGGGGCCATCGTTCTGGAGGCCATTCTGATCCACAAAGAGGATAAAATTGCTCAGCCGGTATTTCACCGCAGTCTCCACCGCCTCCCATACCTGGCCCTCGTTGCACTCCCCGTCTCCCGCCAGGCAGAACACCCGCACTCTGCTACCCTGCCGCCGCAGTCCCAAAGCCATACCTACCGCACAGGAAACGCCTTGGCCCAGAGAGCCGGTAGAGATATCGATCCCCGGTGTCCGCTTCATATCAGGATGACCCTGCAAGCGGGACCCCTTTTTCCGCAGGGTCCCCTTCTCCTCTGGAGACAGGAAGCCCCGCAGGAGCAATGCCGCATACTGGATAGGACAAACATGCCCTTTGGAGAGAACGAACCGGTCCCGCTCCGGCCACTGAGGCTCCTCCGGCCGCAATCGTAGCTCCCGGAAGTAGAGAGCGGCCACGATATCCGCCGCTGACAGGGAGCCGCCCGGATGGCCCGACTGGGCAGCATAGATCATCCACAATGCGCACCGCCGCAGCTCCATCGCCTTTTGTTGCAGCTCGCTGACAGTCCGCTCCATCTTCCCCACTCCTTTCATATCTCTTTCCTCTTATGCCTGCTCCTGTCCGCCAGCCTTTTTGAACAGGCCCTTCAGACAGTCATACAGCTCCAGATACTGCTCATATCTCTCTCGGTAGACCCTTCGCTCCCCCGGAGACGCTTTCGGCTGAAAGCACCGCCGTAGCGCCTGAGGCCGGTAGGTCCGGGCCGTCTCCAGATTCGGGAACTGCCCTGTCCCCACCGCCGCCAGCATCGCTGCGCCTGCCGCTGCCATATCCGGCTGCTCCAGCACCCGTAGCTCCCGTTCCGTGATATCCGCACGCAGCTGCATCCAGATATCGCTCCTGGTCCCACCGCCGGCGGCCAGGACCGATAGACAGGGCCTGCCCGTCACCTCTTCCGCGGCCTGGAACATCTGCCGGGCACTGTAACAGCCGCTCTCCAGCACAGCGCGGGCCATATCCTCCCGGTCGTTCTCCGCCGATAGTCCAAAGAACACGCCTCTGGCGTCCGGGTCCCAGATCGGGCTCCGCTCCCCAGAGAGGTAGGGCAAAAAGACACATCCATTAGCGCCGGCACTGGAGCGGCGGGACAGCATATCCAGCACGCCCTTCCTGCCGGAGGGGATATCCCGGCAGAGCTCCCGCTCCGCCCAGGCGATCGCCAGTCCCATATTGGAGGATGCACCCTGATAGAGCCAGCAGTCTGGCGTCAAGTAGCGCCGGTTGAGAAAGGCTCTGGAGAACCGGGGCTGCTCGGTGCAGAAGGATACTACCCCGGTACTGCCGATGCTCTCGAACACCTCTTGGTGCAGATCGCCACCGGCGGCCAGAGCCGCACAGGGGGTATCTGCCGCCCCGATCACTACCGGGGTCCCCTGCCGCAGTCCCAGACTGGTCAGCTCTTCCGCTTGCAGATAGCCACAGATCGCTGTCGGCTCCAGGATAGGAGGCAGCTTTGCCCGGTCGATCTCCGCCATCCGGCACAGCACATCGGACCAGCCGCTGCCGCCTCGGGTATCATACAGCCCGGTATAGGAGGCGTTAGTCGGGTCGATGGCTGCCTGACCCGTGAGCCAAACAGAGAGGAGCGTGTTGATATGTCCGAACCAGGCCGCTCTGGCATACACCTCCGGCCGGTGTTCCTTGATCCACAGCATAGAGGTGCAAGAGATAGCCCCTGGCATGATCGGATTGCCAGTGACGGCAAAGACCTCCTCTGCCGCCATCCGCTGGCGGAGCTGCCAGCTCTCCGCCCGGCTACGCTGGTCGTTATGGATGATGGGATCGCAGAGGACCCCGCCGTCCTCGTCCAAGGCCGTCAGCCCCGGACAGAGGCAGGAAAATCCGATTCCCGCCACCTGTCCCAGGTCGACTCGGCCGGCAAGCTCCTCCACCCCTGTCCGCAGCGCCTGCCAGATCTGCCCCGCCGGCAGCTCGCTCCACCCCTTCCGGGGATGGACAGCGCTGTAGGTCCTGGATGCCCAGGCCAAGCTGCGCAGGCCAGCATCCATCACCAGGAGCTTCAACGCACTGGTCCCTACGTCAATCCCCAAAAAATACTTGTCCATACCATGAACCAGTCAGTACTGGTCGTAGGTATGCTCATGCTCCAGCAGCTCCAGCAGTTCCTTAGCCTCCCGAACGCTATAGCCCTCATGGATGATCTTCCGCAGCACCACCACCAGGGCGGTCACATCCCGGTAGTCCCATACGAACCGTCCCATGGTCACACCGCCCACACCGCAGTCCATAGCGTCTCGGGTCATCTGTAAGTAGTCGTCCAAGGTCTTACAGGCATCGCCTCCCTGGATGACCACCCGGGCCGGACAGCAGGCAACGACCTTCTCCATAGTGTCCGGACTGCCGGTATAGGTCGTTTTGATGATATCTACACCCAGCTCTGCCGCTGCCCGGCAGCAGTAAGCGATATTCTCCCAGGCTGTCCGGTCCGCCGGCGCCACATGCTCCCCCTTGGGGTAAACATGGCCGATCAGCGGCATCCCCTGGACCATGCACGCCTCCGAGATCTTCCCTATCTCCGCAAACTGTACATCCTGGTAGTCCCCCAGGGTCATCGCGCCGATAGAGACAGCATCTGCCCCCATCCGCACCGCCTCCTCCACACTGCCAAAGACTACATCCTTGGTGGGATGGACAGGCGCATAGCTGGAGCATTTCAGCAGCAGCGAGACCTGCCCCGCATAGGGCCAGAAGCAGCTCTCCGCGATTCCCTTGGTCATCGTCATGGCGTTCGGCCTTCCCGGCACGATGGCGGCGATGGCGGCCCGGATATCCTGGATGCCCCGCATGGGGGCGATCCCCCTGGAGATCGCGTGATCAACGGTGATGGCCATCATCTTGCCGCTCTTACTGTCCACCAGCCGGCTCATCCGCACCGCTTTTCCCAACATTGCCATATGTTTCTCCTCTCTCCGCCGGCTAACGCCGTATCATGATCTTCAGCCCCGCCCCGGACCGGCAGGTCTCATATGCCTCCTGGAACTGCTCCAACGGGAAGCAGTGGGTCGCAAGGCTCTCCAGGTCGATCTTCCCTCCGATTGCCAGGGCGGCGGCATCCCGGTAGTCCTGCCGGGTGTAGGCCGTGGAACCGCAGACATGGATCTCATTATAGTGGATGATATTGGCATCGATGGAACAGGTCCCCTTGCCAGCAAAGCCAGCAAACAAACAAGCGGTCCCTCCTTTGCGCACGATGCCCAGCAGTCCGTTCACGATTGCTGGCGCACCGATCGCCAGGATCATCCGGTCCACACCGGCACCGCCGGTAGCCTCCCGCACCCGCTCCGTCAGGTCCTCCCGCTCCGGGTCGATCACCATATGTGCCCCTAGCGTCTGCGCCTTCTCCCGGCGCATCCCATTGATCTCACTGACGATCACACACCGTGCCCCCGCCGCCAGGGACAGCTGGAGGTGCATCAGACCGATCGGCCCCGCCCCTACGATCAACACCGTATCCAAGAAAGAGACACCGGCATTCCTCTGTCCCCGCAGGCAACATGCCAGGGGCTCCAACAGCGCGCCGGTCTCGAAGGACACCGTCTCCGGCAGACGGAACACGTTCCCATGTTCCAGGAATGCAGCCGGTATGCGCACATACTCCGCGAACCCTCCATCGTACTGATATCCGATGGCCAGCCGGGCCTGACAGGCATTGCTCCGGCCAGCCAGGCAGCTGGGACAGTCCCCGCAGGGCAGCACATTGGCCACCGCCACCCGGTCTCCCTTCTGGAAGGTGCTCACGCCCTCGCCCACCTGATACACTGTCCCGCTGATCTCATGGCCAATGACCGATGGATACCGAACATCCTTGGTCTTTTTCCCTTCCAGAATCCGCAGGTCTGTCCCGCAGATAGCGGCCCGCCCCAGTTGGAGCAGCAGTTCTCCTGGTCCGATCACCGGAGGACAGATCTCCTCACAGGCAAACTGCCCCGCTCCTCGCAACACGACTGCTTTCATTTTGCCCTCCCCACCGCCCAGACCGGTCTGCCCAGTACGGCATAAAAATCATACCTGTTTTCATTTAATATTCTGAAATTTATTTCATATCCGCATTATACCAGTGCGGCGTGAAATAGTCAATCGTAATTATTTATAATTTTAGAAATAATTTTCATACATTCTGACGAAGGCCAAACTCGCTATTGAAAATTGACAAACCCGCTTTGAACTTGTTATAGTAGTGTCGATACTTTTATACAAGCCAAGGGAGGGCACACAGTGATATGTACAACACAGATTCACTTTTCTGTATCAGCCGCATCAAATCTACTTATGAGTTCATGTCTAAGGTGGAAAAGGCCATTGCCGACTATATCGTAGCCTCTCCCGCCACGATCCCCAAGCTCTCTGCCAGCGAGCTGGCGGAGGCCACTGGGACCAGCCCCGCCTCCATCGTCCGGTTCTGCCGGAAGCTAGGGTTCTCAGGGTTTTCTGAGATGAAGATGAACCTTTCCCGCAGTGAGCTGGCCAACACAGAGCAGGACCTGCTGTCCATCTATCCCGGCGATCCTCCTGCCGTGATCCGGCAAAAGGTGCTGAACTTCAATAAGCAGGCCATCGACGGACTGGACTCCACCCTGCGGGACGAAGCCATCAGCCAGGCCGCCGACTTGATCGCCAACGCTCGGAGGATCTTGATTCTGGGCGAGGGCGGGTCCGGCAGTACCGCCCGGACGGCCTTTGATGTCTTTTTGAAGCTCTCTCTGCCCTGCGAGTATGTCTCCGACCCTTTCTTTGAACTGATGGTCATCGACCAGCTCACCGGGCAGGATGTGATCCTGTGCATCTGCAACAGCGCCCGCTCCCGGGGGATGATCGAGAACCTGCAAAAAGCCAGCGCCCAAGGCATCCCTACCATCGGCATCATCGGCCTGCCCAATAGTCCCATGTCCAAATATCTGACGGTGGAGATCACCACCAATCTCTTCACCAGTGAGCTGTTCAGCGACCTCATCGCCTCCCGCATCTGTGAGATCAGCGCTCTGTCGGTCCTGTACTCTATTTTGGCGCTCCAGCGCTCCTCGGAGCATCTGGTGAAAAATCAGTCTGACATCCTCAATGTCAAACGTGTCCATTGGAACGAAAAGACCTGATCGACAAGCAAACGGGAGCGCCGCAAAAAACACGGCGCTCCCGTTTCTGCTCTTGCCCCATCCCGCAAAACAGAGTATACTCAGCTTATCAAGCTCATCGAACACGCCCATCCGCCCTCCGGCCGGAGCGCGGGATTCGCGTGAAAACACGAACAGAGAGGAGCCATGACCGATGACACGACAGATACGCCCCCGGGCGGAGGAACGCTACCAGGAGGAGCTGGCCGCGCTGGCCGCGGCGGACACGAAGGAGCGAAGGCCCCTGGGGTGGAAGCTGAGCCCCAAGGCGGTGCGGGACTTCATCCTGGGCCGGGACGAACCACTACAGTACCAGGGCAGGACCATCCAGGTCGCCAAAAAATACCTGGGCAACGACGCCCTGGTAGAGCGGTGCGTCATCACCCTCACCGGCAGCCGGGGACTGATGCTGGTGGGGGAGCCGGGGACCGCCAAGACCATGCTCTCCGAGCTCTTGGCCGCCGCCATCTCCGGCGTCAGCACCAATACCATCCAGGGCACCGCCGGCACCACGGAGGACATGATCAAATACAGCTGGAACTACGCCCTCCTCCTCTCCCAGGGGCCCACCCGGTCCGCCCTGGTCCCCGCCCCCCTCTATGTGGGCATGGAAAAGGGCATCCTGACCCGGTTCGAGGAGATCACCCGGACCCCCGCCGAGATCCAGGACAGCCTGATCAGCGTCATGAGCGACAAGGTGCTGAACGTCCCGGAGCTGGGGGAGGACGGCCTTCTCTTCGCCCAGGCCGGCTTCAATGTGATCGGCACTGCCAACACCCGGGACCGGGGCGTCAACGAGATGAGCAGCGCCCTGAAGCGGCGGTTCAACTTCGAGACCGTCCGGCCGGTGGGCAATGTGCAGATGGAGAAGGAGATCATCCTCCGGGAGGCCGCCGCCATGGCCAGGAGCGCCGGCGTGGAGATGGCCCCCGACGCCGGCGCGGCGGAGCTGCTGGCCACCACCTTCCACGAGCTGCGGGAGGGGGTGTCCTCCATGGGCCACCGCATCGAGAAGCCCTCGGCGGTGATGAGCACCGCTGAGGCCGTCTCCGTCTACTACCAGACCATGATGGGCGCCTACTACTACGGCGGCGGCGCCATGGAGATCCGCGCCCTGGCGGCCAACCTCACCGGGGCCCTGGGCCAGGAGGCCGGGGAGGACGTGGAGAAGCTGCGGGGCTACTTCTCCACCGTCATCCGGGACAAGGCGGACAAGCTGGGGGGCATCTGGAAAGCCTACTACCAGGCCAGGAGCGCCATCCGATGACCCGCTACGACCTGTCGGCGGACTGCCTCTACTTCCCTGTCCGCCACCACAGCCCCGCCTGCGCCTACCACCTGGAGCGGGCCCTGGAGGCCTACCGGCCCCAGTGCGTGCTGATCGAGGGACCGGAGAACGCCGGCCACCTCCTGCCCCTTTTGACCCACCCGTCGGCCAAAACGCCCCTGGCCTTCTACTGCGCCCTCCGGGACGACAAGGGGGACCTGGGGGAACCGGGGGAGACCTATAAGTGCTACTACCCCTTCCTGGACTGCTCCCCGGAGCTCACCGCCCTACGCTGGGCGGCCAAGGCCGGCGTGGAGGCCCGCCTTATAGACCTGCCCTACAGCCAGATCCTCCTCTCCCGCGCCCAGGAACGGCGGGAGGAGCGGAGCATCTACCAGGACGAGGCCCACTTCAGCCATAAGGACTTTTTAGAGCGTCTGCGGGAAAAGACCGGGGCCAGGACTTTCGACGAGTTCTGGGAGACATACTTCGAGGTCAACGGTCTCGCCATGGAGACGCCGGCCTTCGTGTCCCTGCTCTACACCTACTGTGCCCTGGCCCGGGAGACCACGCCCCCCGCCGCCCTCTTGGCGGACGGCTCCCTGGCCCGGGAGGCCCATATGGCCCAGGCCATCGAGGCGGCCCGGCGGACCTACGGCCGGGTGCTGGTGGTCACCGGCGGCTTCCATGTGGAGGGCCTGCGCCATCCCACGATGGAGGCCGCGCCCCCCAAAAGCGCCCTCCAGGAGCAGGTCTACCCTATGGTCTACTCTATGGAGGCTGCGGACGCCCTCCAGGGCTACGCCAGCGGGATGCCCTCGCCGGGGTTCTACCAGCGGGTCTGGGAGCATCTCCACGGGGAGGCCCCCCAGGACGCCTACGGCGACAGCGTCCTGGAGCTGATCGCCGCCGCCGGACGCCGCCTGCGCCACCAGGGGGAGGCGCTGTCCGTGGCGGACGAGACCTGCGCTTTGGACATGGCCCGGGGGCTGGCGGCCCTGCGGGGGAAGGTCCAGCCGGGCCTGTATGAATTGCAGGACGGGGTGCGCAGCGCCTTCGTCAAGGGGGAGATCGGGCTGCTGTGCCTCCCTCTGGATATCCTGCGGCAGCTGACCACCGGCGACCAGGTGGGCGCTCTGCCGGACGACGCCCTGATCCCGCCCCTGGCGGTGGATTTCCAAAACCAGTGCGCCAAGCTGGGCCTGCGTTTGCAGACCTCCCAGCAGCAGCAGTCCACCCTCCAGATCTTCTCCTCCCCCAAGCACCGGGCCACGAGCCGGTTCTTCCACCGGACCGTCTTTTTGGACTGCCGCTTCGCCAAGCTCAGCAAGGGCCCCGACCTGGTGGGCCAGAAGAACCAGAGCCTGATCCGGGAGATCTGGGACTGGCGCTGGAGCGGCGGCGTGATGGCGGCGCTGGTGGACCAGTCGGTGTCCGGCGGGACGGTGGAGGAGGCCTGCGCCTACCTGCTGGAGCACCGGATGACCCAGACCTCCCTGGCGGGGGAGGGGGCCGGGCTGCTGGTCCAGGGCTTTTTGATGGGCCTGGACGACCCCGCCGGGACCCTTCACGGCCACCTGCGGGAGCTGCTGGTCAACGATGGGGACTTCTTCTCCCTAGCCAAGGCCTGCGGCCACCTGAACACCCTGCTGGAGATGGGCCGGCTCTACCGCCAGCCGGATACCTACGACTACGTCGGCCTCTTAGACCAGTGCTTCGGCCGGGTGCTGACCCTGCTGCCGTCCATGGCCGCCATCCAGGACGAGCAGCTCGCCCCCTGCCTCTCCCTCCTCTCCCTGCTCTACCAGCTCTCCGCCAAGGCGTCCTTCGCCCACCGGCGGGCGGGGCTGCTGTCGGTCCTGGAACGGCTCCTGGCCGCCCCGGACCTCCACCCCGGCCTCCACGGGGGCATCCTGGGCCTGCTCTACGGGGCGGACCCGGACTGGCGGGAGGAGATCGAGCGGACCTGCGGCGGCTACCTCCGGGGCACCCGGGAGAAGATGCTCCTCTCGGCCTCCTTCCTCCGGGGGCTCTTCTCCATGGCAAGGGACCTGGTGCTGGTCAGCGACCAGTTCCTCCCCTCCCTGGACGAGCTGTTCGCCCGCTTGGAGGAGGAGGACTTCCTCGCCCTGCTGCCGGAGCTGCGGCTGGCCTTCCGGTACTTCACGCCTATGGAGATCTCCCGCATCGCCGCCCGGGCCGCGGCCCTCCACGGCGTCGCCCCGGAGCGGCTGCGGCGTCCGGCGTCCCTGGACTACGCCTATGGGGAGGCCCTGGACGCCTGGGCCGCCAAGCGACTGGGGGCGGGGGCATGACACGCATTTTTGAGGTCCCTTCTGCGGACCGGACAGATCGAGGTGAAACGCTATGACAGAAGGAGCCGTATTGAACCGCTGGCGGCTGGTCCTGGGCCAGCCGGCGGAGGGGTCCATGCCCCTCCAGGGGGGACAGGCCATGGAGATGGACCAGGTGCTGGACTTCCTCTATGGCCGGGAGGGCGGCGCCGACCAGCGCTCCGACCGGGGCGGCACGGGGCCCAGCCAGCTGACGGTCCCCCAGTGGCTGCGGAAGGTCCGCACCCTCTTCCCCCAGGAGACGGTCCAGGTCCTCCAGCGCCACGCCCTGGACCGCTACCAGCTCTCGGAGATCCTGACGGACCCCCAGGTGCTGGACCAGATGGAGCCCGACCAGGCGCTGCTGGAGACCATCCTCAGCCTCAAGGGGCAGATGAAGGGCCCTGTCTTGGAGGCGGCCCGGCGGCTGGCGGCCAAGGTGGCGGCGGAGCTGACGAAAAAAATGGAGATGGACCTGCGGCGGTCCTTTTTAGGCCGTCTGCGGCGGGACACCAGCAGCCCGGTCCGGTCCATGCGGAACCTGGACATCCAAAAGACCATCCGCCGCAACCTGCGCCACTACGACCGGGAGCGGCAGCAGCTGGTCCTGGAGAGCATCTACTTCAGCGGACGGGTGAAGCGGTTCAACACCTGGCGGATCGTGATGGCGGTGGACGAGAGCGGGTCCATGGCCGATGCCGTGATCCACAGCGCCGTCATGGCCGGGATCTTCTCCCGTATGCCCATGATCGATATCCGCCTGGTGATCTTCGATACCCAGGTGGTGGACCTGAGCGACCGGGCCGGCGACCCGGTGGAGACCCTGATGAGCGTCCAGCTGGGGGGCGGCACGGACATCGCCAAGGCCCTGACCTACTGCCAGTCCCTGATCGTCAACCCCCACCGGACCATCCTCCTGCTGATCTCCGACCTGTGCGAGGGTGGGCCGCTGGACAGGCTCTACAGGGTCTGCGGAGAGATCCTGGAGAGCGGCGCGAAGCTGACCGCCCTCACCGCCTTAGACCGGCGGGCCGAGCCCATCCACAACCAGACCGTGGCCGCCAAGCTGGCGGGCATGGGGGCCTTCGTGGGGGCCATGACCCCGGAGCGCCTGGGGGACTATATCGGCGCGATCATGCAGTAAAAAAGCACCCGCCGGGACGGCGGGCGCTATCGGGCGTTACTGCTGGGGATCGAGCGCCAACACATAAGCGTATAGCTCCTGGATGGTGTCAACGACGCTATATGGCTTATACTCTCCGTAGGTCTCCGGGTCCGACAGGGTCACGACCTGTACATTTGAGGCCGCCAGCAGTCCCAGCGAGTTGGGAACGGCCTGCCGCTCTCTGCTGTCCTTCATCTGATACAGCTTCGACCCCTCTTCATCCCGCACCTTGACGACTACATATCCATAGTTGTTCATCTCATCGGCCCTCCCTTTGCCTATAAAATGCCTCATCAAGATCCTTCTCGTCTTTGAGCAGGCCCTTCTCATATGCCTGCCTAATGGTCCGCCCTATCTGGCCCGTCCCCAGCTTATAGAGCCGCTTATGGGCCCAAATGTTGAACAGGGCATCGTGAGCAGACCAGATCTGCACCTCGATCTGGTAGTGATAGTTATCCTTTTGAAAATACAGATGTATCCCCCGATAGCCATCATCGCTTTCTTTTCCTGCTGTCAGATCGACCATCCTCAAAAAATCATACTTGCCGATCGCGGCATAATCCTCTACTATGAACCTGATTCCAAGGAGGTCGTTCAGCACGGACCGCAGATCCCGCTCCGTATCCTTATACCGTTCCAGCTTCCATTTCACCGAATCGATGCTTTTGATCCGATAACTTATCCCGGACAAAATCTCCAGCATCCGTTCCTCTGCCAGCATCTCATTATACATATTCAGATCGTTTAATATCTTATCCACCATGCAGGCGTCCAATCCCGTCATCCTGATCTTTCGCAGGCTCCTTGCCAAAGATGACGGAAAAGACAACTCCTCGAACGCGGTCCTTGAAAGCATTGGATCACCTCTGCTTTCAGTATACCGCATATCCTCCCCTATGTCAATTTTCCACTTCCATACAAAAGGAGGCGAAGTGCCATCAACGATCTGCCTGCCGCCCTCCGGGCCGCCCTGGCCCAGGCGGACGAGAACTATCTGGTGGGCCTGAGCAATAAGGGCACCGTCAACCGGGCGAAAAAGGACCTGGCGGGACTGGCCCCCACGGCGGAGATCCAGGGGGAGAGCGTCCTGGTCACCCTGGGGGATGTCCAATGCACCATCCGCGCCCCCCTAGGGGACAGCGGCTGTACCTGCCCCGCCCAGGGGATGTGCCGCCACCGGACCGCCGCGATCCTATGGCTGCAAGGCCAGCTGGCCCAGGACGGCCCGGAGGCCGCCCCGCCGCCGGCGGTGGACCTCTCCCCCCTGCTGGAGGTCCCCATCGACAAGATCCGCCGCGCCATGGGGGACAAGGCCTTCTATGCCCTGCTCTTCCGCTTGGGGCGGGACGGCCTGCCGCCGGTGGAGGAGAGCTCCATGGTCCAGGTGACGCTGCCGGAGGCCACGGTCAAACTGCTCATCCCCCTGGAACACAGCGTATGCACCTGCCGCAGCCGGGACCTGTGCCGCCACAAGGCCGCGGCCCTGCTCTGCTACCAGCTCCTCAAGGGGAAGCACACCCTGGAGGCCCTCACCGCCCAGAAGGAGGACAGCGCCTGGGACCAGGAGCAGGTCTCCGCCGCCGCCCAGGCCACGGCGGAGCTGGCGGCCGACCTGCTGGAGGCGGGGCTGAGCCGCCTCGCCCCCACCGCGCCGGACAGCGCCTCCCGGCTGGCCTCCCTGTGCCACACCGCCGGCCTGCCCCGGCTGGAGCGGGGCCTGCGGATCCTCTCCACCCTTTTAGACCGGGCCCTCCGGCGCAGCGCCGCCTTTCGGACGGAGGAGCTGCTGGGCCGCCTGGCGGACCTCTACCAGCTGGCCTGCCGGCTGTCCAAAGCCTCCTCGCCGGAGCAGGTCCAGGAGCTGGCCGGCACCTTCCGGGACACCTACCTCCCCTGCCCTGACCTGACCCTCCACCTTCTGGGGGAGCGGGCCTTCCATGCCGATAGCGGCTACGCCGGCACGGTCTACTACTTCTGGGAGACCACCCAGAGCCGGTGGTACACCTATACCTACGCCCGTCCCACCATCTACGACAACAAGCCCCGCCTGCGCTATATCCCCGCCCCCTGGGGCCTGGAGGGACGGATCGGCAGCCTCTACGATCTCTCCCTGACCCTCCATAACGGCAAGGCCGCCCAGAGCCGCCTCTCCTCCACTGGGGAGGCGGCCCGTGGAAAAGCCTGCCGGCCCTGGGAGGTGCTGCCATCCCATCTGTGGTGGGAGGACTTCGCCGCCATGTTCGACGCGGTGTCCCCCTATCTGCTGGAGGGGACGGAGACGGACCGGCTGGTCCTCCTCCGCCCCGCCGCCTGCCGGCCCCAGCCCTTCGACCAGACCCGGCAGCTCTTCCGCCTGCTCCTGCTGGACGAGGAGGGCCGGTGCCTTCCCCTGGAGGTGACCTACCGGGAGGAGGAGCGGGAACTGATCGAGGCCCTGGAAAAGCTGGTCCGGGACCTGAAGCCCAACGACCTCCCCGCCTTTTTGGGCCTTTTGGACTTGACAGAGGAGGGCCTGCGGGTCTATCCTGTGGAGGTGTACTCTGAATGGAGGTGCTGCCCATGAAGGACCTGCTGGACGAGGGGCTGGAGGCCCTGGCCGGCCTGCTCCAGAGCGGCGCGCTCAGCTGCCACCCGGAGACGGAGGAGCGGCTCGCCCGCCTGGGCCGGGACTTTGAGGACAACGGCCTCCACACCGGGGCGCAGCTCCTGACGGAGGTGTCCCAGGCCCTCTCCCGCCGCCGCCACGGCGGGGAGACCAGCTCCATGGAGCTGATGGACCGAGTGGGCCCCGCTGTCCGCTACATCCGCCTATGCCAGCAAAAATACGCCCTGGACGCCGCCGGGGAGCAGCTGCGCCAAGGCATAGGAGAGGCGGACGATGAAGAGGGGCCGCCCCAGGCCCCATAACGCGACAAGGAGAGAGATCATGCACTATAATTTTGAGACCATCCGCAAACGCCATCACACCGGCTCCAAGAAATGGGCGGAGCTTCTGGCCAACGGCGTCCGGGAGGAGGAGGATATCATCCCCTTCTCCGTGGCCGACATGGAGTTCGAGACCGCCCCGGAGATCGTGGCGGCCCTCCAGGAGATGGCGGCGCACACGGTCCTGGGTTACGCCAACCCTACCGAGGAATACTTGGACACGGTCTGCCGCTGGATGAAGACTCGCCACGGCTGGGACGCTGAGCCCGGATGGATCCTGCCGGAGCACGGCGTCGTAGACGCCTTCTTCCACGCCGTGAAGCTCTTCACCCAGCCGGGCGAGGGCGTCCTGCTGATGACGCCGGTGTACTACCCCATGTACCACGCCGTCCGTGACACCGGCCGAGTCCTGGTGGACTGCCCCCTGGTGTACAGCGGCGGCCGCTATACGATCGACTTTGACGATCTTGAGCGGAAGGCCGCCGGTGAGAACACCAAGCTGCTGCTCCTGTGTAGCCCCCACAATCCCACCGGCCGGGTGTGGCGCCGGGAGGAGCTGGAGCGGATCGCGGCGATCTGCCTGGCGCATGACGTCCTGGTCCTCTCCGATGAGATCCACTTCGACCTGACGATGCCGGGCCACAAACACACCGTCTACGCCTCCCTGTCCGAGGAGGCGGCCAACAACTGCATCATCTGCACCGCGCCCAGCAAGACCTTCAACCTGGCCGGCCTCCAGACCTCCAACATCTTCGTCCCCAGCCCCGCTCTGCGGGAGCGGTACCTAGCCAGCCTAAAGCGCTCCAACCCCAATCCCAAGTGCAATATCTTAGGCTACTGCGCCTGTGAGGCGGCCTATCAGCACTGCGCCCCCTGGCTGGAGCAGGCTCTCCAGGTCATCGACACCAACCGCGCCCTGGTGGTGGACTTCATGGCCCGGGAGTTCCCCCAGATCCAGGTGACCGACCTGGAGGCCACCTACCTGCTGTGGATGGACTGGCGGGGCCTGGGGCTCCCCAGCCGGGAGTTGGAGCGGATCAACCACCAGGAGGCCCGGCTGTTCTTTGACGAGGGCCATGTGTTCGGCGCCCAGGGCGATGGCTTTGAGCGCTGGAACCTGGCCTGCCCTACCCGCTATATCCAGAAGGCCCTGGAGCGGATGAGGGCGGCTTATGCGCCATATGTGAGACCGTAGGACACTATAAGATAAAAAGGAGGAGACCCCATGCGAAACCTGAACCGCGCCCCTACTGACAAGCTGACCAAGGCATTGACCGACGGCGGCGTCAGCCAAGAGAACATCGAGTGGCTGGTGCCCTACCTGGACATGAGCCACCCGGAGTATCCCGAGCTGCTGGAGCAGGTCCAGCGCCAGCCCACGCTGGGCCGGAGCGGCAACTGGAACGACCCTGTCGTCGATCTGCTCTCCAAGACGCTCTTCAACGCCGACCAGCGCCCCCGGGGCATCAAGGCCTTCAGCGCCCTGGTGGGGCCCGCCAACTTGGGGAAGCTCCTGCGAGCCCCCGCCATGGGGATGGGCTACTCTATGAACCGGCAGATCTCCATCCTGTATGTCTATGAGGAGGCACGGGGCTGCATCGGCAGCGTCCAGGCTCTGGTGCTGCTGGCCGCCGCCTGGAACGGCTTCACGGTGATGCCGGCCCTGCTGAAGGCCGAGGCCGGGGACCTCCGGGACGCCTTCTTCCTGCTGGGCGGCGAGAGCGACACCGGCCGGGTCCTCCTGGCCTGCGCCTACATCGCCAAGACCCAGCAGGCGGAGGAGCAGATGGTCCGCGCCGTCCAGGAGGGCGTGCTTTCCATGCTCAACGCCACCGCCAGGGCCCAGACACGGGCCAGCTATATCAGCCAGCTGGAGCAGTACGTCCGGGCCGGGGTGGACGGGCCCCTCCCCGTTTCTCCCAATAAGATCCGCGCCAGCAACAACTACAGTTGGATCGACACCTCCCACGCCGGCGCGGCCTGCTTCACCGTGCTGGACATCGCCCCGGCCCTGAAGCCCGCCTTCGTCCTCACCGCCAACCTGGCCCCCGGCAGGGTCCTCAACAAGGCCCTGGCCCAGACGGACCTGAACGGCCTCTTTGACAAAATGCCCTGGCTCACGGAGCGGATGGATGTCTCCATCGCCCTGGGGAACCTGCTGGACAGCCGTGACCTGCTCTACCGGATGGCCCAGGAGTACCCCGAGGTCTTCAAAAAGGCCCTGCAACAGGCGGACTACCGGGTCAGCGAGGCGCTGTCGGCGGTGGCCGAGGCCGCGGCCCCGGAGTTGCTGGAGAACTTCCGGCGGTCCAATAAGGCCAACCTCCAGAACAAGGCCGCCGAGCAGATGCTCTCCACCTGCGATGCCCGGGACGCCAGTCTGCTCCGCCGCTTTATCTTCAGCGGAAACGGCCTGGAGGAGATCCGCTCCCGCTTCTCCATCGGCTCCAACGGCAGCACGGGCTGGCACGACACCAACGGCGTGGAGAGCTACTGCCGGCAGTACGGCGCGGACCCCTTCGCCCTCCGCAGCCTGATCGCCATCGCCGTCACCGGCTACGGCTTCCGTCTCGCCGGCGCTTGGAGTGCTGTCTGCAAGGGGCAGGTCAGTCCCCTGAAAGAGAAGGTGGGCATCATCTTGGACGGCCTGATCCAGGAGGGCCTGTCCCCCGCCGAGAGCCTGTCCCTCGCGGAGATGGTCCATGACGCCACCTACAGCGACCAGGAGAAGGAGACCCTGCAAAAGGACGCCGGGACCTGGCTGGCCCTCCATAAGGACTACATCCCCGAGGCCCAGAAGGGCAGCGCCTTCGCCCGTGCTGTGGCAACGCGGGCCCTGGCCGCCCACAAGGAGACCGAGGCCCTCTGCGCCCTGACCGCCGACGGCTCCAAGGTGGTGCGGGCCCTGGCGGTCCAGTATCTGACCCATCAGCCCAACGCCGTGGAGCTGGCCTGCCGGCTGCTGGAGAGCAAGAAGTCCGCCCAGCGGGAGGCGGCGGTGGAGATCCTGTCCAAGCGGGACCAGAAGCTGGAGCGCCGGTCCCAGCTGGAGGCGGCCCTGGCCAAGGAGAAGAGCGCCAAGCTGGCTAACGCCATCCGCGCCCTGCTGGGGATGGAGCCGGAGGAGATCGCCGCCAACGCCGCCGGCGGCGGCAGCGGGGACCTGGTGAAGGAGACCCTGAAGGGCGGCAAGAAGCGGAAGGTCCAGTGGGTGCTGGACGCCACGCAGCAGCTGGTCAGCCGCACCGGCGCGCTGTCCGACGAGGACCGCCTAGCGGCGGTGCTGGTCAGCTGTACCCAGCCCGGCGGCGTCCCCACCGCCAAGGCCCTGGCCGCCCCCCTGGACGCGGGGGAGCTGGCGGTCTACGCCCAGGCGGTCTATGACATCTGGATCGGCCAGAGCGCCCCCTCCAAGCAGAAGTGGGTGCTGACCTTCGCTTCCCTCTTCGGCGGGCCGGGCATGGTGGACACCTTGAAGCGGCAGATCACCCAGTGGCCCCAGGAGGGCCGGGGGGCCATCGCCTGCGACGCGGTGAACGCCCTGGCCCTCAGCCCCGCGCCGGAGGGGCTGCTGCTGGTGGACAGCATCTCCCGGAAGTTCAAGTTCAAGCAGGTGAAGGCGGCGGCGGTGAAGGCGCTGGCCTTTGCCGCCCAGGAGCTGGGCCTCACCCCCGAGGAGCTGGCGGACCGCATCGTCCCCGACCTGGGGCTGGACGAGCGGAGCCAGCGGGTGTTCGACTACGGCCCCCGGCGCTTCACCGTCACCCTCTCCCCGGCCCTGACCCTGGAGGTCACCAACCAGGACGGAAAGCGCCTCAAGAGCCTCCCCGCCCCCGGCAAGCAGGACGACGAGGCCCTGGCGGCGGAGGCCTCCGCCCAGTTCAAGTCCCTGAAAAAGCAGATCAAGGCCACCGTCACCGCCCAGACCCTCCGTCTGGAACAGGCCCTCTCCTCCGGGCGGACCTGGACCGGGGAGGGCTGGCAGGCCCTGTTCGTCCGCAAGCCGGTGATGCGTCCCTTCGCCATGGGGCTCATCTGGGGCGTCTATGACGGCGAGGGCAGCTTGACCGCCTCCTTCCGCTACCTGGAGGACGGCAGCTTCAACACGGTGGACGAGGACGAGTACACCCTGGCCAACGATGCCAAGGTGGGCCTGCTCCACCCCCTGGAGCTGGACGAGGAGCAGCTGGAGGCCTGGCGCACCCAGCTCAGCGACTATGAGATCACCCAGCCCTTCCCCCAGCTCAGCCGCACGGTGTACCGCCCCGAGGCCGGCACGGAGGGCCAGACCAGCCTGGAGCGCTTCGGCGGCAAGCTCATCAACTCCCTCTCCCTCTCTGGCAAGATGCTGGGGGCCGGCTGGTTCCGGGGCACCCCCCAGGACGCGGGCTTCTTCTATGAGTTCTTCCGGGAGGACGGACCCATCGGCGTCCAGCTGAACTTCTCCGGGGCCTACGCCGGCGGGTCTATCGGCGAGGACGAGGATGAGGTGACGGTCTATGACGTGGTGTTCTACCACGCCGGCGACCGGGAGCAGGGGTACTCGAAGAACCTGATCCCCCTGGGGCAGCTGCCCCTCCGGCTCTACAGCGAGACGGTCTATCAGCTGGAGAAGGCCACTGCCGCCAGCACGGAGACAGACCCGAGCTGGCGGGCCAAAAGGTAGTGGATATGTCCGCATGAAAAGGCGGCGGGAGCTTTTTGATAGGCTCCCGCCGCCTCTATCGTATCCTGTATGCCTTTACCGGATGAAGCTGGTGGTCGCTCTGGCCTCCCGCTCCGGTACCGGCAGGCCCCCGGCCGCCCGCTGCTGGAGCAGCCAGGCCATGTTGCTCCCCAGGGTCCGCATGATCTGGAGGCCCTCCAAGTCCTGCGCCGCCTGCTCCGGGGCATTGCCATGGATAGAGTTCCAATACTGGCTGGGGACCACTGGCATATTGGAGATGGTGAAATACTTGTTCAGCCGGTCGAAGGCCGCCGACGCGCCTCCCCGGCGGCAGCTCACCGCCGCCGCCCCCAGCTTGCCGTCGAACCTGCCGCCGCTGGAGTAGAACACCCGGTCAAGGAGGGCGCACAGGGCCCCATTGGGGCCGGCATAGTACACCGGCGAGCCGATCACGATGCCGTCCGCCCCCTGGATCTGGGCCGCCAGGGCGTTGCAGCCGTCGTCGTCAAAGACGCACTTCCCCTTCCCCCGGCAGCCGCCGCAGGCGATGCAGCCCCGCACCGGCTTCGTCCCCAGCTGGGCCCACTCCGTCTCGATGCCGGCGGCCCGGAGGCTCTTCTCCACCTCCGCCAGGGCCGTATAAGTACACCCCTTGGGATGGGGGCTCCCGTTGATCAACAGTACCTTCAAAAAGACCGCTCCTTCTCTGTTATTTTGTCCCGCTCACTTCTCCATGCTCTCCAGAGCCGCCAGCTTCAGGCAGGTGCAGAACACCTGGATGGCGTCCTCCAGCTCCGCCACCGGCGGCAGGCTGGGGGCGATGCGGATGTTGCTGTCCTGGGGGTCCACCCCGTAGGGGAAGGTAGCCCCGGCCCCGGTCATCACCACGCCGGCCTCCTTGCACAGGGCCAAGGTCCGCTTGGCCAGCCCCGGCAGGGTGTCCACGCTGACGAAGTAGCCGCCCTTGGGCCGGCGGAACTTGGCGATGCCCAGGGGGGCGATCTCCGTCTCCAGGGCCGTGACCACTGCGTCGAACTTGGGCTTCAGCACCGCCGCGTGCTTCTTCATCAGCGCCAGGGTATGGTCCTTGTCCTTGAGGTACAGCACATGGCGCAGCTGGTTCACTTTGTCGTAGCTGATCATCTGGATGCCCATCAGCTTGGACATGTACTGGATGTTCTCCACGCTGGAGGCCATGACGGAGATGCCCGCGCCGGGGAAGGTCACCTTGGAGGTGGAGGCGAACTCGAACACCATATCCGCGTTCCCCGCCTCCCGGCACAGGGTCAGGATATCCCGGAAAGGGAGGAAGTCCCCGTCGAACTCGTGGATGCAGTAGGCGTTGTCCCACATGATGGTGAAATCGGGGGCGGCGGGCTTCAGGCGGGCGATGCGGTCCACGGTCTCATCGCTGTAGACGATGCCCTCCGGGTTGGAGTATTTGGGCACGCACCAGATCCCCTTCACGGCGGGGTCCTTCACCTGCTCCTCCACCAGGTCCATATCCGGCCCGGTCTCCGTCATGGGGATGGTGATCATCTCCACGCCGAAGCTCTCGGTGATCTTGAAGTGGCGGTCGTACCCCGGGGCGGGGCAGAGGAACTTCACCTTGTCCAGCTTGCACCAGGGCTTCTCGCTGTGGCGCAGGCCATGGGTGAAGGCCTTGGCGATCACGTCATACATCAGCGTCAGGCTGGCGCTGCCGCCGATGAAGCACTCCTCCGGCTTGACGCCCAGCACTTCGGCGAAGTAGCGCTTGGCGCAGGGCAGGCCCCCCAGCTCGCCGTAGTTCCGGGCGTCCATGCCGTCCACGGCGCACTGGGCCGGGTCCGTCAGCACCGTCAGGATATCGGACACCAGGTCCAGCTGCTCCTTCCCCGGCTTGCCCCGGGACATATCCAGCTTGAGATGCTTCCCCTTCCATGCGTCGAACTGGGCCGAGACCTTTTCATGCTCCTCCCGCCGCTGCGCCGGCGTCATATCCTTGTACATCATACTTGCTGCGCTCCTCTCTCCCGTGGTCTCATATGCCACGGATCGTATAGGCCGATTTTACCACCTCCCGGCATAAAAAGCAACCAAATTATCCGCACGACTTGGAAAAGGCCCGGGAAGGGCCTTTCCCTGCACTCCCATTGGAAAAGGCCCTTTCCGGGCCTTTTCCAACGCTCCTATAGGATGATGCAGATCAATCCCCCTGTCCCCTCGTTGACGATCCTCTGGAGGGTGTCCCGGAACTTCTTCCGGGCGTCCTCCGGCATCCGCTGCAATTTCGCCTGTAGGTCCTCGTTCACCAGCTCGTGGAAGCTGCGGCCGAAGATGTTGCTCTCCCAGATCTTGGCCGTATCCCCCTCGAACTTCTCCATCAGGTAGTTGACCATGTCCTCGCTCTGCTTCTCGTTGCCCACGATGGGCGAGACGGTGGACTCGATATCCACCTTGAACATATGGATGCTGGGGGCATTGGCCTTCAGCTTCACCCCGTACCGGCCCCCCTGCCGCATGATCTCCGGCTCCTCCAGCACCAGCTCCTCCATGCCGGGCATCACGATGCCGTAGCCCGTGTCGTAGACCTCCTGGAGGGCCCCGGCCACCTTGTCGTAGGCCGCCTTCACCTTGGCCAGCTCCGTCAGCAGGCTCATCAGGTCCCCGTCGTCCCCGATCTGGAACCCGGACTGCTGGCTCAGGGTCTGGTAGAACAGCTCCCTGGGCAGGTCCAGGGCCACGCTCACCGTGCCGTCCCCTAAGTCCATGGCCAGCAGGCGGCTCTGGCTCACCGCCTCCGCCCCCGCCATGGCATCGATGGCCCCCCGGGCCTCCCGGATGCGCTGCAAGCCCCCGGCGCTCTCCCGGATGGTGGCGAAGATGCCCGCCTTGATGGGGTGGTCCATGGGCAGTGCGTCCACCCAGGGGGGCAGGAACAGGTCCATCCGCTGGAGGGGGAACTCATACAGCACCGAGGCCAGGATCTCCTTGATGTCCCCCTCCCCCAGCTCCAGGCAGCTGATGGGCAGGCAGCCCACGCCGTGCTTGGCGGCGATCTCCCCGGCGATGGCCTTCGCCCGCTCCGACTGGGGCTGGGCGGAGTTCAGCAGGACGATGAAGGGCTTGCCCAGCTCCTTCAGCTCCCGGATCACCCGGTCCTCTGGGTCGATGTAGTCCTCCCGGGGGATGTCGGTGATGGTCCCATCGGTGGTGATGACGATGCCGATGGTGCTGTGTTCCGTGATGACCTTCCTTGTGCCGATCTCCGCCGCCTCCGCCATGGGGATCTCCTGGTCGAACCAGGGGGTCATGACCATCCTGGGCGCGCCGTCCTCGGTCTGGCCGATGGCCCCCGGCACCATGTAGCCCACGCTGTCGATCAGCCGGACCGAGAGGCTCACCCCCTCCTCCAGGCTGATGGTCACCGCCTCCTCCGGCACGAACTTCGGCTCCGCGGTCATGATCGTCCGGCCGGAACCGCTCTGGGGCAGCTCATCCACGGCCCGCTCCCGGCGGTAGATATTGTCGATATTGGGGATGACCTGGGTCTCCATGAACCGCTTGATGAAGGTGGACTTGCCGGTCCGCACAGGCCCTAGGATCCCGATGAGCAAAGACCCCTCCGTCCGGGTCGCGATATCGTGATAGATGCTGGTGTTCGTCATAAACCTCCGCCCCTTTTCCATAGTTGGCTGACTGATGTTGCTCCATCCTATGCCGCCCTGGACAGGTTTATGCGCAAAAAAGCAGACGGTGCCTTGACAGCACCGCCTCTGGCCGCAGTATGGTATGTATGCTCTCTAAACGTTCCGGCCCGTTATCTCAAGTACTCACGCAAAATCTTTTTTATCGTCTCCTGCGCTGTTTTTTCTCCCGCCAAACGAATCAGCTTATCATAGACCTCAATTTCATCACCTGTAAAGATGATAGAGATCATTTTTTCAAAACGCCCTGCCACATGGTCGTGATCTTCTGGATGGGCCCAAAAGCAGCGCAGGCAAAGATCCGCGTCTTTCCTTTCCCAGTTTTGACAGTGTTCACATGCCCATGACTTTGCCCTATTGGCCGAAGGGCTCAACAGCATAAACTGCTCTACATCGTACTCATCGCACTCTCCGCCGATCTCATAGGGGACCCGATGGTCGACTTGCAGCACTGCCTCATCCATTTTTTCAAGATAGACAAAACATATGGGCCCATACATCTCGATCAGTGCCTGCTTCAACGCCTTTGAAAGGGCCGTCCTCCCAGATGACTTTGACAGAGGATCTTTGGCCTCGCTGGGATCTCCAAACTTATAAGCGGCGATACTTCTCCCATCCTTACCAGGGACACGGTATGTCACAATGGGTATCCCATATTCTCTAACGTCTCTGATCGCCCGTGGAGGATGGTTATATCCATAGGTATCCTTCAGCTCCTGCGAAGTGACATATCCATGCGCCAGGATATGCTGTATGACAGTCCGAGGCCGTTTAGCGGTCACCGACTCCAACAGGGCAAGAAAGTCTTTAGGATGATCCATCATGTGGGCACCTCCAGCAAAGAGAGCTGCTGAGGAAACATATCAAACGCAGGCATCAATGCTTCGCTGATATAGAGAGCTTCAAACGTTGTCGATCTTTTGCCTAACAATGTGGCCTGGCTGGAAAGGCCTGCGTTGAGCAGTATTTTTTTACAATGCAGCTCTTGCGGCAATTCCTCTCCGTACGCTTTCCCTCCGCACACCCCATCATAGCTGATCAGATATGCTACGCTCTTTTTGTTCAAAGCTGCTACTGCACGCGTAAATTCATCGAACGGAACACCGGCAACATACCGAACATCCCTGACATTTGTCACGCCCTGATAGGGTGGATCCATGTAGACCAAGTCACCAGGTCTTGCCATATCCAAGATCTCGTGATAATCGACCGCAGAGAACGAGGACTTCCCTTTCAATAGATGCGAGACAGCGTGAACATTGGGCGCAAGCGTTCGCGGATCTGTTCCATGCCTGCGCTTGTCCGGGGACTGATTGAAATTTCCGTTTTTCCCATATCGTACAGCCCCCTTGACACATCTGGCCAGCAAATATAGCATATTGGCCGGCCGCACATCGCCATTATTGAATTTTTCTCTGATTTCATAAAAATGCTGAACATGGTCTTCGCCATATTGGAACTGTTCTTCCCACACCATACGGTATCCTTCGGCCAACCGGGAAGGATGTTCTATGGCCTCCTGTAGCATACCTATCAGCGGCCTGTTGATATCATTGATCACAAACCGGTCTGTCCGGCCTTCATAAGCTGCTGCAATGCTTATTGCTGCCATGCCTGAAAAGGGCTCGATCAATCTTTCAAACCTGTATGGCATATATTGTAATATTTGAGGGGCCAAGATCCTTTTGGAACCCTGATATTGAACGATATGGGGCACCCGTCCATTCATTTTTATATCCCCCTGCGATCTTCCAAAGCTCTTCCTCAATACATGTGATCTCTCGCCATACTTGCGCAGAGCAAAAAACAAGCTCCATATGGGGCCTCATATCGCACGCCCTTCTCTCCAGCAGTACAGCCCCTGCTAGATCTCTGGCCGCTCCCAGTCCTTCAGCCGCCTAAGCTCCTCAAAAAGCCGCAGATAGCTCTGGTGCCGGCTCCTGGGGATCTCCCTCGCCTTCACGGCCGCCAGCACGGCGCAGCCCTTCTCCTTCGTATGGCTGCACCCCACGAACCGGCAGCGGTCCAGATAGGGACGGAACTCCACGAAGCACTCCGCCAGCTGCTCCTTCAGTGCCCAGTTGGCCTCCGCGCCGTCAAAGGAGGAGAAGCCTGGCGTGTCGATCACATACCCGCCCCCCGTGAGGGCGAACCGCTCCACATGGCGGGTGGTGTGCCGCCCCCGGCCCAGCTTGCGGCTGACCTCGCCCACCGCCAGGGCCAGCCGGGGGTCCAAGGCGTTGAGCAGGCTGGATTTCCCCACGCCGGAGTTCCCGGTCAGCACTGAGAGCTTTCCCGCCAGCAGCGCAGCCAGCCGCTCCACCCCCAGCCCCGTGACGGCACTGGCCGGGCAGACCGTGAAGCCCGCCTGCTCGTAGACCGCCCGCAGCGCCTCCGCCGGGCAGAGGTCCCACTTGTTCAGGACCACCACCACGGGGCACTCCCGCAGGGCCGCCACCGCCGCCACCCGGTCGATCAGGAAGGGGTCCGTCACCGGGATCGCCGCCGAGGCGATGACCACCAGCTGGTCCACATTGGCCACCGCCGGCCGGTCAAAGGCGTTCTTCCGGGGCAGGATGTCCCAGACCAGGTCCTCCCGAATCGTGACGAAGTCCCCCACCAGAGGGCTCCTGCCCTCCTTTCGGAACTTCCCCCGGCCCCGGCAGGTCACCACTTCTCCACCGACCTCTACATAGTAGAACCCGCTGAGGGCCTTGACGATCTGTCCCTCAGCCATCGTCCTGCGCTCCGCCGCTGTCCGGCTCTGCGGGCTCGCCCGGCTCCACAGGTTCACCGCCGGGACCGTCCGTCTCTGGGGGCGTCTCCGGGCCGGTGCTCACATAGAGGATGATCTTGCTCCCAGGGGACACGCTGTCTCCCGGCGCCAGGCTCTGGGCCACCACCACCCCGGCGGGGTACTCCTCGTCGGCCTGGTCCTCAAAGACCGGCTCCAGCCCCAGCTTCCGGGCCATCTCCGCCGCCTCGTCCTTCTCCTTCGTGGTGAAGGCGATCACCGTCACCGGGACGATCTTCGGCCCCTTGCTGATCACCAGGGACACCGTGTCCCCCCGATAGAGCAGCTCGTTCTCCAGGGGCGTGGCGATGATGACCTTCCCGGCCTCCATGGTGTCGTGGTAACGCTCCTCCTGGATGACGATGTTCAGGTCCATCTTCAGATTTTTCAGGATCTGCTCCGCCACGTCCCAGGGGACCCCCGCCAGCGGCGGCATGGCTACGCTCTTGCCCCCCTGGCTCACCACCACGCTGATCGTGAGGTCGCTCTTTCGGACGGTCTCCGCCTTGGGGTCCTGCTCCAGGATCACCCCCACCGGGTACTCCTCGCTGGGCCGCCCCCCCACCTCCTCGATGGTGAACACCCCCGCCACCTCCGGCAGGGCCATGGCCTCCTCGATGGTGTGCCCCATCACATCCGGCACGATATACTCCGGCACCGGCTCCCGGGCGAAGCTGGCCAGGATGAACTGGTACAGCCCATAGACCATCCCGATGCCCACCGCCAGCACCGCCAGCGCCAGCAGCAGCTTCTTCCACCCCGCCATAGGCGCGTCCTCATCCTCGTAGCGGTAGCGCCGCTCCGCCGTGCTGTGGAGCTCCTTGGCCTTGATGTTCTGGGTGGGCTCGTCCGTGACCTGGACCCGCAGCTCCGACAGGTCGTAGGCCAGCTCCACCTCCGGGTTCTTTCGGAACTCCTCCAGGTCCCGGAGCATCTCGTCGGCGCTGCCGTAGCGCTGGTCCAGCCCTGGGGCCATGGCCTTCATGCAGATCTTCTCCAGGGCCTCCGGGATCTCCGGGTCGATCTCCCTGGGCCGCAGGGGCACCGCGGAGAAGTGCTGGATGGCGACGGACACCGGGGTCTCTCCCTCGAAGGGCAGCCGGTCCGTCAGCATCTCATACAGCACCACGCCGGCGGAGTAGATATCGCTGCGCTCATCGGTCCGCTCCCCCTTGGCCTGCTCCGGGGAGATATAGTGGACGCTCCCCAGGGTCTCCTGGCCGTCCCCGTCCTGGCCATTGGCCACCAGGCAGGCGATGCCGAAGTCGGCCACCTTCACGCTGCCGTCCCGGAGGATCATGATGTTGTGGGGCTTGATGTCCCGGTGGACGATGCCCCGGCTGTGGGCGTGGCTCAGGCCCTTCATCACCTGGGTGATGAAGTGGAGGCACTCCTGCCAGTTCAGCTTGCCCCGGCGGGCCATGTACTGCTTCAGGGTGATCCCATCGATCAGCTCCATCACCAGGTACTCCATCTCGCCCCCACGGGACACGTCGTAGACCGCCACGATATTGGGGTGGGACAGCTGGGCCACCGCCTGAGCCTCGTCATGGAACCGGCGGCGGAAGTCGGCATCGTCGGCCAGATCGGACTTCAGCACCTTGATGGCCACGGGCCGGTTGAGAAGATGGCACTGGGCCTTGAACACCACCGCCATCCCGCCGGTGCCGATCACCTCCTGGATCTCGTACCGGTTGTCCAGCAGTTTTCCGATGTAATTCTCCATACCACACCCCCTCACTCCATCCGCAGCAGGACCGCGGTCACATTATCCGGCGCGCCCCGCCGCTTGGAGAGCCCCAGCAGCCGCACCAGACTGCCGGCCGGGTCGCCGGTCTCCCAGACCTCGTGGAACATCTCCTGGTCCGTCACCGTCCCCACCAGCCCGTCGGTACACAGCAGGATGTACTCGCCCGCCTCCATCGGCACCAGGAAGCCGTCACAGAGGGGATGCTCCTCCGGGCCCAGGGCCCGGGTGATGTAATTGCGCTTGGGGTGGCGGCGGGCCTCCTCCTCAGTGATATCGCCCAGGTCCACCAGCCGCTCTACCAAGGAGTGGTCCTTGCTCACCCGGCGGATGCCCGCCGCCCCGATAAAGTAGGCCCGGCTGTCCCCCACGTTGGAGATCACCGCCCCGCCGTGGTAGCTGACCGCGGACACCAGAGTGGTCCCCATGCCCCGGTAGGCCGGCTCCGCCTCCGCCCGCTCCCGGATGGCCCGATTGGCCACGGCGGCGGCATAGGAGGCCACCTGCCGGATCTGCTCCGGGGACATATCGGAGCGCAGGTTGGCCTGCACCTCCCGGACGAACACCTCCGCGGCGGTGGCACTGGCCACACTGCCCCCCTGGACCCCGCCCATGCCGTCGCAGACCACTGCGATCAGGCTCCCCGCCTCCGGGCAGGGCAGGATGCGGTAGGAGTCCTGGTTGTCCCGCCGGACCAGGCCGATATCTGTCAATCCCCAGACCTGCATGGCGTTCTCGCTCCTTCCTCCATAGCCTTTTCCTCTATCGCTTTCCGGCGGAGCTGTCCGCAGGAGGCGTCGATATCCCCGCCCAGGCTCCGCCGCACGGTGGCGGTGACGCCATTCTTCTCCAACCGCCTCTGGAAGGCGGCCAGCCGCCGGCTGGGCTTCAGCCGGCTCTCGGCCACCTCGTTCAGGGGGATCAGGTTCACATGGCCCGGCATCCCCCGCAGCCGCTGGGCGATCAGGTCCGCCTGCCAGTCGAAGTCGTTGACCCCGTCGATCATGGCATACTCAAAGGAGATCCGCCGCCCGGTCCTCTGGAAGTACCGGTGGCAGGCGGCGAACAGGGCCTTCACATCGTAGGCCCGGTCCACAGGCATGATCTGCCGCCGGGTCTCGTCGTCCGGTGCGTGGAGGGACACGGAAAGGGTCAGCTGGAGGTCCCGCTCCGCCAGGGCGTCGATCCCCGGCACCAGGCCGCAGGTGGACAGGGAGATATGCCGCATCCCGATGTTCATCCCCTTGGGGTGGTTCACCAGCTCCAGGAACCGCAGCACGTTGTCCAGGTTGTCCAGGGGCTCGCCGATGCCCATCAAAACGATGTTGTTTACTTTTACGCCGCTGTCCAGCTGGGCAAAGAGGACCTGGTCCAAGATCTCCGCCGGCTCCAAGTCCCGCACCTTGCCACCGATGGTGCTGGCGCAGAAGGCGCAGCCCATCCGGCAGCCCACCTGGGAGGAGACGCAGACGGTGTTGCCGTGGTGGTAGCGCATCAGCACCGTCTCCACGCAGGCCCCGTCCGCCAGCTCCCATAAGTACTTGATCGTCCCGTCCTGGGAGACCTGCTTCCGGGCGATCTGGGGGACGGCGATCGTGTACCGCTCCGCCAGCTGCTGCCGCAGGGGCTTGGAGAGGTCGGTCATCTCCTCGAAGGAGGCCGCCCCCCGGTGGAGCCAGGTGAAGATCTGCCCGGCCCGGAAGGCGGGCTGTCCCATCGCGCGCATCTCGCCGGACAGCTCCTCTAAAGTCATCGATCTGATATCGGTCATGGCACTTCCCTTATCTGATCTCCTTATCCTAGGATATCGTTCGTATATGGCAGTCAAGCCTGTCTCCTGAGCTTGCAGATATAAAAGCCGTCGGTCCCGTGGCGCTGGGGCCACAGGACGATCTGCCCCGGACACGCCCCCGCCGGGTCCGGCAGGGTGAACGCCTCCCGGACGAAGTCCTCCCGGCCCTCCAAAAAGGCCCCGGTCACGTCCTCGTTCTCCTCCGGCAGGACGGTACAGGTGGTGTACAGCAGCACGCCGCCGGGCCGGACCCGGTCCGCCGCCGCCTGTAGGATCGCCAGCTGGACCGCCGGCAAATCCTTCAGCTCCTCGGGCCGCTTGTAGCGGATATCCGGCTTCTTGCGGATGACCCCCAAGCCCGAGCAGGGCACGTCGCACAGCACCCGGTCGAACTGCCCCAGTCCGGCGCAGTCCCTGGCGTCCCCTAGGGCCGTCTCCAGGCAGGTGATGCCCAGCCGCTCCGCCCCCGCCTGGAGCAGGGACAGCTTGTGGGGGTAGATGTCGCGGGCCAGGATACGCCCCCGGTCCTCCATCGCCATGGCGGCGGCGAAGGACTTCCCGCCGGGGGCGGCGCACAGGTCCAGCACGTCCATCCCAGGCCGGATCTCCGCCGCGGCGACGGCCAGCCGGCCCGCCGGGTCCTGGACGTAGAAGGCCCCCGCCTGGAAAGCCTCCAGGCCCTCCAGGTCCCCGGTCCCGGACAGCAGGAAGCACCCCTCCAGCCAGGGGTGGGCCTCCACGGTGACCCCCTGGCCCTCCAGGGACGCCCGCAGGGCCGCCCCATCGCTCCGCAGAGTAGCCACCTGCACCGCCGTGGGGGGCTGGCTGTTGTTGGCAGCCAAAAACGCCTCCGCCTCCTGCCGCCCCAGCAGGCCGGTCAGCCGGTCCACCAGCCACTTGGGGTGGCTGTAGCGGGTGGGCAGGTCCTTCGGCTGGGGCAGGGCGGCCCGGCTCCGGTCCATGTTCCGCAGGACCGCGTTGACCATCCCGGCGGCCCTGGGCCGGCGGTGGGCCTTGGCCATCTCCACCGCCCGGTCCACCGCCGCGCTGGCGGGGATCTTGTCCAAGAACAGCAGCTGGTAGGCCCCGATGCGCAGGATATCCCGAATCACCGGCTCCAGCTTGTCCGCCCGCTGGGTGCAGCAGGCGGTGATATAGAAGTCCAGGAGGGCCCTGTTTTGCAGGACCCCGTAGACCAGGCGGGCCGTCAGGGCCGCGTCCCGGGGGTCCATGCCCCTTACGGCCCGCTTCACCCCGCCGTCCGCCCAGGCCTCCGCCCACCGGCAAGCGGTCAGGACCTCCAGCGCCGCCTCCCGGGCGTCCCGGCCCGTCATCTTCTCCCTCCATTTCGCCGCTGGCCGCTGCCGGCAAAGGCCATGATATAGCGCAGCAGCTGCAAAACAGACATCAGCAGCGCCGCCACATAGGTCAGCGCCGCCGCCGTCAGGACCTTCCGGGCCCCCGCGGCCTCCTCACCGGAGAGCAGGTCCCGGTCCCGGATGGTGGCCATGGCCCGGCGGGAGGCGTTGAACTCCACCGGCAGGGTGATCAGCTGGAACACCGTGGTGAGGGAGAACAGCACCAGCCCTAGGAGGAACAACGGCTCCCAGTAGAGCAGGATGCCCAGCATCAGGGCGATGATGCCGAACTGGGACCCGATCTGGGTGGCCGGCAGGATCGCCATGCGCAGGCGCACCGGGGCGTAGTGTACCGCGTACTGGACGGCGTGGCCCGCCTCATGGGCGGCGATGCCCACCGCCGCGATGCTGGGACTGCCGTAGACCCCATTGGAGAGGCGGATCACATTGGTCCGGGGGTCGTAGTGGTCCGTCAGGTCGCCGGCCACCCGCTCGATGCGCACATCGTAGACACCGTGGCTCCGCAGCACCTCCTGGGCGGCCTGGGCGCCGGTGAGGCCCCGGCTGTTGCGGATCTGCCCGTACTTGCGGTAGTTCCCGCTGACCTTGGCCTGGGCATAGAGGCTGAGCAGCAGCACGGGGACCAGCAGGATCAGATACAGAGGGTCGGTATAAAAGTACATAGAGACGCTCCTTCCTATCTCCCCCTACCCACGACACAACATCATCCTATCATGCCGCCATACCGGCATATCATACCGGGATCATCCCAGGGGGTTGCCCCGCAGGTAGGCGTCCGCCGTCATCCGCCGGCTCCCGGGCGCCTGCAGCTCCGTGACCCGGAGGACGCGCCCATCGCCGCAGGCGAAGTCAATCCCCGCCTTCCCCGCCCGCACGATGACGCCGGGATAGGCCCCGGTGGCCTCCCCCGTCTCCACCGCGGCGAAGAGCTTGATATAGTCCCCGGTGATCGCGTCCGTCGTTGCGCAGGGCCAGGGCTGTAAGCCCCGGATCTGGCAGGAGATCTCGTGGGCGCTCCTGCTCCAATCCACCAGGGAGAGGCTCTTGTCCAGCAGGGGGGCGTAGGTCACCTGGCTCTCGTCCTGGGGGGTGCGTTCAGCTTTTCCTGCCGCCAGGGCCGCCGCCGCCTCGCTGACAGCCGCCGCGCCCAGCTCCGCCAGCCGGGCCGTCAGGGCCTGGGCGTCCTCCTGGTCCCCGATGGGGGTGGCGCGCTGCAGGATCACATCGCCGGCGTCCAGCTCCTTGGCCATATACATGATGGAGACCCCGGTCTCCCGCTCCCCGTTCAGGATCGCCCAGTGGATGGGGGCCGCTCCCCGGTAGCGGGGCAGCAGGGAGGAGTGGACGTTGATGCACCCCAGGGGGGGCAGGGCCAGGATCTCCTCCGGCAGCAGCTTGCCATAGGCCGCCACCACGATCAGCTCCGGCGCCAGCTCCCGGAGGAGCGCCGCCGCCTGGCCGTCCCGCAGGGTCTCCGGCTGGTATACCGGCGCTCCCAGCTGCTGGGCGCACACCTTCACCGGCGGCGGCAGCAGCTTGTGGCCCCGGCCCTTGGGCTTGTCGGGCTGGGTGAACACCGCGGCGATCCGGTGCCCGTCCGCCGCCAGCCGCTCCAGGGAGGGCACCGCGAAGGCCGGCGTGCCCATAAAGACGATGTTCACCCGTTCCCCTCCTCAAGCTCCCGAAAGTAGGCCTCTACCTCCTCCTCGGTGAGGAAGCGGTCGATATGCTCGGCGAAGAGGTGGCCGTCCAGGTGGTCGATCTCATGGCAGAAGGCCCGGGCCGTCAGGCCCTCTCCCTCGGTCTCGAACCAGCGGCCGAACCGGTCCTGGGCCCGGACCCGGACATGGTCGGGCCGCGTGACCATGCCCCACTTCCCCGGCAGGCTCAGGCAGCCCTCCACCCCGGTCTGCTCCCCGGAGGCGCTGACGATCTCCGGGTTGATCAGCTCCAGGATCTCCTCCTCGTCGTCGAACACGATCACCGCCCGGCGGAGGATGCCCACCTGGGGGGCGGCCAGGCCCGCGCCGTTGGCCTCCACCAGGGTATCCGCCATATCGTCCAGCAGGATATGCAGCCGCCGGTTGAAATCCGTCACCGGACGGCACACCTTTTCCAAGATCTCGTCGCCCTGGAGGACGACCCTACGAATCGCCATTGCCCTTCACTCCTCATTTTTTCTCCGGTCCCCGGCGGTCACAAAGGGGACGGAACGTTCTTTTTCTGTATCATAGTCCATAGACGCCGCAAAAAATAGGCGATCTTGCCGCTTGCGGATCATTCCATGGTATTGCAGTCGATGGTCAAGCTCAGAGCGCGGTTCTCCCGCTGCTCCTGGAAGGCCTTTAAGTAGTAGCCTAGGATCTCTCGGGTGGTGTGGTCGTTGCGCCCCACCCAAAACAGACGGTAGCGGAACCGGTCGTTCACCCGGACCACGGGGGCCGGGGCCGGTCCCAGCAGCTCCACCGCCATATTGGCGGCGCTGGGATAGCGCAGGGCCTGCCGGAGGCCGTCGCGCAGCTGGGCGGAGGCCCGAATGACCTCCCCCTCCTGCCGGCCGGACACGGTCAGAGTGAACATATCGGCAAAGGGGGGACAGTGCCGGTCCCGGCGCAGGCGCAGCTCCCCCCGGAGGAAGGTGCGGTAGTCCTGCCGGGCGGCGCAGGCGATGACCTCGTTGTCGGGGGTGTAGGTCTGGATCACCGCACGGCCCTTCTTCTCCCCCCGGCCGGCCCGGCCCACCACCTGGGTCAGCAGGTCGAAGGTCCGCTCCCCGGCCAGATAGTGGTCCATATAGAGGGACATATCCGCCGCCAGCACCCCTACCAGGGTGACGTTCTCAAAATCCAGCCCCTTGGCCACCATCTGGGTCCCCAAGAGGATGGGGATCTTCTTCTGTACGAAGGTGTGCAGGAGCTTCTCGTGGCGTCCCGCGGCGGTGTCCGCGTCCATCCGCAGGATCTCCGTCCCGGGGAACAGCTCCGCCAGCTCCTCCTCCACCTTCTGGGTCCCCGCGCCGATATACTTCACGGGACCGGCGCACTCCTCGCACAGCTCATCGAAGGGCTGGGAGTAGCCGCAGTAGTGGCACATGAGCCGCCGGTTGGCGCTGTGGTAGGTCAGGGGCACGCTGCACCTGGGGCACTGGGGCACCGCGCCGCACTCGATGCAGACCACCCGGTGGCTGTTGCCCCGGCGGTTCAGGAACAGGATGCTCTGCTCCCCCGCCTGGAGGTTCTGCCGCAGCTCCTCCCGGAGGACCTGGCCGATGGCCCGGCCCCGGCCCCGCCGCAGCTCCTGGCGCATATCCGCTATGATCACCTGAGGCAGGGGCTGGGCGTTGTAGCGGCTCTCGATGGAGAAGAGGTGGTAGACCCCCCGCTTGGCCTGCCAGGCGCTGTCCACCGCGGGGGTGGCCGAGCCCAGCACCAGGGCGGCCCCGGCCCGGCTGCACCGGAACTTGGCGATGTCCCGGGCGTGGTAGCGAGGCTGGCTCTCCGACTGGTAGCTGGCCTCGTGTTCCTCGTCCAGGATGATCATGCCCAGCTTGTCCAGGGGGGCAAAGACCGCGCTGCGGGTGCCCAGGACGATGTCCACCTCCCCCCGGCGGATCCGCTTCCACTGGTCGTAGCGCTCGCTCACCTTCAGGGCGCTGTGGAGCATGACCACCCGGTCGCCGAAGTAGGCGGAGAAGCGCTCCATCATCTGGGGGGTGAGGGCGATCTCCGGGACCAGGATCATCCCCTGCCGGCCCGCCTTCACCACCTCCTGGAGGAGGCGGATATACACCAGAGTCTTGCCGCTGCCGGTGACGCCATAGAGAAGGGAGCAGGTGGGCTTGCCCGACCGGAACTGCTCCATGATGCCGGAGAAAGCTCGCTCCTGCTCCCCGTTCAGCTGGATGGGCTCCCCCTCCCGGAGGGCGGCCCGCCAGGGGACCCGATAAGCCTCCTCCGGCACCGCCACGCAGACCCCCGCCTTGACCAGGCCCCGGATGGTGGCCCGGGAGGCGCCGGTGAAGTAGCAGATCTCGGAGACCAAGCCGCTGCCGGCGGCGCAGAGGAGCTTGACCACCTCATAGCGCAGAGGGGCCGACCGGCGCTTGGCCTCCGCCTCGGCCAGGGCCTCCTCCGGTGGGATGGCCAGGCGGACCCGCTGGACCATCTTGTCCCGCACCCGCCGGGAGGTGTCCACCTCCTGCTCCACCAGCCCCAGGGCCTCCAGCTCCTTCAGGATGGCGGTGACGCCGGTGCCGTGGCGGAGCTTGAGGGCCTCCACCTCGGCCTCGCCCCCCCGGACCTCCAGGGACTGGTAGACCAGGGCCGCCTTCGGCTTGTTCTTCAGCAGCTCCTCCGCCGGCCGGTCCGGCAGGATGCGCCAGTACGACTGGATACGGTACCAGAGCCCCGCCGGCAGGATGGTCCGCACCGCCTCGAAGAGGGTGCAGAAGTAGCGCTCCCGCATCCACAGCGCCAGGCGGATGCCCTCGCTGTCCAGCACCGGCTCCTCATCCAGCAGGGCGGTGACGGACTTGAGGTCCCCGGTCTCCTCCAGGGGGACCGTGCCCAGGACCATGGCCTCCGAGAGCTTGTTCCCCCGGCCAAAGGGCACGGTGACCCGCATCCCGGCCTGGAGCTTGTCCCGGAGGGGACCGGGGATCAGATAGTCATAGGGCTTGTCGATGGCGTAGGGCACCGCCGCTACCGCCACCTTCGCCACATTGGCCTGCGCTGCCCCCTGCACCATCACCTGGGCTGCTCCCTGCTCCATCCCGCTCACCTCGCTCTTGTCCCTCACGCCTCCACGTTTCGGATCGCCACGTCCGCCGCCGCCACGGACAGCTTCCCGTCAGCCACCTCTTCGATGGCCATGGTGACGCTCTTCTCGTCCAGGGGCTCGCCTAAGATCTCCGCCTCCTGGGAGAGCTGGCGGGCCCGGCGGGCCACCACGTTCACCAGCAGGTAACGGTTGGGCACATTGGTAGTCAGTTGGCTCATAGGGGGATACAGCATCATAACGATCGACTTCCTTTCTCACACATAGCTATAAAAAATGTTACCACGATATACGCGCTTTG
This sequence comes from uncultured Clostridia bacterium, assembly GCA_947173485.1. Classification (GTDB taxonomy): domain Bacteria; phylum Bacillota; class Clostridia; order Oscillospirales; family Oscillospiraceae; genus CAMWFH01. The sequence goes on along the minus strand of CAMWFH010000002.1, from coordinate 47,484 downwards.
ATGGCCCGCCAGGGGCCCTTTATACCGGCTCCCGCAGGACGGAGCCTAAGCTGTCGTAGCGGTCGCCGGCCCGGCAGTGCTCCGCCATCATGATGGCCCGGATCTCCTCCACCGCCCGGTCTAAATCGTTGTTGATCACCAGGTAGTCGTAGTAGCGGGCCAGCAGGAACTCCTCCCGGCTGCGGATCAGGCGGCCGCGGACCTTCTCCGGGTCCTCTGTTCCCCGGTGGAGGAGCCGGCGCTCCAGCTCCTCCCAGGAGGGCGGGGCCACGAAGATCCGCACCGTCTCCGGCCGCTGGCGGTGGACCAGCTCCGCCCCCTGGACCTCGATATCCAGGATCACGTCCCGCCCGGCGGCCATGGCCTCGTCCACATACCGCTTGGGGGTGCCGTAGAAGTTGCCCACGAACTCCGCGTACTCCAAAAAGGCCCCCTCCTCGATCCAGCTGGCGAACTGCTCCCGGGTCAAGAAGTGGTAGTGGACCCCGTCCTGCTCACCGGGCCGGGGGGCCCGGGTGGTGGCGGAGACCGAAAAATACAGGTCTGGCTGCACCTTGAACAACCGGTCGATGATAGTGCCCTTCCCTACGCCCGAGGGCCCCGCGATGATAAACGTCTTTCCCTTATTCGCCATGCGTTTCCTCCTCCCACGCCCCGATGGCGGCCCCGAACCGGGGCGCCAGCTTCTCCAAGGGCAGGCCGGACAGGATCACATGGTCGCTGTCCATCACCAGGACCGCCCGGGTCTTGCGGCCAAAGGTGGCGTCGATGAGCATACTGCGCTCCCGCGCCTCGGTGACGAGCCGCTTGACCGGCGCCGACTCCGGACTGACCACCGCGATCAGGCGGTCCGCCGCCACGATGCCGCCGTAGCCGATGCTGACGAACTCCATCCCGGCCTCCCTCCTCTCCACACAGTCTCTCTCACTCGATGTTCTGCACCTGCTCCCGGATCTTCTCCACCTCGGCCTTCAGGTCCACCACATATCTGGCAATCTCGATGTCGCTGGCCTTGGAGCCGATGGTGTTGCACTCCCGGTTGACCTCCTGGATCAAAAAATCCAGCTTCCGTCCGATGCTCCCGCTGCTCTGGAGCATCTCCCGCAGCTGGCCTAGGTGGCTGCGCAGGCGGACGGTCTCCTCGTCCACCGCCACCTTGTCAGCAAAGAGGGCCGCTTCGGTGAGGATGCGGCTCTCATCGATGGAAGCGCTCTCCAGCACCTCCTGCATCCGCTCCAGCAGCTTGGCCCGGTACTCCGCCACCGTCTGGGGGGAGCGGACCTCCACCTTGGCCACCAGGGCCTCGATGGTGTCAAGCCGGCCTAGGATATCCGCCGCCAGGCGCGCCCCCTCGGTCTCCCGCATCCGGGTATAGGCCGCCAGGGCCTCCTCCAGCACGGCGCACAGGTCCCCGGTCAGGCTCTCCACGTCCTCCTCCGCCTTGGAGAGGGTGAGGACATCGGGCAGCCGGGCGATCTGGAGGGCGGAGACGCCCGCGTCCAGGCCCAGGGCGCCGCCGATGGACCGGACCGCCTCCAGATAGGCCGCCGCCAGGGGCTGGTCCACGGACACCACGATCTCATTGGCCCCGGCGGCGTCCACCGAGATGAACACGTCCACCTTCCCACGGGCCGCCGCCCGCTGGATAAGGGACTTGACCGCGTCCTCCGCGAACAGATAGGCCCGGGGCATCTTGACGGCGCAGTCTAAGTAGCGGTTATTGACGCTGCGGACCTCCACCGTGATATCCCGGCCGTTGACCGTCTCTCTGGCCCGGCCATAGCCGGTCATGCTCCTGATCATACCCGATCTCTCCTCCTTTTATATACAAAAACAGGGACATATATAACATCCGCCGGACATACACGCCAGCTGAGCGCAGCACATCTCCAGCCCGCCGCAGTTGGTGGAGTAGACATCATACTTACTGGGGCGGTAGCCGCTGCCCTGGAGCATCTCCAGGGCCTGCCGGTACTCCTGGTTCCCCGGCTCCATCTGGCAGGCCGTCTGGATGTAGCGCAGGGCCTCGTCCATCCAGCCCCGCCGGAAGCAGATGCCGCCCTTGAGGAAGTACCACTCCGCGCTGCGCTCCCGGGCCTCGTCCAGCAGCCGCTCGGCGTAGGCGATGTTGCCCCGGGCCACGGCGGCGCGGGCCTGCTGGAGCATGGGGTCGCTGCTGTGGGAGGAATAGCCCCTGTCATAGCCGGAGGATGCGGCAGCGCCGCCGCTGCGCCCCTCCCGCATCCGGTTGATGGTGGCGTAGGCCTCGTTGATCTCCTTCATCTTCTCCTGGGCCAGGTCCGCCAGAGGGTTGTCGTGGTAGTTGTCGGGATGGTACTTCCGGGCCAGCTCCCGGTAGGCCTTCTTGACCTCCTCGTCGGAGGCGGTGCTGGAGATGTGCAGTACCTCATAGGGATCTTTCATATCTGCTCCTTACGCCCCCGGCGGGGCCGTCTTTTGTGGAAGTCCCCCTCCAGCACGCTATGCCCCACGGCATAGAGCCCCTGGTAGAGGGTGGCCCGGATGATGCCCGCCCAGGGACCGAAGTCCCACAGCTCGAAGGCCGCCGCCATCTGCCGGATGGAGAGGTCCATGGTCCGCCCCAGGACCTCCTTCGCCTCCGGCGTCCACCGCCCATCGCCCAGGCCGAATCGGCCGATCAGCGGGTTGTAGCGGCCCCGGGCGGCGTCCTTGGCCAGGTCGTCCGCCGCGTCGGCCAGGTAGACCCAGCGGCCCAGATGGTAAAAAAGCTGGCAGAGCACCCGCCGGCCTACCGGGTCCTCCACCTCCTCCGCCACACCGGCGAGCAGCTGGGCAAAGGCATCCGCCGGCTGGTCCAGACTGGCGCAGCCGGCCCGCTCCAGGGCCGCCAGCCGGGCCAGCTGGGCCTGGACGGCGGCATCGAAGGCGGGGCGGGCAGCGGCGGCGGTCCGGTAAGCCCGGCGCAGGGTCTGGGAAAGAAGGCGGCTGGGCAGTCCCCCCAGGGGACTGTCGTCGGCGACGCTGTCCTGGAGCTGCCACCAGGCTAAGAGCACGGTGCAGTCCGCCGCCAGGTCCAGGGCCTTGTCCCCCTCCAGGCCCCACCGCGCCTGGAAGCAGACTGCGGGGCACCGGCGGCAGGAGCGGTCCGTGGCGGGGGACAGGAGGATCGCCAGGAAGGTGAAATCATAGTTGAGCAGCACCCGGCTCCACTGGCCGTACCGCCGGCCCATGGCCCGGCAGAGGCCGCAGTAGGCCGCCTGGAACAGCTCCCGCTCCTCCCCGCTGAGCCGGTCCATGGCCGGCCGGACATAGCCGTACATCCTACAGCTTCTCCAGGATGCGGAAGGCGATCCGCCGCCGGCGGGAGAGGACCACAGCCGGCGCCATCCCCAGGAAGAGGCCCGCGGCGCCGCCGGCGGCCTGGCCCCAGCCCCCCAGGGAGGCGGCGGCAAAGCACCCTGCCAGCAGCCCGAGCAGAGGCAGGAGGTACACCAGGGCCGCCGCCGAGAGCACCTGCCCGGTGTCGCTTTCCACTACCACCTTGTCGCCGGGGGCCGTGTCCAGCGGGTCGGCGGCAGACACCCGGAGGACCTGGCCCCCCGCCGCGCCGCAGCCGCCGCAGTGGGCGCAGTCATGGCCGCAGGCGGTCTCCCGGGCCACGGCGATGCGCACCAGGCCGGGGCGCAGCCGCTCCTCCACGGTCGCGATCTGGGTCATCCGCTCCCCTCCTACTTTCGGATACGGACCATCACCTGGTACTCGCCGATGGCCCCCACGTTCTGGACATCGTCCACATAGACCGCCGCGGGGACCGTGTAGGTGCCGCTGGCGGCGTTGACATTGCTCAGGTCCGCCACGATGCGGACGTTGTACTCCTCCACAGCCTCCAGCTCCTCCGCCGGGCCCCGGAGGGTCACCCCCATGCTCCGGGTGACCAGACTGACCCGCTGGCCCTCCGGCAGCTCGCCCTGGGTGGTGATATTGGTCACATTGACCGTCCGGGTGGACAGTCCTTCAAAGTGGATGGTCACCTGGGCAGTATCCTCCCCCTCGATCAGCCGGGAGTTGGCCGGCAGGGGGATGGGGACCTCCAGGGTGGTGTCCTCCATGACGGTCTTGAGGTCGATGGAGGAGAGGATGATGCTGTCCAGGGTGCTGATGCTCATGGTCTCCCCCGCCACCATGACGGAGGAGGGGAAGATCTTGACGTTCTTAGTGGTGGAGCCGGGGCTCTCGATCAGGTTCACCACCAGGGGCATCTCTTTGATGGTCAGCACCGGCACCATCACCTCCACGGTCTCCGTGCTGACCCGGCAGATATCCCGGTCGATCTCCTCCCCGCTCCGGCTGTGGAGGGTGAAGCCCGTGGAGGTGGTGACGGTCTCGGAGGCCCCGGTCATATCGACGATCACCTGGGCGTGGTCGATCTCGTTGATGCTGGCCTGCTGGCCCCGGACGACCAGGGTGCTGGGCGAGAGCTGGGGCAGGTCGGCCATATAGCCCTCCGGCACCTCCCCCACGATCTCACAGCGGATGGGGATCTCCTTCTGGCTCATCTCCGCCACGGTGACAGTGATGGTCTGGGGGCTCTTGTCGATCACGGTATAGTCCCGGGCCGACACGCTGTCGGGGAAGATCACATTGAAATCTAATGTGTGGGGACCGATGGTGGTCAGGCGGGTCAGGTCCACCGTGACCCGGAACTGGTCCCGCTTGGTGTTGATATCGCCGATGGGCTCCCGGAGGCCCAGGACCCGGAACCGGACGGTCACGTCCTGACCGGTGGTGAGCATCAGCCCCCGCTGGGCCAGCACGTCGTTCTCCCCCACGAACTCCACCGGGACGCTGATCCACTTGCTATCGATCGGTTGTCCCCCGACTTTGTCCACATAGAGCCATAGGATCATGGCGGATAGGATAGACACCGCGATCAGGAAGCCTTTGCTGTGGCTGATGTTACCCATGGTCTCGCTCCTCCTTCTTCCGTTTCAGCATGGGGAAGCGGCTCTCCTTGACCGGCTCTTCCGGGGGCAGCAGCTCCCGGCGGAGGATCTGCTCCAGGGTATCGGTGGTGAGATGGCGCTTGAGCATCCCGCCGATGGCCACGGAGATGGACCCGGTCTCCTCGCTGACCAGCACCACCACCGCGTCAGAGTTCTCGCTCATGCCGATGCCGGCCCGGTGGCGCATCCCCAGGTCCCGGCTCAGGTTCACATTGTGGCTCAGGGGCAGCATACACCCCGCCCCCAGCACCCGGCCCTGGCGGATGATGGCGGCCCCGTCGTGCATGGGGGCCTTGACGAAGAAGATGTTCTTCAGCAGCTCGCCGGACACCTCGGCGTCCAGCTTGGTGCCGCTGCGCAAGACCTCGTCCAGCAGGTCCTCCCGCTCAAAGACGATCAGCGCCCCGGTGCGGCTGGCGCTCATGTCGGCGCAGGCGGCGGCGGTCTCATGGATGGCGCAGTCGATCACGCCCGGCTCCACCGCTTTATTGAAGTTGAACATACGGAAGAGGGCGAAGCGGCTGCTGCCCATCTGCTCCAGGATCCGCCGGATCTCCGGCTGGAACAGGACGATCAGCGCCAGCAGGCCCATCTCCACCATATGGTTGAGCAGATAGCTCAGCGCATGGAGCTGCAAAACAGAGGACAGCCACAGCGCCCCCAGCACCACCAGGATCCCCTTCAGCACCCGCAGGCTGCTGCTGCTTTTCAGCAGCGACAGGAGGCGGTAGATCAGATAGGCGATGATCGCCATATCCAAAAGGTCCGTCACTTCGATCGTCAGCAGGAAGCTGCTCACCTTCTCCACGATCCCCTCCAGCATAGCCTTCCCTCCTTCGGGCCGGCCGGCGCAGGACGCCAGTCTCCCAGAATATCCATAGATAGCAGTATTGTATAATACCCGGCGGAAAAATGCAAGGATTTTTCCAATGTCTGCCCCCTTCTTTTTCCCGGCCCAGAAAAGGCGGCGCGCCGGGAGCCCCGGCGCGCTGCTCCTATCCATCCGTCCGCTCTGCGGTCACATATCTCTGGTTCCTGCTCTTGGGCTTCTCAGGTATCGTCATCGCCAGCTGCCCACTTTGCAGGAGGGGCTCGACGTAGTGCTTCATCGCATAGAACACGGTCTTTACGTTGAGGTAGTCCGCGATCTCCTGGCGGCTGCGGGGCGTGCGGCAAAATCCCAGCAGGTCTTCGGGAGCGCTCCGGGAACGCTCCGGCAAAAGGGACACATCCTGCTGGCCGGTGCCGCCGTTATAGAAAGTGACCACAAATTCATGCCGCCGGTCTTCAAACTTAGGCTCTGGAAGGCCATGCTCACGCATGGCACGGCGCATGGTCGGGATGCCGGAATACCGGTTCTCCGCGCCGGTCAGCGCCTCCGCCATGACGGCCAAGGCGGGATTGCGCAGATCCGGCTTGGCGATCCCCAGCTGCTCCACGTTCATCCTGCCATACAGGCCGCCGGGGCTATGGATCTCCAACCGGTCCGTAAAAAAGTCGATCTGTACTGGTGTGCCCTCGGAATAGACGCTGTAATCCCGGTGGATCAACGCGTTCAAGATCGCCTCCCGCAGGGCGTCCAGCGGATACTCTGTCCGATCGCTGCGGATACCGGTCTCCGGCTCGATGATGGTCCGGGTCCTCATATTGCGCTTGCAGAAATTCAGCGCCCCTTCCACCATGGCAGGGATCGTCCCTTCGATCCTTTTATTATCTATAAAGCGGGCGGAGTCGGCTGCTGTGTCTCCGATCTCTGTGCCGGGGACGACGATGGCAGTGATAGCCAGCTGCGGGAAATAGCCCTGGGGATATACGCAGAAATGCAGGACCGCCGCCAGGGTGGGGACACCGTTCCTTGTCAAATTCAGCATCTCACGGGCCTGTTCCGGCGCAAGCTGCGCAAACCCTGGACGTTCGATGCTTTTCTGCAAGATATACTGCTGGAGCCTGTCCTGGTCCAGCAGGCCGAGGGACGCCCTTTCCACAGGACGCTCATCATCCCGCAGATGCTTGCGAAACGCCTCATAGCTGTACAGTTCATAGTCTGTCATGGGCAGATCCGCATCTCCCACACGGATATACGCCCCCTTTGTCCGGCCTGCGCCGCGATAATAGCAGGGGCGCTCTGCAATATCGATCGCTGGGATCTCCGCGGAACAGATAGTACAGCCATCCAGCCCGGCAAGGGTGAAGACCGCACGGACCGGAGGCTCCATCTGCTGGCACTGCTCTGTCACCTTCTTTTGGAGGTCCTGTGCATCATAGATGCCGACTGTCTTGAACCCGGCAGCTTCATCGATCCCAAACAAGATCACCCCGCCGCTGTCCTGGTTGGAGAAGCTGGACAGGGTATCATATAACCGCTTCGGGCAGTCTATGTGGGCGGCTTTCACCTCAACAGTTTGCTCTTCCGCCTTCTGTTTGCAAACTCTCTTTGCTAATTCTATCAATTCTTCGGTCAACAAGCTAACACCTCCTTCTATCAAGCTAAGGATAACAGATCTTCTTTGCAAAATCAATCGTTTTTTGCAAAGTAAAGAAGGGCGGCGCACCGGGAGCCCCGGCGCGCCACTCCTATCTTAGTTGGATAAATAAAAGCCAAAGCATCCCTTACCCCCGCAGCGGCGGGACGATCTCGTTCAAAGCACTCAGCAGGCCGGCCACCTCGCCCCCCAGATTGAAGGCGGAGACGGAGAAGCGGACCGTCCCCCGGTCGATGGTGCCGGCGGTGCGGTGGGCCAGGGGCGCGCAGTGGAAGCCCGCCCGCAGGGCGATGTTCCGGGCCGCCAGAGCCTCCCCCAGCACCTCCGAGTCCATGCCCGCCGCCTGGAAGGACAGGACGCCCACCTGGGCCTGGGGATCGTGGGTGCCGTAGGGGATGAACCGGCGGTCCCGCTCCAAGGCCCGGAGCAGCTGCTCCTTCAATACTACGGCGTGTTCCCGGATGCGCCCGGTCCCGATGGAGCGGACGAACCGGGCCCCCGCCAGCAGCCCCGCCACTCCAGGCAGATCATGGGTGCCCGCCTCCAGCCGGTCCGGCAGGATGTCCGGCATATCCTGTTCCTTGGAGCTGCTGCCGGTGCCGCCATAGAGCAGAGGCGCCGCCGTCTCCCCGCCGCAGAGGAGGATGCCGGTGCCCTGGGGGCCGTAGAGGCCCTTGTGGCCCGGCATGGCCACGAAGGCCGCCCCCCAGTCCTCCAGGTCCACCGGCAGCGTCCCCGCCGACTGGGAGGCGTCCACGATCAGGGGCACCCCCCTCTCCCGGCAGATCGCTGCCACCGCCTCCACCGGCAGGACGAAGCCGAACACGTTGGAGACATGGGTGCAGATGACGCAATCGGTCTCCGGCCCGATCAGCTCCCGGAACCGGTGGACCATGGCGGCGCTGTCGAACAGGGGGCCGTCGGCGACCCGCAGGTCCAAGTCCCGGAAGGCGTGGAGGGTCCGGGTGACGGCGTTGTGTTCATAGCCGGAGATGACCACCTGGCTGCCGTCATGGACCAGGGTGCGGATAGCGATGTTCAGCCCGTGGGTGGCGTTGGATGTGAACACCACCCGCTGGGGGTCCGACACGCCGAACATCTCCCCCAGCTCCGTCCGGGCCGTGAGCAGCAGCTCCTCCGCCCGGCGGGTGGAGGGATAGCCTCCCCGTCCTGGAGAGCTCATATGGCACAGAGCCTCCTCCACAGCCCGCCGGACGGCGGAGGGCTTTTGCAGCGTGGTAGCGGAGGCGTCGAAGTAGATCATGGGACCAGCTCGGCGTAGCTGCCGCCGCTGCCCTTGAAGATCGTATAGAAAGCGGGACGGGCCCCCTGGAGCAGCTCCAGGGCCTGGCGGCCATAGCGCTCCGGCACCCGGACAGAGTAGCTGCATCCCCGCTCCGTCAGGCCCGCCGGCGTCCGCTGGATCTGATGACCGATCCCCGCTCTGTCCAGGGCCCGGCCAGCCAGCTGGGCCTGGGTGATGGAGCGGTAGACGATGAGATAATGGTTCACAAAGAGTCCTCCTCCTCTCCCCACAGTCTATGCCGCCGGGGGATAGAGGGTGCCGGCAGCCAGAGCGCCCGCCTTCTCCGGTACAGGAGAGGGCGGGCGCTTTTGGATATCTCTGTCAGCCGGTATCAGCCGCTCTGGGGCTCTTCCCAGGGGATGCTCAGTCCCTGGCCAGGATGAACTGGCCCACCAGCTGCTTCAGGCTGGCCGCCTCGGCGGACAGCTCCTCGCTGGCCGCGGAACTTTCCTCCGCCGTGGCGGAGTTGGTCTGGACCACGGAGGAGATCTGGTCGATGCCCTCGGTCACCTGGGAGATGGCGGAGGTCTGGTCCTCTACCGCCTTCACCACGATGCCCATCTGGGTGGTCACATGGCCGGCGTAGACGCTGGTCTGCTCCAGGGAGACGTTGACGTTCTCCACCGCCGTCCGGCCCTCGTTCACGGCCTGGATCGAGCCCTCGATCAGCTCCTTGGTGGCCTTGGCGGCCTCGTCGGACTTGGCGGCCAGGTTGCGCACCTCGTCGGCCACCACGGCAAAGCCCTTCCCGGCGGTGCCGGCCCGGGCCGCCTCCACCGCGGCGTTCAGCGCCAGGATGTTGGTCTGGAAAGCGATGTTCTCGATGGCGGCGATGATCTTGGAGATCTCCTGGGAGGACCCGGAGATCTTCTCCATCGCCGTGTTCAGCTCCTTCACATGCTCCACGCTGACCCCCAGCTGGCCCCCGGCCTGCTCCACATACCGCCCCGCCTCCGCCGCGGCTGCGGCGGTCTGCTGGGCGCTGTTGGAGATATCGCTGATGGTGGCCGCCAGCTGCTCGATGGCGCTGGCCTGCTCCATGGAGCCCTGGCTCAGGGTCTGGGCCCCCATGGAGACCTGTCCGCTGGCGGAGGAGACCTGGCCGGCGGCGGAGTCGATCTGGCGGATCGTGCCGCTCAGCTCCACCTTGAGGTTACGCATGGACAGCAGGATGCTCTGGAAGCCGCCCACATAGGCATCCCGGTGGGGGGACTGGATATCGAAATTCCGGCCGGCCATCTCTGTCAGCAGGTAGCCGATATCGCTGATGATGGTGTTCAGGCCCGCTACCATCTCCCCGGTGGAGCATAGCAGCTCCGCTGTCTCGTCCTTTCCGACGGCGGGAGGGACCGGCGAGGTCAGATCTCCCTGGACCAGCAGCTTCATCCGCTCGGCGCAGGCGCGCATGGGACCGCTGATGTTGCTGGAGAGCTTCAAGGCCACCACGATAGAGGCCAGGATCGAGAGGACGATCACCAGGATATTGATGAACATCCCGAAGTATGTATCCGCCAGGTAGTCCTTCTTCATGGCGGTGACCGCCACGCTCCAGCCGTCCGTGTCGCTCACCGGGGCATAGGCCGCATAGCGGGGGCCGTCCGCGGCCCGGAAGCTGCCGAAGCCGTTGCGGCCCTGGCGCATGGCGGCGTGGATGGCAGCCAAGCTCTGGAGGGACCGGTCGCTCTGGGCCTCCCGCTCGATGTTCTGGGTAGTGATGGTGTCCAGGGTCACATCGGCGATGGTGTCGCCGGAGGCGTTGATCATATAGGCCCGGCTGTTCTGGCTGGTCTTGATAGAGGAGACGATGTCGTTCAAAAACGTCTCCGGCGGCACGAAGTAGACCACGCCCACGATCTGCCCACCCCGGCTCCCGCCGGCGTAGAGGGGCGCCGCCACCATGATGGACAGCTCTCCGGTGATCTTGCTGACCAGAGGCTCAGACACATAGACGTTCCCCGCCATGGCCTGCAGCACATACTCCCGGTCGGAGTAGTCCTTGCCATCAAAGATGCTGCGGCCATCTAAGCCGACGATATTGCCCCGTTGGAATCCGTGCATAGCGGCCCGCTCGTCGATGATGGCCCGCTTCTCCTCCACTGGCACGGTGGGGTCGGAGAGCTGGGGGATGCAGCCGGCATCCATGGCCACGTTCTTATAGGCGGTCAGCTCCTGCTCGATACGCTCCGCCGCCAGCACGGCGGTCTCGCTCATCATCTGGTCCACTGTCGCCACGGTGCTCCTGTAGTTCAAGGCGATGCTGGAGGCCCCCACCGCGGCCAGTGCCAGCAGGACCGTTGCCATCAGGCATACTGTGATCTTTTTGCGGATACTATCCATCTCTCTCCACCTCTAAACTTTTTATCGCCCCGGACGGCGCTCTCTTCCCCGCCTCCGGTGGCTCATCGGCTCTATTATATGTTCTGGAAAGGGGGATCGTCAATGGCTTTTTCCCATCTCTTTTCCATTTTTTCATCTGGAACAGGTAAAAAAAGGAGGTCCCCCGCCTGACGGGACCTCACCTCATCGTTTATTTGGATCTGCGCTCTCCCGATCAGATCGGAGGGTCCTTGGTCCACCCCCGGTCGATCTGACCAGCACAGAAAGCGTCGATCATCTCAAAGGACACGCAGCATCTATATCTTCCGTATTTTTCCAATTTCAGCTGCACGCATCCTCCAAATTTGTACGCCCGTACAAATCCAAGTTTTATTCTACCACACTTTACAAAGGAACGCAAGCCCCCAGGCACAATTTTGTAAGAAATGCAAAATGTTACCAGGAAATTTTGTGTTTTTGCCCAATTTTTCCTACCGTGGCCTCTGAAATGGGGTTCTGAGGCCAAAAAATTTTGTAGGCTGTCACAAAATTTTCGAGATAATTTCACATCTCTGTCAACGCCCGTTGCTGGCAGGAGCAGGAAACCGCTCTTGCCGGTGTTGACAGACCAGAGAAAAGTTGCTATCATACAAGCACAGTCATTATAGTGCCCACTCGGTCATTATAATGCTCACTTGTACGGTCGTACAGTATCTGGAAGAGCCGCCCAGCCCCAACCTGACCAGGCCCATCCAGATCGCTGCGCGACCGGAGGCTGTACCATCAAAAATCAAAAGGGGGACTTGGAATGACAAACGACGAGATCTTGAAAAAACTGGCAGACCTGGTAGCTGAGGGAGAAGAGGAAGAGGCGGTAGAGACCGTCAAAGAGGCGCTGGCAGCCGGCATCCCGCCGCTGACCGTGCTGAACAAGGGCGCTTCCGCCGGCATGGACGTGGTCAGCGCCCAGTATTCTGCCGGTGAGGCGTTCCTGCCGGAGCTGGTCCTGGCCGGCGACGCCATGAGCGCCGTCATCGAGATCATCTTTGAGAACATGAGCAGCGAGGACGCCGCCGCCTCCAAGCAGGGCGTGGTGGTCCTGGGCCAGGCCAAGGGCGACGTCCACGACATCGGCAAGAACGTGGTCAGCGCTCTGCTGGCGGTCAACGGCTTCGAGGTGTTCGACCTGGGCATCGACGTGGAGGTCAAGGCCTTCATCGAGAAGGCCAAGGAGGTCAACGCCGACATCATCGGCGTGTCCACCCTGCTGACCACCTCCCTGCCCTACCTGCAGGACACCCTGCAGTACATCAAGGACACCGGCAACCGGGACAAGTACCACTTCATCGTGGGCGGCGGCCCCGTCACCCCGGAGTTCGCCCAGCAGATGGGCGCCGACGGCTGGTCCCGTACCGCCTTCGACTGCGTGGAGATGTGCAAGAAGCTGATGGCCAAGGGCCATCCCGGCCAGGGCGGCACCCTGCTGATCGATTCTGAGGGAGGCGTTGCCTGATGTATAATGTGAAAGTACAGCGGCTGCTGGACAGCCTGGACAAAGCGTATCAGGGTCCCGTTATCCCCATGAAGGAGTGGGACACCAAGATCATCCCCAAGACCGTCAAGCGCATCCTGAAAAAGTATAACCTCCAGAACACCCTGGACATGGACAACCCCATCAACTGCGACGACGACCTGGCCGATACCTTCTTCAAGGCCGGCTGGGAGCTGGCGCTGGAGCTGGGCATGTACTGCGAGGACACCGAGCGCGTCATCAAGATCACCGAGGACGAGCTGCTCCAGACCATCCGGGACTACCAGGACATCAACATCCTGGGCGAGGGCCAGGACCAGGTCATCATGCGCCCCCGGAAGCCCGAAGATCCCTATAAGCCCCTGGTGGCCTCCTCTCTGGGCATCGTGTGCAGCGAGGAGAACTACCTGCCCCTGGTCCAGGGCATCGTTAAGTACCCCAAGCTGGTGGACGTGCTCCACGGCCCCACCCTGGCCACCGTCTTTGGCCGCACCTTCCGCAGCGGCACCCCCTATGAGACCCTGATGGGCAACTACGAGAGCCACCTGAAGCAGGAGGCCCTGTGGCGTGCCGGCCGTCCCGGCATGGCCTGCACCGGCGTGGCCGGCGCGGTCACCGAGTTCGGCCACTTGGGCGGCGCTCCCGTCCTGGCCGGCCGGGGCAACGTGACCATGAGCCTGTGCCCCGTGGAGCTGAAGTGCACCTTCTCCAACTTCCACCGGATCATCCAGGGCCTCAACTACGGCCACAAGCTCCGCGTGGGCGCTTTCAGCTACATCGGCGGCTATGCCGGCCCGCCGGAGGGCGCGGCCCTGTGCTGCGTGGCCAACGACCTGCTGATCCCCACCATCATGCAGTGCGACTACACCTCCAGCTATGTGTATGACATCCAGCTGTTCGGCAACTGCGGGCGCAAGGCCGTTTGGGCCAACAGCGTCTCCATCCAGGCCATCAGCCGCAACACTGGCTTCATGCGCAACAAGATCGTCAACGAGACCGCTGGTCCCTGCACCGAGATGTTCATGTACGAGGCCGCCGTGGGTCTGATGAACCACTCCGTGTCCGGCGCCTCCAAGACCACCCAGCCCCGGTCCGCCGGCGGCCGGTATACCGACTACATCACCCCCGTTGAGTGCTGGTGGAGCGGCGACGTGTTCAAGAGCTGCGCCGGCATGACCCGGAAGGACGCCAACGAACTGGCCAAGAAGATCCTGCCCAAGTACGAGGAGAAGCTCGCCAGCCCCGATAAGGGCCTGCCCATCACCGAGTGCTTCGACCTCCAGCGCCAGCAGCCCAAGGACAACTACATCGAGCTGTTCAACCGGGTGCGCAACGAGCTGATCGACCTGGGTATGCCCCTGGATAAGGCCTTCGGCGAGTGGTACATGGGCAAGGTGTCCAACGGGAGAAGAACGATCATCCTGTAAGTAAACAAGTCCGTCTGCGTATCCAGCTCCTTCGCGGGCTGCTGCACGGCGTTCGATCACACAGTTCGTTCAAACAGTCCCGGCTGCTGTCCGGGACACACAGTTCGGACATACAGTTCGGGCGAGTGTGGCAGCCCGCTATGCTTTTCGTCTCTTGCGGCCGGTGCGTCCGCTAGCCTTCTTAGAGGCCTCCGGGGCACTGATGGCGCCTAGGATCACGTTGAGGCAGGTGGAGAAGTACTGCTCCAGATCCAGGGAATCGTCGATGTAATACTGCATCGTGGCCCCCATCATCATAGACACCATCAGATAGGGGATGTGCTGCATCAGCACCGGGTCCAGATCGGGGAGATGCTCCTCCAGGATCTGGCGGATCTCGTTCCGCCAGCCCTCGTAGGAGGAACGGAAGTAGGCGTGGATGTCCTCGTCCGCCAGGCCCTGGACCCAGAAGTCGAACTGGATGGACTCATACTCCTTCTTATGGGCGATCGTGTCCGCCTTCTGCCGGAAGAACACCCCCAGCTTGTCCGGCAGGGCGTCGCCGCACTGCTCCAGCATCCCCTTCCGCCCCGCCCGGATCTCCGCTAAGACGCCGGTCAAGAGCGAGACGAACAGCTCTTTTTTCGTTCGGAAATAGTACTGTATATTGGACGGCAGGATGCCCGCCTCATGGGCGATGCCCCGCAGGGACGTGCCGCTGATCTTCTTCTCGTACACCACGTTCATCGTCGCGTCCATGATCCTGTCCTTCATGCTGCCCGGCAGCTGTTTTTCATCGTGTTCCATCGATCGCAGATCCCTTTCCACTGTCCACCGCGCAGCCGCAGCTGCTTTAACGGTCTGAACGCGCCGGTCCGGCCGTTCATCTTTGGTCAGTATAACACGAAAGGGCGGCTGTCCGCAACAGAAAAAAACCACAACACTTGTCGCAAGGGAGGATCTTCATGCCGACTGTGACCATCGACCACAACGGCCAGCTGTCCCAGACGTCCGTAGCCGCCGGGGCGACCCTGGCGGAGGCCCTCCATGCCGGGGGCATCGAGCTGTCCCTGCCCTGCGGCGGCCAGCACACCTGCGGGAAGTGCCGGGTCTGGGCCCAGGGCCGCCTCTCCCCCATGAGCGAGCGGGAGCGGCAGCTGCTGGGGGACGCCCCCCAGGGCCAGCGGCTGGCCTGCTTCACCGTGGTGGAGGGAGACTGCTCCCTGCGCACCCAGACCGGCGGGACCGACCGGATCCTGGCCGACTACCGGGCCGACGCCCTGCCGCCGGCGCCGATCTACCCCGGCGCTTACGGCGTGGCGGTGGACATCGGGACCACCACGGTGGTGGGGTACCTGTTCGAGCGGACCAAGGCCGCGCCCATCGCGGTCCAGGGAGCCCTCAACAGCCAGCGCACCTTCGGCGCGGACGTGCTCTCCCGGATCGCCTACTGCAACGAACATACGGTGGCCCCCTTACAGGAGGCCATCCGCCGGCAGCTGGACTCCCTTTTGCAGTCCCTCTGCCAGGGCGCCGGCATCGCCCCGGAGGCGCTGAGCGGCCTGTGCGTCACAGGCAACACCACCATGCTCCACCTCCTAGCCGGCCTGGAGCCCCGTTCCCTGGCCCTGGCCCCCTTCACGCCCCAGTCCGTCTTTGGAGACTGGCACGACCTGGCGCTGCCCCATTTCCCCGGCCTCCGGGCCTATCTCCCCCAGTGCATCTCCGCCTATGTGGGGGCGGACATCACCTGCTCTGTCCTCTCCAGCGGCATCGCTGCCAGCGATAAGAACGTGCTGCTGGTAGACATCGGCACCAACGGGGAGATGGTCCTCCACACGCCGGAGGGGGTGATCGGCACCTCCACGGCGGCGGGCCCGGCCTTCGAGGGGTCCGGGATCTCCGCGGGGATGAGCGCCCAGAGCGGCGCGATCTCCTCTGTGTGGGCCGAGAAGGGCCAGGTGCGCTTCACCACCGTGGACGACGCGCCGCCGGTGGGCCTGTGCGGCTCCGGCCTGGTGGACTCCATGGCGGCCTTCTTGGAGCTGGGCATCCTGGACAAGCGGGGCCGCATGGCCGACTCCTTCGGGGGCAGGGCCCCCCTGGGGGACAGCGGCGTCTTCGTCACCCAGAAGGACGTGCGCCAGTTCCAGCTGGCCAAGGGTGCGATCCGGGGCGGCATGGACGTGCTGCTCCACCACTGCGGCCTCTCCTATGAGGCCCTGGACCAGATCGTCCTCTGCGGCGGCTTCGGCAGCTATCTGAACGTCACCTCCGCCCAGGCCATCGGGCTGATCCCGCCGGATATGGCGGGCCGGACCGTGGCCATCGGCAACGCCGCCGGGGCGGGCGCGGGGAACATCCTGCAAAACACCGCCCGGCAGGCCCAGGCGCTCCAGATCGCCTCAGCTGTCCGGGCCATCGACCTGAGCACAGACGCCTACTTCAAAAAACGCTATGTGGAGGCCATGCTGTTCTGACCTATGGAAAACACAGAAAAGATCGTCGTCCTCGCCTGTGAGATGCTCTCCCAGGAGATCCGGGCCGCCATGGCGGAGGCCGGGCTGGACTGCGAGACCATCTGGGTGGAGCGGGCGCTCCACGACTACCCGGACCGGCTCCGGGCCGAATTGCAGTCCCGCATCGGCCTGATCCAGGCGGACACCATCCTCATGGCCTTCGCCCAGTGCGGCAACGCGCCGGTGGGCCTGGAGGCCCGGGGCGCCCAGCTGGTCCTGCCCCGGTTCGCCGACTGCATCCACCTCTTCCGCAGCTTCCAGCCGGGGGACCCCGGCCAGGTGGACCCCCGTACCCTCTATGCCTCCCCCGGCTTCCTGGAGGAGCGGGGCGGGCTGCTGCGGGACTACGACCGCTGCCTGGCCCGCTACGGGGAGAAGAAGGCCCTGCGGATGTGCCGGGCCCTGGTCCGCAACTACCGTTATATCACCTACTTAGACACCGGCACGGCGGACCCGGCGGCCTTCGAGCCCCTGGTCCGGCAGCGGGCGGAGATCCTGGACCTGGAGCCCACCGCCTGCGAGGGCACGACCCGGGTGCTGCGCAAGCTCTTCTCCGGTCCCTGGGACGATGAGTTCGTCATCGTCCCCCCCGGCGGACGGCTGGACATGAGCGTCTTTCTCTCCGGTCCGCCCGCCGTGCAGCCATTTTGACCTCTCACCTATTTTTTACTAAAGGGAGAAATTTTATGAAAGACTCGAAGACCCGCGTACAGGGCACCCCCTACACACTAGACGGTGTCGTCCCTCTTCGGCAAGCCTTCCCCTTGGGGATGCAGCACGTCCTGGTCATGCTGGTGGGCAACGTCACCGCGCCGTTGATCATCTGCGGCTTCTGCGGCATCCAGGCCGGCAGTGACCTGCTGATCATCATCCTCCAGAACGCCATGCTGATCGCCGGTCTGACCACCCTGCTCCAGCTCTACCCCGTCTGGAAGTTCGGCGGCGGACTGCCCATGGTCCTAGGCTGCGCCGCCGGCTACATCGGCATGAACATCAGCATCGCCGCCCTGGTGGGAGGGGGGCAGGCCGCCTACTCCACCATCCTGGGCGCCACCCTATTGGGCGGCCTGGTGGAGATCGTCGTCGCTATCTTCTATCAGAAGATCAAGAAGTTCTTCCCGCCCCTGGTCACCGGTACCGTGCTGACCGCCGTGGGCATCTCCCTGGTGCCCGTGGCCATGAACAGCTTCGCCGGCGGCTCCGGCGTGGCCGACTACGGCTCCGCCCAGAACCTGATGCTGGGCTTCATCGTCATCGTCATCAGCCTCTGCTTCGACCGGTTCGGCAAGGGCATGTGGAAGAGCTGCGGCGTCCTGATCGCCCTGGCGGTGGGCTACATCGTAGCCACCATCATGACCTTCACCATGGACACCACCTTCGTCACCGCCGCCGGTGAGACCGTCACCGCCTCCTGGGCGATGGATTGGTCCTCCGTGGCCAACGCCTCCTGGATCGCCCTGCCCAAGCTGATGCCTGTGCCCCTGAAATTCGACATCCGGGCCATCCTGCCCATCTGCCTGATCTACGTCTCCATGACCATCGAGACCATGGCCGGCGTCAACGCCCTGGGCGAGATCGGCCTGGGCCGCAAGGTCACCGACAAAGAGATGGTCGGCACCCTGTTCTGCGACGCGGTGGGCTCCAGCGGCGCCGCCGTCCTGGGCGTGCTGCCCAACACCGCCTACTCCTCCAACGTGGGCCTGGTGAACATGACCAAGGTCGTCAACCGTATGACCGTGGCCGTGGGCGCCGTGTTCCTCATCCTCTGCGGCTTCCTGCCCAAGCTGTCCGCCGTGATCTCCATCATGCCCAGCGCGGTCCTGGGCGGCGCCTCCGTGCTGATGTTCGGCCAGATCCTCTCTGCCGGCTTCTCCCTGGTGGCTAAGGGCGGCTTCACCTCCCGGTCCAACGTGATCGTGGCCACCGCCATCGGCCTGGGCTACGGCATCGGTAGCGACACCCTGGCCACCGCCGGCCTGCCCACCTTCCTCCAGCTGATCATCGGCGGCTCTGGCATCATCCCCTGCGCCATCCTGGCCGTCCTGCTCAACGCCATCCTGCCCATGGCCCAGGAGGACAAGGACCTGGCCGCCGCCCTGGAGGCGGAGAACAGCGCTGCTATGAAGGCCGCCGCCGCGGAGACCGCGGCCCGGGCCAACAAGTAGGATCCCCAGGTCCCTATCGACTAAATACCTTTTACGCCCTCCCGGCCCCTTGCGGGGCCGGGCAGGGCATATCCATGATGAACTCGACGCCGGCGGACACTGCCTGCCGGCGGAAAGGAGGGTACCCTTTTGACACAGCATTCTGTTGTCGGCGTCTCCGCGCCCAGGATCGATGCGTATGACAAGGTCACAGGCCGCGCGGTCTATGTAGGCGACATG
The DNA here is from genome assembly GCA_947173485.1 of uncultured Clostridia bacterium. GTDB lineage: Bacteria > Bacillota > Clostridia > Oscillospirales > Oscillospiraceae > CAMWFH01. The sequence goes on along the minus strand of CAMWFH010000002.1, from coordinate 28,554 downwards.
AAGTTCCCCCATATGCTCCAGGGCAAGGTCCTCCGCAGCCCCTACGCCCACGCCCTGGTCAAGCGCATCGACACCTCCAAGGCCCTGGCCCTGCCGGGAGTCCGGTGCGTCCTGACCAGCAAGGACGTACCGGACATCCCCTTCACCCTCTGCGGCCATCCCCTCCCCTTCGACACCCCCCTGGACGCCAGGATCTTCGCGACCCATGTGCGCTATGTGGGCGACCCGGTGGCGGCGGTGGCCGCCGAGACCCGGGAGATCGCCGAAAAGGCCCTGGGGCTCATCGAGGTGGAGTATGAGGAGCTGCCGTTCTACCTGACCCCCCAGGAGGCCCTGGCGGAGGGCGCTATGGAGATCCACGAGGGCTCCGGCAACCTGTGCGGCGAGACCGACCTGGCCTTCGGCGACGTGGACCAGGCCCTGAAGGACGCGGACTATGTGGTGGAGGACGAGTACGACAGCCCCATCGTCACCCACGCCCAGATCGAGCCCCATGTCTCCATCGTGATCCCGGACCCCAAGGACGGCCGGCTGACGGTCTACGCCTCCACACAGTGCCCCAGCATCATGCGGGAGCGCCTGGCCTATATCCTGGGCCTGGACCGGCGGAAGATCCACCTGATCAAGATGACCGTGGGCGGCGGCTTCGGCGGCAAGCAGGAGCCGGTCTACGAGCAGATCAACTGCGTGCTGGCCCAGGCCTGCGGCTGCCCCGTGATGCTGGAGCTGACCCGTGAGGAGAACTTAGCCTGCACCCGGACCCGCCATACCACCCACTATAAGATCCGCACCGGTGTCAACAAGGATGGCACCATCGTGGCCCGGGAGATCGACATCGAGCAGAACACCGGCGCTTACGCCTCCCACGGCCACAACGTCTTTTTCAACCAGTTCGGCCAATTCGACAGTCTGTACCCCTGCCCCAATATGCGGGTCCGGGGCCGGACCGTGTACACCAACATCCTGATCGCCGCGGCCATGCGGGGCTACGGGATCCCCCAGTACTGCATCGCCAACGAATCCCACTTGGACCATGTGGCCCAGGTCATCGGCATGGACCCCCTGACCCTGCGGCAGAAGAACCTGTACCAGCTGGGCCAGGAGCGCAAGTACGCGCCGCCCCACTCGGTGGGCAGCTGCGGCCTGCCTCAGGTCATCGAGGAGGGCCGGCGGCGCATCGGCTATGACGAGTTCCGCAAAGCGCCCCCCCAGGACGAGGGGCCCATCAAGTACGGCATCGGCGTGGCCCTCAGCTCCTACAACTCCTGCGTCTACTCCCACAGCGTGGAGCTGTCCGCCGCCCGGATCCTGGTCCAGGACGACGCCAGCGCCACCCTGTTCCTGGGCTGCACCGAGATCGGCCAGGGGGCGGATACCGCCATGGCCCAGATCGCCGCGGAGACCCTGGGCATCCCCCTGGATTGGGTGACAGTGAAGGAGGGCGACACGGACCTATGTCCCTTCGATGCCGGCGCTTACGCCTCCCGCCAGACCTATGTGACGGGCAACGCCGTGAAGCAGGCGGCCCTGAAGTGCAAGGCCCAGATGCTCGACCGTGCCGCCAAGCTCCTAGAGCGCCCCGCGGCGGAGCTGGACACCCGCCTGGGCAAGGTCATCGACAAGGCCACCGGCGAGGAGATTGGTGATCTGCGGAAGGTGGCGGAGGACATGGTCTACCACCTGACCGAGGGCAACACCTGCTGCCACGAGGTGGGCTACATCCCCACTACCAACGCCTTGAACTACGCCGCCACCTTCGCCATCGTGGGGGTGGATACCGAGACCGGCCAGTATGAGGTGAAGAAGCTGGTCACCTGTATGGACTGCGGCACCCTCATCAACCCCCAGGCCGCTATGGGCCAGCTCACCGGCGGCACCATCATGTGCTTCGGCTTCGGCACCATGGAGCAGATCCTGATCGACCCCAAGACCGGCCGGGTCCACAACGACACCCTGCTGGACTACAAGATCCCCACCTTTGCCGACCTCCCGCCGATCGACGCCCACTTCATAGAGACCGTCGAGCCCTCCTCCGCCTACGGCAATAAGAGCCTGGGCGAGCCGCCCAACGTGACACCGGCGGCGGCCATCCACAACGCTGTCTGCAACGCGCTGGGCATCCAGATCCCCTCTAATCCCCTGACGCCGGAGCGGGTCTACCTGGCCATCGCGGAAAACAAGAAGAAACAGGGAGGGGTGTGAAGGCATGTATTCCGTATCTGAGTTGTATATCCCCCAGACGCTGGGGGAGGCTCTGGCCTATCTGTCCGAGCATCCCGACACGCGGCCCCTGGCCGGCGGCACCGATGTGCTGGTGCAGATGCGGGCCAAGCGGCTGGAGGACGTGCGCCTGATGAGCCTGGAGAAGCTCCCGGAGCTGACGGGCATCCGCTGCCGGGAGGACGGCGTGGTGGAGATCGGCGCCCTCACCACCTTCACCCAGCTGGCCGCCAGCGAGACCGTTGCCCAGCGGGCGCCCATGCTGCGCACCGCCGCCCTGGCCATGGGCGGGCCCCAGATCCAGAACCGGGCCACCATCGGCGGCAACGTCTGTAACGGCGCCACCTCCGCCGACAGCGCCCCGGGCCTCTTCGCCCTGGACGCGGTGCTGGTGCTGCAAAGCGCCGCCGGGGAACGCCGGGTGCCCATCACCGAGTTCTACAGCGGGCCCGGCCGGGTCAAGCGGGACCCGAAGGAGCTGCTGCTCCACATCGAGCTGCCCGCCGCCGCCCCCCGTCACGGGGACTGCTACCTCAAGTTCAGCACCCGGAAGGCCATGGACCTGGCCCTGATCGGCTGCGCCGCCGCCTGCGAGATCGGGGAGGACGGCGCCGTGTCCAAGGCGGCCATCGCCCTGGGCGTGGCGGCCCCCACTCCCATCCGGGCCTCGGAGGCCGAGGCCTTCCTCACCGGCCGGAAGCCCGGTCTGGAGGACCTGGAGGAGGCGGGCCGGCTGGCCCTTCAGTCCGCATCGCCCAGGAGCTCCTGGCGGGCCTCCAAGGAGTATCGCGAGCAGCTGATCCGGACCCTGGCCAAGCGGGCGTTCCGGGCGGCCTATGAGAGTGCGGGAGGTGTCCTATAATGCATACGATCCAAATGACCGTCAACGGTTCCCTGTGGACCGGCCAGGTGGAGGACGGCGAGACCCTGCTGGAGACCCTCCGCACCCGCCTGGGCCTCACCGGCACCAAGCGGGGCTGCGAGGTGGGCGAGTGCGGCGCCTGCACCGTGCTGATCGACGGCGTGCCCACCACCTCCTGCCTGTACCTCGCTACCCTGGCCGACGGCAAGTCCATCACCACCATCGAGGGCCTGTCGGTCGATGGCAAGCTCAGTCCCCTCCAGCAGGCGTTCATCGATGCTGGGGCGGTCCAGTGCGGCTTCTGCACCCCCGGCATGATCCTCAGCGCCCACGCCCTGCTCCAGCGGGACCCCCACCCCACCAAGGAGACGATCAAGACGGCCCTCTCCGGCAATATGTGCCGGTGCGCCACCTATGAGCAGGTGACAGAGGCCGTCCAGCGGGCGGCAGAGGTGATCGCCGCCCATGTGGGCACCTGATCGGCCCCGTCCTCTCGATCAGAAAATCTATCAAGTAAAGGGGATGCCACCACTATGAAGAGTCTGCTCGTGAAAAACATCCGCGCCCTGGTCTCCTGCGACGGCGAGGACCGGGTCTATCAGAACGTGAACCTCTACGCGGAGGACGGCCTGATCCGCTCCATCGGCCCCGAGGCGCCGGAGGCCGACCAGGTCATCGACGCCAGCGGTATGTACTGCTATCCGGGCCTTATCAACACCCACCACCACTTCTTCCAGAACTTCTCCCGGAACCTGCCCCAGGCCCAGAACCAGGAGCTGTTCGACTGGCTCCACACCATGTTCGAGATCTGGAAGCGGGTCAACCCGGATGTGATCCGTTACTCCGCCCTGTCCAGCATGGGCGAGCTGATGAAGAACGGCTGCACCACCATCTTCGACCACCACTACCTGTTCCATAAGAACACCGGTCCCGACCCCCTGGAGGCCCAGGCGGCGGCGGCCAAGGAGCTGGGCGCCCGGATGTACCTTTCCCGGGGCGGCCTGGACCGGGGCCAGAAGGACGGCGGCCTGCCTCCCAATGAGGTGGTCCAGACCACGGACGAGATCCTGCGCAGCAGCGTGGACGTGGTCCAGAAGTACCACGATCCCTCCTTCCAGTCCATGTGCCGGCTGGCCCTGGCCCCCTGCTCCCCCTTCACCGCCACGGCGGACCTCTATCGGGAGAGCGCCAAGCTGGCCCGGGAGTACAAGGTCCGCATCCACACCCACCTCTGCGAGACCAAGGACGAGGAGGACTACACCCTGGAGAAGGTGGGCCTGCGGCCGGTGGCCTATATGCAGGAGCTGGGCATGACTGGGTCCGACGTCTGGTACGCCCACGGCATCCACTTCAACGATGACGAGCTGAAGATCCTGGCGGAGACTCAGTCCGGTGTCTGCCACTGCCCCATCTCCAATATGAAGCTCTCCTCCGGTGTCTGCCGGGTCCCCGAGATGCTGGAGATGGGCATCCCCGTGGGCCTGGGCGTGGACGGCTCCGCCTCCAACGACGGCTCCAACCTGCTGGAGGAGCTGCGGGTAGCCTACCTGCTCCACCGGCTGAACTCCAGCGACAAGGCCCCCTCCGGCTACGATATGCTGAAGATCGCCACGGTCGGCGGCGCGAAGGTGCTGGGCTGGACGGACGCCATCGGCTCCCTGGAGGTAGGCAAGTGCGCCGACTTCTTCCTGGTGGACGGCCGCCGGATGGAGCTCATCGGCGCCATGTACGACCCGAAGTCCGTGTTCGGCACCGTGGGCCTGAAGGGCCCGGTGGATTACACCGTGGTCAATGGCCGCGTCACCGTGGACCATGGCCGGCTGGTCACCGTGGACGAGGAAAAGCTCTCTGCGGAGTCCGCCCAGGTGATCTCCAAGTATCTGGAGATGTAAGACGGCTGTACACAGGCAGATACATGAAAACGGGAGGGCTCCCTCGGGGGCCCTCCCGCTCTCTGTCCGTCATAAAAATAGGGGCGCGCCGCCAGCTCCTCTGACAGTGCGCCCCTCCTGGTCCCTTATTCGTGGCCGCAGCAGCCGCCCTCACAGGTGTCGCAGTCGCAAAAGTCCACTTCCCTGCCCTGCTTACGGTAGTAGTCGGCCAGGGCCGCCTTCACCGCCTGCTCCGCCAGCACGGAGCAGTGGACCTTCACCGCCGGCAGGCCGTCCAGGGCCTCCACCACGGCCTGGTTGGTCAGGGCCAGGGCCTCGCTGACGGGCTTGCCCTTGATCATATCCGTGGCGATGGAGCTGGTGGCGATGGCGGAGGCGCAGCCGAAGGTCTGGAACTTTACGTCTACGATCACATCGTTCTCGATCTTCAGATACATCCGCATGATATCGCCGCACTTGGCGTTGCCCACCTCCCCTACGGCGTCGGCGTCCTCGATCACGCCTACATTGTGGGGATGGGCGAAATGCTCCATGACCTTCTCACTGTATTCCATAGCCATAGCTTGGTTCCTCCTTCTATATTTTTCGATCTCTGTCTTGGTGCGCCTATCTCAGTGGGTCATCTTGTACCAGACGGGGGACATCTCCCGCAGGGTGGCCACCACCTGGGGGACCTGCTGGAGCATATAGTCCACCTCTTCCTCGGTGTTGTACTCGCAGAGGCTCAGCCGCAGGGAGCCGTGGGCGATCTCATGGGGCAGCCCCAGGGCCAGCAGCACATGGCTGGGGTCTAGGGACCCGCTGGTGCAGGCGCTGCCGGAGCTGGCGCAGATGCCCGCCATATCCAGCCGCAGCAGCAGGCTCTCGCCCTCGATGCCCTCGAAGCAGAAGCTGACGTTGCCGGGCAGGCGCTGGGTGGGGTGTCCGTTGAGGCGGCACTTCGGGATGGTCCGCAGGCCCTCGATCAGCTTATCCCGCAATGCCGTCACCCGGGCCATGTTCTCCTCCATGTGGTCGCAGGCCTCGCAGAAGGCGGCGGACATGGCCAGGATGGCCGGCAGCGCCTCGGTGCCAGCCCGCTTGCCCCGCTCCTGGGCGCCGCCCTCGATGAAGGGGGCGAGCCGGATGCCCTTCCGGCAGTAGAGGGCGCCGGTGCCCTTGGGGCCGTGGAACTTGTGGCCGGAGAGGGACAGCATATCGATGTCCTGCTCCACCACGTTGATGGGCAGATGGGCCGCCGCCTGGACGGCATCGGTGTGGAACAGCACCCCCCGCTCCCGGCAGACCTTGCCGATGGCCGGGATGGGCATGATGGTACCGATCTCGTTGTTGGCGTACATGACGCTCACCAGGCAGGTGTCCTCCCGGATGGCCGCCGCTACCTGCTCCGCCGTCACCAGCCCCTCGGGGGAGACGGGGAGGTAGGTGACCTCATACCCCTCTCGCTCCAGGGCCGCCATGGTGTGGAGGACGGCGTGGTGCTCGATGGCGGTGGTGATGAGGTGCCGCTTGCCCTTCTCCGCCCCCAGGCGGGCGGCGCTGCGGATGGCCCAGTTGTCCGCCTCGGTGCCGCAGCCGGTGAAGTAGAGCTCCCGCTCCTCGGCCCCCAGCCGCTCCGCCATGGCCCGGCGGGCGTCGATCATGGCCAGGTTGGCCTCTCTCCCCTTCTGGTGGAGGCTGGAGGGATTGCCGTACATGCTCTCCAGCGCCCGCTCCATGGTCTGGATGGCCACCGGGCTCATGGCGGTGGTGGCCGCGTTATCTGCGTATACAAACATTTTCCGTTCCTTCTTTCTGTCGATCCCTATATCCCTATCAGCAAGGGGGAGATACCGCGCTCTCCCGCTGCCGCTTCGCGTCCAGCCGGCGCTGCTTATCCACCAGGTCCGCCAGGGTCACATGGTCCACCACGTTGCTGATGGCCCGGTCCACCTGCTCCCACAGGTCCATGGTGACGCACTCCCGGCAGTGGGCGCAGCCGCTGCCCTCCAGGCAGGCCACCGGGGCGATGGACCCCTCTACCAGCCGCAGGATCATCCCTACGCTGTAGTCCTCCGGGCTCTTGGACAGGTGGTAGCCCCCCTTGGCCCCCCGGACGCTGCGGACGAAGCCGCTGCGGACCAGGGGCGGGATCACCTGCTCCAGATATTTCTCGCTGATCCCCTGGCTCTCGGCCACGGCCTTCACGGACAGGTTCTCGTCCTCCCGCAGGGCCAGGGCCAGCATCAGCTGTAGGGCATAGCGGCCCTTGGCGGATACACGCACCTCTGATTTACCCCCCTTTGACTAGGAATTTATCGCAAGTCCTATTATATGCACTTTCTCCCGGTTGTCAAGGGCGGAAAAAGATTTTTTCCGGGGCGGGCAGCGGGCTTGAGCGGGGCGTCCGCCTGTGGTATGATAGGGGAAAAACAGCGGGAGGGAGCGCCATGGCGGACCGGACCATCCTACACTGCGATCTGAACTGCTTCTACGCCTCGGTGGAGCTGCTGTCCCTGCCCCAGCTCCGCGCTCTGCCGGTGGCGGTCTGCGGCGACCCGGCCAGCCGCCACGGCATCGTGCTGGCCAAGAACGAGCTGGCCAAGTCCTTCGGCGTCCAGACGGCGGAGACGATCTGGCAGGCCAAGCGGAAGTGCCCGGACCTGGTCTGCATCCCGCCCCATCACGACCGCTACGCCCGGTACTCCCAGCTGGCCAACCAGATCTATGGCCGCTATACCGACCTGGTGGAGCCCTTCGGCATCGACGAGAGCTGGCTGGACATCACCGGCAGTATGCACCTCTTCGGCGGGGACGGCAGGGCCATCGCCGACGAGCTGCGGCAGACCGTCCGGCGGGAGTTGGGGCTGACCCTGTCGGTGGGGGTCAGCTTCAACAAGATCTTCGCCAAGCTGGGCAGCGACTACAAGAAGCCCGACGCCACCACGGTCATCTCTCGGGAGAACTGGCAGTCGATCGTCTGGCCCCTGCCGGTGGGCGACCTGCTCTTCGTGGGCCGGGCGGCAAAGCAGGTCCTGGCCAAGTACGCGATCCACACCATCGGCGCCCTGGCGGCGGCGGACCCGGCCCGGCTGGAGCAGCTGCTGGGCAAGCAGGGCCGCCAGCTGTGGTCCTACGCCAACGGCTTAGACCACAGCGGCGTCCGGCCCCAGGGGCAGCGGGAGGCGGTGAAGAGCGTGGGCAACAGCACCACCTACGGGGACGACCTCACCACCTGGCCCCAGATCTGCGCCGGCCTGCGCTCCCTCAGCGACAGCGTGGCCACCCGCCTCCGCCGGCAGGGGCTCTACTGCGGCGGCGTCCAGGTGGGGATCAAATACGCCGACTTCCAGAACGTCTCCCGGCAGCGGCAGCTGCCCTACAGCACCCATCTGATGCGGGAGATCGCCGCCGCCGCGGAGGACCTGGCCCAGGCCCTCTGGACGCCGGGCCAGCCGGTCCGGCTCCTGAACGTGACCGCCCTCCATATCACGGAGGCGGCGGAGACCTACGAGCAGACGGACCTTCTGGCCCCGGCGGCGGACGCGGCGGTCCGGGCGCGGCAGGAGCGGCTGGAGCGGGCCGTGGACGCCATCCGGGGGAAGTACGGCAGCGGCGCCATCGGCTACGGCGGCAGGCCGCCAAAGCCTTGACAGGTATGTCCATTTTGGGATAGAATGGGGTAAAATACAGCCAGACCCCCTCTATCAAGTCGATCAAAACAACGTAAGAAAGCAGGAGCATCTCACTATGGCAGCATCTTTTATCGACAAAGCACGCATCACCGTAAAGGCCGGCGCCGGCGGGAACGGGTGCGTCTCCTTCCACCGGGAGAAGTATATCGCCGCTGGCGGCCCCGATGGCGGCGACGGCGGCGACGGCGGCAGCATCCTCCTCCAGGTGGACGACAACCTGTCCACCCTGATGGACTTCCGCTACAAGCGCAAGTATGCCGCCGAGAGCGGCGCGGACGGCCAGGGGGGCCGCAAGAAAGGACGGGACGGCAAGTCTCTGACCCTCCGTGTCCCCCGGGGCACCCTGGTCCGGGACGAGGCCACCGGGGAGATCATCCAGGATATGTCCTCCGACGCCCCCTTCGTCCTCTGCCGGGGCGGCAAGGGCGGCTGGGGCAACGCCCATTTCGCCACGCCCACCCGCCAGGCCCCCCGGTTCGCCAAGAGCGGCCTGCCGGGGGTGGAGCGGGCAGTGGTGCTGGAGCTGAAGCTGCTGGCGGACGTGGGACTGGCCGGGTTCCCCAATGTGGGCAAGTCCACCCTGCTCTCCGCCGTCAGCCGGGCCCGGCCCAAGATCGCCAACTACCACTTCACCACCCTCTTCCCCAACCTGGGGGTGGTCTATGTGGACGAGGGCCGTTCCTTCGTCATGGCGGACATCCCCGGCATCATCGAGGGGGCCAGCGAGGGAGCCGGCCTGGGCCACGACTTCCTGCGGCACATCGACCGGTGCCGGCTGCTGGTCCATGTGGTGGACATCTCCGGCTCCGAGGGCCGGGACCCGGTGGAGGACTTCGAGGCCATCAACGCCGAGCTGCGGCAGTACAGCCCGGACCTGGCCGTCCGGCCCCAGATCGTGGCGGCCAACAAGGCGGACATCCTCTCCGACTCCGCCCCCTTAGAGGCCCTGCGGGAGCGGGCTGGGGCCCTGGGCTTCCCGGTGATCCCCATCTCCGCCGCCACGGGGCAGGGTGTCCAGGAGCTGATCTACGCCGCCGCCAACGCCCTGGCCCAGCTGCCGCCGGTGAAGGTCTACGAGCCGGAGTATGTGGAGCGGCCGCCCCAGGTGGACACCTCCGCCCCGGTGGAGATCATGGTGGAGGACGGGGTGTACCTGGTGGAGGGCCCCTGGCTCCAGCGGCTGATCTCCAACGTCAACTTCGGCGACTACGAGAGCCGGATGTGGTTCGACCGGATGCTCCGGGAAGCCGGCGTCTTTGACCGGCTGGAGGAGCTGGGCATCCATGACGGGGACCTGGTCAGTATGTATAACCTAGAGTTCGAGTACCAGCACTGAGCATAGGGCTCTTCCCAGAGCATAGATATAGGATAGGAGTGTTCACATGGATCCCAGTGTCAGCATCATCGTCCCTGTCTACAACGCGGAGGGGACCCTGCGCCGGTGCGTGGAGAGCGTTTTGACCCAGGAGTTCACCGACTTCGAGCTGATCCTCGCCAATGACGGCAGCCAGGACGCCTCCGGCGCCCTCTGCGACCAGTTCGCCCGGTCCGACAGCCGGGTCCGGGTCCTCCACAAGCCGAACTCCGGCGTGTCCGACACCCGGAACCAGGCCATGGACCTAGCCAGGGGGCGCTACCTCCAGTTTTTGGACAGCGACGACTGGATCGCCCCCGATGCCACCAAGCTCCTCTTCCGGGCGGCGGAGAGCCACCAGTGTGATATGGTGATCTCCGACTTCTACCGGGTGGTGGGGGAGCGGGTCTCCCACAAGGGGGACATCGAGGACAACACGGTCCTCACCCGGGAGGAGTACGCCGCCCATATGATGGAGGACCCCGCTGATTTTTACTACGGCGTCCTGTGGAACAAGCTCTACCGCCGGGACCTGATCGAGCAGTACCACCTGCGGATGGACCCGGCGATCAGCTGGTGCGAGGACTTTATGTTCAACCTGGAGTATATCCGCCACGCGGAGACCTTCCTGGCTCTTCAGGTGCCCATCTACTACTATGTGAAGACCAAGGGGTCCCTGGCCACCCAGGGGCTGAGCATCTCCAAGACCATTCGGATGAAGCTGCTGGTGTTCGAGTATTACGACCGGTTCTATAAGACGGTCCTGGATGAGGAGGAGTATGAGCGCAGCCGGCTGAAGGTCTACCGCTTCCTCTTCGATGCCGCCCAGGACGGCGCGGTCCTCCCCGGCGCCACCCGGCTGGGGGAGGAGCGCAGCCGGGTCCCCTCCAGCGCCCTGGCCGGGAAGGGCGTGTTCTACGATGCCCTCCGGGAGCGGAAGCTGCTGGACCACTACCTGGAGCCCGCCGCTTTGAAGAACGGCCTGTCCCTCCCGGAGGCCCGCCTGCTGCTGTCCCTGCACCAGGCCGGCGGCGGCACCCGGAAGGAGCTGGCGGAGCTGGCCGGTCTGACCCACAGGGCCCTGTCCGTCCTGCTCCAGCGGCTGCTCGGGAAGGGGATGCTCCTGACCACGGAAAAGCGCCTGCCGGACAGCGGCGAGCGGCACCTGACCTTCTCCTTCCCCTCCGCGCCGCTGCTGGAGGACCTGGAGGGCGTCTGGCAGGAGTTCGAGACGGCCCGCCTGACGGGCTTCTCCCCGGCGGAGCAGGCCCAGTATATCCAGTGGACGGACAAGATCCAGGAGAACATCCGAAACGTGCTGCAATGACAGGGGCGGTCCGCCGGGACCGCCCTCTGTTCGCCGCGCCGCCCGGGCCGGTATGGGCCGCCGGAAAACTCCCTCTTGCTTATATTCCCATCTAATGGTATCATAGGACTGTTATACGACAAGATGGAGGTCTACAGATGAAAAACGACAAACACCAGATATCCCCCCGGGGCAGCTTCTCCGGCCGGCTGGGCTATGTGCTGGCCATGGCCGGTTCTGCCGTGGGGCTGGGCAATATTTGGCGCTTCCCCTATCTGGCCGCCAAGTACGGCGGCGGGATGTTCCTGCTGGTCTACCTGCTGCTGGTGGTCACCTTCGGCTATGTGCTGCTGGTCTCGGAGACCGCCCTGGGCCGCATGACCCGAAAGAGCCCGGTGGGGGCCTTCGCCGCCTTTGGGAAGAGCTTGCCCTTCCGCCTCGGCGGCTGGGTCAACGCCATCGTCCCTATGATCATCGTGCCCTACTACTGCGTCATCGGCGGCTGGGTGCTGAAATACCTGGTGGGCTACCTGGGGGGCGGCGCGGCCGCTTTGGCCGGGGACGGCTACTTTGACGGCTTCATCGCCGCCTCCGGCAGCGTGACGCTGTGGTTCGTCCTCTTCTCCCTGCTGGTGTTCCTGGTCATCCTGGCCGGCGTCAAGCAGGGGGTGGAGCGGGTCTCCAAGGTGATGATGCCGGCGCTGGTGCTGCTGGCTGTCTTTGTGGCGGGCTACTCTGTCACCCGCCCCGGCGCGCTGGAGGGGGTCAAATACTTCCTGGTGCCCAACTTCGCCGACTTCTCCTGGATGACGGTCATCGCCGCCATGGGCCAGATGTTCTACTCCCTGTCCATCGCCATGGGCATCCTGTACACTTACGGCTCCTACCTGGGCAAGGATGTGGACATCGAGCGCTCCACCATACAGGTGGAGCTGTTCGACACCGGCATCGCCCTCCTGGGGGGCATGATGATCATCCCGGCGGTCTTTGCCTTCTCCGGCGGGGACATGAGCGTCCTCAAGGCCGGCCCGGCCCTGACCTTCATCACCCTGCCCAAGATCTTCGCCAGCATGGGGGCCGGGACCTTCGTGGGCATCGCCTTCTTCCTGATGTTCCTCTTTGCCGCTCTGACCAGCGCCATCTCCCTGCTGGAGACCAGCGTCTCCACCTGGGTGGACGAGCTCCACTGGAGCCGGCCCAAGGCGTGCGTGCTGATGGTGGCGGTGATGGCCGCGGTGGGCCTCCCCTCCTCCCTGGGCTACGGCGCCTGGAGCGGCGTGCAGCTCTTCGGCATGGCCTTCCTGGACTTCTTCGATTTCCTGTCCAACTCCATCCTGATGCCCCTGGCCGCTCTGGCCACCTGCATCCTGATCATCCGGGTGACGGGGACCCAGAAGATCGCGGAGGAGGTGGAGCTGTCCTCCGCCTTCCACCGGAAGAAACTGTACACGTTCTTTCTGAAGTACCTTGCCCCGGCCTGTATCACGATTATCTTCCTCAGCTCCATCGCCAGCGTGCTAGGGCTGATCACCCTGTGAATAGTTCGGGACGGCGGCACGCTGTGCCCGACCAATATGACAAGAGGAGGCCGTCTATATGGCAGTACGGGATTTTGCGATCGAATTGATCGAGGAGCTGCTCCGCGATGAGGAGCTGGGCCTGACGGAGCAGGACATCCGCTTTTATGACAAGGGCACGACCGCGGAAGCGGACCAGGAGATGGACAGCCACATCCGCTGGAAAAACGCGCGGTATTTCAACGATGACTCCAATGTCATCCGCAGCAGCGTCCTGATCGTCCAGCTGTCTGCCGGCGAGCACACGGAATATGTCAACTTCCAGGTGGGGGAACTCTACAGGCTCTACCGGAAGGACGGGATGAAGAAGGTCCTGCCCGCCGTAAAGGGCGACATCAAGGACCTTCGCGCCACCGCGGGGCAGCAGTTCGCCCTGCTGGAGCGGCTGGAGGACTATGAGGCGATCAAGCCCCGGCTGATCATCCGGCCCCTCAATTACGACAACAATGAAAAGGTCCTGCGCAGCGCTATCTACCGGCGGACCGGCGATATCGCGCTGGTCCTGTATATCAGCCTGGAGCCCACGGTCCATAACGGCATCCCGATCCTCCTGTCCACCATGGTCCGCCAGGATATCTTCCAGCTCTGGGACGTGGAGGAGCAGGCGGCCTTCGACTGGGCCATGGAGAACACCATGCGGCTCCAGCCGCCGGTGTTCTACTATATCACTGGCAAGCCCGGAGGGCCCTCTGGCCCGCCGAAGGTCCCCTTCATGGAGGACGAGAGCATCCGGGTCGACTTCAATGATCCCCTCGCGCCGGTCCTCACCACCGAGCAGACCGTCAACGGGGCCGTTGCCGCCTTCTATCCGGGCGTGCTGGAACGGCTGCACCGGATGGCCGGCGAGGATATCTACCTGGTGTTCACCGGCACCTGCGACCTCCATGTCCACCCTGTGAACGGGCCGATGAAGGTCAGCTCCATGCGGAGATCCTTGGCGGATATGAACCGGAACGTGAACAAGCGTGACGAGGTGCTGTCCCGGCAGATCTTCCGGTACGATGGGGAGAAGAAGGAGCTCGTCGTGGTCTGAGGCCTCCAGCGCAGGACTGTTGTCCCCCCGGCAAATGCCGGGGGGATGACTATGGACAGACCGTCGCCTCATATACTTTTCACAAACAGAAAAGGAGGCGACCACCCATGCTGACAACAGCGGCGCTGCTGCTCCGCGGCAGTCTGTTCCTCTCTCTGCATCTGACAGGGAATATCAGCTCCTTCCCCAAGCCCTTGACCGCAGAGGAGGAACGATACTACATCGCCCGTCTGGCCGACGGTGACGAGGAGGCCCGGAGCGTCCTGATCGAACGCAACCTGCGGCTGGTGGCACACATCATGAAAAAGTATTACACCCAGTCCGCCGACCAGGACGACCTGATCTCCATCGGCACGATCGGCCTGATCAAGGGGATCAGCAGCTACGACCCGTCCAAGGGCGCCAAGCTGGCCACCTACGCCGCCAGGTGCATCGAGAATGCAATCCTCTCACAATGGCACACATTGGTACTCCGCTCTCAAAAGAAACCTCTCGGTGGTATCCGTTGTTCCACTTGGCCCACGGCCTGTATATGATGCGCCGCCGCACCCCCAGCAGCGGGATTGCCGTCAGGCTACTCTACATCCACAGCTTCCGGCCCCTTCTGGCCCATACGTTTGCTGAAACGGAGCGGATGGTGCAGATCGATCCGAAAGCCCTTACGACCACAGCGGACAAGCTGCGATATTACCGCCATGTACATGGACTGGAACAACAGGAAGTCGCCGTTTATGTCGGTTTATACAGAGGCACATACGCTGGCTATGAGACACCAGGAGCTAGGGATCACTACCCCTTGGACAAGCTCTCCGCCCTGGCCGAGCTGTTCGATGTTCCCATGGAGTATCTTCTGGATGATTACAACGCCTTCCTCTACAAAGGACAGGGGCGGCAAGTCCAGACACTTCGGGAGCGCATGGGACTTTCCAGGCGGGAATTTGCGGACAAATTTGGCGTATGGACTACCACCGTCCGGGATTGGGAGACAGAGCCTGTGCGCATGACCAAGCAGACCTGGGAAAAGTTATTCAAGCTATAATGAAAAAATATATTCCCCCGAGAAATATAACACAGCTTTTATTCACTTTTCCCCCTCAGCCAGTCCTCAATCCTGACTGCCGGGATACCCTCATAGTTCCCCCGGAAAGAGCCTTCCCGATACAAAACCAACTTGGGGTAGTTGTCCCTGACCTCCAACAGAGAACCAAATTCCCGCTGGATGGTGGCCTCATCACTGAGCAGATAACAGACCTGGATATACAGCTTGTCCCCTTGCTTTTCGCCCACGAAGTCGACTTCCTTTGTCCCCACACGTCCGACACTGACCTTGTACCCCCGGCGGAGCAGCTCCAAGCCCACAATGTTTTCCAGGACAATCTCTATATTTTGCAGATTTTCTCCAATGACTGCCTCCCGCAGCCCATGGTCTGCCACATAGTATTTCTCATTGACCTTCAACACCTTCTTACCGTTGATGTCCTGGCTCTTGAGACGGTACAGAAGATAGGCTTCCTCACAGGCTTTCAGATAGTTCAGAATCGTTTCAGGTGCCACGGTGCGGCTCTCCGCCTTGAAGAACTTGGAGATGCTGGTAGCCGAAAAGCTCCTGCCCACGTTGGCTAGGGCATAAGCAATGATGCGCTCCAAAAGGTCAACGTCACGGATATTGTTGCGCTTGACAATATCCTTCAGCACTACCGAATTGAAGATATCCTGGAGATAGTTTTTGCTGATCTCTGGCTCAAAATTGATGCTGGACAGGAACGGCATACCGCCATATTGGACGTATTGGTCGAAAGTCATGGTGGGATCAGCCATTTGGAACTCTGTAAAAGAAAAAGGATATACAACAAAGGAGATATACCGCCCGGTGATATAGGTCGCCAACTCGCCGGACAGCAGACGGGAGTTGGAGCCGGTGATGTAGATGTCAGCATGGAACTTCACCCGCAGGGAATTGACCGCTTTCTCCCAACCCTGCACTTCCTGTATCTCGTCAAAGAACAGGTAGAATTGTTCCTTACTATCGCCTATCTTCTCACAGACATAATCGTGCAGGGCATTGTATTCACATAGGCGTTGGTTGCCCAAATCCTCAAAGTTCAGAAAGATGGTGTTGGGGCTGCTTATCTCGTCACGAATTTGTTCCAGCAGGACGCTTTTGCCGCCACGCCGAATGCCGGTCAGCACCTTGATGATGTCCTTGCCAATGAATGGACGAATTTTCGCCAAATAATTCTCTCGGATAATCATAGCTGCCAACTCCTCTCTCATATAAGATAACACATAACGTATCTTTTCGTCAATCGAATTTTGCTGATGTATCAGATATAACTTATAAAAAGTAATGGGAGCTGGACGACCCAGCTCCCACTGTTTTTATGCGCTGATGGCATCGATCAGTTTTTTCTTTTGCTGGGCGGAGCAGTCCAGCTTCTTCACTTTGTCGATGATAGCATCGGCATGGGCCTGTGCGACACGCCGCTCCAGTTCGGCAGTGTTCGCGGGATGATGTACAACGATATCGAATCCATATGCGGTATCTTCCACCACAACACCTCCCCGTTTAGGAGCGTATGCTTTAGCCTTGTCCATCATACCGCCCCACCTCCTACACAGATAAAATCAAACTGACTCATGTTGGCCTCCTTTTGCGCAGCTTGCGCCACAAAATTTACAAAGGCTATGAGCCAACTCATCCGAAAATAGAGAAAAGTACCTGCTGAAGAACCACAACGGCCATTTCGCGAGAGAATGCCTAACTGAGCCTTTAATG
The DNA here is from genome assembly GCA_947173485.1 of uncultured Clostridia bacterium. GTDB lineage: Bacteria > Bacillota > Clostridia > Oscillospirales > Oscillospiraceae > CAMWFH01. The sequence goes on along the minus strand of CAMWFH010000002.1, from coordinate 11,860 downwards.
AAAGCCCACTGGAACGAATGTGAGGCATCACACACTCTATCCAGCGGGCTTTTTACAGTATTTCCTACGGCTGCGGCGGCTGATAGTCTCGTATATTAGGAAAGTAAATTAGTGCGTCCAACCCAAGGTCGTCGATGGAGACCCCCCCAAGTTCCATGAACGGGTCTTCGAAATCTTTCGACTCCAGATAGCGGGTCAACTGTGCAAAAACATCAAAAAGATTTTGGTCTGGCTTCAGAATAATACCGATGGTTTTCTTGCCGAACATCATGCGCCCTGAGCACCCCTCATAGACCTTGAAATTATTCTCCTGACAAAAACTACGAATCAACTCCGTCAACACAAATACCCCTCCTTCGTAAACAGATATGTACCTGAAAAGCACCTTGTGTTCAATCAGCGGCCTGCCAGTAGGCTTGCCGCAATTTGTAAAAAGTGGTCTTCTTCACACCCAGTTCCCGCATAGCCTCCACAGACTTAAGCTGGCCGGAGTCAACCAAGGCCATGACCGCCTCGTAGTTGTCTGGCTTGCTTATTGGGGGTCTGCCGAATACTACCCCTTTGGCCTTGGCAACAGCAATGCCTTCCTCCTGCCGCCGGTGGATCTTGACACGCTCCTCCTCGGCTACGCTGGCCATCACTTCAATCAGGATGTTGGACACCATATCAAGTACCCAGTCCTGACCTTCGCAATTCAGCAAGGTTGTCGGCACATTCAAAATCTTGACACGGATGCCCTCAGACTTGAACCATTCAAGCTCGTTTTTAATCATCGCCTTATTGCGACCCAATCGATCCAATTCGCTGATTACCAGGGTATCGCCCCGGCGAAGCATATTCTCTTTCAAGGAGAGGTAGCCAACCCGATTGAAGTCCTTGCCTGACTCCTTGTCCACAATGATATTGCGCTCCTCAACGCCATATTCCAGCAACGCCTGAACCTGTCTGTCCTCGTGTTGCTGAACCGTGGAAACTCTGGCATAGCCAAACTCTTTTTGCACAGAAAACAGCCACCTCCCAATTTTTATAGAGTTACCGCCGTTCGTAAACGTCCCCACACATGGGCGAACGCCCGTAAAGGAAAACCCACAGGTTTTTGAACGCAGTTCCAGCACCCAAAAAGGCCAGAGCCGCTGGCCCGTTAATTCATAGGTTTTCGGACTGTTTGGTGTACTATAACTCTTGACCGCAGTAAATGGGAAGTAGCTAAAATGCTACAAATTCAAACGATTTTTTTGGCGGTTATTTACAGTTTGAGCGATTTCCCGATGACGATTTCAGGTACCCCGAGGGCTGACAAAGCCTCCACTTTATCTCTGTTGATAGAGAAGTCCTGAAAGTTCAGAACAGGCTTATCCAAAACCCATTTTAGATATTGGAGCTTACACCCATCCAGAGCCTCCATCTCAGGGATCAAGCGGCATCGCAACATACGTCTCAAAAACCGCAGCTCCTTTTCGCACTCTGCAAAGGTGAAATTATCTCCCTGGTATCCCTCGCAATACTTGTCGACTTCGCCGACAAGCAGTTCCCAAGACTCCAGTTCAGGGATCGACAGCAGAGCGAGGATACCCCTGATCCGCTCAAGTCCAGCCATATCCTGAGAGACAAAAACTTGAAAGAAGTCGTCTCCAAACAATCTGAAAAACTTCTGGGACACGGAATAGACTTGTGATCTCCAAGTGCTCTCAGCTTTTCGATCATCTGGATGCTTCTCGTTCCATAACGCCGCCAACCTGGACGGCCCAAGTCGAAAGTTTTTAACAATGAAATAACTGGGAGAATTTGTGCGGAAATACATACCGGAGGAAACGATACTGATTACTTCACACAGCGTTTTCTTTGTATCCTCCTGGTATGGCTCACTCTCCCCCGCCAGATTGGTGAAAAGGGCGTCTTCACTCAAAATAACATCTTCACAGTTCCTCAATTCTCTGAAAAAATTTCGCATATGACCGATCACCTCCCTGAAACAGAATTTAATCAATTCACCAGCCTCCAGTACCCCCGCATTTTTCTGGCATGACGGGAAAAACCGCCGCCAGCAGCGAAAAGAGACTGGCAAGTTAAGAAAACGCTTAAAACCAACAATAGTTGTTAAACATTTTCTTACACAATTTACTCAAAGATGGTAAACGCCATTAATCAACTGATGATTTGGGGCAGGCTTGAACTGAGTTCCGCACCTTCATAGAGAAAAAGCAAAGTCAAACAAAATATGCGGTTGCGCACCCATACCCCACGCTGCGCTCGCCTCAAACACAGAAACTTTCATACCGTCAGAGTCGATTAAAATAACAAAGTTCAAATTACAGCAGCACAGCGCAGATGCTTTCAAATCAGACACTATTAAGACAACGCAGTCGAGATTTCAACAACCCAAAGAATTTATCAAATCAAATCAGTGTAGCTGCATTCAATTTCAGATAATATTAAAACAGCGCAGTGAATGTTAAAACAACAAAGTTTCACTAGGAGCAGTACTGATGCACGCAAAACAAGCTGAGGGCAGAGACAAGGGGGCATTGACAGATATAACCCATTTGGGTACAATAATACATAATTTCAACGTGATATGACATTCCAAAAAGGAGAGATTTCGATGGAAAAGAGAATTCTCGCTTTAATCCTGGCATTGTCTCTGCTGCTGACCTCCTGCGGAGGCGGGACTTCCGCCACTACCATGCACCTGCGCAAAACCGAAGGGACGGTAGGCGTGTCTGACGGCGAGGGCAAGGACATTGCCCTCAGAGACGGTCTATACTCCGGCTACGGGGTAGACACCCAATCTGAAAGCTACGCATGGATCGACCTGGACAGCGTGAAACTGGCCAAGTTGGACGAGGACAGCGAGATTGCCATCACGAAAGAGGACAGAAAACTGGATATTGAGGTCAAGTCTGGGAGCCTATTCTTCAATGTTGCTCAGCCGCTGGCCGATGATGAGAGCATGAACATCCGCACCTCCACTATGGCCTTGGGTATCCGTGGCACCTGCGGGTGGGTGGTCAGCAATGGAGATCGGGGCGCTCAGGTATTCCTTCTGGAGGGCACTGCGGAGGCCCAGGCCACCGCAACTAGGGAGCGTGTTCAGGTCAGTGCCGGTGAGATGGTCGAGGTCACGGTTAGCGAAAGCGGGGAGACAGAAATTACCGTCTACCCCTTTGCTGAGGAATATATTCCCCCCTTTGTGCTGACAGATCTGGAAAACGATGATGCTTTGAGCGCCGCCATACTGGAAGCCTCCGGCCTCGACGTTCTTAATCCTCCAGACCCCGCTCAGCGCCTGCAGGAAGCATATCAGGAAATCATTGCGCAGCAGACCGTTTATGACCACTATGCGGCGGCAGGCTCAACCTACACCGCCAACGGAATCAGTTACTCCGCTGACGCCGGCCTGTCCGACGCCTTTTTGACTGACCTGGATGGAGATGGGACTCAGGAGCTGATCATGGTTTTCCGCTTCTATTCTTACCGTTGGGAAGAGTCGAAATCTAACATTGGTATTTATGATGCTGCTCCCATTCAAAAAATAGAAGTTTACGGCCAATCTATGGGCTATCCTGTTTTGTATGACACGCTTGATGTAACGGCCTGTCATTCCGATGGACTCTTTGACGTAAATCAATACCGCCTGATTGAGGATGGGACAGGGCAAGCCATCCGGCTGTACGCTAACTATGCGGAGGGCGGCGTTGTTTTTGAAAATCTTTGGCGCTTCTCTTTTGAAAACAGAACCTTTAACCTGTTGGAGAACTATGGAGAACCGCAGGAGTCCGATTGGGACTGGCTAAGCGATGAGGCTGAAAAGGATGAAATGGCTCAAGAAAATCTCTGTCCAGCTTTCCCCGATGATGTTCGCCGCAAGCAAGCACTGCTCTCCGCTTTTGTCAGCTACGAGAGATACAGCGATGGACCTCAGCGTATATATACCCGGCTGATCGATGTGAACCAGAACGGCAAAGACGAGCTATTCATGATTTTAGACAGAACTTCTGATGGCCTGCGAACGGAATATTACACTTGGGACGGCGCCGATCTGGAGCGCACAGTATTGGCAAGCGAACCTGGAGATGTAGTATATGGCAAACTCATTGACATGGATCAGGATGGATCAGAGGAATTGCTTTTTATCATGGATGACTTTCAAGCTGTCGCTTACTCCTGGAAGGGTACTTCCTGGGAACGCACCCTCATTCATGAAGAAGTGCTTACATTTCCATACGAAAGCCTTTATCGAGATACAGTCACCGGGGATGTTTTTCTCTACGATACGGAGTGGAGACATGCAGGAGAAGGGGAGGGATGTTCCTTTAGCGGCTTAACAGAGCGTTTTGAATACTATTATTCTGCGGGAGACTTCAGTGCCAACGGCAATTTCGACTACGAACTTACCCCCGATGAACTGGAAGAATTTTATCAGGCTGTAGAGCAATACCAGCGCGACCTGGCTCGCTTTGAGTTGATCGAGTATATCCCCGACCTATATCAACAAGGAAACAATCTCCCATTTTATGAGCAGCTCCAGCCCACGGTGGATGAGGTCCGCCAGCAGCTGATGTCACGGTAAATTATGGGACAGTCTGCAGGAGAACAGGCATGAGAAAAGGCGGAGAGCTTAGGCCCTCCGCCTTTAGTGCGTACTCAGTTCAGGACGCTACATCACGTTGAAATATGTGTGAGTATGCTCGAATGGACATCCCCCGTTCCGCCGCTAACTGCGGCTCTCGTACCCCCTCCAGGCTGCATCAAAATCTATTTCCTCGACGGCACCTCTACCGAGCAAACCTATATTACAAGTCTCAATCCAATGACCGCTTGTTTCCCATGCCGTTTCTTCGTCCACGCTCACACCATTAACATCCCCACTTGCAAATTCGGTGATATGATCATCGCCCTGCTTTAGATAAATATTGACTTCATCCGTAACCTCAAAGGTCTTCAAATCCACTATCCTGAGGTTTTCCCCATACATCGGCTCACCAGAGAATAGTAAATACTTCCTGCCGGGATCTATGCTCATGGACATCCATCCGTCATCAATGTCTGAAAAGTCGTGGATGAGTACGACTTCCCCGCCGCCTGCGTATTTGTATAAGCCATTATTGAAAAACATCGTAGGCTCACCCTGGCCAAAGTCGTCTATCACCAGGAAGCCATAGCGGTCTTGATCGTCTTGGTAGCGGATATAACCCACGTCAGGAAGGCGTTCTCCCGTCACATTTTTAGGTTCCTCCCATATCTTCAGCCCTCCATCCCCACCACCGGCGTAAATCCACACCTGACCATTACCAAGATCAATCGTGACGAGGTCGCCGTCCGTTGTAGCCGGGTAACTTTTTACGGTTCCATCATCTAGGTCAAAAACCACTTCGACTTCGTGATTTTCAAGGAAATCTTCAAAGCCTTTGCGTATCGTCTCCGGATCATAGCTTCCTCCTGCGTACCACTCTTCAATATAAGGAACCTTTACCCCCTTACCTCTAGCGCCAATCGTGCTAATCGTGTCGTTAATCAATTCATCATCTTTAAAGTCATCATCCGCATTTCCAACAAATTTTGCAGTCTGAGCGAAAGCCTTCCAAAATTCTGGTGTAAATATGTATTCCACATCATCGCCAGTGTAGGAGAGGTTTAGTGCGTTTTGCTCCGGCTGGCCAGTGCCGGAATTTGGAAAGTAATAATGGCCATTTCCATAGTAGTCCGCCATATACCACAGTTCTTCTACATTAAAACAATATAAAATATCTGTATCCTTGATCAGGATGAAACAGCGGCTGCGGCTATAATTTCCCCGCTGCGCACCAGGCTCACAATAAACGTACAAATCATCCGTTTCTATCACATTTTCCTCCGAGAATGCCGCAATAGGTATATTCCAAGGCCGTGCGTCTTTCAATAAAGCAGCATATGTATCTTCACTCACGATGCCCTCCGTGTGCAATTTGATCATCCTGTACCACGCATAGTAGTCCAGCGGCTTGTCTGGGTTGTAATCATGAGGCTCGCTGCTGTCTGGTGAACTGTTTGCAGTCAAACTGTAAAATAACAACCCCGCTTCCACTTTTTCCTCTACCCCAATGTACTCCCAGTTAACGGCATCATTGATAGCCTTAACTCGCTCGTTCATGACCGCGACTGGATCATCATTCGTATAACCGCCCATATCAGGCTTATCAGACTCTGTTGATCCTACCCCCGGGTTGTCAGGATTGGAGCCGCCTGACGAGCTGCTCCCACAGCCCGCCAGAACACCAAGAAGCAGAGCGGCGACTATCAGCACACACAAGAGTCTATTTTTCATGTTGAATCCCCCTAATTATAATAAAAATAGCAACGCTTATTCTAAAGTAATTGCCTGGCGTGGGCCAGGCAATTACAATTAGCTTCTTTTTAGAGCTTCCGCTTTGAGCTGCTCATACTCCGCTTGAGAAATTGCACCTGAATCAAGCAAACCCTTTAGCTTCACCAGCTCATCTGCCGCGGATTTACTGAGGGGCGCAGCAGGTGCGTTCACAATATACTGAGGGGCTGGTGTATAATTGTCCTTTGCCTTACGAACACTTTTCTGAAAGTTTTGCATCTCAGCCGCATCATATAGGGATGCTTTAAACGCTATATTTCCGCCCGCAAATGAAATCTCGAATACTTTTGATTTTACAAGGAAGTATAAAGCCCAAGTAATGATTGCAGGCAGCAAACCTATCAGAAAATACATCGCCATCCACCCGTTAACGAGGTGTTTAGAGGTAGCCACACTAACTGTCATAAGTAGCGCCCAGACTAATGATATAATTCCCAAAATCTTCAAGCCAAACAATCGTGTTTCCGCAAAGCCTGTTCCTGTAATGTCTTTGACATCGACCATCCGCTCTTCCAATCTGGACTTGTAGTTTCCGCCGGATTTGTAGTAGCATTTGCCCCGGAAGTACACTCGCTTGTCTGACAAGACGCAAAATCCCTTTTCGATGCTGCCCGTAGGCAAAAAGTTGCTGAGGTAATTTCCACCCAAAACTGCGATCTGCTGTTCGTTTGCGTCTACAAACATATTCTTTAGGTCATTTGTCCCCATTTTAACATCTCCCCTCAAACAAATTGGTTAAATACGCTCGCCGCACTGGGTATGACGCTTCGAAAAACCTCACAGCGTCGAACTATGTAGCATTATACCTCAATTAGGTTATAGTTGTCAATATCTACCCCATTTATTCATCTACTGGATAATACTCAATTTGGATATACTCATTTCCAGATGACGAAGGTGGGGCATACTGGATGATAGAAAATGAGGTTTTGCAGCGCATCCGAGAGTTTCTGAAATTGAATCGCTGGAGCATTTACAAGCTAGCCAAAGAATCAGGCATTCCTTACTCAAGCCTCAATAACTGCTTTCTTCGGAACACCTGCCCCACGATCCCTACCTTGGAAAAGCTGTGCGCAGGCTTGAATATCAGCCTGTCAGACTTCTTCGATTTCAAGAAGAACCCTCTCCGTGATACAAGTTTGTCTGAGGATGAACAGAATGTTCTGAGCGCATACCGAAAGCTGTCCATAAGGGACAAGGAACTTCTTACCGCTTACCTTGACGGCCTGAGCAGGAAAAGAAGATAGGCCATAGGCCACCGGGCAAGGCCCAGAACACCCGGCCCGCAGGCCATCCAGAGGGCGCACAGGAGGGGGCCGGGAAGAACCGCCCTGTGTGCGCCCCTGTGAGGCCCCGTGTTGGCCCGGACAGGCCGGGGAAGGGCAGGGATACCCCGGAGGCCACAGGAGCCGCCAGAAGCCCCCAAAACAGCGGTTCCGGGCAACCCCCAAGAGCGGCCCCACTACCCTGGCCATGGAACAGAAAACGGCCCTGTCTGAGTTAAGGTCAACTCAAACAGGGCCGCTTTGTCACCCTTATCGACCTCGACCGAAATGGCTGATTTTCGCACTCTCCTCCGGGGAGAACAGGTACTCCTCCCGATACTTCGCCCGCAGCTCGGCCAAGGACGTGTCTGACAGGGCGGTGCGCATATCCTGCTGGAGCAAGGCTATGACACGGGCGAAAGTAGGAGTGTTGTAAATCTCACGTTCTCGGCGCAAAAACCCAGCTAAAGGGTCTTCACCGGGATCGACTTGATCGTCTTGATAGACTGTCTCGAAAGAGTCAATCATGTTCTCAATGTCGTTGAAGAGCAGATACTCCACTGGAAGCCAGCTGAGGTTATAGCCTCTCTTGTTAGCAACATCTTTCAGGACGCTGGCAAACCAAACGCAAAAATTGTTGTAGGACTTGGATTTCCATTGGCTAAAGTGTGCTTGATAGAAAGCCTCGCTCTCCTGGTCATCCTCCAGACCTCGGGCATCCCGAAACACGACTTTTTCGGCGGAGTCGTAAAAACTCTTCTGGAAGCGGTCGAACTCCTTGTCCTCACATTTTCCCTCCAGGAAGTCCCACAGCAGTTCAATGGCAGTTCCGATGATCTCCGGGGTTGGTTCATCCGGGGCCATATGCTTGTAAGAGTTCCACCACCTGGTAAAAATCAACGCCATAGCCAGACGCTGGACTTCGAGGGGTTCATTTTCAAAAGCCGCTTCCATGTCGTCCTGCGGGCGGGACATCATTTCAAACTTCTCGTCTGGGTTCAGGTCGGAAAAATTAACTGCATAAAAGGGTTGGTATTCTGGATAGTGATCGGCAGAAATGATCACAAAGTCGCTGTAACCTTTCCCCTCGGATATCGTCTTAAGAGGGAGCAGGCGACGTTCAATTTCCGCTATATCCTTGTACTTGATACTGGCGAGCTCGTTTCCGCTTCTACTGTGCCGAACGCACAGAATATTACTGCGAAAAAAATCATGAATCTTTTCGCCATCCATCCAGGCACGATTGAGAGGATCAGGATTGAAAGGAAACTGCCGGAGCTTGACCGCATCTTGAACAATAATAACGATTTCAGGCGTTAGCGCGAGCGCCTCAATAGGCCCATCGATATAGCTTTGAAATGCCTTAAGCGTGTTTTCTACCCGCCAAATATATCCACGATATGGCCCATCATGATCACATCTGAGGATGTAAGCATCAATCATCGCCGCCATCAGTTTCACCTCTACCAGAGGCCACGAGGCCATTGCCTACCCCAGCGTCACCCTCACGATCCATATCGCCGTCACTTGAGGCTGTCTCGCCCTCGGGCATCCCATAATTGGGAGCGTCCTCAGCGGAGCCACCATCAGCAGGCGCATCGCTGGGGAGATTGGAGTTTTCCACAGCGTTTGGATCAGCGGCGGCAGCTTCACCTACCCCTTCGTGGCTGGGGCTTTCTGGATACAGAGGGATTTCCTCAGCGAATGGCTTCTGAACCTTTTCAGCGTCCCAGCCGAAATGCTGGCACATCGCCAGGAACATGACACGCAGGCGCATCTGCACCTTCGGAGCCTTGATATTGCCGCTTCCGCTGGCTTCTTCATATGCGGGATAAATGTTGTTGCTGAATTCGCAGATGAAAGCCTTAAAGGCACTGGGATCGGCCCCTTGCTCCTGCGCAACCTTGGCACACACTCCTACAATGGGAACGTTGTTCTTTCGGAGGAACTTCATCTTCTGGAGGAACGTATTATCCAAATATTCCACAAGGGCCTGAAGCGTATTCCGTTTATCCTCGGTGTAGGTGTTGCGGATACTCTCGGCATAGGCCAGACAGGTGGCCGCTGAGATATTCTTGTACTCTCGGCCCTCGTGGCGGTTATCCAGCAGAAGCATCGTCTGGAGCAATAGGAGCAGGTCATCTTCCCGCTTGGCCTGGGCCTCGGTGAGGTTGACTGACTGCACGAAGAAACCGCTTGTGAGAAGCCCGTTGAAGAACTCCATATTCTCATTACCCAGCTTCGCCTTCGATTTCTGGATGGTCGAAAGCGCAACCCCGCTGTTGATGTTGAAGAACAGCTTCATCATCATCCTCCCCGGCATCCCCGACATTGCTCACAGCGGGGGGCACCATGCCCATGAACGGATGCCCCAGAGCACTCGCACAACACATATTCACGTCCCAGCCCTGGATCATGTATGCTTCAGACGCACCGTTATCGAACACATAGCGTGAAGCCGTGAACTGTACCTTCTGGAGCTTCAGGCCAGAGAGGTCAACGTACCCCTGCTGTACCAGCGAGGCAAGTGTCCTTCTGACGAACTCATTGGAAAGATTGCCGAACAGGACAGCATCTCCTGCGGCCATGCCGCCGTGAACGCTGGTCTCGGGGAAAAAAGCTACCGCATTGGCAAAAGCGATGTCCGTTGCGCCCTCGCACAGCCGCACGATTTTCCCGTTATGCGGCTGTCTTGTTTCGCAAACTGCAATGGCCTTTTCAACCGGCATGACTGTGCCGTTTGGCATCGAAATACGCATTGATAAAATCCTCACTTTCTCCGATAGATCGGGGGAAAAATATTTGTTTTTGAAACATGATAAAACTCACAAATTGCTGCTGATGAAAGCCTGGCTCCAAACTACCCCGAGGTATCCAGAAAAGAACCGCTGTCTCCCATGCTGGAAGCGTCCTCGACCCCGTCACACATGGCAATGAGGTCGAAGAAGCCATTCTGAACATACAAGGAAACTACCCCATAAAGGCAGCGAAGCAAAGCTGCTCGTTGAGAGGGCGTAGCTTGCGCCGTACCCAACACCGCAATTTTAGCCAAATCCTTACTGAGTGAACGAGCGTCCTGCGCATACAGGTTTAGGAGCAAGGTATGGACTACAAACCGCTCACGCTCTCTTTCCAACGCTCTGAATTCAGCCGAAAGTGTCGCTATACTTGGAGCGAAATTGGCGTCTGGATTACTGCAAACTACCTCTTTGAATGCCGTCAGCAGCTTTTCATGCTTTCCTGGAATTATCGCAATTGGGGCCACCTCCGTTCAAACTACCCCGACCAGCCTACCCCAGCCCGAGGAAGACTCTAAAGAATTTTGCGGCCTCGGCACCTTCAATGGGAATCTGGTCGTCTGTGCTGATGAGGACGCAGTCTGTCACGCCGTCCTGCTCGAAACGGGCTAAAGCCGCACGAGCATCCTCAACTGTATCGACCTCTAAGCAAAGCCATGACACAACCTGATGGCTACTGAGGTTGCGAAGATGCGGTTGACAGACCACAACTTTTCCTGGATGCGTTCGCCACAAATCCTGATAGGTCATTCTCTCACCTCCCTCCATTTAGAGCAAAAGGGCTTGTTTCGGGGGGTGCTTCGGGCGCTTTCAGGGACGTTCGCCAAAGAAAAGCGATGCCGCCGTTGCTACCCCCAAACCCCAGACAAACCCAGAGTGGTGGTATGTTAGCTCTAGCTTCGACGGTTGTCAAGCAACTCATAATAACCTACTCAAAAAGTTTCATGGGATAAACAACCGCCCCAGAAATCAAGCAATTTTCGCTCAATCTTATTCATAAAAGCCATTATGCTCGCGCATAGATTTGAACATCTGGCATTCTTTCAAAAATAAAAAGGCCATAGGTTGCCCTATGGTCTTTGGTAATTAAATCAAGCACTTTATTCAGTTTTGCGGCAAACAACTACCCCCAGACTGGCGAACACCGTCCAACCCAAAACAAGACGAGAATCTATCTTTACTACCCCACAAAGGACACATGAACAGATGTGCTAATATCCTCTTCATATAGCAATCTGCATCAGCGAAAATAGCTATCCCCATCAAAAGACCAATGCCACTAATGACTGGAAACTACCCCATCAAGGGTCAACGCCGCCAACGGCGGGAAGCTACCCCATCAAAGGGCCAACGCCGCCAACGGCGGGAAGCTACCCCATCAAAGGGCCAACGCCACCAACGGCGGGAAGCTACCCCATCAAAGGGCCAACGCC
>CAMWFH010000001.1 GCA_947173485.1 uncultured Clostridia bacterium | reverse complement strand
GGAGATGCTGAAGCAGCTGGAGCAGGGCAAGGCCAACCTGGTCATCACCAAGGACTTGTCCCGGCTGGGCCGCGACATGCGGGAGGCCAGCTACTACGCCGAGCAGTTCTTCCCGGAGCACGGCATCCAGTATATCGCCATTGCGGACAACTTCGACACGGAGCACGACAACATCATGGCTCCCTTCCTGTTCGCCATGAACGAGGTCTACCTCCGGGACGGCTCCCGCAAGGTCAAGGACGTGCTGAGAAGCAAGCGGGAGAGCGGCCAATACTGCGCCTGCCCGCCCTACGGCTACCGCAAGGACCGGGAGGACAAGCATCGTTTGACCCCCGATGAGATGACCGCTCCGGTGGTGGAGCGCATCTTTCAGCGGGCGGCGGCGGGGGACTCTTCCCGGAAGATCGCCTTGGATCTGAACGCCGACGGGGTGATCCCGCCGCTGAAGTATCGGGTGCTGTACCGAGACGAGTTCAGCGAGGAGGGCGCGGCCCGGGCCTCCGATGTGTGGAACTACACCACAGTGAAGCGCATCCTGAAAAACCCGGTGTATCTGGGACACACTCTGCTGGGCAGGAGCAAGAAGGTCAGCGTCAAGTCCAAGAAAAAGGTAGCCGTCCCCCGGGACGGCTGGGCGGTGACCGAGGACACTCACCCACCGCTGGTGGATGAGGCTCTGTTTCAGAGGGCTCAGGAGAATCTGGGACGGGGCAGCCGGGACTACCGGGCCTATGACCATGTGCGGAAAAGCATCTTCGGCGGCGTGGCGGTGTGCGCCAAATGCGGACACGCCCTGTGCTCCTGCGGCACGGTGTACAAGGGGGAGCGGGAGAAGTACTGGTATCTCTCCTGCACCCACCAGCGCCAGGACATTGCCGCCCCCTGTGAAGGCGTCCGCATCCGCTATGCCGACCTGGTGGAGCTGGTGCGGCAGGACCTGAACAGCCTGCTGGCTCTCAGTGACGAGGAAGTGGAGGAGTTGGTTCAGGAGACGGTCAGGCGGATGGGCAGTGAGGAAAATCTCAAGACCCGGCAGATGAAAAAGGAGCGGGCGGAGGCCCGGATTACGGCCATCGACAAAATCGTTACCAAGCTGTACACCGACAACGCAATGGGCAAACTGGATGACGACCGTTTGAGCCGCATGGTAGCCGACCTGGAGAAGGAGTCCGCCGGGCTGAAAGCTGCGCTGGAGAAACTGAATACTCCCAGCCCCGCCCAGCAGACGGCGGACGGTTACGCCCAATTCTTCGCGCTGGCCCGGTCCTATACCCACCTGGATGAGTTGGATCGGGACACCCTGGTCACCTTCGTGGACCGCATCGAGATCGGCCCCAAGATCTACGAAAACGGAGGTCACAAGGTCCCGGCCCGGGCCAACCAGCCCTACCGGCAAAGTGTGCGGATTTTCTACAAATTTATCGGAGAATTGGCCGAAAGCGGCGAGAAAAATTCCGAGGAGAAACCCGCTTAAGATGGAGGAGGCACACCAAGGGAGGTGGGCGTCAACCTGAAGGACGGCTACAACGGCGACCTGACCTCTCGCGAGGCTGGCTCCGTGGGCGGCCAGATGGTCAAGAAGATGATCGAGTCCTACGAGAAGAGCCTGTAAACACTGCTCATGCAAGGGGGAGGGGCCAGCCGGCCCCTCCCTCCGCTTGCCAGGGCCCGCAGAGCCCGGCCTTCTACCGGCTGCCGCCGGTCAGCTCGTCCGCGGCCTCGCTGGAAAGGACCTGGTAGGCGGTCACCTGCCATAGGCCCGTGGTCCCCTCATACGCCTGCCGCTCCATGATCACCAGCAGCCTGTGGGCGGTATCTGTACATTCTACGACCGCCTGCGCGGTCCCCTCCCCGCCAGGAAGGAGGATATAGGCAAAGCCGTCCTCCTTTTTGACGGTCACGCCATCGGCCATATCCTCGCTGTTGAACCGCTCCAGGAAGGTGAACAGGGTGTCCTCCAGACTGAAGGAACCGGTCCGGTGGCCCTCGTCGATCTCATGGAGCTGCTCCTCCCCGTAGACCGGGAACAGGACCTGGATAACAGCCTGCCGAAGGACCGCGCTCACTGCCAGCGCGGTCCCAAAGGACAGCGCCAGGACCATCGCGGCGAGACAGGCCGCCAGCCTGCGGGAGCCCCCAAAAAACGGTTGCCTGCGCCGGTCCTCCATCGCCTCCATGATATAGGCGTCCCCGATCTCCCCCATAGCCTCTGAAAAAAGTTTAGCGTTCATACATATATCCCTCTTTCCGTCAAATACTGCTTCAGCTTTTGGCGAAGGCGGGACAGCCGGACGGAGACGTTCTTCTCCGTGATCCCCAGCCCGCGGGCGATCTCCTTGCAGCTGGCGGCGGACCAGTAGCGGCGCAGGAAGAGGACGCGGTCCTTAGCCGGCAGCGTGTCCAAGAAGTCCTCCAGGATACGGGCCAATTCCTTGGCTTCGAGCTGACTCTCCACGGTGTCCCGGTCCGGGATGCAGGCCTCGATCTCCTCCATCGCCACGGTATAGCTGCTGCGCCGCTTTGCCGCGCCCTCCCTGTAGTAGGCCTTCAGTGCGAGATTTCGGACGATCTTGCAGCAGTAGGCCAGCAGCGGGGCGGGCCTTGCCGGAGGGACTGTGTTCCATACAGCTAAGTAGGCATCGTTGACGCACTCCTCCGCATCCTGTTGGCTGCTCACGATGTGCTGCGCAAGGGCGCGCAGGCGTCTCCCGTATTTGCTGTCCAGCGCCCGCAGCGCCTCCTCAGAGCGGGCGAAAAGGGCCTCGACGATCGCCCCATCCTCTGCCGGTCCTGCCATTTTCATACCATCTCCTTTCTGGTCTCACCTATATACTACCGTTTTTCTGCCAGATACTACATCCAGCTGAAAATTTTTTGTAAAAAGCACGCCGGTCAGGGCAGGGCCGCCGCCGCGGGCCCGCTTGACAAAACCTGCAAAAAAGGGTATGCTAACAGCAAGATGACAGGAGGGAAAACGGGCGGTCTGAGGGTCCTATCAGACTGCCCTTCTCACTTGCAGCAATATCAAAAATATAGGAGAGACAGCATTATGCAGCATATCGAGACCTTATGCCTCCAGGCCGGCTATGCCCCCGGCAACGGCGAGCCCCGGCAGATCCCCATCGTCCAGTCCACCACCTTCAAGTACGACACCAGCGAGGACATGGGCAAGCTCTTCGACCTGGAGGCCAGCGGCTACTTCTACAGCCGCCTCCAGAACCCCACCTGCGACCATGTGGCCGCCAAGATCTGCGCCCTGGAGGGCGGCACCGCCGCCATGCTCACCTCCTCCGGCCAGGCGGCGACCTTCTATGCCGTGTTCAACATCGCCTCCTGCGGGGACCATGTGGTGTCCAGCAGCAGCATCTACGGCGGCACCTACAACCTGTTCGCCGTCACCATGAAGAAGATGGGCATCGAGTTCACCTTCGTCTCCCCGGACTGCTCCGAGGAGGAGCTGAACGCCGCCTTCCGGCCCAACACCAAGGCCGTCTTTGGCGAGACCATCGCCAACCCGGCCCTGACGGTGCTGGACATCGAGAAATTCGCCAAGGCTGCCCATGACCACGGCGTCCCCCTGATCGTGGACAACACCTTCGCCACCCCCATCCTCTGCCGGCCCCTCCAGTGGGGTGCGGATATCGTCACTCACTCCACCACCAAGTATATGGACGGCCACGCCAGCGCCGTGGGCGGCGCTATCGTGGACGGGGGCAAGTTTGACTGGATGGCCCATGCGGATAAGTTCCCCGGCCTGACCACCCCGGACGACAGCTACCACGGCATCGTCTACGCTGAGAAGTTCGGCCAGGGCGGCGCCTACATCACCAAGGCCACTGCCCAGCTGATGCGGGACTTCGGTTCCACACCCTCCCCCCAGAGCGCCTTCCTGCTGAACCTGGGCTTGGAGAGCCTCCACGTTCGGATGGAGCGCCACTGCGAGAACGCCCAGGCCATCGCTCAGTTCCTCCAGCAGCACCCCAAGATCGAGTGGGTCCGCTACAGCGGCCTGCCGGGAGACCCCTACTACGCCACCGCCCAGAAGTACCTGCCCAAGGGCTCCTGCGGCGTGGTCAGCTTCGGCGTGAAGGGCGGCCGGAAGGCGGCGGAGACCTTTATGAAGCACTTGCAGCTGGGGGCCATCGCCACCCATGTGGCCGACGCCCGGACCTGCTGCCTCCACCCCGCCAGCTCCACCCACCGGCAGATGAACGACCAGGAGCTTTTGGCCGCCGGCGTGTCGGCGGACCTGGTGCGCCTGAGCGTGGGCCTGGAGAACAAGGAGGACCTGATCGCGGACCTGGCCCAGGCCCTGGAGCAGGTCTGACCGCCGTCTATATCCCCCTGGACTGGGGAAGGATCTTTACCGAAAGGAGAGCCGTGCCATGCCTATCTGCATCCCCAACGAGCTGCCTGCCGCTAAAACGCTGAAAGAGGAGAACATCTTCGTGATGGACGCCCACCGGGCCGCCACCCAGGATATCCGTCCCCTCCAGATCGCGCTGCTGAACCTGATGCCCACCAAGATCGACACGGAGACCCAGCTGGCCCGGCTGCTGTCCAACTCCCCCCTCCAGGTGGAGCTGGAGCTGCTCAGCTCCGAGACCCACGTCTCCAAAAATACGCCCCAGCAGCATATGCTGGCCTTCTACCGCCACTTCAAGGATGTGCGCAGCCGCCGGTTCGACGGCCTCATCATCACCGGCGCGCCGGTGGAGCAGATGCCCTTTGAGGAGGTGGAGTACTGGGGGGAGCTGTGCGAGATCATGGAGTGGAGCAAGACCCACGTCCATTCCACCTTCCATATCTGTTGGGGAGCCCAGGCGGGGCTCTACTACCACTACGGCATCGAGAAGGTGCCCCTGCCGGAGAAGATGTTCGGCATCTTCCCCCACATCGTGGAGCGGCGGAGCAATATGCTCTTCCGGGGCTTTGACGATACCTTCATGGTCCCCCACTCCCGGCACACCACCGTCCGCCGGGAGGATATCGAGCGGGTGCCGGGGCTGAAGATCCTGGCCTCCTCCCCGGAGGCGGGGGTCTACGCCATCAGCACCGAGAACGGCCGGCAGATCTTCATCACCGGCCACAGCGAGTACGACCCCCGGACCCTGGAGAAGGAGTACCTGCGGGACAAGAATTTAGGGCTGCCCATCGCCGTGCCCAAGAACTACTACCCGGGCGACGATGACACCCAGCCCCCTATGGTCACCTGGCGTTCCTGCGCCCACCTGCTCTACGCCAACTGGCTCAACTACTTCGTCTACCAGACCACCCCCTACGACCTGGGGACCCTGCAATGACAAAAAGGCCGGCCCGGAAAGCGCTTCCGGGCCGGCGATTTTTTAGATCTCTTTTAGGAGGACTCGCGGGTCCCCTGGTCCAGGGCGGTGGCCTCCGGGGTGTTGGCGTAGTCCCACTGGTGGTCCGTGTCCGCCATCCACTGGCTGGTGCAGTTGAAGTAGGCCCAGTTGGCCTCATCCCGGGCTTTGTCCCAGGTGGTGTCCGCGCAGTACCAGCGGCCGTTCAGCCGCACCATGTTCCAGGCGTGGTCCTCCCCGTTGGAGAAAGAGGACCCCACGATGGTGACGCACTCCACCCCGGCCATGTCCAGCAGCAGCTGGAAGGTGACGGCAAAGCCGATACAGATGCCCTTGCCGCTGTGGAGGGGCCCATAGGGGGTGGAGGAGTCCGGGCTCAGCTTGGCCAGGGGGTCATAGTGATCGTCGTCATAGGCTACGTTGGCGGTGATCCAGCGGTAGATCGCCTTCTCCTTCTCATAGGCGCTCATCTCCGGCGAGATGGTCTCCGCCAGCACCGCCTCTGCCAGGGCCAGTATGGCGGCGTCCTTCTCCCCCAGGCCCGTCCGGTCCCCGCTCTCCCAGGCGGACAGAATGGCGGAGGTGTCATAGAGGGTCATATCGTCCCGCTTTGGCGGAGCAAAGGGGATGCGCTGGCGGTAGGCGTCGATCCCCAGGAACGCCTCCTTCACCACCGCGGCGTCTTGGCAGATCAGCAGGGCCACGTCCGTGCCCACGCTCAAGGTCACCGCCTGGCGGACGATGGCGGCCTCCTCCGGCTCATAGCCGGTAAAGTCCCCCTCCCGGCGCTGGATATAGTCCTCCAGAGCCTCATGGGCCGCCGTCACGGCCTGGTCGTCCCTCATACGAAGGATGGCGATCTCAAAGGCACGGGCCCCGCCGGCCCGGTAGAGGGCGCAGTCGGACCAGCTGCCCTCCTCCAGGCCATACAGCTCCGTCAGATAGTAGCGGAGGGTCTCCTCGTCTAAGGTCTCGTTGAGATGCTCCAGCTGGGAGGTGTCCTCATAGCAGGCCCCCAGCACCATCTCCCCGATCTTCTCCACCGTGAGTTCTACGATGGGCGCTGCCGGGGGATCTGGCTCCGTGTCTGTTGGCGCTTTGGGGGCGCAGCCGCACAAGAGGGCCAGTATACAGATAGACGATAGCAGTTTCTTCATAGTGTTTCCTTTGTGTTTTCAAGAGAGTATCCAGCGGGGACAGCGCGCCCCTCCAGGGCGCACTGGAGCCTTGCCTGCCGGCAGGCCTCCCCGTACTTTTGCAGCATATCCCCCGAGAGCTTCTGGGCAACGCCGGGACAGAAGCAGCAGCGGGCTCTATATAGGCAGCCCTGGCAGTCCTTCAGGTCCCGTTTGGTCATGGCCCGCCATTTCTTCAGCCGCCTGCTCCCGTTCCATATGGCGGCGATCGAGCGCCTGCGCACGTTCCCCACCTCATACCGGAAGGCGTTGCAGGGGGTGACCGTCCCGTAGGGGTCGATGCTGAGGCTGTTCTGCCCCGCCTCGCAGATGGGATCGTCCAGGGAGAAGGGGCCGCTGGAGAACGTGGAGATCTCGTTCCATTGTTTGATGGCCCCCATCAGGTCCTCATCGCTCCGAACCCCCAGCTCCGTGATGGCGCAGGCGCCCCTGGCGGAGGGGCTCACCGAGGAGATCAGCTGCACGGACGCCCCGATGCGCCTGGCCAGCTCGATCACACCTGGAAAGTCCTCTTTATTTTGTTCCATCAGGACAAATTTGAAATTCACATAGACGCCCTGCTCCGACAGTGTCCGCAGCACATGGACGGTCTTATCGAAGGACCCCTTCACCCCAGTGATCTGGTCATGCTTCTCGGGGATATGGCTGTATAGGCTGGAGTGGAAACAGAGGAGGCGCAGGCCGGCCAGCCGCTGGAGATTCGGATCCTCCAGCAGGATCCCATTGGAGAAGATCTGGATCGCGAGGCCCTTGCTGTGGGCGTGCGCCAGGATGTCGAACATATCGCTCCTGACGAAGGGCTCCCCGCCGGTGAAGGTCACGTCCATCACGTTCAGCGCGGCCAGCTGGTCCAGCAGGCCGCAGATCTCCTCCGTTGTCAGCTCCCGCTCCCTGTCCGCGGCGTACCGCTCCGACAGGGCGGCGGGCTCCAGGTAGCAGTGGACGCACCGCTCGGGGCACCGGTAGGTCACCTCCAGCAGAGCGGCGTACAGGAGCTTTTCCCGGATGGTGTAGCGCTGGAAATAGCGGGTGTTCGTATGGGCCTCCCGGGGGCTCCCCTCATATGTCTCCCCGGCCAGCAGCCGGTTGTCCGCCAGAAAGCTGGCCGCAGCGGCCACATCGTCCGCCAGCACCTGGCGAGGGACCGCCGGATGCCGGGCGGCCAGCCGCTCCAGGGCCGCCTCTGCCGTAGTGTCCTCCCGGAACAGGTCCAGCAGTTTGGCCACCGGCGCTTCGATGCGGAAGGACAGATGCTGCCGGGTGTCTAGGATAAAGGTCTGGTCATGGTACTCCCGGTATGTAACATAGTCCGACAGCCGGCTCATCGCCCGCTCCCGCAGCCGCAGAAGGAGCCGCCGATCCCGCAGCCGGTGGGCCCGCCCTCTGTAAAGGTCCGCTCCGGCGTGGAGCTGCTGAGGCTGGAGCCGTATCCGCTGTCGGGATAGGAGCTGGAGTAGGAGCTGCCGCCGGAGCGGGAGCCGTTCTTCTTGGGCTTGCTTCCCAGGAAAAAGCAGAGCAGGAGGAAGGCCCCAAGGCCCGTGAGGACCTTGTGTTCTCCCATCCAGGCCAGGACCCCGCCGTCCTCCGTCTTTTGCAGCGTATCACCGGGCTCTGCCGTCTCCGGCGGGGCCGCGGGCTCTGTTTCGTCCGGCGGACCGTCCGGCACGGCCGTTTCCGGTGGGGCGCTGATGTCCTCTGGATGGGTCAGCCGTTCAAACACGGCCTCCGCCGCGGCCACCGCGGGGTTGGACGAATCGGTGTCCACATACAGCATCGGCAGAGCGGATGTGTCCACAGGCGTCTCCGTGTAGCTGCCGACGCTCCCGCAGTAGGAGTAGTAGTAGCGCCCGTCCCCCCAGTCCTGGCAGTACTTGGGCAGGCCGGCGGGCACGACCTCCCCGGTGCTGGAGACCACATAGGCCACGGAGTCCTCCTCCGCGCCGATCAGCACGGGGACGACGGCCCCCTCCTTAGAGGTCACCAGCGCCCCGTAGCATTCCCCGTCATAGAGCTTGAAGAAGGCCGTTCCGTCAAAGGCCCACAGCACGTCCCCCACGTTTTGGAAGGGCTTGATCTGATCGCTCGTCCCCAGGGCCGCCGCCGTGGAGGGATAGCTGCGGCAGAGCTGGATCTTGTAGGGCTCTGCTGTAAAAGCGGCCATCATGGGATTCGTAAAGCTGATGCTCGCCATCTGGACATGGTAGGTCCCGGCGTCCAGCCCCGGCGCGGCCAGGACGCTGGGGCCGTTGGTCCCGCTGTAGCCCCGGACGCTGGTCTGGGCGATGGACGTTGCCTGGTCCGCACCGTATAGGGTGCAGCTCCAGTGGTAGGGGTAGCCGTCCCAGTGGTCCTGGAGACCCGTCACGATCAGGACCGCGTCCCCCGGCTCCTCCATCTCAAAGCTGTACCACCGGACCTCCTCCTTGGAGGCAAGGCTGTCTGTCAAGGCGTCCTCCTCCAGGACCGCCGCGCTCGCCGAAGGCGTCAAGAGCGCCGCGAGCCCCGCGAACGCTATAAGGATGCTCCAGATCTTCTTCATATATCCCTCTCCTGTCCATGGTCCGTTGGGCGGCCGGAGGTGCTGTATCCGTTTTTGCCCTGCCCCCGGAGGGGCAGGGCATCAGGCGGCTGGTCTCGTTTACTTTTTGTAAAAGTCCCCCGCAGGGTCCTCGGTGTCGAACACGGTCTTGGCGCCGGCGGCCAGGCCGGCCAGCCCCTGGAGCTCGCTGGGGATGATGATCTTGGTGGCCTTGCCGTTGGCGGCGGCAACAAAGGCCTCCAGGGCCTTGATCTTGATCACGGCATCGCCGGGGGCGGCGGCGTTGATCAGCTTGATGGCGTCAGCAGTGGCCTGCTGGACCTTCATGATCGCCTCAGCCTCAGCCTCGGCGGCCATGATCCGGGCCTGCTTCTCCGCCTCGGCCTCCATGATCTTGGCCTGCTTGTTGGCATCGGCCTGGAGGATGGCGGACTGCTTCTTGCCCTCTGCCACCAGGATCTGGCTCTCCTTCTGGCCCTGGGCCTGGAGGACGGCCTCCCGGCGCTCCCGCTCGGCCCGCATCTGCTTCTCCATGGCCTCCCGGATGTCCTGGGGCGGCATGATGTTCTTCAGCTCCACCCGGTTGATCTTGATGCCCCAGGGATCTGTGGCCTCGTCCAGGATGGAACGCATGGAGGTGTTGATGTGGTCCCGGCTGGTGAGGGTCTGCTCCAGGTCCAGATCGCCGATGATGTTCCGCAGGGTGGTGGCGGTCAGCTTCTCGATGGCCATCATGGGCCGCTCCACGCCGTAGGTATACAGCTTGGGGTCGGTGATCTGGAAGTAGATCACGCTGTCGATCTGCATGGTCACGTTGTCCCGGGTGATCACGGGCTGGGGCTCGAAGTCCACCACCTGCTCCTTCAGGGACACCCGCTTGGCGACCCGCTCGATGAAGGGGACCTTAAAGTGCATCCCCACCTGCCACACGGTGGAGAACGCGCCCAGGCGCTCCACCACGAAGGCTTGGGACTGCTGGACCACCTTCACGCACTGGAAGAGGCCGATGATCACTAGGACGAACAGGATGATGATCAGGATGGGTAAGATCGGGGGCATAGAACGTTCCTCCTTAATAAGTCGTATCTACTCCGTTTCCGCGTCTGTCTCGCGGGGAGTGACGATGAGTTTAACGCCCTCCATGCGGAGGACCGTGACGGGAGTGCCTACGGGGATCAGGCCCTCGCCCTCGCTGCGGGCAGACCAGGTCTTCCCGTCGATGTACACCGCCCCTTTGGCCCGGCTGTTGTCGATGGCCTCTGTGACCCGGGCGGTCTGGCCTAAGCAGCGGTCGGCGTTGGTGGGGACCTTTTTATTGTTGACATACCGCTGGACCAGGGGCCGGGTGATGGCCAGCGCCGCCAGGGACACGGTGAGGAACACCACCATCTGGAGCCACAGCGGCGCGCCCAGGGCGGTGACCGCCAGCGCCGCCAGGGAGCCCACCGCGAACCAGATCACCGTCAGCCCGGCGGTAGCTGCCTCGATCACACCGAAGAGCACCAGTCCGGCAAGCCATACTGCCATATGCTTCTCCTTTCTGACCGCCGTCCCGGGAGAGACGGCGCTCCAGGCCATGGGCGGCGCTGCCGCCTGCATGGGCTGATCAGTAGTATAGCACATTTTTTCCTGTTTGAACAGTCCTTTCTTTTCCAGGCGCGATTTTTTATCGGTCCACCGCCGTCCCCCACCCCTCCAGGGGATAGCGCTGCATCGCGCCGAAGAGCTTCTGCTTCAGGTCGGGGTAGCGCTCCTGGAGCTGCCGGAGCAGCGCCTTGACCTCCTCCCGCCGGCTGCTGCCGTTGGCGGGACAGGGGTTGGGGCACACCGGCAGCCCGAGCCGCCGCACCGCCCCCCGGACCTCTCGCTCCTGGACATAGAGCAGTGGCCGGATCTGGGTCACGCCGCTGCGGTCTAAGTAGGTCACCGGCTGGAAGCACCCCAGCCGGCCCTCGAAGAGCAGGTTCAGCAGCAGCGTCTCCACCGCGTCGTCATAGTGGTGCCCCAGGGCGATCTTTTGGTAGCCCAGCTTCTTCATCTCCGAGTGGAGGGCCCCCCGCCGGAGCTTGGCGCAGAGGGAGCAGGGGTTCGTCTCCTGCCGAATCGTAAAGACGATCTCATAGATCGGCACCGGGATCTTGTGGAAGGGCACCCCCAGTTCCCGGCAGTAGCCGTCCAGAGGCGTGAGGTCCTGGCCCGGCGTGCCGCTGTCCAGGGTGATGGCTGCCACCTCAAAGGGCTTGGGATAGAACCGCCGCAGGCTGGCCAGAGCGGCCAGGGTCAGCAGGGAATCCTTCCCGCCGGAGACCCCTACCGCGATGGTGTCCCCCGCCTCGATCATCTGATAGTCGTCCACGCACCGGCGGACCAGGGAGAGTATGCGCCGCATCCGTGCGCCTCCTTTCGCGTAGTCTAAGGTATATTTCAAAAATCGAAAACGAGATAACGGGAGATAAACGAAGAAAAACAAAGGATAGACGAGTATAGTATGTGCTAAATAAAAACAGCGCTTGACAAGGGCGGGCGGATATGGTATAAATACAAACGCTGCGATGTCCAGTATAGCGGTTTTCGCGGCAAAAAACAAGCGTCCTTCGATGATGAAAGGCAGGGAGCGCACGGTTCCCTTCCCTTCATCGTCGAAGGAGCAGAGACTAAAAAGGAGAATCACGACCATGTCCACTTTTATGGCAAACAAGGGCAACATCGTCCGCAAGTGGTACGTCGTTGACGCCGCCGGCAAGCCCCTGGGCCACACCGCGGTGATCGTCGCCGACCTTCTGCGCGGCAAGCGCAAGCCCACCTACACCCCCCACGCCGACTGCGGCGACAACGTGATCGTCATCAACGCCTCCAAGGCCACCCTCTCCGGCAAGAAGCTGGAGCAGAAGATGTACCGCACCCACTCCGGCTGGGTGGGCGGCCTGAAGGAGACCAAGTACAAGGATATGATGGAGAAGAAGCCCGAGCTGGCCATGAAGGTGGCCGTTCGCGGCATGATGCCCCGGAACACCGTGACCAAGGACTCCCTCAAGCGCCTGCACATCTACGCCGGCGCCGAGCACGAGCAGCAGGCCCAGAAGCCCGAGCTGTGGACCATGGAATAAGGAGGAACGTGAACCATGTATAAGAGCAAAAAGCCCTATCTCTACGGCACCGGACGCCGTAAGTCCTCCGTGGCCCGGGTCCACCTGTTCCAGGGCGGCACCGGCACGATCACCATCAATGGCCGGGATATCGAGGACTACTTCGGCCTGGACACCCTGAAGCTCATCGTCCGGCAGCCCCTGGTGGCTACCGACACCCTGGGCAAGGTGGACATCGTGGCCACCGTGGCCGGCGGCGGCGTTACCGGTCAGGCCGGCGCTCTGCGCCATGGCATCTCCCGCGCCCTGCTCCTGGCGGACGACAGCTTCCGTCCTATCCTGAAGAAGGCCGGCTTCCTCACCCGCGACCCGCGGATGAAAGAGCGGAAGAAATATGGCCTCAAGGCGGCCCGGCGGGCTCCCCAGTTCAGCAAGCGCTGAGTTTTACCTCTGTATACACCAGGTCCCCGGAACGTATCGTTCCGGGGACCCTTTTTTCTTTATACCGGCTCCTCGCCCAGGAGCTGGGCCTGGAACACCTCAAAGGCCGGGGGCTTGCGGAGCGGGATGCCATAGGCGAACTCCCCAAAGTTCCCCGTGACCAGGGAGGGGTCCGGCATGGTGTCCAGCATGAGGTCCAGCCCGTTGCGGATACGCTTTAGGTCGTCGTGGACCAGGTAGAAGGGCAGCCGCCACTGTAAAAACGGCTCCTGCTTGACCTTCCCCTCCGCCTTCAGATAGGCCCGCACGTTCCCCGTGTAGAACTCCACGCTCCGCTTCTCCTCCTGGAGGTAGGCCATGACGTAGCGCCCCTGGTCCTGGAGCAGGACGATATGGCTCCGCCGGGGCTCGCCCCTCTCCGTAAAGGTCCAGGTCAGCCGCAGACGGCGCAGCCGGCCGCTCATAAAGCGGGTCAGGGCCTGCTGGGCCCGGTCCCGCTGGGTGTCGCCGATGGCCCACCGCTCCGCCCCACCGGCTAAGTCCTCCAGGACCACCTCCGATGGGTAGAAGCCAAAGCCGAACCGGGCATTCAGCCGGTTGCTGGACCGCTCCGGCGGGAACAGGGCCAGCTGCTGCTTGATCACATTGTACTTCTGCCGTCCCCCCAGGGTCACCGACACGGACCAGAGGAACGCCCCGTCCACCCGGGTCTGGAGGGGCGTCCGGCAGCTCAGCTGCTTGAACACCTGGTCCAGGCGCATCCGAATGGTGGACCAGTCCGGGTGGATGCAGTAGCTGGGCAGGCGGCTCCGGCAGAAGGTGTGGTACTGTACATCCTTGCAGTCCACTATCTGGTACACATCCGGGCGGTACAGCAGGGCGAACCACTCCCCCCGCTGGTCATCGAAGAACAGGCAGGCATAGCCCTGGGCCTGCCGGGCCATGGGGGGCCGGTCCTGCAAAAGCACCAGGGAGCGGTGAGGCGGATAATCCTCCGTCTCTCCCGGCTTGGTCCGGGTCTCCCAGCTCAGCTCCAGCCGCCGGGTCTGGTCGTGGGCGAAGGCGTCCAGCTCCCGCTCCAGCAGCTCCCAGCTGATCTCCTCCCCGGTCAGGACCTCTCGGGGCCCGCCGATGGGGGAGATCTCCACCAGGTCCGGCAGAGCGCCCAGCCAGCGGACATGGACCTCCGTAGGGGAGATCCGCTCCCGCAGGAGCCTTTGGGCCAGCTCGATGGCCTCTCCCTCTGTCATCACCAGGTCGTAGCGGCCTCCCTGGGGATAGACCCGCCCCTGCTGGGTCTGCTCGAAGAAGTACAGGGTCTTCTCCTCCAGGAACCACTCGCAGCCAAAGAGCCTCTCCGGCGTCTCCCGGCAGACCTCCCAGGGCCGTGCGGCCCCGCCGCAGACCCGCCCCGCCAGAAAGCCCGCCAGCCGCCCCAGGTCCCCTGGGACGCCCTCGGCCTCCAGCCGGCGCTGGAGGTCCGCCCGGATCCAGCGGAAGTCCTGCTGGTCCGCGATGGCCATGGGCAGCAGGAGAAGGAGCTCCGTCCCCTCCGCCAGCTGGCATAGCCTGTCCCAGGGGAAGAAGGGCTCATAGCGGGGCAGGCCATACTGGGCGTAGGAGATATGGAACAGGTGGAAGTCCACCCGTACCCCGGCGGCCATCACCGACCGGGTCCCGGTCTGACCCTCCTCCACGCCGATGAACCGCCTGGCCCAGGCAAGGGAGTAGGGCAGCTCCTCCTGTAGATAGGCCGCCAGCTTCTCCCCGGTCTCCAGGTCCTGGGCATCGTAAAAGCCCACGTTGAGCCAGTAGCGCAGGAAGGGCCGGCAGGCCAGTGTCAGCGTCTCCGGCACACCGGCGGTATCGTCCTCCTGGTCCTGCCGCTCCCGCCGCTGCTGGGCCAGGACCTGCTCCACCCGCTGGATGACCTTTTCCGCCCGGGGCGCGTCCGGGTGGTCCCGGTAGAAGGCCAGGATGCGCCGCAGGAAGCAGGGGGCCCGGTGCTCGGCGGTCCAGAGGGTGAGGACGTTCTCCTCCACCATCTCCCGGTCCCGCAGGGCCCGCTGGAAGTCCTCCCGGGCAAAGAGGGCCTCGGTGGCGGCCTCCTCGGCGCTGTAGTCCGGGTCCGGGCCCTTTTTCAGGTCAAGGGGGGCCGCCATGAAGGCCCGGTGGACCTGGGTGAACTTCTCCTCCTTGGCCTCCGCCGTGGCGGCGGACCGCTCCAGCACGAGCTCTCGCAGCCGGCCATACAGGACCCGGCTCCGGCCATACTGGGCGCTCTTCAGGTCCAACCGCTTCCAGAGGATATCGTAGACCTCCCTGGGGAGCTCATATTTTGTAAAGAAGTGATCCAGCAGACGGACGCAGAGGGGGTGCCGCTCCGTATCCACCGGGGTGCTGGCGGTACAGCGGTCCTTCATGTAGGCCATCACATAGCGGCCCAGGACGTGGCGCAGGACCGCCATGGCGTTATCGTCCCAGACGCCCGCCTCCGCCAGCTTTGTCAGCTGCCGGTAGTCCATAAAGCCGGCCAGCAGCGCCGCGTCGTTCCCGATAAATTTGCGGGGGATCGGCCCCAGGCGGGAGAGGGCAAAGATGTCCTCGATGCCGTCAAAGGCGGCGTCCGGGTAGATGAAGAACTGCCGCTCCACCTGGTCCGGGCCGCCCTCCCTGGCATCGCTGAGGTCGTAATGCTCCACCTCCTGGGCGTTGAAGAGGTAGGCGATGTACAGCCCGGTCAAAAACTCCTTGCTGGGGGGATAGTCCGCCGCCAGCCGCTCTGCCTCCCGGCGCAGCAGGCCGGTGAAGCCCTTCTCGCGGAACACGTCCAGGAACGCCCCGGAGGTGAAGTAGTCTAACCATTTGGCCTTATCCCGGCGGCTCTTGCCGCAGTACAGGTCCAGGAAGGCCCGGTGGGCCTCCCCGTCCCGGAAAGCATCTTCCTCCTCTTCCTCCCCCAGATCGAAGCGCCAGGCGGGGGAGCGCTCCGGCGGCGGGGCGCTCTGGTCCTGGGGGCGGTTGCTCTCCCCCTCCCCTTTGGCCTGCCGGGGCTTGTCCTGCCGGGCCGGCGCGTTGGCATAGGCCAGGGCCGCCTGGTAGGCCTGCCGGAGACGGAGGAACAGCTCCGGCTGCTCCTCTGGGTGGTACTGCGCCGCCATCCTGGCATAGGCGCTCTTGATGGCGGCCGTGTCGCGGGTGGCTTCGATCTCCAGGATGCTCCAGATATCGTCCATGTATCCGCTCCTTCTGCCCGAAATAGGGCAAGATCGTGACTTGACATCCTAAGAGGATGCTGTTATACTAGAGGGCAAGAGGGGCTGACCTGCTGTCACAGGCCCGGCCTGATCTCCTTCAAGTTTATAGCTTGAGAAATGGCCGGTTTCCTATGCGGGGGGGCCGGTTATTTCTTTTTTGTTACGTTGATAACGCCAAAGGTAACAACGGCTAACAGGTTAAGTAAAGTAAGAACTTCCAACACTGTCATGTTGTCACTTCCTTTTCTCAAGGAGGTCGAGCCGTTCCCCTCTCGCTTGACTCTATCATACACGTTCCCCTTGGAAATGTAAAGAAAATTTTCCAAAAAAGGACAGCGCGGGCCGCGGCCCGCGCTGTTCGTCCATATATGGTCTGATGCTTTGCCGGGTCTACCAGGGCGTGTAATCCGGCCAGCGCTCCGCCGCCTGGTCCAGCAGGGTTTGGGCGGCGGCGGTCCAGCCCGCCGGCTCATCCTTCCAAAGCCGGCACAGCTCCTCCAGCAGCGCCAAAGTCTGCCTCCGGCTCTCAATGAAGTGGTCCGTGGCCGGCTTGCCGGACTCCTCCGCCATCCACCGGCGGTAGAGTTCCCGGACAGCAAGCAGCTGCGCCGCGCCCTCCGCATACCGCTCCAGCCGCCATTGCCCCACTGCCCAGACCGCCTGCTCCGGCTCCAAGTCCGGGTCGCAGGGCCAGGGCTGGAAGAGGTCCTGGGCATCATCGCTGCGCGCCCGAAAGAGGCCCACCGCCTTCTCCAGGGTCAGTGCGTCCAGGCAGGGCAGGACGGCCTCCTCCAGCGCCGCCTCCAGATACTGCCAGATCGCCTCGAAGTGGTCCCGCTCGTAATAATACTGCCGTGGCGGGCTGTCGGGGATGACGCACTGCCACCACAAAGGGCCTCCTGGGTCCCCCTGGACCCGCTTCAGATGAAATTCGTCCAGCCATAGACGGGCATAGGGGGCCACCTGGAGGGACACATGAAAGGACGGCTTCAGCTTCCGGCCATCTGCCCAGAGGTAGATCTCCTCCACCAGTCCCTTCCGCACCCGCGCCAGCCGCCGCCGGGGGTCCAGGGGGTGGGGCCGGAACCCCAGGGGCGCCAGCTTCTCCTTCAGCCGCCGCCGGGCCATGGGGACGGCGTCTTTCTTCAAGATCCTCGATAGCTCAGACATCGGTCTCCTCCTCCCAGGGGTCCGCGAAGATCGCCGCCTCCCAGCTGTCCAGCCGGGCCCGCATCTCCCGCCGGGCCTTCTCCAGGGCGATCAGGTCCCCATCGTCCAGCAGCATCCGGTAGCCGTTCAGAGCCGCGGCGATCTCATCCCGCCAGCGGGCGGGGGCCTGGGCGAACAGGGCCGCGGCCCGCTCCACCAGCAGCCGGTCCTCCCCGGTCCCCCGTGCGGCCAGCCGGACCTCCTCCAGCCGGGCCACCGCCTGGGCCAGCTCCTCCTCGTCCAGCTGCAATTTGTCGTTGAGCAGCAGCCGCTCCCGCCGGTCCCCGCCGCTGCCGCATACCTCCACATGGAGCAGGCCGTCGATATCGTAGGTGAAGGTCACTTCGGCGGCGTGCTTCCCCGCCGGTCCCGGCGGCACCGGCACCTCGATCTCCCCCAGCTCCAGGTTCTCGGAGACGTAGTACCCCTCCCCCTGGTAGATCTGGAACCGCAGGGCCCGCTGGTTATCGTGGAGGGTGCGGAAGGAACCGCTGTGGCTGGCCGGCAGCATGGTCCCCCGGGGGATCAGCACCGCCATATGGGGGTTCTGGTCCCGGACATCGTTCCAGGTGGCCACCCCCAGGGAGAAGGGGCAGACATCGGTCATCACCAGCTCCCGCAGCTCCTCCCGCCGCTCCTTGATGCCGGCGCAGAGGCCCACGCCCAGGGCCACGATCTCATCCGGCCTGGCCGCCAGGGTGGGCCGCCGGCCCAGCAGCTCCTCCAAAAAATCGCTGAACACGGGCATATGGGAGCTGCCGCCTACCAGCACCACATCGTCGATGCCCCCGGCGTCCTCCTGGACTGCCCGCCGCAGCACGGCCCGGACCCGCTGGAACACCGGGGCGCAGATCTCCCGCAGCAGGGGCCGGGTCAGCACCAGGCTGTGGGACTGCCCGCCGCTCTGGAGGGCGAGCATCGCCGCCGGCCGGCTGGTCAGGGCGATCTTGGCCGCCTCCGCCTGGCGAAAGAGGGTGGCCCGCTCCGCCGGGTCCAGCCGCTCCAGCTGGCAGTGGGCGCAGAACCGGTCCACGATGGCCCGGTCGATGTCGTCCCCGCCCAGCTGGACATCCCCGGCGATGCCGGTGATCTCGATGATGTTCTCAAAGCACTCCACGATGGACACATCCAAGGTGCCGCCGCCGAAGTCCACCACCATCAGCTTGCAGCTGCCGCCGCCGGTCTGCTGCCGGTAGCAGAGGGCCGCCGCCGAGGGCTCGTTGATCAGCCGCTGGACCCGCAGGCCCGCCAGCTGGGCCGCCAGCTTGGTGGCCCAGCGCTGGGTGTCGTTGAAGTAGGCCGGCACACTGATCACTGCCTCCTCCACCCGCTCCCCCAGATACCGCTCCGCATCCGCCTTGATCTGCCGCAGCACCAGGGCGCTCAGCTCCTCCGGCTCCATCCGCCGCTCCCCCAGGGAGAGGACCCGGCCGGTGCCCATATGGCGCTTGAAGGAGGCCGCCGTCCGCTCCGGGTGGGTGATGAGCCGCTCCCGGGCCGCCGCCCCCACCAGGACAGCGCCGTCCTCCAGCACGCTGACGGCGCTGCTGGTCTTATAAACGCCCAGTTCATTGGGGATCAGCTCCGCCTGCCCCTTGCGGAACACGCAGGCCAGGGTGTTGGTGGTCCCCAGGTCGATGCCGATGATGGCCATAGGCCGTCCTCTCCTCTCTTCCGTGCCGTATACGATCGTTGACGGCCCCATCATAACACGGCGGGCATATCTTGTCCACCCGGCCGCATATAGTGGAAGCATCCCATTCCCCCTCCTTGGGGGCCAGGAGGCCGTTATGAAAAAACTGCTGTTGTCCGCGCCTTTCCTGCTCTTTGCCCTGCTGCTCCTGCTCCGCCCGGCGGAGGCCCTGTCCGCCGCCCAGGAGGGGCTGCTGCTGTGCTTTCGCAGCATCATCCCCTCCCTGTTCCCGATGATGGTGGTGACAGGGCTGCTGCTGCGCCTGGGGGCGGCGGACTGCCTCCAGCGGGTCCTCTCCCCCCTGATGGGGCCCCTGTTCCAGCTGCGGGGGGCCTGCGCCGCGCCGCTGCTCATGGGGCTGGTTGGGGGCTATCCCGTAGGGGCCGATTCCGTTGCCCAGCTCTACCGCCAGGGACTCTGCACCAAGGGGGAGGCGGAGCGGCTGCTGTCCTTCTGCAACAACTGCGGCCCCGCCTTCCTGCTGTCCTATGTAGGCGGGGGGCTCTTCGGCTCGACCCTGTTAGGCTGCAAGCTCTTCCTGCTCCACGCCCTCTCCGCTCTGGCGGTGGGGGCCCTCCTCTGCCGCCGGGGCCGGCGGGAGCCCCTCCCCCTGCCAGGCCGGCCGCTGCCCCAGAAGGCGGTGAGCCTGCCCCTGGCCTTCACCCGGTCGGTGACCGCCGCCCTCCAGTCGGTCCTCCAGATCTGTGCCTTCGTGACCCTCTTCGCCGTGGCGGCGGCCCTGCTGCCAGAGAGCGCGCCCCCCTTTGCCGTGGGCCTTTTGGAGATGACCTCCGGTCTGAGCGGCCTCCCCGATACCCGGGCGGGCCACGCCATGGCCGCCGCTCTGGTGGGCTTCGGCGGGCTGTCGGTCCACTGCCAGACCCTGGCGGTCCTGGCGGACACGGACATAGACCCCCGCCTCCACTTTCCGGGGAAGGTCCTCCAGGCCGCCCTCTCCGCGGCGCTGGCCTACAGCTTCCTGTAGCCGGCACCCTTCTCCTGGGGGCCGTAGAGCCGGTTGTAGGCGATCGGGATGCCCGCCGCCTCCAGCCGGAGCTTCACCCGCTCCATCAGCGCGCACCGGCTGTCCCAGTAGTCGTCCACCTTGGTCCAGCAGCGCAGGTGGTACTCTATGGCGTTCTCCCCAAAGTCCGTCAGATGGACCACCGCCCCAGGGTCCTCCAGGATGTTGGGAACATCCCCCACCGCCTGGAGGCAGGCGGCCCGGACCGCCTCCGCCGCCGGGGCGTAGCCCATCCGGAGGAGGATGTCGATCCGCCGGGTGCCCAGGCGGGTATAGTTGACGATGCGGCTGGCGGAGAGCTTGCTGTTGGGCACCAGCACCCGCTGGCCGTCGAAGGTATCCAGCTTGGTGTGGATGGTGTCGATGGCGGCCACCGTGCCGGAGCCCACGTCACTCTCGATGTAGTCCCCGATCAGAAAGGGCTTGGCAACGAGGATGACCATGCCCCCGGCCACGTTGCTCAAAATATCCTGCACCGCCAGGGACAGCGCCAGCCCGAAGATGCCCACCAGGGCCACCAGGGAGTTGATGGGGATGTCCAGGCTGTCGGCCACGATCAAGCCCACGGCGATATACACCAGGACCTTCACCGTGGCCAGGGCAAAGCGCTGGAAGCGCCGGTCGAAATGGGGCTTTTGCAGCAGCCGGGCCGCCAGGCAGATCAGCAGCCGGGCCAGCACCAGGCAGACCGCCAGCCGCAGCCCCGCCCGGAGCAGCTTCGATATGGTCAGGGTGCCCAGAGCCAGCTCCTCCAGCTGGGAAATATCCAGGTTCGGCATATGTACCTCCCGATCTCTGTGCCGAAAGCCCCTTCTGCGTCCACAGGCAGAAGGGGCTTTCGATCATCCTCCGATGTCGTAAAAGACCTTTTCATTTTTCGCCACCAGCCCCAGCTGAGTCCGGGCGATCTCCTGGATCAGCTCTGGATCGTCGCTGTTTTCCAGTGCGTCGGAGAGAGCCTGGTTCTCTGCCTGGACGGCGGCGATCTGGGCGGCCAGATCGGCCTCCTGCTCCCGAGCGGCCTGGAGCTGGGACTGCATCTGATAGAGCTGGATCCCCACCGCGAAGAGGAGCATCAGAAGGATGACGCCGGTGAGGACACCGGCCGGTCTTTTGCGCGCTTTTGGATGCTTTTTTGGGTGCTTTCGCTTGATGGCCCCCGCCTCCTTTCCGAAAACAGACCACACGCCACTTCCTGCTCCATAGTATACACCGTTTTGCGCCCCGGCGAAAGACTTTTTTGCCAGCGCGGGAAAATTTTTTTGCGATACGCAGGAAAACGCGGAAAGGCCAGGTCAAAAGGGCCAGCAGGGCCGCCAGGCAGTCCCGCCAGAAGTCCCAGAGGGGACGCAGGGGCCGGGAGAGGAGGCAGAAGAACAGCGCCGCCCCGCCCAGGATGCCCAGCACCATGTAGATCCGCAGCTCCCCCTCCCCAAAGGTCATGGTGAAGTAGAAAGCGGCGGTGACCACGGCGGCGCAGTAGGCTAAGTCCATAGCCCACAGCCCCCGGCCCCGGAACAGCTCCCGGAGGGAGCGGAGCAGATCGTAGAGCAGGCCCAGCAGCGCCCCTAAGAGGATCGAGGCCAGGAAGGCGGACAGCTGCTGGGAGATGACCACCCCCATCAGCCGAAGAGACGGCGCAGGAGGCCGCCGCGGCCATAGCCCTGGTCCTCATAGGTCAGGGAGTCGATACGGCCGTCTACATGGAGCTCGCCGCCCTCCAGGCTCAGCTTGCCGATGTGCAGCTCCTCCCCGGTGACCACCAGGGTGCCGGCCACCGTGGACATGACGATCGTCTCCTCGTCGAAGCGCTCCACGTCCTCCACGCCGGAGACGGTCAACCGCTCCCGCCCGTCCATCTCCAGACGGTGGGAGGTGTGGCCTTGGGTATCGTAGGTCATGAGAAAACCTCCTCCATATATACGTCTATCCCATATATATGGAGAGGCTGTCCCAAGTATGCTAAGGCTTTTCCCCGATCTCCCGGTAGAGGGCGCCGGCGTCCGCCTTGCCCACGGCCTCGGCCACCGCCAGCACCTCTACCGTCAGCCGCCGCTGGCCCAGGGACAGGGCGATCACGTCCCCGGCCTTGACCTCGCTGGAGGCTCGGGCCGGACGGCCGTTGAGGGAGACCAGGCCGTTGTCGCAGGCCTCGTTGGCCACCGTGCGGCGCTTGATGAGCCGGGAGACCTTCAGGTATTTATCCAGCCGCATAGGCGCTCCTCCGCGCTCCGGGGGTCAGTTGTCCACCGCGTCCTTCAGGAGCTTGCCGGCCTTGAAGGTGGGCACCTTGCAGGCGGGGATCTCGATGGTCTCATCGGTGCCGGGCTTGCGGCCGGTGCGGGCGGCGCGGGGCTTCACCTCGAAGGAGCCAAAGCCCACCAGCTGCACCTTCTCCCCGTCCCGGAGGGCGGCGGTGATGGTATCCAGCATGGCGTTGACGGCGGACTCACAGTCCTTCTTGGACAGGGAGGTGCTCTCCGCGACGGCGGCGATCAGTTCAGCTTTGTTCATGGAAGTTTCTCCTTTTTGTAAATGTTACCGTTCGGCAGTATT
Organism: uncultured Clostridia bacterium; assembly: GCA_947173485.1. Taxonomy (GTDB): domain Bacteria; phylum Bacillota; class Clostridia; order Oscillospirales; family Oscillospiraceae; genus CAMWFH01. Next base: position 687,351 of record CAMWFH010000001.1, on the reverse strand, counting down.
GCTTATAGTACCACTGCTTTCCCGGAATTGCAAGCCTTTTTCCGTGGTTTTTCCTGGAAATTCAGCGGATCTTGAGCAATTTTGCCAATCGCTCCCCGTGGGGCACCATCTCCAGGTCCTCCTTGGTGACGATCCGCAGGGCCAGCACCAGGAAAACATAGACCAGCGCCGCCAGGCCGATGGCCAGCAGGCAGGCCAAATTGCTGCCGAAACGGCCCGCCAGCAGGGAAAAGCTGCCCTTGGCCACCACGGCCATGCCGGCGGTGGCGATGGCGGGCTTGAGGAAGAGCTGGATATAGCTGGGCCGCTTGACCAGCACCCGGTCCATCAGCACCAGGTTGACCAAGGCGATGGCCCCATAGCAGCACAGGGAGCCGATAGGGGCGCCCTTGATGTTGATCGCGGGGTCGCCCACCAGGATATAATTGGTGGCGATCTTGATCGAGCCGCCTAAGATCATGGTGAACACTGGGATATGGGCCTTGTCGTGGGCCTGGAGGATGGCGTTGGTCAGCAGCATCAGGCAGACGAAGATGGAGGTGAAGCCCATGATCTGGAGGTGGTAGGCGGCGGCCTCGGCGCTGGCGAGCCGGGCGGGATAGAGCAGGCGGAGGATCGGCCCGGCCAGCACGCTCAGGCCCACCCCGGCGGGGAAGCCCACCAGCACCGTCAGCCGCAGGGAGGTGCTGACCAGCTTGGTCACCTTGGTGTGGTCCCGGCGGGCGGTGGCGGCGGCGATGAAGGGGATCAGGCACATGGTCACCGGCGGGATGAAGGCCGAGGGCAGGTTGAACAGGGGCAGGGCGAACTCGTACTGCCCGTTCAGGTCGGCGGCGGCCTGCTCCGTCAGCCCCAGCACCGTCTGGAGCCGGTCCATGATCAGGCTCTGGTCGATCAGCATGATCAGACTCATGCTGCTCGCCCCCAGGGTGATGGGGATGCCGATGGTGAAGATCCGCCCCAGGAGCGCCCCCGTGCTCTGGGGGACGTCCTGGCTCACAGGGGTCTCCCGCCGGTGGCGGAAGTGGTGGAAGATCATGTAGGCCATGGCCAGCACGCTGCTGGCCGTCACGCCGATGATGGCCCCGGCGGCACCGATCTCCACGCCCCGGCCCAGGGCGCTGACCAGATACCAGGCCAGGGTCAGCCCCACCAGCAGCTTGAAGGTGGCCTCGATCACCTGGCTGATGGCGCTGGGGGTCATGTTCTGGCAGCCCTGGGTGTAGCCCCGGAAGGCCGCCATGATGCACACGCACACCACGGAGAAGCTGAGGGCCTTCATGGGCCAGTAGGCCAGGGAGTTGTGCATCAGGCCGGTGAGCCACTCGGTGGCGAAGAGCATCAGGGACGTGCCTAGTATGCCCAGGATGGCGAAGAGGACCAGAGAGATCCGCAGCAGCTTTCTGGATTGGTTATATTTCCCTAAGGCCCGGGACTCCGCCACCAGCTTGCTCAAAGCTGTGGGCAGGCCGGCGGTGGAGAGGGAGATCAGCAGGCTGTAGATCTTATAGGCCGAGTTGAAGTGGGTGGTGCCCTCGGTCCCCAGGATGTTCCCCAGGGGGATGCGGTAGAGGGCGCCGATGATCTTCACCAGGGCCACCGCGATGGTCAGAGCGGCTACGCCGCCCAGGAACGACTGTTTCTTTTCTTTGGGCATGGACTTTCAACCTCATAAAAGGGATAGCGATGGGGAGCGGGCGTCAGGGCCACAGCTTCTCGCCGCACTCCTGGCAGTACCGGTTCTCCACGGCGTTCTCCGCGCAGCAGCCGTCACAGACCACCACGCCCCGGAGCAGCGCCAGCTCCCGGCGGTTCTCCCGCAGGGCGGCGCGGACCTTGTCGGCCTCCTGGAGCAGATGCTCCATCTCGCCGCTGTCGCTGGGCGCGCCGGTGTGGGTGGCGTAAAGCAGCTGGCCCACCTCTGTGAGATAGCAGTCCAGCTCCCCCTCCAGCTGGGCTTTTCGCCAGCGGAGCTTCCAGGCCGCCGCCGTCTCCCCGGCGGCCCGCTCCAGGGCGGCGCAGCCAGTCTTGGCCGCGTCCAGCAGGGCAAGCAGCTTTTTCTCCATTTTTCAGACCTCCTGTCCTTTCAACGTTCTCTTCCAATTATAAGCCGGCGGAGCGCAAAATATCACAGAGAGGGGCCCCGCCGGCGGAGAGGAGGCTCAATCATCGTAGATCCCGCCGCCGATGAACTCCCGGATCAGGGCGTCCGGCGCCACCAGGGACTCGTCGATGGCCTCGAAGTACTCATAGGCGGCCAGCACATGCTCCAGCTCGTCGTGGCGGGCCATGGCGGGGTCGATCTGGTCCAGCATGGGCTGGGCGAAGGGCTTCAGCACGGAGATCTCATAGGGCAGGGAGCTGTCGAACTGGATGTTGGCGTTGTCCTTGAAGGGGGAGATGTACAGCTTCTCTCCCCGGCGGACGTTGGCCCACATCTTCAACGTCACATGGGGCTCCCAGGCCCGGAACTTGGCGTCCCGCACCGTCCGCCGGGCCAGACGGAGCCAGGACTTCTTGAACACCAGGTTCCCCTCGTCGTCCAGCACATTGCTCCTGGCGGCGATATACAGCTTCATGGCCTGGGGGTTCTTGCCGGTGATCACGTCGTTGAGGGCGTGGATCCCCTCGAAGATGGCGATCTCGTCCGGTCCCAGCTTCAGGGGGCGGGACATGATGGCCGAGCGCATCTGCCGGGCGAACTCGAACTTGGGCACATGGATGGTCTCCCCCCGGTCCAGCATCTTGAAGTGCCGGTTCAGAAGGTCCATATCCAGGCAGAAGGGGGATTCGTAGTCGATCATGCCGTCCCGGTTCCGGGGGGCGGTCTCCGGGTCCACGGTCTGGAAGTAGTTGTCCATGCTCACCGCGTGGGCCCGGATGCCCATGGTCTCCAGTACTGCCTGGATCTTCTTGGAGGTGGTGGTCTTGCCGCTGCCGGAGGGACCGGAGAGCAGCACGATGGAGCTGACCTTCCGGTGCTCGGCGATCTTGGCGGCGGCGGATCGGATCTTCTTGTGGAAGGCCGCATCGGACTCCTCCAGGAAGGCCTTGGGGTCAGAGCGAACGGCGTCGTTGATCTGAGATAGGACGTAAGCCATAGTCGTTCTCCTTTCAGCTGTTTCGCATATTTTCGTAAAACGCCCGGAACCGGGCCAGGTTCTTTTGGATCTTCTCCGGTCGCTGGAGGTACTCCAGGGGGTATTTCAGGTTGAAGGCCCGCTCGATGTGGTCCCGGGGCGGGTCCACCAGCTTGGTGGAGCCCCCGGCCCCCAGGCTGAGGATGGTGTGCAGCTCCTCCATGATGTAGATGTTGTACCACCCCGTCCCGCCGGGCCGGCACCAGCCCACGTTCTCGAAGCTGCCGGACTGGTACTTCTGCCGGTAGAGGTAGTAGGGACCAAAGCCGGCAGACCGGAGGGCGGCGTTGGCGTAGTCCAGCATCTGCCCCACCTGGGCCTCGGTGGGGATCCGGGTGCCCTCCAGGGTGATGCGGCTCCCCTTTTTCAGGGAGAGGGTGTGGACGGTGATATTGTCCGTGCCGAAGCCGATCACCTCGTCCAAGCTCCGGCGGAAGCCCTCCGGGCTGTCCTCCGGCAGGCCGGCGATCAGGTCCATGTTGACATGGGGGAAGCCGGCCTTGTCCACCAGCTCCATGGCCCGCCGGATGTCCCCGCCCCCGTGGCGGCGGCCAATAGCGGCCAGGACCGCGTCGTCCATGGACTGGGGATTGACGCTGATCCGGTCGATACCCCTCTGCCGCAGCACCGCCAGCTTCTCCGCCGTGATGGTGTCGGGCCGCCCCGCCTCCACGGTCCGCTCCACGGTCCGGCCCAGGCCGAACCGCCGGTCCAGATGGCCTAAGAGCCGGTCCATCTGCTCCGCGGAGAGGGTGGTGGGGGTGCCGCCGCCCATATAGAAGGACCGGACCCGCAGGCCCAGCTCCTCCACCAGGGCCGCCGCCTGGTCGATCTCGTCCAGCAGGGCCTCCAGGTAGGGCTCCACCAGGTGGAAGGTCTTTTCCACGCTGTTGGACACGAAGGAGCAGTAGGCGCACCGGGTGGGGCAGAAGGGGATGCCCACATAGAGGGAGATCTCCTCCGGCGACAGCGCCCGCTGGGCCGCCAGCCCCGCCTGGGCGCACTCCAGGGCCAGCCGCCGCCGGGGCGGGGAGACGAAGTAGGTCTCCTCCAGCACCCGGTCCGCCTCCTGGACGCTCCCGGTCTCCTCGATCAGCTCCGCCGCCAGCTTGGCGGGGCGGATGCCGGTGAGGGCCCCCCAGGCGGGGGTGGTGCCGGTCAGGGCCTGGGCGGCCTTGAAGAAGCTCAGCTTCACCGCCCGCTGCCGGATCCGCTCCGCCTCGTAGGGGCCCGTCTCCGCCGGCAGGGCCATCCGGGCCGTGCCGGTGGCGGTCCGGCCGTCCATGGCCAGCTCTGTGGTCCCGGTGGCCCAGCCCGCCGCCGCCTCCAGGCCGATCCGGGCCGTGTGGGGGTCCTCCCCCTCGTAGACCGGCCGCTCAGCGGGAAAGAAGGCCAGCAGGCTCTGCTCCACGGCGTAGCGATAGTCGTGGCCCGAAAAGAGCAGCCTCATAGCTCCCTCATCGCCTGGCGCATATAGGGGTTGTGCCGCCGCTCCTCCTCCAGGGTGGAGGTACCGCCATGGCCGGGGCAGACCTTGTAGTCCCCCTCCAGGGCCCCTAAGCGCCGCAGGGACTCCATCATGGGCTCCAGCCCGCCGCCGGGCAGGTCGCACCGGCCGCAGGTGCCGGCGAACAGGGTGTCCCCGGCGATCATCACATCCCCGCAGAGGTAGACGAGGGACCCGGCGGAGTGGCCCGGCGTACACAGCACCTGGAAGGTCAGCCCGCCGGCCTGGATGGTGTCCCCGTCCTCCACCGTCCGCACATCGCCGGCAGGAGGGAAGAAGTAGTGGGGCGTGGCCTCCTGGCCGTGGAACAGCTCGTCCTTGTGGATATAGACCGGCAGGTCTGGATAGGCTGCCAGCACCTCGCTGATGCCGTTGTGGTGGTCCCAGTGGCCGTGGGTCAGGAGGATAGCGTCCAGGGCCAGGCCGCTGAGACGGACCATCTCCAGGATATCGGGCCCATCGCCGCCGGGGTCCACCAGGCAGCAGCGGCCGTCGGCCCCCAGCAGGTAGCAGTTGGTCTCGATGGGGCCTACATGGATCGAGCGGAGCAGCATAAAAACCGCCTCCTTCTTTTTATTTTTCCGTGTCGTATAGGATGGTCACCGGGCCGTCGTTGACGGAGGAGACATCCATATGGGCGCCGAACACCCCGTGCTCCACCCGGAACCCCCGGGCCCGGCAGTGCGCCATGAACCATTCGTACCCCTGCACCGCCAGCTCCGGCTTGGCCGCGCCGGTGAAGCCGGGACGGCGGGAGGAGGTGTCGGCGTAGAGGGTGAACTGGCTCACCACCAGCATGGCGCCCCCCACCGTCTCCAGGTTCAAGTTCATCTTCCCGTTCTCGTCCTCGAAGATGCGGAGGTTGCAGATCTTCTCCGCCAGCCGGGCGGCGGTAGCTTCTGTGTCATTGGGTCCTATCCCCAGCAGGATGAGATAGCCCTTGCCGATCTCCCCTGTCACCTCTCCATCCACCCGGACGCAGGCGGAGGAAACTCTGGTCAATACTGCGCGCATCCGAAAACCTCCTTTATCATCCCGCCGGACGGGCCACCTTGATGACCCCGGAGATCTGGTGGAGTTTGGTCATGATAGTGTCCAGCTGGGTCTTGTCGGTCACCATGGCGGTGACGGAGAAGAGGGCGAAGCCGTCCACGGTGGTCTTGACGTTCAGCCCCTTGATGCTGGTCTTGGTGGAGGAGAACACGGTGGAGATGTCCATCAGCAGATTGTCCCGGTCCTTGGCGGTGATCTCCAGCTCCGTGGCGTAGGTCTCGTGGGTGTCGCTGCCCCAGGTGACCTTCAGCCACCGGCCCGCCGTCTCCTTCTGGCGGGAGGGCAGGGCGTTGGGACAGTCCTGCCGGTGGACGCTGACGCCATAGCCCCGGGTGATGAAGCCCACGATGGGGTCCCCGGGCACCGGGGTACAGCACTTGGAGAACTTCACCAGGCAGTTGTCCAGTCCCTCCACGATGATGCCCTTCTCCTGCTTCACCGGCGCAGCCTTGGGCTTTGCCTCCTCCACGGCGGCCTTCTCCGCGGTCATCCGGTTCTGGGCGGCCAGCTCGTCCCTGGCCCGGTGGACCGCCTTCTGGGCGGTGTAGCCCCCGTAGCCGATGGCGGCGTACATATCGTCCAGGGTGCCGAAAGAGGTCCGCTTTAAGAAGTTGGGCAGCACCGCCGGGGCGGTGACGGAGGCGATGGCCACCCCCACATGCCGGAGCTCGGACTCGAACATGGCCCGGCCATTGGCGATGTTCTCCTCCCGCCGCTCCTTCTTGAACCACTGGCGGATCTTGCTCCGGGCCTCGCTGGACCGGGCCAGCTTCACCCAGTCCCGGCTGGGGCCGTGGGCGGACTTGGAGGTGTTGATCTCCACGATGTCGCCGTTTTGCAGGGTGTAGTCGAAGCCCACCATCTTGCCGTTGACCTTGGCCCCCACCATGGTGTTGCCGATGGCGGAGTGGATGGAGTAGGCGAAGTCGATGGGGGTGGAGCCGGCGGGCAGGTTGATCACCGCCCCCCGGGGGGTGAACACGAACACCTCGTCGGCGAACATATCCACCTTCAGGCTGTGGATGAACTCCTCCGCGTCGGCGTCCTCCTGGTTCTCCAGCAGCCGGCGGATCCACTCATAGGTCCCCTCCCCGCCGCTCTGGCTGATGTGCTGCTTGTACTTCCAGTGGGCCGCCACGCCGTACTCCGCCACGGCGTGCATCTCGTGGGTGCGGATCTGCACCTCGAAGGGGATGCCGTCGTCGCCGATGACGGTGGTGTGGAGGGACTGGTACATATTGGGCTTCGGCGTGCCGATGTAGTCCTTGAACCGGCCCAGGATGGGCTTATACAGGTCGTGGATCACCCCCAGCACGTTGTAGCAGTCGGCCAGGGTGTCCACCAGGACCCGGAAGGCGAAGAGGTCGTAGACCTCATCGATGGCCTTGTTCTGGGTGTACATCTTCCGGTAGATGCTGTAGGGGTGCTTCACCCGGCCATAGACGATGGCGGTGATGCCCATCTCCGTCAGCCGCTCCTCCACCTCCTTCTGGACGTGGTCCATAAAGGCGTCATACTCAGCGGCGTGGGCGGCTAAGTTGGAGGTGATCTGCTCGTAGCTCACCGGGTCCAGGTATTTCAGGGACAGGTCCTCCAGCTCCCACCGGACCTTCTGCACCCCCAGCCGGTGGGCGATGGGGGCGTAGATCTCCATGGTCTCCAGGGACTTCTTCCGCTGCTTCTCCGGGGTCTGGTACTCCATGGTCCGCATATTGTGGAGCCGGTCGGCGATCTTGATGAGGATGACCCGGATGTCCCGGCTCATGGCGAAGAGCATCTTCCGCAGGTTCTCCATCTGCTCCTCTTCCATGGTGTTGTAGTGGACCCGGGTCAGCTTGGTGACGCCGTCCACGATATCGGCCACCGTGGTGCCGAAGCGCTTGGCGATGTCATCGTAGGTGGCCTCCGTGTCCTCGATGCAGTCATGGAGCAGGGCGGCCACGATGCTCTCGGTGTCCAGCCGCATCTCCGCCACGATCTGGGCCACGTTCAGCGGGTGGGTGATGAAGGGGGTGCCGTCCTTGCGCATCTGGGGGCCGTGACAGTCCCGGGCATATTCATAAGCGGCGCGGATCTGGGCCAGGTCCGCGGAGATATTGTAGCCATGGATGGTCTTTTCCAGGTGGCTGTAGCGTTCTTCCAAGGTTGCCATAGGGAGCCTCCTAGTGATTTGGTGACGGCCCTTGGGCCAGAGCGCGCAGGCGCTGCATATAGGGGCACTCGTCCAGGTCCGCCCGGCGGGTGAGGTCCAAGGTGATGACCAGCGCCTCCTCGCCCCCCGCCAGGGACAAGAGCCCCCGCTCCCGGAACACCTCCAGGCAGACCGCCGTTCGGACGAAGGGCTCCTCCCCGCCGGTCCGGGCGGAGAGGCGGCGGAGCAGGGGCACACGGGGACCGGCCACGGTCCCTGCCGCCCCGGCCTCCTGGCGCAGCCGCTGCCACAGGGCCACGAACTGCTCCCGCTCCGGCAGCAGCCGCCGGGCCTCCTGGGCCGTCAGCGCCTCGCCGCTGGCCAGCCGGCGGCAGAGCTCCAGCCGGCTCTGCTCCCGCCTGCTCATGAGCAGGCTCTCCCGCAGGTCCAGGATCTGGAGCTGGACGTGGCGGTAGCCGTGGAACTCGTTGATCTGGAGGTGGAAGGCGGCGTCTACCCGGTCGCCAGGGCGGAGATGGAAGTTCTCCAGGTCCACGGAGAAGTAGATCGCCTCGAAGCAAGTCGTGCCCTGGCTGAGGCGCAGCTTCAGATGCCGGTTCTGCCCCACGGGCTGCACCAGCTCCAGCTTGGCTCCCAGGAGGGCGAACACCGGCCGCAGGTTGCCGGACCCATAGGGCTCCAGCCGGCTGAGGGCCTCCACCTCCGCCATATCCACCTGCTCCGGCTCGGTGATGGTCACGTCGATGTCCAGGCAGGACACCGGGACCGCCCCGCCGCAGTGCTGGCGGACGTACTCGTTCACCGCCCGGCGGAAGGCGGGGATGTTCTCTCTTCGGATGGTGAAGCCGGCGGCCAGCTCATGGCCGCCGAAGCCCTCCAGCAGGTCCTGGCAGTGCTCCAGGGCGGCAAAGAGGTTGAACCCGCCGTAGCTGCGGCAGGAGCCCTTGCCCTGGGCACCGCTGAGGTGGATCATAAAGCTGGGGCAGGCGTACTTCTCCGCCAGGCGGGAGGCCACGATGCCCACCACCCCCTGGTGCCAGGTGTCGCTGGAGAGGACCAGGGCGGAGCGCTCCTCCATGGGCAGCGTCTCCAGCTGCTCCACGGCCTGGGCGTAGATGTCCCGCTCCACCTCCTGCCGCTCCCGGTTCAGGGCGCACAGCTCCTGGGCCATCTGGGCGGCTGAGACCTCGTCGGTGGTGAGGAGGAGGTCGGCGGCCAGCTCCGCCCGGCCCATCCGGCCGGCGGCGTTGATCCGGGGGGCCAGGACGAAGCCGATCTGGGTGGAGGTGATCTCCCGCTCCAGCAGCCCCGTCTCCCGCAGGAGGGCCTGGAGGCCGGTGAGGCCGGTGTTCCAGATGGCCTGTAGGCCCCGGTGGACGATGGTCCGGTTCTCCCCCTCCATCCGCATCACATCGGCCACGGTGCCGATCGCCGCCAGGACACAGTAGCGCTCCAGCAGCTCCTCCTCCCGCTCCGGGCCCCCCAGGGCCAGCACCAGCTTCAGCGCCACCCCCACTCCGGCCAAGTGCTTGAAGGGGTACGGGCAGTCGCTCCGGCGGGGGTTCACCACGGCCACGGCCTCCGGCAGGCAGTCCTTGCACTCATGGTGGTCGGTGACCACCAGCTCCGCCCCCAGCTCCTTGATATAGCGGGATTCCTCCACGGCAGTGATGCCGCAGTCCACCGTGACCAGCAGCTCCACCCCCTGGCCCTGGCAGAGGGTGCGGATGGCCTCCCGGCCTAAGCCGTAGCCGTCCTCCTCCCGGCGGGGGATATATTTGACGCAGTCCGCCCCCTGCCGGCGGAGGTAGTCCACCAGCAGGCAGGTGGCGGTGATGCCGTCCACGTCGTAGTCGCCAAAGACGGCGATCTTCTCCCCCCGGCTGACGGCGGCGCGGATGCGCTCCACGGCGGCGGCCATGTCCCGCATCAGCAGCGGGTCGTAGCTGAGCCGCTGCCGCCGCTCCAGGGCGGCCTCCGCGGCCTCCGCTGTGCCGATGCCCCGGGAGGCCAAGACCGCAGACAGCAGGCGGGGATAGCCGGCGTCCAGCAGCGGCCGGAGGGCGGACGGGTCGAGATCGCCACCCTGCCAACGGGTATACCTCATAGGCTGTTCCCCCCTTTCTCCTTTGTTGGGATATCTATCTATCCTACAGTATAGCAAAAGTCGAGAAAAAGAACAAGGGCGATTTTGCCCTTTTAGGCGCGAAACAGGCAGGGCTGTCCCATGAAAAGGACCGCCCTGCCCGCGAAACGGCTCAGCAGGTATACAGCGTGACGCCAAAGAGCCCCGCCAGGCGCAGCTTGGCCGCCAGGCTCTCCTCGCTCTGGTACCAGACCGTCACCGTCCGGTCCCGCTCCGTGTAGGTGAGGTAGCCGCAGGCGTAGCGCTCGGCGTAGTGGACGGAGGCCTCCGGCCGCGCCAGGGCCTCCTCCACCTCCTGGGCGGACACGCTCCGGCTGGAGACGATGGCGTCCTTCTCCACCACCGTCTCCCATCCCCCAGGGGACAGGGACAGCGCGGCCCGGCTCATATCGGCCCCCGCCTCCCGCCGCTCCCGCAGGACGGTGTGCAGGCCCTCCAGGGGCTCCAGGGGCGTGGTGGGGACCGAGGCGGCATCGGCCGGGGCCGGGGTGGGGATGACCAGCAGGGTGTAGCCGGCGGCGCTGTCCAGCCGCTCCGGCTGGGCGGCCAGCCGGCGGTGGAGGCGCATCAGCACCGCCGCGGCCTGCTCCCGGACGGCGGCGGTGCGGGGGCGGAAGGTGCCGTCCTTATAGCCGGAGACCAGGCCCAGGTCCATGGCCAGGGTGATATAGCCCTGGCTGGAGGTCACATCGGGGAAGGGGCACCGGTCCGCCTGGGCGGCGGCTAAGGCGCTGTAGCCCAGGGCCCGGACCAGCAGGACCACCATCTCCTCCCGGGTGATGGGATCGTTGGGCCGGAAGGCGGCGGTATAGGTGGGCAGGGCCTCCGCCTCCACCGCCGCCGCCACCGCCGGCGCATACCAGGCGCCGGCGGGCACATCGGAAAAGACGCCGCCGGCGGAGGCCGGCAGCTCCCAGCCGAACAGCCGGGCCGCCGCCACCACGAAGGCCGCCCTGGTCATAGGCTCCCCTAGGCCGAAGCGCCTGGAGGTGATGCCGGTCAGGATCCGGGCCTCCTTGGCGGCCTGGATGTCCGCCGCCGCCCAGTGGCTCTGGGGCACGTCGGTGTAGTCCGCCGCCTGGGCGGCGGGGGACAGCAGGGTCATGAGCAGGGCCAGGGACAGCATCCAGGCCGGCAGGCGAGTTTTCATGGAAGATCCTCCTCTTGTATCAGTCTGTCGGGAGCGCGGCCCCTCAGCCGATCTCCCCCTGGCGGATGGCCTCCGCCAGCTCCTTGGCGAAGTAGGTGATGAGCATATCCGCCCCGGCCCGGAAGATGGACAGGGCCGTCTCGCACATGATGCGGTGCTCGTCCACGGCCCCCGCCGCTCCGGCGGCCCGGATCATGGCGTACTCGCCGGAGACGGAGTAGGCGCAGAGAGGCAGGTCGAAGGCGTCCCGGCAGGCCCGGATCACATCCAGGTAGCTCAGGGCCGGCTTGACCATCAGGATATCCGCCCCCTCGGCGATGTCCAGAGCGCACTCCCGCAGGGCCTCCCGGCAGTTGTGGGGGTCCATCTGGTAGCCCCGGCGGTCCCCAAAGGAGGGGGCGCAGCCGGCGGCGGCCCGGAAGGGACCATAGAAGGAGGAGGCGTACTTGGCGGAGTAGGCCATGATGGGGACGTTCTGATAGCCCCTCTCGTCCAGAGCGGCCCGGATGGCCCCCACCCGGCCGTCCATCATGTCGCTGGGGGCCACCATGTCTGCCCCGGCGGCGGCGTGGCTCCGGGCGGCGCGGGCCAGGACGGGCAGGGTCTGGTCGTTGTCCACCTCTTGGCCCTGGAGAAGGCCGCAGTGCCCGTGGCTGGTGTACTCGCAGAGGCACACATCGGTGATGACATAAAAGTCGGGATAGCGGGCCTTGATGGCCCGGACGGCGCGCTGGATAACGCCGTCCTCCGCCCAGGCGGAGGAGCCGAAGGGGTCCTTCTCCCTGGGCCGTCCAAAGAGCAGGCACCGGCCGATCCCATGGGCCAGGCAGTCCTCCACGGCCTGGTCCAGGCTGTCCAGCCCGTAGCAGAGCTGGCCCGGCAGGCTCTCGATGGGGTAGGTGCCGGAGACGGTCTCGTCTATGAAGATGGGATAGATCAAGGAGTCTGGACTCAGGCGGGTCTCCCGAGTCAGCCGCCGGACGGATTCGTTCTGCCGCAGGCGGCGGGGGCGTTGGAGCAGTTCCATCGAATGCACTTCCTTTTCATATGGCATATATTTCCCGGTCTACCAAGTTTTATCCGCCACGTCCCCGAAGGTCTGGACCGCCAGCTCCACCAGGGAGGGGATCGTGGCCTCACGGGCTACGCGGACGGGGATGCCGTGCTTCGCCGCCTCGGCGGCGGTCTGCTCACCGATGCAGAGGCCGGTCAGCCCCGTAAAGTCCGCGTCCGCCCCGGCGGCGGATACGAACCCCCGGACCGTGGAGGCGGAGGTGAAGGCCGCCCCGTGGAGCTCCCCCGCCGCCAGGGCGGCCCGGAGGGCCGGATCTGGGGGGAGGGCGCAGTTCGTCTGATAGACGGCGATGTCGTCATAGGGGATGCCCCGCTCCTCCAGGGCCGCCGGCAGGGCCGGGGAGCCCTCCGCCGCCCGCAGGAGCAGGACACGCCCCTCCGCCGGCAGGTGCTGGCCCAGATGGCGGGCATCGTAGACCGGCGGCAGGCAGTCCGCGGTCAGGCCGTGGGTGGCCAGGGCCCTGGCCGTGCCGGGGCCGATGGCGGCCAGCTTCACCGGGGAGAGGGCCCGGGCGTCCAGGCCCAGCCCCTCCAGGCAGGCCCAGCACCGCTCCACACCGGCGGCGGAGGTGAAGGCCAGCCAAGCGTAGTCCGTCAGATGGGCCAGGGCCCGCTCCATGGCGGGGCAGGGGTCGATGGGCAGAAGCTCCACGCAGGGATAGCTCCACACGTCCGCCCCCAGGGCCTCCAGCTCCGCCCCCAGGGCCCGGCCCCGGGGCCGGGCGACCAGGATCTGCCGCCCCCGGAGAGGAAGACGGTCGAACCAGTCCAGCTCGGTCCCCAGGGAGCAGACCTCCCCCACCAGGATGACCGCCGGACTGGCGATCGCCATGGCGGCGGCCCGCTCCATCAGCTCCCCCAAGGGAGCCAGGCACCGCCGCTGCCGGGGGGTGGTCCCCCGCTCCACCACGGCGGCGGGGGTGGCGGCGTCCATTCCGGCGGCCAGGAGGCCGGAGACGATGGCCGGCATAGCGGCGACGCCCATCAGAAAGACCAGCGTCCCCCCCGCCCGGACCAGGGCCTCATAGTCGATGGCGGGGGGCCCGCCCGCCCGGCGGTGGCCGGCGATCACATGGAAGGAGCCGCAGCAGTCCCGGTGGGTCACCGGGATCCCGGCGTAGGCCGCCGCCGCGATGGCGGAGGTGACCCCAGGCACCACCTGGAAGTCCACGCCGTGGCGGGCCAGCAGTGCCGCCTCCTCGCCGCCCCGGCCAAAGACATAGGGGTCGCCCCCTTTGAGCCGGACCACCCGCTTGCCGGTCCGGGCCTTGTCCAATAGGATCTGGTCGATCTGCTCCTGGGGGATCTTGTGGCGGGCGGCGGCCTTTCCCGCGTCGATGACCTCCGCTCCCGGCGGGATAAGGGCCAGGATGGCGGGGGAGACCAGGCGGTCGTGGACCACCACCTCCGCCTCCAGCAGGGCCTGCCGGCCCTTGACCGTCAGCAGGCCCGGATCGCCGGGGCCGGCTCCTACCAGTATCACGCTCATGGATCTGCCTCCCCTCTGCCCAGCCGCTTGGCCAGGGCTCGTCCCAGTTCTTCCGCCTGGTCTAAGGGACCGGCGATCGTATCCCGCCGTCCGGCGGCGTCTATGCCGGTCAGGGACAGCTCCCCGCCGCCCACGGTCCCATAGGCCGCCGCCGGCGAGGCGCAGCCGCCGCCCATCTCACGCATAAAGGCCCGCTCGGCCCTGGCGCAGGCGGCGGCGTCCGGGTCGGCTGCCAGGGCCAGGAAGGAGGTATCCGTCCCCGCCCGGACCTGGACCGCCAGGATGCCCTGTCCGGCGGCGGGCAGCATCTCCTCCGGGGAGAAGGTATAGCCGATCCGCTCTGCCAGCCCCAGCCGCCTAAGGCCCGCCGCAGCCAGGACCAGGGCGGAGAACCGGCCCCCGTCCAGCTTGCGGAGGCGGGTCTGGACGTTGCCCCGGACCGGCTCCACCGCCATATCCGGGTACAGCCGCCCCAGCGCCAGCCGCCGCCGGGGGCTGGAGCTGCCGATCGGCCGGGCCCGGTCCAGCGCCGCCGCCCCCAGGGGCAGCACCAGGACGTCCCGCGGGTCCTCCCGGCGGGTATAGGCGGCGATGGGCAGGTCCTCCGGCAGGTCCAGGGGCAGGTCCTTGCAGCTATGGACCGTCAAGTCCACCTGCCCGGCCCGGAGGGCGGCGTCCAGCTCCCGGACGAAGAGGCCCCGGCCCCCGATCTGGTCTAAGGGCTTGTCCAAGATCTTGTCCCCCATTGTTTTCATCGTGACCAGTTCCGTCTCTATCGTGGGGTCATACCGGTGGATACCGTCTACGACCAAGACCGCCTGGGCGATGGAGAGGGCGCTGTCCCGGCAGCCGATACGCAGCTTCATGGCAGTTCCTCCAGAGCGTTTCGGAGGATCTTCGCCGCGGCGGCGGTCCGGCGGTGGTCGTTGTCCACGCTCACCGCGCCGGCAACGATCCCGCCCCCCTGGCAGAGGGCGGGGAAGAAAAAGCCGCACTCGGCGGGACAGTCGCAGACGTTGACAAGGATGCCCAAGGCAGTCGCCTCCTCATAGACAGCATGGTTCACCGCCCGATCGTCGGCGGCGGCCACGGCCAGCCAAGCGCCGGTCAGGTCACCGGGGCGGTAGGGCCGGGGCAGGTGGGCGATGCCTGCCAGGGGCCTCTGGATGGTGGGGGAGATCAGGGTCACCGCCGCGCCGAAGTCCCGGAGGGCGGCGGCCCGGCGAGTCCCCACGGTCCCGCCGCCGATCACCACGGCCCGCTGGCCCTCCAGCTCGATAAACAGAGGAAATCTCATCGCAGCACCCTCCCCAGCGCCTGCAGCAGGGGACGGGAGGCGGCGCTGATGTTGCAGCTGCTGCCGTCCTTAAAGCGCAGCCGCACCCCGCCGCCCAAGGGGACGGTGTGCTCCAGCAGGTCTAACCGGTAGACCCGGCGGAAGGGGGCGGCTACGATCAGGAAATGCGCTGTCACCGTCCCGTCCATGGTCTGGGCCAGGGGCGGCTTTTGCCGGATCTCCTGGTAGAGCAACCGGCCAGTCTCCTCCAGGTCGCCCCACCGGCAGATCCGGCGGTAACCCGGCAGCAGGACCGGGAAGAGGGAGCAGAGGAGAAGGGCGAGGGCCCCTAAGACCATCAGGATGTTCCAGATAAAGAAGGTCCCGGCCATCCCATAGCTGCCCTCCTGGTACAGTCCCCCCACCACCACGGCAGCGAACAGGGCCGAGAACAGCAGCAGGGCGATGCCCATGGTCCGGTAGCTCCCGGCGACATAATGGCGCAGCCAGAGGGCGTAGTCCCCCCGCGCCGCGGCCCGGTCCTGCCGTTCGCTGAACAGCAGGCACCAGACGAGGCATGTGAGGAACAGGACGCCCTTGTGGAACAGGAGGTAAAGGCCGTAGACGAACCACTTCAGGGCCTTATCCCCCAGGGAGAGGAACAGCCTGCCCCGGAGGAGGAAGTAGTCGGCGGCCGTGGCCGCCACCGCTGCCACGATGAACACCTCCACCCCCACGCTGAGGAGGACATGGAGGGCCAGGAACCGGCTCTGCCGGCTCAGCAGGAGGAAGAGGACCGCCAGGACCGTGAAGGCCCCTGCCAGGAGCAGGGCGTCCTTGAAGAAGGCCGGCGTATGCAAAAAGCGGCGCAGGTCCTCCACCCAGGGGAAGCCGTCCCCCAGGAAGGAGCCGAAGAACATGGGCTCTATGATGGCGGCAGTGAAGATGAAGATCCCCGGCACCATGCACAGCATCGCCGTCTCCCACTTGTTCTCCCGCCGGACGGCGCGGAACAGGGTAGCCAGCGGCGGCAGGGCCCCGGCGAAGATCTGGAGGTAGAGCAGGAGGAGCGCCCCGTCTGACAGGCTGGGCATGGTCTTGGAGAGATATCGGTCCCACAGCGTAAGGAAGGACATAGGGTCTCACCTCTGTATAGGTCGATCTGCCGGGAAGTTCCTCAGACAATATAGCACGATCGACCCCAGATCTGCAAGAGAGATCTTGCTGTCCCTCTTGCATTTCGCGGCATTTTCTGCTATACTGTCCCCGTCCCGCGGGACTGGCCCGGGGAAGGTGAGTTCGTGACCATCCTCACCTAAAACAAAACTACGGAGGGATATCACATGAAAAAGGATCAGACCAAGAAGCTTTGCCAGGGGGCCTGCATCGCCGCTATGTATGTGGCGCTGACCTGGCTGTCGGCCCTGTTCGGGCTGGACAAGGGGGCCATCCAAGTCCGCATCAGCGAAGCGCTGTGCATCCTGCCCATCTTTTTGCCCGCCGCCGTTCCGGGGCTGGCGATCGGGTGTCTCCTGGCCAACCTGCTCAACGGCTGCGTGGCCCTGGACATCGTCTGCGGCTCTCTGGCCACCCTCTTAGGGGCCCTGGCCACCCGCCGCCTGCGCGGCCGTCCCTGGCTGGCCATGGTGCCGCCGGTACTGGCCAACGCCCTGATCGTTCCCTGGGTCCTGCGCTATGGCTACGGCGCGCCGGACGCCATCTGGCTGATGGTCCTCACCGTGGGCGCCGGGGAGATCGTCTCCGTCCTGGGCATCGGAGGCGCCCTCTATATCGCCCTGCGCCGCCAGCGGGAGCTGCTGGCCCAGTGGGCCGCATAAAAACGCCCGCTCTGCATATTTATTCACAGGAGAGCCGCCCTCAAGGGCGGCTTTCCCCCGTCTGCTCTTGCTTTTTTCGCCAAACACCGGCGGGGGTCCGGGGCCTGCCGCTGTCAGAATTTATATTTATTCATAAAATGGTGGAAATCTATTGACACTGCCCCGCCACCGTGGTATAGTGCCTATACCCCAAGGGGGGCGGGACCGGAGGTCCCGCTTGGAAGAGTTGGAAAGGAAGTTTTGCGTGATGAAAACTATGAAAAAGCTGCTGGCCCTGGCGCTGGTCCTGGCCTCTGTCCTGACCCTCACCGCCTGCGGCAGCAAGAAAGTGACCCTCAAGATCCTGGATACGGAGTACGCCATCGAGGACTACGCCATCGCCATCGCCAAGGAGAACACGGACCTGCTGGACAAGGTGAACGCCGCCCTGGCCACCCTGACCGCCAACGGCACCAAGGACGCCATCGTGAACAAGTACATTTCCGGCGAGGCCCACGACCTGACCTTCCAGGCCAACGCCGAGGGCAAGCCAGAGCTGCATATGGCTACCAACGCCCAGTTCCCGCCCTATGAGTTCTATGAGGACAACAAGATCGTGGGCATCGACGCCGAGTTCGCCGCCGCCATCGCCGATGAGCTGGATATGAAGCTGGTCATCGATGATATGGAGTTCGAAGCCATCATCACCGCTGTCCAGACCGGCAAGGCCGATATGGGCATGGCCGGCATGACCGTCAACGAGACCCGGCTCCAGAGCGTCAACTTCTCTGACAGCTACGCCACCGGCATCCAGGTGATCATCGTCCCCGAGGACAGCCCCATCAAGACGGTGGACGACCTGCTGGACTCCAACGCCAAGTATATCGCTGGCGTTCAGAAGATGACCACCGGCGACCTGTACCTCTCCGACAGCTATGAGAACGGCGGCATCACTGAGGCCCGGGTCTCCCAGTTCGACAACGGCTCCACCGCCATCCAGGCCCTGCTCACCGGCAAGGTGGACTGCGTGGTCATCGACAACGAGCCCGCCAAGGCCTATGTGGCGGCCAACAACAAGTAAGCGCAAAAAACGCGACCTGAAAGGGGCGGCAATAGAGCCGCCCCTTTTCCAAGATAGAATAGATAGATAAGGGATACGATAGGGAGGAGCGGAGAGATGGGCTTAGAACTTAGGCTGTCACTGGAGAGTTTGAAAGAGGACTTCTACTTATGCTTTATCGAGGAGGAGCGGTGGCGGTATCTCACTAGCGGCCTGGTCAACACGCTGCAGATCACCCTCTTCGCCGTGCTGCTGGGCATCGCCATCGGCGTGGTGGTGGCGATCGTCCGGTCCACCCACGATAAGACCATCGAGGAGACCCACGGCATCGGCCGCTTCTTCCTCAAGCTGGCCAACTGGCTCTGCCGGCTCTACCTGACCGTGATTCGGGGCACCCCGGTGGTGGTCCAGCTGATGATCATGTACTACATCATCTTCGCTTCCTCCCGGAACGGCGTGGCCGTGGCCACCTTGGCCTTCGGCGTCAACTCCGGGGCCTATGTGGCGGAGATCTTCCGGGCCGGCATCATGGCCATCGACAACGGACAGTTCGAGGCGGGGCGCTCCCTGGGGTTCAACTATGTCCAGACCATGCGCTACATCATCATCCCCCAGGCCTTCAAGGCCGTGCTGCCCAGCCTGGCCAACGAGTTCATCGTGCTGCTGAAGGAGACCTCCGTAGCCGGCTATGTGACCGTCCGGGACCTGACCATGGGGGGCAACATCATCCGCAGCGTCACCTATAAAGCGTTCATGCCCCTGCTGGCGGTGGCGGCGATCTATCTGGTGATGGTGATCTTCTTCACCTATCTGGTGGGCAAGCTGGAGAGGAGGCTGAGGAACAGTGAGCGGTAAAGTTTTGATCCAGGTGAAAGACCTGGAAAAGCACTTTGACGGCGGCGGCATCCACGCCCTGGACGGCGTCTCCGCCCAGATCCGCCAGGGGGAAGTGGTGGTGGTGATCGGGCCCTCCGGGTCCGGCAAGTCCACCTTCCTCCGGTGCCTGAACCTGCTGGAGCGGCCCACGGCGGGGACCATCACCTTCGACGGGGTAGACATCACCGGCCGGGACGTGGATATCGACCTCCACCGGCAGAAGATGGGCATGGTGTTCCAGCACTTCAACCTGTTCCCCCATATGACCATCCTGGAGAACATGACCCTGGCCCCCATCAAGCTCCTGCACAAGAGCCGGGAGGAGGCCGAGAAGAAGGCCCTGGCCCTGCTGGAGCGGGTAGGGCTCCAGGACCGGGCCGCCGCCTACCCCAGCCAGCTCTCCGGCGGGCAGAAGCAGCGGATCGCCATCGTCCGGGCGCTGTGCATGGAGCCGGAGGTGATGCTCTTCGATGAGCCCACCTCTGCCCTGGACCCGGAGATGGTGGGAGAGGTGCTGGAGGTCATGCGGGACCTGGCCCATGAGGGGATGACCATGGTGGTGGTGACCCACGAGATGGGCTTTGCCCGGGAGGTGGGCAGCCGGGTCATCTTCATGGCCGATGGCGTCATCGTAGAGGAGGGCGCTCCGGCAGCACTGTTCGACGCCCCCAAGAGCGACCGGCTCAAGCAGTTCCTGGCGAAGGTCCTGTAAGACCTAGATAAAGACATAACGAATGCCCCGCGCAAGGCTCGATGGTCCTTGCGCGGGGCGCTTTTTGGTATCTTGCGGCTGTATCGCCAGTCCTGGGTCAGGCCACCTGCTCCAGGATCTTCTGGGCCTCCGCCGCGGTCATGCTGCAACATTCCTCGATGTAGAACTTGCCGCCGCTCAGATTGCCGCCTGCGGTATCCAAAGCGCGCAGATCGTTGAAGTGCCACCACTCGGAGGCCAGGGGGGTCAGGCCGTAGGCGGTGCAGTAGCGCTGCATGGCCAGGGCCGGCTCACAGGCGGCGAAGGTGGGGGTCATGGTGGCGGTCTTCCACAGGGTCTTGTTAGTGGGGGAGAAGGGTCGGGTGTAGGTAGCGGCGGCCCGGCTCAGCTCGTGAATGGGGGTGGGCATGGTGTAGAAGGAATACTCCAGGGCCTGGACCACCTGGTGGCCGGCGATCTCCGCGACCTCGGACTTGGTGATCTTGGCCAGGCTGATATCCATGGCGTAGCCCATCTGGTGGTTGGAGGTGTTGGTGTTGATGAACCAGTCGATGCTCCAGGGGGCGGAGTAGACGCCGGCCCGGACCTCCGCGTCCCGCTGGGTCAGCAGGTGCAGCTCCTGGGACACGGCCCGCTGGATCTCATAGGGCCGGAAGGCCTCGTAGAGGACGATGGTGTTGCCCTCCCGGAGGGCGGCCTGCTGGGCCTGGCAGACGTTCTTGGCCATGGCGTACAGGGTGGGCATCATGAACTCGTAGCTGTCCAGCCGGGCGTTGTAGACGGTGCCGGTATAGAGCGCCGTGCCGGTGATGCCGGGGATGTCCTTACCGCTGCTGACGAAGGCGGAGGAATAGCCGTTGGTGGCGTTGTAGACGATGGAGGGGATCACGTCCGGCAGGTTGATGAAGCAGTACCGGTGGTCCACCCAGCCGGTCTGGTCCCCGGCCCGGACGAACCAGTAGTTGCCCACCTCCTGGAGGACGGTAAAGGCCGTGCCCGGCGCCAGGGTGGTCACCGCCCCGGAGGGGGTGGCCGGCGGACGGCTGGTGTTGGTATTGGGCGTCTGCGGGGTGCTGGTGTTGGGGGTGCGGTCGCCGCCGGTGCTGCCGCCGGCGTTGTCCGGATCGTCCCGGTGGAGCCAGTCCAGCAGGTCCTGGTTGCGGTCATTGGCCGGCTCATCGCCGGCACCGTCCGGCGGGGTGGTGGTGTCGCCTCCGGCAGGAGGCTGGGCGGTATCGCCGCCGCCAGCGGGGGGCGTGGTCGTATCACCGCCGCCGGCGGGGGGCTGGGTGTTGTCTGTGGGGGGCGGGGACACGGGCTCGGTGCTGACGGGAGGCGCGGTGGTGTCCGGGGCGGTCATGCCGCTGTCGGAACCGCCCTCTTCCGGGCTGCTGAGCCGGTGGGCGGAGGCGGCGCCGATGGAGGCCAGCAGGGCCTGGATATCGGCCTTGTCCGCCGTCCCGGCGGCGGTGCGGTTGGCCTGGGCGCTGCCCGGACGGTTCTTCCACAGAGGCATATAGACCGGCGCGTAGCCCGTGGCGCCCTGGACCGGCAGCTCCAGCTCCCCATCCGGGACCTCGGGCAACGTCACCTCCAGCTTGTGGGAGGCATCGAACTTGACGCCGTTGTCACTGCCGGGGGGCGGGACGTACAGCGGGTCGTTCCCGACGATGGAGCCCTCCTTCTCGACGCTGCCGATATCCGCGATACCGGGCTTGCTCTCGCAGCCGGAGAGACTGCCCAGAAGCAGCAGCACGGACAGCAGGATACTGACCTTTGCATGTGATCTCATGACGATCTCCTCTGCTTTTCGTATATTTCCATGGCTTTTCGATGGCATCGCTGCGCCTGGATAGACAGTGTGTATTGTAGCATGGTCCGCCGTTTATGTCAAGCAGATCCCGAAGGGGCCGGGGGCCTCCGGGGATATGGAAGAGGGAGCGCACGGACCTGATCCGTGCGCTCCCTGCGCTCATCCCTATAGTTCTCTCAGAAGGGACGGCTCACACGCCCAGGGCCCGGTAGATATCCAGGATGCGGCCAAAGAGGGGGTCCTCCGCCGTCAGGCCGGAGTAGGCGCTGAGGGCGGCGGCAGCGCCCTCGGCGGCGATCTTCTGGTGCATCTCCACGCTCTGCTTGTCCTCGGGGCAGTCGAACCGGAGGGCGGCGGCAGCGCCGAAGAGCAGGTGGTCCACCGGCAGGCCGTAGCGGAAGGTGGTGGTCAGGGGCTTGATGAGCCGGTCCATGGGGCTGAGCTTGCGGATCGGCTCCCGGCCCACCCGGTCCACCTCGTCCTTCAGATGGGGGTTGTGGAAGCGGCTGAAGATCCGCTCCACATAGGCGTGATGGGCATCGGGATCGAAGGAGAACTCACGGATGAGCCCCTCGCCGCTCTCCCGCATGGCGGCATGGACCACATCCCCCACCGCCGGGTCCTGGATGCTCTCCAGGATGGTCTGGTGGCCCCGGAGGGACCCCAGATAGGCGCAGATCGCGTGGCCGCTGTTGAGGGTGAAGAGCTTGCGCTCCAGGCAGGCCATCAAGTTGTCCACATAGGTCAGGCCCTTCACGTCGATGGGCTCGCCCTTCCAGGCGGAGCGCTCCACGTCCCACTCCATGTACTGCTCCACCGCCGCGTCCAGGGGGTCGTCATAGGCGGGCTTGGGGCAGATCCGGTCCACGGCGCAGTCGGCGAAGCCGATATACTGGTCCACGAAGGCGCGCTCCTCGTCACTGAGCAGGGCCAGCACGTCCTCCTTCAGCTTGGAGGTGACCCGGATGCCGTTCTCGCAGCAGACCACGTTCATGGGCTCCTTGTTCCCGGCGGCCATCCTGGCCCGGATGCCCTCGGCGATGGGCTTGGCGATCCGGGGGATCACCAGGGGGCCCACGGCGGTGGTCACCAGATCGCAGGCGGCGATCGCCGGCACGATGTCCGGCCCCACCGAGGAGACGGCGCTGATGTTTCGGATCTCCCAGTCCTCACAGACCTGGTCCAGGATATGCACGGTATAGCGCTTGTTGGTGTTGATGGCCTCCAGCAGCGGCTCCACCACGTCCGCGAAGGTGACGTGCCAGCCGCTGCGCTCCAGGAGCGCCCCGATGAACCCGCGCCCGATGTTGCCGGCGCCAAACATAACTGCCTGTTTCATTTTCTCCTCCTTACCAGCCGTCAGGCTGCATCAAAAATATCGTTCTAAGAAGATCTTTCGTTCGCTCGCTCCAGGCCGCTCACTCTAAACCATTGAGCTTGCGGTAGATGGTCTCCGCGTCGGCGCTGGCGACCAGGGCGTCGGTGTCCTCATCACTGCCGGCGATGTCGGCGATGACCCCCAGCACGTCCATATGCTCCTCGCCTACGGCGGCGATGCCGATGACCAGCTTGACGGTATCATCGCCCCAGGCCACGCCCTTGGGATAGGTCAGCACCACCAATCCCGTCTTGCGGACGAACTTCCTGGCCTCGTCGATGCCGTGGGGGATGGCCACATGGCAGCCGATCGCTACGGACAGCTGCTTGTCCCGCTGGACCATGCCCTCGATGTAGCCCTCCTCGGCGTAGCCGCTTTCCACCATCATCCGGCCTACCTTGCGGATGATCGCCTCCGGCTCCTCCGGCTCGCAGTTCACCAGGATGTTCTTCCTCTCCACCAGGATGGGGCCCTGGCCCTTCTTCTCCTCCTCTGCCGGCGCGGCGGCGGTCTGGCCGCTCCGGCTCTCCGCCATCTCTTTCACCAGCACGTCATACTCCGGCGCGCCCATGAAGTTCTGGATGGGGATGATCCGGGCGTTGGGGTTGCTGCCGGCGGCCCGGGCGGCCAGCTCGTGGTGGGTCACTACGATCTGGCAGTCCTTGGGGATCTCGCTGACCGGCGCGTGGACCACCTCGATATCCGTGACCCCCGCCTCCTTCAGCTTGTTGCGGACCATGGTGGCCCCCATGGCGGAGGAGCCCATGCCGGCGTCGCAGGCAAAGACGATCTTCTTCACGTCCCGGGCGCTGACAGCGGCGCCGGCGGGAGCGGCCTGCCCCTTGGAGGCGGCCTTGCTGGCGGCCACCTGGGCCTGGGCCTCGGCCAGACTGGAGTCCTTGCCGAACATCTTCAGCAGGAAGGCGGAGAGCAGGAAACTGACCACCGCCGCCACGGCGATGCCGGCGATATTGGCGAAGTAGCAGCCCTTGGGGGTCATCATCAGCTCGGCGATGATGCTGCCGGGGGAGGCCGCCGCCGCCAGGCCGCCGCCTAAGAGGCTGAGGGTGAAGATCCCGGCGATGTTGCCCACCATGGGCCCCAGGATCACGATGGGGTTCATCAGCACATAGGGGAAGTAGATCTCATGGATGCCGCCCACGAACTGGATAAGGGCGGCGGCGCCGGCGGAGGAACGGGTCTCCCCCTTGCCAGCCACGCAGTAGGCCAGCAGCAGCCCCAGGCCGGGGCCGGGGTTGGACTCGATCATGAACAGGATGGACTTGCCGGTCTCCAGGGCCTGGGCGGTGCCGATGGGGGTAAAGACGCCGTGGTTGATGGCGTTGTTGAGGAACAGCACCTTGGCCGGCTCCACCAGGACGGCGGTAAGGGGCAGGAGGCTGTGGCTGACCAGGAAATTCACGCCCTGCTCCAGGATGCCGGTGAGGAACACGCAGGCCGGGCCGATAGCGTAGATCGACAGGATGGCCAGGATCGCGCCGATGATGCCCACGGAGAAGTTGTTGACCACCATCTCGAACCCGGCGGGGACGTGGCCCTCCATCTTCTCATCGAACTTCTTGATGCACCAGCCGCCCAGGGGGCCGCAGATCATGGCCCCGATGAACATGGTGCTCTCGGTGGAGGCGATCGCGCCCAGGGTGGCCAGAGCGCCGGCCACGGCCCCCTTCTGGCCGCCGATGGCCTTACCGCCGGTGTAGCCGATCAGGATCGGCAGCAGGAAGGAGAGCATCGGTCCCACCATGCCGTTGATGGTCTCGTTGGGGAACCAGCCCTTTGGGATGAACAGGGCCGCGATGAAGCCCCAGGCGATGAAGGCGCCGATGTTGGGCATGACCATGCCGCTCAAAAAGCGCCCGAATTTTTGTACACGCTCTTTCATGGATGTTTGCTCCCTCTTTCTTCAGTCGTTTCTTTCCCCGCCTCCCGGACCACGGTATATTCCAGATACCGCTGGTCCGGCAGCCGGTCCGTGATGATCTGGGCCCCCTCCAGCGGGAAGATCAGGGCTGCGGTCACCTTGCCGAACTTGCTGGAGTCCGCCAGCACATAGACCTGCTGGGCCCGCTCCGCCGCCAGCACCTTGGCCGCCGCCGCCTCCGGGTCCGGCGTGGTGTAGCCCTGGCTGATGGTGATGCCGGTGACGCCCAGGAAGGCCTTGGTGAAGTTGTAGCGCCGGAGGGCCTCCATGGTCTCCGCCCCGGTGACGGACATGGTGCCCGGGTCTAAGGCCCCGCCCAGCACATAGGTCCGCAGCCCTCGCTCCGTCAGGCGGAAGGCGCACTCGATGTTGCTGGTGACGAACAGGGCCTTGCTGTTCTGGAGGAAGGCCGCCATGCGCAGCACGCTGGTCCCGGCGTCCAGGAACACCACGTCCTCATCCTCGATCAGCCCCACCGCCAGCCGGGCGATGCAGTCCTTCTCCTCCGTGAACAGCTGGCGCTTGACGGCCATGTCCGGCTCCGCCGGGCGGAACTCCTCCTCGATCAGCACCGCCCCGCCGTGGACCTTGTTCAGCCGCCGCTGCCGGGCCAGCATGTTCAGGTCCCGCCGGATCGTGGCCTCCGAGGCCCCCGTGGCCTTACACAGGTCCGCTACGCTGACAGCCCGCCGCACTGCCAGCTCTGATAAGATCACCTCCATTCGCCGCTCCGCCAACATCTGTATCTGCCCCCTTTCGATGTGATCGGTTTTGCTTGTACGATCATGATACATCAAAAATCAATCAAAGTCAAGCTTTGCCAATCAAAATCCTTCACAAACTTTTTCGGAAGGATCTGGTCACAATGCCCGATCCTGGAAAGAGCCCTTGGCCGGCCTGGGGGAGCGGCCAAGGGTGAGCGGAAAAATGGGATCGCGCATCCTGTCCGATCGTGCTATACTGGGGGCGGACGCCTGTCATCAAGATCGATCCTATTCTACAGGAGGTATAGAACATGAAGATCGTGGTACTGGACGGATACACGGAGAACCCCGGCGACCTGAGCTGGAGCGGCCTGGAGGCACTGGGGGAGCTGACGGTCTATGACCGCACGCCCCTGGACGACGAGGCGGAGATCTGCCGGCGCATCGGAGGCGCGGAGGTGGTGCTGACCAACAAGACCCCCCTCAGCGCCGCCGTCATAGCCGCCTGCCCCCAACTGCGCTTCATCAGCGTCCTGGCCACCGGCTACAACGTGGTGGATACCGCCGCCGCCCGGGACCGGAGGATCCCCGTCTCCAATATCCCCACCTATGGCACCGCCTCCGTGGGGCAGTTCGCCATCGCCCTGCTGCTGGAGATCTGCCACCACATCGGCCACCACAACGACGCGGTCCACGCCGGCCGCTGGGAGAGCTGCCAGGACTGGTGCTTCTGGGACTACCCCCTGATCGAGCTGGCGGGCAAGACCATGGGCATCATCGGCTTTGGCCGCATCGGCCAGCAGACCGGCAGGATCGCCCGGGCGCTGGAGATGGAGGTCCTGGCCTACGACAGCTGCCCCACTGACGCCGGGCGGGCCATCGGGACCTATGTGGAGCTGGAGGAGCTGCTGGCCCGGTCCGACGTCATCGCCCTCCACTGCCCCCTGTTCCCGGAGACGGAGGGGATCATCAACAAGGAGACCATCGCCAAGATGAAGGACGGGGCGATCGTCCTCAACAACAGCCGGGGCCCCCTGGTGGTGGCGGAGGACCTGGCAGAGGCCCTCAACAGCGGGAAGCTCGCCGCCGCCGGCGTGGACGTGGTGTCCGCCGAGCCGATTCGGGGGGACGACCCCCTGCTGAAGGCCAAGAACTGCATCATCACGCCCCATATCTCCTGGGCGGCCAAGGAGCCTAGGGCCCGCATCATGGCGATGAGCGTGGAGAACGTGCAGGCGTTCCTGGACGGCGCGCCCATCAACGTGGTCAACGTCTGACGTATCGCCTAGGGCGACTGGACCGGCTAGAAAAGATCGTAGATACCAGCATAAAAGCGCGCGGAGGGCAGTCCTGCCTTCCGCGCGCTCGCGTTTCACCGGTCCGTAAGGAGACGGTCTAAATTGTGATAGAAGAGGTCTTGCAGCAGCGCCTCCGGGTAGCCCCGCCCCTCCAGGGCCTCCCACAGTTTGGGGATATCCTGGAGGCCGGTCAGGTCCGGCGGCAGGTCCGTGCCGTCAAAGTCGGACCCCAGTCCCAGGCACTTTTCCCCACCCAGGTCCAAAAAATGCTCCAGGTGACGGACCACGGTCTCGATGCTGGGGGAGCTGCCCAGGAAGTGGATGCAGAAGTTCAGCCCCACGAAGCCGCCCCGGGCGAAGATCTCCCGGGCCATATCGTCCGTCAGGTTGCGGGAGTGGGGACAGAGGGCCCGGGCGTTGGAGTGGCTGGCCATCACGGGGCCCTCCGCCAGGTCCAGCACGTCCCAGAAGCCCCGGTCTGACAGGTGGGACACGTCCACCAGCAGTCCCCGCTCCTCCATGGCCCGGACGAAGTCCCGGCCCGCCGCCGTCAGGCCCTGGCTGGTGGTGTGGGGGCCGGCCAGGGCGTTCTCGTGGTTCCAGGTGAGGTTGATCCAGACCGCGCCCCAGCCCCGGACCGTATCCAGCCGGTCGATGGAGCAGTCCAAAAGCTCCGCCCCCTCTACCGACAGCCGGCTACGGCCCAGCAGCTCCGGGTGGTCCGCCTGGGCCTGGAGGAACAGCTCCGCCTGGGAGCGGATGCGGTCAAAGCAGTCCGTACAGCGGGCGCTGTCCGCATAGAGGGCGAAGATCTGGGCGGCGGGGCTGAAGGCGGCGAGCCGCTCTAAGTCCAGATGGCCGGGGTTTCGCTCCAGCTGCCAGCCGTTCTGCCGGCAGCGCGACAGGGTGTCGCAGTGGGCATCGAAATAGGGGATCTTCCGCAAAGTCATCACCTCAAAAAGCGTTCTCTATGTATTCTATGCGGCCTGCGGCCAGGCCGTCATCGGCGGTGTAGACCTCCGCCACGTCGAACCGGACCTCCGGCTCTTCCGTCAGGGTACTGAGATAGCAGGCCGCCGCCCGGCGCAGCCGCTCCTGCTTTTGGGCGCCCACATACTCCCTGGGCAGTCCCACCGAGGAGCCGGTCCGGGTCTTGACCTCCACGAAGCAGACCATCCGGTCCTTTTGGGCGATCAGGTCCACCTCGCCGAACCGGCAGCGGTACTGCCGGGCCAGGATCTGATACCCCTGCCGCCGGAGGTGGTCCGCCGTCAGCGCCTCGCCCCAGTCACCCAGTGCTTTCTTGCTCACGCCGCGCCTCCCATTTCTTCAGAAAGCTCCGGCGATGGGCATCGCAGGGGCCGTATGTATCCAGCATCGCATAGTGGAGCGCCGTGCCGTAGCCCTTGTGGCGGGCGAACTGGTATTGGGGGCAGGCCTTGTCCAGCTCCTCCATATACCGGTCCCGGCTCACCTTGGCCAGGATGGACGCCGCCGCGATGGAGGCGCTCAGGCTGTCCCCGCGGACGATGGTCCGGTGGGCCGTGGTGATGGCGCAGCGGCGGCCCTTGTCCCGGTTCCCGTCGATCAGGGCGAAGTCCGCCGGCAGGGACAGGCCGTCGATGGCCAGCTGCATGGCCCGGATCCGGGCGCTGAGGATGTCGGTCTCATCGATCTCCGCCGGACCGACAGAGGCGATGGAGAAGGCCAGGGCCCGCTCCCGAATCTGGTCAAAGAGGGCGTCCCGCCGCTTGGGGGACACCTGCTTGGAGTCGTTCAAGTAGGGCAGCGCCAGCCCCTCCGGCAGGATGACGGCGGCGGCGTACACCGGACCGGCCAGGGGCCCCGCCCCCGCCTCGTCCACGCCGCAGACGGCCCGGCGGCCCGCCCGCCGGGCCTCCTCCTCATAGCGCCACATCAGCCCACCTCCTCCGGCGGCAGCTCCAGGGTGAACCGGCCCAGCCGGCCGCCCCGGAACTCGTCCAACAGGATCCGGGCCATCCGCTCGGTGTCCACCTCGCCGCCCCGGACCACAAAGCCCCGCTTCCGTCCCGCCTTTTGGAGAAGGGCGTAGCCGTCCTCCTCCGGGGAGATCTCGATCTTATAGCGCTCCTGGAGGGCCTGGGGGTACTGCTCCGCCAGGCTGGCGATCAAATGGCACCCCAGCTCCTCCACGTCTAAGATCTCGTCCCGGACCGCGCCGGTGAAGGCCAGGCGCATCCCTACGGTCTCGTCCTCGAACTTGGGCCACAGCATCCCCGGCGTGTCCAGCAGCTCCAGGCCGGCGTCCACCGGGATCCACTGCTTGCCCCGGGTGACGCCGGGCCGGTCCTCCGCCTTGGCGGTCTTTCGCCGGGCCACCTGGTTGATGAAGGTGGACTTGCCCACATTGGGGATGCCCAGGATCATCACCCGCACCACCCGGCCCACCTGGCCCTTCTGGGCGTAGGCCGCCAGCTTGTCCGCCAGCAGCGTTCGGACGGCGGCGGGGAAGCGGGCGGTGCCCTGGCCGGTCTTGGCGTTGGTCTCCAGCACGGCGGCGCCTTTCCCCTGGAAATGATCCCGCCAGCGGCGGGTGGCGGCGGGGTCCGCCAGGTCCACCCGGTTGAGGACGATCAGCCGGGGCTTGCCCGCCGTCAGGGCCTCCACGTCCGGGTTGCGGCTGCTCATGGGCAGGCGGGCGTCCAGGATCTCGCACACCGCGTCCATCTTCTTCAGCTCCGCCTCGATCATCCGCCGGGTCTTGGTCATATGCCCCGGATACCATTGAATATCCATCGGTCCCTCAGTGGATCGGGCCGATCCGGCCCCAATCCGTCTCCTTTGTCTCTGGGTCGGCCCCCGGCGAGAGCAGGAAGACCGCCTTGCCCACGATGTAGCGCTGGTCCACAGGACCTAGGTCGATGTGGCGGCTGTCGGAGCTGTGGTTGCGGTTGTCGCCCATGAGGAAGACCTCGTTCTCCCCCAGGGTCAGGGGGAAGAGGACGCCCTCCGGGGTATAGGTGGGCTCGTTGATGTAGGGCTCCACCAGGGCCTCGCCGTCCACATAGACGATGCCCTCCTCAAAGTCGATATCCACCGTCTGCCCGCCGGTGGCGACGATGCGCTTGACGATCCGGTCGCTGAGGCGGGCGTTGTAGTCCTGGACGATCACCACGTCTCCGGCATCGAAGGACGTGAACAGCCGGCCTACCACCACCAGCCGGTCTCCGCCCAGCAGGGTGGGCTGCATGGATCCGCCCTCCACACTGATCAGCTGCACCACGAAGGTGAACAGCAGCACTACCGCCACTACGGAGGTGACCAGCGCGCCGATCCAGTCCAGCAGAGGGGAGACCGCCTCGTCCTTTTCCTTGTCCGGCTGATCCGCCTCGTCTGCCTCGTCTGATCCGTCCGCTCCATCCGCGCCGTCCGCCGGGTCCTCCGCCGGAGGGGCCTCCCGGTCCGGCGTCTCCGTTCCGGCCATGGGCGCGCCGCCGGTGAGGGGCGTGCCGCTGCTGGCCAGTTCCTCCTCCAGCAGCAGCCACTCGATGCTGTGAGCCTCCCGGCTGCCCTCTATATGATCCTTTCGGTCTTCCATGCTCTACACTCCTTCCTGCGCGCAGGGGCGCTGGATAGGGGTAGTGTAGCACGATCGGGGGAAAATTACAACCAAAAATACAGCCCGTCCCCAATAGGGCGGCCCCTGCCAATGGGGGGAATATTTACAAAATGTTCATGAAGGCCCCGGCCAAGGCCATTGACAAGGGAATCGTTTGGTGCTACACTGCGCTTAGCACTCCGGGGAAGCGAGTGCTAAAGGAGCGCCCCCATGGAATTGACGGACCGGAAAAAGGAAATATTAAAGCTGGTCATCGAGCAGTATATCTCCGCAGCGGAGCCGGTGGGCAGCAAGGCGATCGCCCGGGAGATGGGCGTCAGCTCCGCCACCATCCGCAACGAGATGGCCGAGCTGGCGGAGCTGGGCTACTTGGAGCAGCCCCACACCTCCGCCGGACGGGTCCCCTCCCCCAAGGGGTACCGGCTCTACGTCAACGAGCTGATGGAGCAGCGGGCCCTCTCCCTCCAGGAGACGGAGGAGATCAACAGCGCCCTCCAGCTGCGGATGCAGGAGCTGGACAGCGTGCTGGCCAAGGCCGGCCAGGTGGTCAGCTCCATCGTCCGCTACCCGGCCTACGCCATCGTGGCGGGGTCCGGCGGCGGGGTCCGGCAGTTCAATCTGCTGCCGGTGGACCTGGGCAGCTTCATCGCCGTGGTGATGACCGACGACGGCCGGGTGAAGAGCCAGCTGCTCCACACGGAGGTGGACGTGACCGGTGAGGACCTAGCAGCCCTCACCGCCCTGCTGAACGACCGGTTCATCCAGCTGACCCCCCAGGAGATGGGGGCGCGGCTGATGGAGGCGGTCCTGCCCCCGGGCCAGTTCATGGCGCTGTCCAAGACCATAGGCTACGCCGGGGACATCTTGGCCGACAGCGTGCAGGTCTACACCGCCGGCACCAAGAACATCCTCAAGCTGCCGGAGTTCCGGGACGCGGACAAGGCCCACGAGCTGATGAGCCTCTTCACCGAGGGGCAGGATCTGCTGCCGGCGCCGGTGAACGGCGCGGGGATGCAGGTGCTCATCGGCCCGGAGAACGTCAACGAGGCCCTGAAGGACACCAGCGTGGTCATGGCCAGCTACGACATTGGCGAGCATATGCGGGGCCTGATCGGCGTGGTGGGCCCCACCCGGATGGACTACGCCAGCGTAGCGGCCCGGCTGAGTTATTTCGCCGAGAGCCTCACCCGGCTCTTCGGCCAGCACAGCGGCGAGCTGCCGCCGGTAAAGGAGACGAAAGAGAATGAGTAAACAGGAAAAGAAGGTAAACGAGCAGGAGACCGGCGAGGCCCAAGAGGCCGGGAAGGCGGCAGAGGCCGTGGAGACAGAGGAGAGCGCCGCCCCGGAGGAGACCGGAGAGACCGTTGAGATGGCGGAGGAAGAGACCGGTGAGCCGGAAACGTTCACCGTTACAAAAGAGCAGATGGAGGCCATGGAGGCCCTGGCCGGCCAGCTGGCGGCGTTGAAAGACCAGCACCTGCGGCTGGCGGCGGAGTATGACAACTACCGCAAGCGCACCGCCAAGGAAAAGGAGGGCCTCTACCGGGACGCCAGGAACGACACCATCGTCAAATTCCTGGAGGTCTATGACAACTTAGAGCGGGCCGTGCAGCAGGCCGGGGACGAGGAGAACGTCCATAAGAAGGGCATGGAGATGATCTTCCACCAGCTGGTGGATATCCTGACCAAGCTGGGCGTGGAGATCCTGGACCCCCTGGGCCAGCCCTTCGACCCGGAGCGGCACAACGCCGTGATGCACATAGAGGACGAGGAGAAGGGCGAGAGCATCGTGACCGCCGTGTTCCAGAAGGGGTTCCTGCTGGGAGACAAGGTGCTGCGGTTCGCCGCGGTGCAGGTGGCCAACTGACGGAGCGGGGCCCGTCCTTTCATAAAAAATTTTTCGACAGATGCAGGAGACAGTGCAAATGTCTAAGATCATTGGGATCGACCTGGGCACCACCAACAGCCGTGTGGCTGTGATGGAGGGCGGCAGGGCCACTGTCATCCCCAACGCGGAGGGCGATCGGACCACCCCCAGCGTGGTGGCCTTCTCCAAGACCGGCGAGCGCATGGTAGGCCAGGCAGCCAAGCGCCAGGCCATCACCGACCCGGACCGGACCGTCCTCTCCATCAAGCGGGAGATGGGCAGCGGCCATAAGATAAAGATCGACGGCAGGGCCTGCGCCCCCCAGGAGATCTCCGCCATGGTCCTCCGAAAGCTGAAGGCGGACGCCGAGGCGTATCTGAGCCAGAACGTCAGCAAGGCGGTGATCGCCGTTCCCGCCTGCTTCACCAGCTCCCAGCGCCAGGCCGTCAAGGATGCCGGGCGCATCGCCGGGCTGGAGGTGGAGCGGATCATCAGCGAGCCCACCGCTGCGGCCCTGGCCTATGGCATGGACAAGGAAGAGGACCAGAAGATCATCGTCTGTGACTTGGGCGGCGGCTTTTTCGAGGTCTCCATCCTGGAGGTGGGCGGCGGCGTGATCCAGGCACTGGCCACCGCCGGCAGCGACCGCCTGGGCGGCGGCGACTTCGACAGGTGTGTCATGGACTGGATGGTGGAGACGTTCAGGAGGACCGAGGGCATCGACCTCTCCGGCAGCAAGATCGCCATGGCGCGGCTTCGGGAGGCGGCGGAGAAGGCAAAGATCGAGCTGAGCAGCGTAGCCTCCGCCTCCATCCGCGTCCTCCATATCACCACCGCCGCCGACGGCCAGACCACCGTGGAGGCCAACATCCTCCAGGGCGAGCAACAGATGGCCGCAGACAACAAGAGCCTGGGCCGGCTCCGTCTGGACGGCATCGCGCCGGCTCAACGGGGCGTGCCCCAGATCGAGGTGACCTTCGATATCGACGCCGACGGCATCGTCAACGTATCCGCCCGGGACCTGGGCACCGGCAATGAGCAGCGCGTCACCCTCACCTCCTCCGCCAATATGAGCGAGGAGGAGATCCAGCGGGCCGTCCAGGAGGCGGAGCAGTACGCCGCGGAGGACGCCAAGCGCCAGGAGAGCGCCGGCCAGGACAGCCGGCTGGCGGAGCTGGAGGACCAACTCCTGCGGCTGGCAACGGAGTATGACAACTACCGCAGGCGCACCGCCAAGGAGAAGGAGAAGCTCTACCAGGACGCCAGGAGCGACACCATCGCCCGGTTCCTGGAGGTCTATGACAACTTAGAGCGGGCGGTGCGGCAGGCCGGGGGCGAGGAGAACGTCCACAAGAAGGGCATGGAGATGATCTTCCGGCAGCTGGAGGGCGTCCTGACCAAGCTGGGCGTGGAGATCCTAGACCCCCTGGGCCAGCCCTTCGACCCGGAGCGGCACAACGCCGTGATGCACATAGACGACAAGAGCCGGGGCGAGGGCGTGGTGACCGCCGTGTTCCAGAAGGGGTTCCTGCTGGGAGACAGGGTGCTGCGGTGCAGGTCGCCAATTAGAGCAACATCGTATCAAGAACGTTTATCCCGGGCCGGCGGGCCCGTCCTTTCATAAAAAATTTTTCGATATATAGGAGGCAATTCATATGTCTAAGATCATCGGTATCGACCTGGGCACTACCAACAGCTGCGTAGCGGTGATGGAGGGCGGCGAGGCCGTCGTCATCCCCAACGCGGAGGGCAACCGGACCACCCCCAGCGTGGTGGCCTTCTCCAAGACCGGCGAGCGCATGGTGGGCCAGGTGGCCAAGCGCCAGGCCATCACCAACCCCGAGCGGACCGTCATCTCCATCAAGCGGGAGATGGGCAGCGACTATAAGGTGAGCATCGACGGCAAGAACCACACCCCCCAGGAGATCTCCGCCATGGTCCTCCAGAAGCTGAAGGCGGATGCCGAGGCGTATCTGGGCCAGACGGTCTCCAAGGCAGTGATCACCGTCCCCGCCTACTTCACCGACTCCCAGCGCCAGGCCACCAAGGATGCCGGCCGCATCGCCGGGCTGGAGGTGGAGCGGATCATCAACGAGCCCACCGCCGCGGCCCTGGCCTATGGCGTGGACAAGGAGGAGGACCAGAAGATCATCGTCTACGACCTGGGCGGCGGCACCTTTGATGTCTCCGTCCTGGAGGTGGGCGACGGCGTGGTCCAGGTGCTGGCCACCGCCGGCAACAACCGCCTGGGCGGCGACGACTTCGACAAGTGCGTCATGGACTGGATGGTGGAGGAGTTCAAGAAGGCCGAGGGCATCGACCTCACCGGCGACAAGATGGCCATGCAGCGGCTGAAGGACGCCGCCGAGAAGGCCAAGGTGGAGCTGAGCGGCGTGACCACCAGCAACATCAACCTCCCCTATATCACCGGCGGCGCCGACGGCAACCCCCGGCACCTGGATATGACCCTCACCCGGGCCAAGTTCAACGAGCTGACCGCCCATCTGGTGGACGCCACCATGGGCCCGGTGCGCCAGGCCATGTCCGACGCCAAGCTGCGCAGCAGCGACATCTCCAAGGTGCTGCTGGTGGGCGGCTCCAGCCGGATCCCCGCCGTCCAGGAGGCGGTGAAGAACATCACCGGCAAGGACGGCTTCAAGGGGATCAACCCCGATGAGTGCGTGGCTGTGGGCGCGGCCATCCAGGGCGGCGTGCTGAACAAGGAGGTCAAGGACATCCTCCTGCTGGACGTGATGCCCCTGAGCCTGGGCATCGAGACCCAGGGGGGCGTCTGCTCCCGGCTGATCGAGCGCAACACCACCATCCCCGTGCAGAAGAGCCAGATCTTCTCCACCGCCGCCGATAACCAGACCACCGTGGAGGTCAACGTCCTCCAGGGTGAGCGGGAGATGGCCGCGGCCAACAAGAGCCTGGGCCGGTTCCACCTGGACGGCATCGCGCCGGCCCGCCGGGGCGTGCCCCAGATCGAGGTGACCTTCGATATCGATGCCAACGGCATCGTCAACGTGTCCGCCCGGGACCTGGGCACCGGCAACGAGCAGCACATCACCCTCACCTCCTCCACCAACATGAGCAAGGAGGAGATCGAGCGGGCCGTCCGGGAGGCGGAGCAGTACGCCGCGGAGGACGCCAAGATCAAGGAGGGCGTGGAGGCCCGGAACGACGCAGATCAGGCGGTGTACCAGACCGAGAAGGCCCTCAGCGACCTGGCCGGGAAGATCAGCGACAGCGAGGCTGCCCCGGTGAAGGCCGCGGCGGAGAAGCTGAAGGAGACCCTGAAGGGCAGCGATACCGCCGCCATCAAGGCCGACACTGAGGCGCTGCGGAAGGCCTTCGAGCCCATCGCCATGAAGATCTACCAGCAGCAGGCCGGCGGCCAGGCGGGGCCTGATATGGGCGGCTTCGGCGGCGGACAGACCACTGGCGGGCCCGACATGGGCGGCGATGACGGCGTGGTGGACGCGGATTATACCGTGGTGGACGATGACAAGTAAGACCGTACAACTTGGATAGCGCATCCGATGGGACGGGGGATCTCCCCCGCCCCATTTGGAGCGTCTGGACATGGATAGCTCCAGCGTATATGCAAACTCTATAGAACAAGAGTGGTGATCTTCATATGAGTGACAAAAAACGCGATTATTATGAGGTCCTGGGCGTCAGCAAGGGCGCCAGCGACGAGGAGATCAAAAAGGCTTACCGAAAGGTGGCGAAAAAGTACCACCCAGACCTGAACCCTGGGGACAAGGAGGCCGAGGCCAAGTTCAAGGAGGCCAACGAGGCCTATGAGGTCCTGAGCGACAGCACGAAAAAGGCCCGGTATGACCAGTTCGGCTTCGCCGGGGTGGACCCCAACTACGGCGCGGGGGCCGGCGGCGGCTTCACCGGGGGCTTCGACTTCGGCGACCTGGGGGACATCTTCAGCGACTTCTTCGGCGGCGGCTTCACCGGGGGCTTCGGCGGTACCCGCCAGAGCCGCACCGGCCCCCAGCGGGGGGAGAGCCTGCGGGTAGGACTGACCATCACCTTCGAGGAGGCGGCCTTCGGCTGTGAGAAGAGCGTGACCATCGAGCGGGTGGACCAGTGTCCCACCTGCCACGGTTCCGGCTGCGCCGAGGGCAGCAGCCCCGAGACGTGCAGCCACTGCGGTGGCTCCGGGGTGATCCAGCAGCGGAGGCAGACGCCTATGGGGGTGTTCTCCACCCAGAGCCCCTGCCCCGCCTGCGGCGGCAAGGGCAAGATCGTGAAGGACCCCTGCAAGACCTGCCGGGGCGCGGGGCAGCAGCAGAAGCGGACCACGGTCCAGGTGAAGATCCCCGCCGGTATCGACAACGGCCAGACCATCTCCCTCCGGGGCCAGGGCAACGCCGGCCGCAACGGCGGCCCCGCCGGGGACCTGCAGATCGTGGTCACCGTCCGGCCCCACCCCCTGTTCCGCCGGGAGGGGACCAACGTCTACTGTGACGCCCCCATCACCTTCGCCCAGGCGGTGCTGGGTGGGGAGATGGAGATCCCCACCATCGACGGGAAGGTGAAGTACACCATCCCGGAGGGGACCCAGACCGGGTCCGCCTTCCGTCTCCGGGGCAAGGGCATCCCGGCCCTAAACGGCCGGGGACGGGGGGACCAGTATGTGACCGTTTACATCGAGACCCCCCGGAACCTGAACAAGCAGCAGAAGGAGGCGCTGAAAAAGTTCAGCGAGACCCTCCAGGAGAACAACTACGAGGAGCGCAAGAGCTTTTTCAGCAAATTCAAAAAATAGGAGACCAAAAAATACGAGGTATGGAGGGAGAAGGATATGAGGATCGCGTTTGGCTGCGACCACGGCGGCTGGCAGCTGAAGGAGGAGCTGATGGCCCATGCCCGGGAGCTGGGCCATGAGGTGACGGACAAGGGGTGCTTCGATCAGCAGAGCTGCGATTACCCCGACTTTGGAGAGGCGGCGGCCCGGGCGGTGGCCGCCGGCGAGGCGGACCGGGCCGTGGTGGTCTGCACCACCGGCATCGGGATCTCCATCGCCGCCAACAAGGTGGCGGGGGTGCGGTGCGCCCTGTGCGGCGGGGTGTGGCAGGCGGAGATGACCCGCCGGCACAACGACGCCAACGCGCTGGCCCTGGGGGCCGGCGTCACCGGGCCGCTGCTGGCCAAGCAGATCCTGGAGAAGTTTTTGACCACCGGGTTCGAGGGCGGGCGGCACCAGCGGCGGGTAGACAAGATCGGCGCCATCCGGCCGTGAGAGCGGACCGGCGGGAGCAGTTGACAGGGAGGCAGTCATGAACGGATATCACCCTTACCGGGGCACAGGCTCCGGCGGCAGCGCCGGCGGCGGCGGTCCCAGGAGCATCCTGATCACCCTGGCGCTGGCGCTGGTGCTGACGGTCTCCCTGGGCTACCTGGCGGTGCAGAACAACGTGGTCTACGACAGTCAGGGCAGCGCGTCTTTAGAGCTGCCCTTCCTGACCATCCATCTGCCCTTCTTAGACCAGGAGGCCCCCCCGCCTCCAGAAGGGCCGGTCGATCCCCAGCCCGGCGGCGAGCAGCAGCCCCCCGCCCCGCCCCAGGACGACGGGTCCCTGAACCTGGTCATCGACCCCCAGGACCCGGAGTCCATCGGAGTGCTGCGGGGCCGGGAGGTAGGGCTCTACCAGTTCCAGCAGGGGGCACGGCCCGAGGGGGAGTGCAACGGGCTGGTGATGGAGTTGAAGGCCGACGGCGGCCGGCTGTACTACCAGTCCGCCACCGCGGCGGAGACGGCGCTGGACGCCGGCGCCATCTCCCAGGAGGAGCTGACCGCCCTCCTGGCCGGGGAGCGGGACTGGACCGCCGTGGCGGCCCTCCACTGCTTCCACGACACCCCCTACGCCTTCGCCAATATGGCGGCGGCGGGGATCTGCCAGTCCAGCGGCTATATCTGGTACGACATCTCCAACACCCACTGGCTGGAGCCCAGCAAGGCCGGCACCCTGGACTACTTCACCGCGCTGGTCAAGGAGTGCGCCGGGATGGGCTTTGACGAGGTGGTCCTCCGGGGCCTGGGCTATCCCACCAAGGGCAAGCTGGACAAGATCGACTCCCATAACCGCACCGGCACCAAGGAGGCGGCCCTGGAGACATTCCTCACCTCCCTCCGAGAGGCGGTGGGGGACGAGATCCTGATCTCCCTGGAGTTCAACGAGGCCCTGGTGCTGGCGGGAGCCGATGCGGAGGCCGGCCAAAGTATGCGCCGGCTGCTGCCTCTGGCGGACCGGCTCTATGTGGATACCGACGACCCCAACGCGGTCTGGGCCGCCATCGCCGAGTTCCTGCCGGAGGGCGCGGAGCGGGAGAGCTATCTGGTGGTGATCGGGGCCAGCGGGGCGGGCCGGGGCAGCTGCCTGCTGGCCGGGTAGCCGGAGGGCCCGAAGGCTTTATCCTGTTGTAGAGGATCTCACTTTTTTAAGGGCGTATTTTGTGCATTTATCTAAAAATCATGGAAACTGTTAATATTTTCTTGTGGTGCAGAGGGAGTTGTGCTATACTTGCCCTATGTGCAAAGCATGTACTCCCTGCGGCGGGCCATCTTTCAAATGAGCGGAAAGAGGGCCCGTCAAAACCATGATGGAAAGGGCGGTGAACCTATGTCATTGGAAGCGATCAAAGCGATTCGCGGCGTGGAGGGCTCAGCGGACCAGGCCAGAGCGGACGCCCGGGCCAAGGCGGCTAAGATGATAGCCGACGCGGAACGGGAGGGCAAGGAGCTCCTGGCCCAGGAGAAGGCCCGGTCCGCGGAAAAAACAGCGGAGGTCATGAAGCGGGCCGAAGCTGAGGCGGAAGGACGCAGAAAAGCCATCCTGACCCAGGCGGAGGCCGAGGCCCAGGCCCTGCGCTCCCAAGCCCGGAGCAAGCTGGCCCAGGCGGCCAAGACGATCACAGGAAGGGTGGTAGAGAGTTAGATGTCCATCGTCAAGATGAAACACCTCCGTCTCATCGCGCTGGAGGAGGACAAGAGCGCTCTGCTGGCCGGACTGCTCCATGTGGGCTGTGTGGAGATCAGCGAGCCGTCCCATCTTCTGGAGGACGAGGACTGGGCCGGGCTGCTCCATCGGGACACCTCCCGCCTGCCGGAGGCCCGGGCTTGGCAGACCGAGCTGAAGCAGGCGCTGGACACCCTCCAAAAGATCGCCCCCCAGAAGGGCGGCCTCTTCCCCCCCAAGCCCCCTATGGAGGAGCGGACCCTGCTGGACAGCGCCGCTCTGGAGCGGGGGATGGACCTGGCGGCGGAGATCAACAGCCACGCCAAGACCATGGGCCAGCTCAGCGCCAGAGAGACCCGTCTGGAGGCGGAGCGGCTGTCCCTGCTCCCCTGGGAGGCCTGCGACCTGCCCCTAGAGGAGCGGGGGACCAGGACCACGGCGGTGCTGCTGGGCACCGTGCCCAGAGGGGCGGACCTCAACGCGCTCACCGGGGCCCTGGAGGAGAACGCCCCGGCCTGCGCCGTGACGGTGCTGGGGCAGGACAGTGAGCAGCAGTATCTGGAGGTCCTGTGCCACCGGGCGGTGGAGCAGAGCGCCCTGGAGACCCTGCGCTCTTTCGGCTTCGCCTTCGCCCAGATGAAGGAGCTGACCGGCACGGCCAAGGCCAACATCCAGCGGCTGGAGGCGGAGATCAAGAAGGCCCAGGCCGACCGGGAGGCCCAGCGGGAGGAGATCCGGGCCCTGCGGGGCCGGACCGACGAGCTGAAGAGCTGCGTGGACCGGCTGGCCCAGGTGGTGGCTACCGAGAGCGCCAAGGAGGACCTGCTGGTCTCCGGCAGCGTCGTCTATCTGGACGGCTGGGTGCCGGTACCGGAGGTCGCCGCCCTGGAGCGGACCCTGGCCAAGTACGACTGCGCCTGGGAGCTCAGCGAGCCGGACCCGGAGGAGTACCCCCAGGTCCCCATCAAGCTACACAACAATATCTTCTCCAGGTGCATGAACACCATCACCGAGATGTATTCCCTCCCCGCCTACGACGGCGTGGACCCCAACCCCCTCATGGCCCCCTTCTTCATCCTGTTCTTCGGGATGATGATGGCGGACATGGGCTATGGCCTCCTGATGATCCTCGGGACCCAGTTCATCCTGAAAAAGAGCCAGCCCAAGGAGGGGCAGCGCAACTTCTACGAGCTGTTCTTCTGGTGCGGCGTCAGCACCTTCATCATCGGCGCCATGACCGGCGGCTTTTTGGGCGACTTCGTCCCCCAGGTGGTGCGGATGGTGGCTCCCTCCAGCGGCCTGCTGATCGAGAACGGCGGCTATGACTGGTTCTGGAAGCCCCTGTTCACCCCGCTGAACAACACCATCGAGATCATGGTGGGCTCCCTGATCCTGGGCGTCCTTCAGATCTTCACCGGTATGACCGTCAGCGTGGTCCGAAAGATCCAGAACGGCGACTTTATCGATGCCCTCTTCGACGAGTTCACCTGGTGGATCATCCTGGCCGGCGTGGCCCTGGCCATCTTTGGCATCGGCACGGTGGCCGGCATCCCCCTGGTGCTGGTCGTTGGCTGCCTGATGCTGGCCGTGGGCGGCACCAGGAAGGCCAAGGGCTTCGGCAAGGTCACCTCTCTGGTGGGCCTGGTCTACAACGGCGTCACCGGCTACTTCAGCGATACCCTGTCCTATATCCGCATCATGGCATTGATGCTGGCCGGCAGCGTGATCGCCTCGGTGTTCAACACCCTGGGCGCCACCTTCGGCAACGTGATCCTGTTCGTGATCATCTCCCTGGTGGGCAACGCGCTGAACTTGGCGCTGAACCTGCTGGGCTGCTATGTCCACGACCTGCGGCTCCAGTGTCTGGAGTTCTTCAACCGGTTCTATAAAGAGGGCGGGAAGCCCTTTGTACCCCTGGCGATCCAAACCAACTATGTAAACGTTATTAAGGAGGAAAACTGAGATGCAAGACTTTTTCACTGGACTGTTCAATTCTTTCGGCGGCGTAGGACTGGCTTATCTGGGCTCCGCTCTGGCGGTGGCTCTGTGCTGCGTGGGCTCCGCCAAGGGCACCGGCATGACCGGTGAGGCCGCTACCGGCGTCATCAGCGAGACCCCTGAGCATTTCTCCAAGTGCATGATCCTTCAGGTCCTTCCCGGCACCCAGGGCCTTTACGGCATCGTGGCCTGGTTCATGGTGCTGAACAAGCTGGGCGTGTTCTCCGGTCAAATGGCTCAGCTGTCTGTGGAGCAGGGCCTGGCCATGTTCGCCGCCTGCATCCCCATCGCCCTCGGCGGCTGGCTCTCCGCCATTGCCCAGGGCCGGGTGGCTACCGCCTCCATCAACATCGTGGCCAAGAAGCCGGAGGAGTCCACCAAGGGCATCATCCTCTGCGGTATCGTCGAGTTCTACGCCATCCTTTCCCTGCTGGCCACCATCCTGCTGGTGATGATGTATCCTCTGGCATGAGGCAGTCCCTGATCGAAACGAAGCTGGAAAGGCGGTAAACACCATACATGAACGGAATCGAGAAAATTACCGCGCGCATCCAGGAGGATGCTAAGGCCGACTGCGCCGCCCTTCTGCGGGAAGCTATGGACCGGGCCGGCGCCATCCAGGCCAAGTATGAGGAGCAGGCCCGTACCGAGACGGCCGCCGCCGCCGAAAAGGCCAAGTCTGCTGCCGTGGCCCGTCTGGAGCGGCTGGAGAGCGCTGCCCAGATGGACGCGAAGAAGCTGCTGCTGGGGGCGAAACAGGCCTGCATCGAGGAGGCCTTCGCCCAGGCACAGGCCGATCTGCTGGCCCTGCCGGAGGGGGAGTATGTGTCCCTTCTGGCCCGCATCGCCGTAAAGGCCAGCCAGACCGGCCGGGAGGAGCTGATCTTCTCCCCCAAGGACCGGGAAAAGGTGGGCGCCAAGGTGGTGGCCGAGGCCAACCGCCTGCGCTCCGGCGCGCCGGCCCCCGAGAAGGCCGACGGTACCCTGAAGGGCGCTCTGAAGGAGGTGGGCAGCGCGGTAGCCGCTGCCGCCAGCCAGATCAAGACCGGCACCGCCTTCACCCTGGCCTCCGATACCCGGGAGATGGCCGGCGGCGTGATCCTGCGGGACGGCAGCATCGAGATCAACTGCGCCTTCGAGACCCAGCTCCGCCTGCTGCGGGACAGCATGGCCGGCGAGGTAGCGGGCATCCTGTTCTCCTGAGATAGGGGGATGGATATGGGTAAGAAGAAACAGATCAAAGACACGGATTATCTCTATATCTCCGCCCGCCTGCGGTGCCTAGAGCGCAATATCCTCTCCGCCGCCCGGATGGACCGGATGATCGACGCCCCCTCCGCCGGCGATGCCGCCAAGATCTTAGGCGAGATCGGCTATGGGGACATCGACCTGTCCAACGAGCAGTCCCTGAACGACGCCCTGGCCGCCGAGCGGGAGCGGGTCCTGGGGGATCTCTCCACCCAGGTGCCGGACCCCAAGGTAGTGGACGTGTTCCGGGTGAAGTACGACTATCACAATGTCAAGACCATGCTGAAGGCCCTGGCGGTGGGCAGCCGCCCGGGGCGGATGCTGGTGGACGCGGGGCGGATGCCCGCCAGCCGGCTGGAGGAGCTGATGCGGGAGGGCAAGTACGACAGCCTTCCCGGCGATCTGCCCGCCGCCGCCGCGGAGGCCGCGGAGCTGCTCAGCACCACCGGCGACCCCCAGCGGAGCGACTTCGCCCTGGACCGGGCCTACTACCGGGAGATGCTCGCCCTGGCGGAGGACGTGAACAGCAGCTTTCTGAAGAACTACGTCCAGGCCAATATCGACAGCGCCAACCTCCGCAGCGCCGTGCGCACCCTGCGGATGAAGAAGGGCGGGGACTTTTTGAAGCGGGTCCTCTTCCCCGGCGGCACGGTCGATGAGGAGCGGGTCCTGGCGGCGGCGATGAACAACTCCCTGGAGGAGCTCTACCGCACCACCCCCCTCCGCACAGCGGCGGAGCTGGGGACGGCGGCGATCGGCGGCGGCAGCCTGATCCGCTTCGAGAAGGCCTGCGACGACGCTGTCACCGCCACGGTGGCCAGAGCCAAGCGGGTGCCCTTCGGCATCGAGCCGGTGGTGGGATACCTCGCCGCCAAGGAGATCGAGTTCACGGCGGTCCGCGTCATCCTCACCGGCCGGATGGCCGGCCTGAGCGGCGACGCGATCCGGGAAAGGCTGCGTGAGAGCTATGTATAAGATCGCGGTATTGGGCGACCGGGACAGCGTGCTGGGCTTCAAGGCCCTGGGGCTGGACGTGGTCTTTGCCGAGGGCACGGAGGAAGCCCGCCATACCCTCCACCAGCTGGCCCGGGGCGGCAGCTA
The DNA here is from genome assembly GCA_947173485.1 of uncultured Clostridia bacterium. Lineage (GTDB taxonomy): Bacteria > Bacillota > Clostridia > Oscillospirales > Oscillospiraceae > CAMWFH01. The sequence goes on along the minus strand of CAMWFH010000001.1, from coordinate 643,972 downwards.
CGCGGTGATCTATATCACCGAGCAGCTGGCGGCCAAGATGGGCGAGGACATCGCCCGCTACAAGGACCAGGTCACCCCGGCGGTGATCCTGATCCCCGGCAAGACCGGCAGCCTGGGGCTGGGCCAGACCGCCCTGCAAAGCGCTGTGGAGCGGGCTGTCGGCGCGGACATCGCCTGACTTTTGCGCATTTTCTATGAGATCGTAAACGGCCGGCGGAGCCGGGCGTTTTCAGAAAGGCAGTGAAGTAATGGGTAAGATCATTAAGGTATCCGGCCCCCTGGTGGTGGCGGACGGTCTGGCCGACGCCAACATGGCAGACGTGGTCCGCGTAGGCGAGCAGCGTCTGATCGGCGAGATCCTGACCATGACCGGCGACCAAGCCTCCATCCAGGTCTATGAGGAGACCAGTGGCTTAGGCCCCGGCGCCGAGGTGGTGACCACCGGCGCGCCCCTGAGCGTAGAGCTGGGCCCCGGCATCATCGAGAATATCTATGACGGCATCCAGCGCCCGCTGGAGGTCATCGTCCAGCAGACCAAGTCCAACAACCTAGCCCGGGGCGTGGAGGTGCCCGCCCTGAGCCGGGAGCGGCGCTGGGAGTATACCCCCGTGGCCAAGGTGGGGGACAAGGTAGTGGCCGGCGATGTGCTGGGCACCGTGCCCGAGACCGCCGTGGTGCTCCACAAGATCATGGTCCCCAACGGCGTCAGCGGCACCGTGGAGTGGACAGCCGCCCCCGGCAGCTATATCGTGGACGAGGTGATCGCCAAGATCAAGACCGATAAGGGCGAGACGAAAGAGCTGACCATGGTCCAGAAGTGGCCTGTCCGTGTGGGCCGGCCCTACAAGAAGAAGTACAACCCGGTGGCCCCCCTCCAGTCCGGCCAGCGGATCATCGACACCATGTTCCCCATCGCCAAGGGCGGCACCGCCGCCGTCCCCGGCCCCTTCGGCTCCGGCAAGACCGTGGTCCAGCACCAGCTGGCCAAGTGGTCCGACGTGGACATCGTGGTCTATGTGGGCTGCGGCGAGCGGGGCAACGAGATGACCGACGTGCTCCGGGAGTTCCCCGAGCTGATCGACCCCCGGACCGGTGAGACATTGATGAAGCGGACGGTGCTGATCGCCAACACCTCCGATATGCCCGTGGCCGCCCGTGAGGCGTCGGTCTACACCGGCATCACCATCGCCGAGTACTTCCGCGACATGGGCTACGCCGTGGCCGTCATCGCCGACTCCACCTCCCGCTGGGCCGAGGCCCTGCGCGAGATGTCCGGCCGTCTGGAGGAGATGCCCGGCGAGGAGGGCTACCCCGCCTACCTGGCCTCCCGTCTGGCCCAGTTCTATGAGCGGGCCGGCGTGGTCCAGTGCATGGGCACCGAGGACCGGACCGGGTCCCTCACCGCCGTGGGCGCCGTGTCGCCTCCCGGCGGCGACCTCTCCGAGCCCGTGAGCCAGGGCACCATGCGGATCGTCAAGGTGTTCTGGTCCCTGGACTCCTCCCTGGCCTACCGCCGCCACTTCCCCGCCATCAACTGGCTGAACTCCTACTCCCTGTATCTGGACACCATGACCCCCTGGTTCGATGAGCATCTGGGCAAGGACTTCATGGTCAACCGGAACAAGGCCATGGCCCTCCTCCAGGAGGAGAACAGCCTGAACGAGATCGTCCAGCTGGTGGGCAAGGACTCCCTCAGCGCCAACGACCAGCTGACCCTGGAGACCGCCAAGATGGTCCGGGAGGACTTCCTCCAGCAGAACGCTTTCATGGACGTGGACAGCTACTCCAGCCACGACCGACAGATGCGCCTGCTGGCTCTGATCCTGAACTACGACAAGCTGGCCCGGGCCGCCCTGGAGAAGGGCGCTAAGATCCAGGATCTCTTCGATATCCCCGCCAAGGAGCAGATCGGCCGGGCCAAGTTCGTGGAGGCCGACAAGTACGCCGAGGCCTACAGCGAGATCGAGAAGCAGATGGAGGCGGAGATCGACGCCGCCGTAGAGAAAGGCGGTGCTGACGAATGATGAAGGAATATCGTACCATCCATGAGGTCTCCGGGCCTCTGATGGTGGTAGAGAAGGTCGCCGGCGTTACCTACGACGAGCTGGCGGAGATCGAGCTCAGCGACGGCTCCGTCCGCCGGTGCAAGGTGCTGGAGGTCAACGGCGATACCGCCGTGGTCCAGCTGTTCGAGTCCTCCGCCGGGCTGAACCTGCGGGACTCCAAGATCCGCTTCCTGGGCCACCCCCTCCAGCTGGCCGTCTCCGGCGATATGCTGGGCCGGGTGTTCAACGGCATGGGCCAGCCCATCGACGGCGGCCCCGCCATCCTGGCGGAGGAGCACCGGGACATCAACGGCCTGCCCATCAACCCCGCCGCCCGGGACTACCCCAATGAGTTCATCCAGACCGGCGTGTCCACGATCGATGGTCTGAACACCCTGGTCCGTGGCCAGAAGCTGCCCATCTTCTCCGGCTCCGGCCTGCCCCACGCCCAGCTGGCGGCCCAGATCGCCCGCCAGGCCAAGGTGCTGGGGGATGCCGCCGCCAACTTCGCCGTGGTGTTCGCCGCTATCGGCATCACCTTCGAGGAGTCCGAGTACTTCGTCAACGAGTTCAAGCGCACTGGCGCCATCGACCGGACGGTTCTGTTCACCAACCTGGCCAACGACCCGGCTGTCGAGCGTATCTCCACCCCCCGTATGGCCCTGACCGCCGCGGAGTACCTGGCCTTTGAGAAGGATATGCACGTCCTGGTCATCCTGACCGATATCACCAACTACGCCGAGGCCCTCCGGGAGGTGTCCGCGGCCAAGAAGGAAGTCCCGGGCCGCCGGGGCTACCCCGGCTACCTGTACACCGACCTGGCCACCATGTATGAGCGGGCCGGCCGGCAGCTGGGCAAGCCCGGCTCCATCACCATGATCCCCATCCTGACCATGCCCGAGGACGACAAGACCCACCCCATCCCCGACCTGACCGGGTATATCACCGAGGGCCAGATCATCCTCTCCCGCGAGCTCTACCGGAAGGGCATCCAGCCCCCGGTGGATGTCATGCCCAGCCTGAGCCGTCTGAAGGACAAGGGCATCGGCGTAGGCAAGACCCGGGAGGACCACGCCTCCACCATGAACCAGCTCTTCGCGGCCTACGCCTCCGGCAAGGAGGCCAAGGAGCTGATGACCATCCTGGGCGAGGCAGCCCTGAGCCCCACGGACCTGCTGTATGCCAAGTTTGCCGATGAGTTCGAGAAGCGCTACGTCAACCAGGGCTACGAGGAGAACCGCTCTATCGAGGAGACGTTGGACCTGGGCTGGGAGCTGCTGGCCATGCTGCCCAAGGCGGAGCTGAAGCGGATCAAGCAGGAGATGATCGACAAGTACTGGCCCAAGCAGGACTGATGCGAGCCAGCGCAACGCGAGTAGGAAAGAGGTGACAGAATGCCCTCTGCGACCATAAACCCCACCAGAATGGAGCTGACCCGGCTGAAGGGCCGACTGCGCACCGCCACCCGAGGCCACAAGCTGCTGAAGGACAAGCGGGACGAGCTGATGAAGCAGTTCCTGGAGGTGGTGCGGCGCAACCGGGAGCTGCGGGCCAAGGTAGAGCGAGGCCTGGAGGAGGCCAACGCGGCCTTTACCGTGGCCTCCGCCCTCATGAGCCCGGAGATGCTGGAGCAGGCCCTGCTGTATCCCAAGCAGAGCGTGGAGCTGGACATGAAGTTCAAGAACATCATGTCGGTGGACGTGCCGGTCTACGCCTTCCATACCAGGAACGAGGACCCCACGGAGATCTACCCCTACGGCTTCGCCCAGACCTCCGGCGAGCTGGATACCGCCCTGGAGGCCCTGAGCCGGGTGTTCCAGGATATGCTGGAGCTGGCCCAGGTGGAGAAGACCATGCAGCTGCTGGCGGAGGATATCGAAAAGACCCGCCGCCGGGTCAACGCCCTGGAGTATGTGATGATCCCCCAATTCCAGGAGAACATCAAGTATATCACCATGAAGCTGGATGAGAACGAGCGCGGCAACATCACCCGGCTGATGAAGGTGAAGGACATGGTCCTCAAGGAGGCCATCGAGGCCAAGCGGGCCAAGGACGCCCAGGCGATGGAGGCTTTCGCCGCCCGCCGGGGATCTGTGTAAAGAGCAAGGACCGGCGCTGCCCCTATCTAGGACAGCGCCGGTCTCTGTCTACAGGGAGGGAGACGCGGTGAGACCGGAGTTTTGTTTATAGTCAAAGCAGTCCAAAAGAAGCAGATCGTTTCTAGCCTTACCCAAAAAAGGAGGTCCTATGATGAAAAGGATGCGCACCCTGCTGCTCTCTTTCCTGCTCTTGGCGATCTTGCCGGTCTCCGCTTCTGCGTCTGGATTCACGAAAGAAGCCGAAGAGGATCTGTACCAGACCATCCTGGCCGGTCTGCAAAATGGCGCCGGCGGCGTATACGACGATGCGGCCGGGACTATGAAGCCAGGCGCCGTCCCCATCGATATCTCCCACTTTGGTTACAGCCGTACCAACAGCCAAGAGACCGGTTTCGTCTATAGTGTATTCCGCAGGGTCCTTTATGACCACCCTGAATTCCTGTTCCTCCGCGAAGGGGTCTATAAGAGAGGAAAAGGGGACAGCTACCAGAAACTTATCCCGCTCCTCTATGATACGGACAGCTTTTATGGCGATGGCAAGGACCGTTCCATCTATCAGGCTGAAGCGGAAGCAGCGATCAAGGAGGCGGTCTCCATGGCGCTGGAAGCCGACGAGCCGGTAGAGCGGCTGCTCATTTTATACGACTGGCTCGCCGCGAGGAACTGTTATAACTGGGAGCTGGGAGTTGCGCAGAAGTTCGATCTTCCCCGGGCACCCTACAACAACTCTCCGGCAAGGGGGGCCTATTCCGCCCTTGTCCGGGGCGATACGGTCTGCAAGGGCCTTGCCACAGCCTATAAGCTGCTCGTGGACCGCCTTGGTGATCCGAGGCTCGAATGTCTGATCATTTATAACTTAGAGGGCTCCCATGTCTGGAATCTGGTCTCTATTGACGGGACATGGTACCATGTAGACGTAAACGCGGCCATAAACCGCTTCCCTACGACGCCCGGGCTGCATGGCCACGCGCTGTTCCTCGCCACGACGGCACAGACCAAGGGCGCGCAGGGCTGGACGACGGCGGGCACCGTCCCATGGTCGGAGCAGCCCGCCTGTACCGGCAAAACGTATGCCTCCGGTTGGGCGTTCAACGATAACTCATTCCCTCTGCATCATTATCACGGGAGTTTCCTTTATCTCCGTGACGGCGGGCTCTATCAGGGCGGCCTTCACGAGCAGGGCACTAAGATCGCGGATATCGATCCCGCAGGCGGGACAGGTATCTGCTGGCATGACGGTTCCCTGTATTATGTGGACAGGGATGGAAGCTCCTGGACCCTCTTTTCCTATTCCGTGGACAAGATGGAAAAGACAGCCCTTGGGGAGATCCCCTTCACGGCAAGCGCATCGCCAGACGGACGGTATCCGGCAAACTATGACAGCATAGGGCTTCGGTACGACCAGCTCACCGGCACGGTAAAGGCGGTCTCCCGGACCACCCGCGAAACGTTGTTCCAGACGGCAGTCGATTCGACCGGTCCCACTTTCCTTGACGTTCCTTCTTCCGCATATTACGCGGAAGCTGTCCGGTGGGCTTTGGAGCGGGATATCACGAGCGGCACTTCCAAAAACCTGTTTTCGCCTGACCTTGCGCTGACAAGGGCGCAAGCGGTCACCTTTTTATGGCGGGCCATGGGCTCCCCGGCGCCGGCATCGGAGTCCCTTCGTTTTTCAGACGTGGACACGGGCAAATACTACAGTGACGCCGTGATCTGGGCTGCTGAAAAGGGGATCGCCACGGGGACATCGCAGACGCTTTTTTCCCCCGATATGACACTTTCCCGCGCTCAAATGATCACGTTCCTGTGGCGTGCCATGGGCAGACCCAATGATTCCGGCTCCCGCATTTGGTATGAGGACGCGGTAGATTGGGCCAACGAGCAGGGCCTTTTGCAGGGGACGGCAGACGGTTTTACCGCGGAAGGTCATAACGTCTGCCCCAGATGTGATACTGTCTACTACATGTGGAAAGCATTGTGCTGAACTGGAGATGAATTTTTCTTGGATATGATCGTTTGTTTGCGTTCTATTCATGATCTGTTTGCTCATTCAAATACCCAGGCGGTGAGACGGATCTTTTTGACGGCAGCCATCCTGCTGCTGGTGCTGGCGGCCTGCGGCGGAGGCCAGGCGGCGTCTATCCGCTTGGCCCGGAGCGAGGGGGGCGTCCAGGTCACGGATGATAAAGGGAAGGCCCTGACGGTCCGGGAGGACCTGCTGCTCTACGGCGGCTACGGCGCAGCCACCGAGGCCGCCAGCTACGCCTGGATGGACCTGGACAGCGCGAAGCTGGCGAAGATGGACGAGAGCAGCCAGATCGCTGTCTGGGAGGCGGGGCAGCTGCTGGATATCTCTGTGGAGGCGGGCAGTCTCTTTTTCCATGTGACAGAGCCCCTGGAGCCGGAGGAGACCATGACCATCCGCAGCTCCAACATGGCGGTGGGGATCCGGGGGACCTGCGGCTGGGTGCGGGTGGACAGCCCGGCGTGTATGGCCGTCTACATCATCGAGGGGACCGTGACCTGCACCGTCCAGGACCCGGATACCGGTGAAGAGGCCAGGGACACCGTCACCGGCGGGGAGATGGCCCTGCTCCGTCTGGAGGAGGGCGTATGCCAGATCGACAAGGCGGGGTTCACCCTGGCGGAGGTGCCGTCCTTCGTGCTGCCGGAGCTGGACGAGGACCTGCTGGCGGTGCTGCCGGAGGAAACGCTGCCGCCGATCATGATGGGGCTGGGGGCGGAGGCCGTGGCCTCCGGGAGCTGCCCCTTGGACCTGACCTGGACCCTGGACACGGACGGCGTCTTGACCATCAGCGGGGAGGGCCGGATGATGGGCTACGCTCTGGCGGGCGACAGCCGGGCGGACTGGTTCCGGGAGGGCCTGCCGCCGGTCCGTACCGTGGTCATCAAGGAAGGCGTTACATCGATCGGCGGAGCGGCCTTTCGGGACTGCGCCACCCTGACCGATATCATCCTCCCGGAGAGCGTGACCCTGATCGAGGCCGGGGCCTTCGCCAACTGCACGGCGCTGAAGGCCCTGCCGCTGCTGGACCATGTCCAGGATATCCAGACGAATGCCTTTCTGGGCTGTACCAGCCTGGACAACATCGCGATCCCGGCCCATCTGTATCGGGTCGATGGTTTTTCCGGCTGCACGGGCCTGACCAGCGTCGCCATCCCCGAGGGGGTGGAGGAGATCGGCGGCTGGGCCTTTGCGGACTGCACCAGCTTGCAGGAGGTCTATATCCCTAAGAGCGTGACCTTCATCGGGCAGGAGGCCTTTGCCGGCTGTGACAGCCTGCGGGATGTCTATTACGGCGGGACGAAGAGCGAGTTCTATGGAGATATCTGGTTCGAGTACGGGCTGGATGACAGCATGAAGAGCGCCACGATCCACTACGCGGAGTGAGGCCCCGGCCAGCCAGGGCCCGCTGGGGATAAATATTTGAAATGGTGGTTGACAGAAGGGAGTTTTTATGATATAGTCAAGGACGTGCCTGAAGCCGATCAGGAGAGATGTCCGAGCGGTTTAAGGAACCGGTCTTGAAAACCGGCGATGCGCAAGCATCCGTGGGTTCGAATCCCACTCTCTCCGCCATTTCCCCGGCGGGCCTTGCATAAAATGTCAGTCGCTTTTATTCGGAGAAGTACCCAAGTGGCCGAAGGGGCTCCCCTGCTAAGGGAGTAGGCGTCTAAACAGCGCGCGAGGGTTCAAATCCCTCCTTCTCCGCCAACGGAAACCGCCGTATTCATTCAGAATGCGGCGGTTTTTGATATCTATTTACTTGTTTTCTGCTGAAAATGTTTTGTTGTCCATACAGGACACAGTCCTCTATAGGCACCGGCTCTCCAGCAGCGAAAGATCCAGGAGGAAAAGTTCTGGATCTTTTCGTATGATCGAGAAATATTGCTATATTTTAAGCACGGCCGCTTAAATCATTAAGATTTCCTTAATCCGATTGACTTCTCCCCCCGGCGATGCTATAGTGACCGTACTGATCTAAATAGTACAGTCCATTTGGAGGTGATCGGATGTTTTCCCTGGATCATCGGGACGCCCGCCCTATCTATGAGCAGATCCGGGACGGCCTGCGGCGGATGATCGTCACCGGGGCCCTGGCCCCGGACGAGAAGCTGCCCTCCGTTCGGGCCCTGGCCATGGAGCTGGCCATCAACCCCAATACCATCCAACGGGCCTACGCCGAGCTGGAGACGGAGGGCTATACCTACTCCGTCCCCGGAAAGGGGATCTTCGCCGCCCAACGGCAGGCGGCGGCCCCCGCCCGTCTGGAGACCCTGCTGGAGCGGCTGACGGAGCTGCTCACCGAGCTGCATTTCCTGGAGGTCCCGCTGGAGGCGGTCACCGCCAGGGTGGAGGAGGTCTACCATGATTGAAGTAAGAGAACTGACCAAGACCTTTGACGGCTTCAAGGCTCTGGACAGCGCCTCTATCACGGTCCCTGACGGGGCCATCTACGGCCTGGTAGGGCCCAACGGCGCGGGCAAGTCCACCCTGATCCGCCATCTGACCGGCATCTACCGGCCCGACAGCGGCGTCTGCCTGGCCGGCGGGGAGCCGATCTATGAGAACCCCGCCGCCAAGGCCCGGATCGCCGCCATCCCCGACGACTGGTACTACTTCCCCTCCGCCACCATCCGGGACATGATGCGCTTCTACCGGGGGATGTACCCCACCTTCGATGAGAAGCGGTATGAGAAGTTCAAGGACGTGTTCCAGCTCCCGGAGAAGGCCGTGATCCGCCGGATGAGCAAGGGGATGCAGAAGCAGGCGGCCTTCTGGCTGGCCATGTGCTGCCGGCCGGACTACCTGATCCTGGACGAGCCGGTGGACGGCCTGGACCCGGTGATGCGCCGGCAGGTCTGGTCGCTGATGATGGGGGATGTGAGCGAACACGGCACCACCGTCTTGGTCTCCTCCCACAACCTGCGGGAGCTGGAGGACGTGTGCGACCATGTGGGCATCCTCCACAAGGGCAGGGTCCTCCTGGAGCGCAGCCTCTCCGACCTACAGGACAACATCGTCAAGGTCCAGACCGTGTTCCAGCCCGGCACCGTGCCGGAGCTGCCCCGGGACCTGGAGATCCTCCACACCTCCTGTATCGGCCGGGTGTACACCTACATCATCCGGGGCAACGGCGAGACCGTGGGACAGAAGCTGGCCGCCTGCCAGCCGGTGATGATCGATATCCTGCCCCTGTCTCTGGAGGAGATCTTTATCTATGAGTTAGGAGGTGAGCAGTATGCCGTCAAAGACATCCTTTTTTAACACCACCCTCTACAAAAAGCTCCTGTCCCGGTTCTGGCCCATGTGGCTGGGCATCACTGCCCTGGCCTCCCTGGCGCCTCTGATCACTCTGCTGGAGCTGATGCACCTCACCGATATCCAGCACTGGTACATGGGCAGTATCTACACCTCCATCCTCGCCACGGGCGGGCCCGCCTTCATGCTGGTCTACAGCATCCTGGCCGCTATGGCGGTCTGGGGCTACCTCTACTCCCCCCGCAGCGTCTCTCTGATGCACACCCTGCCCATGACCCGGACCTGCCTCTTCGTCACCGGCTGCGCCGCGGGGCTCAGCTTCCTGCTGCTGCCTGTGGTCATCGCCGGCGCGCTGCTGTTCCTGGTGGGCCTGTTCTTTGGCATCGCCGCGCCCCTGGCCTTTTTCCAGAGCGGCCTGGGGCTGATCTGTCTGGCGGTGCTGTACTTCGGCTTCGCCACCCTCTGCGCCATGGTCACCGGAAGTCTGCTGGCCCTGCCGGTGTTCTATGCCGTGGGCAACTTCCTGGCCGTCCTGCTGGACCTCCTTCTGGCCAACTTCACCAGCTCCTTCTTCTTCGGCGTCAACGCCGCCTACTCCGGCGCGGTGGAGTGGCTGTCCCCCACGGTCTACATCTATAATAATGTTGCCGCAAAGACGGTCTTTATCTCGGACGATGTCCGCCAATGCACCATCCAGGGCTACCATATCCTGTTCCTCTACTGCCTGGCGGGGGCGCTTTTGCTGGCGGTGTCCTGGGCCCTCTACCGCTGCCGGTCCAGCGAGAGCGCCGGGGACGTAGTGTCCTTCCGGTTCCTGCGGCCCCTCTTCAAGTTCGTGGTGGCCCTGCTGGCAGCCTTCTCCTTCGGACAGGTCCTCTATCTCCTGTTCACCGCCGTCAGCGTCAGCGGCGCCAGCCTTGTCCGCATGGGCGTCTGCATGACCGTAGCCGGGGCCGTGGGGTTCTGGATCGCGGATATGCTGGTGCAGAAGTCCCTCCGGGTCTGGCGGACCACCGTTGCGGGGGCGGGGATCATGGCCGTCGTGGCCCTGGTCATCTGCCTGGCGGTGCGGTTCGACGTCTTTGGCATCGAGGACCGCATCCCGGACCGGGCGGACATCGTCCGAGTCGATATCAACGCGGACGTCTCCTATCTGGGCACCCTCACCTTCACCCCTGACGCGGACCCGGAGGCGGTGGACCAGATCCTGGCTCTCCACCGGAAGATTCTGGACGATAAGGACTTCATCCGCCAGACCTGTGACCACTACTACTATGACCGTTACTATGACCGTGGTCCCCTGGGGGAGGAGACCTCGCTCCTCTACTGCCGGCTGGCATACGAACTGAAGGACGGCAGCCAGCTGACCCGGATCTATACGCTCCCCATCAGCCGCAGCCTGCTGGCGGACGCCAACAGCTACGCCGCCGCCCTGGACGTCCTTGTGAACTCCCCCGCCTCCCGGCTCCGCCAGGTATACTATGGCCAGGGGTATGCACCCACCTGGGGGTATATCAACGTCCCGCAGGATGAGATGGACATGGAGAACTGGAGCGATTCGGACTGGGAACGGTACAACGACATCTGCGATCTGTCCTCTGACGAGGCCGCCGTGCTCTACGCCGCCCTGGCGGAGGACGCCCAGGCCGGCCGCTGGGGCCAGAAGGACCTGATGGGCGGCCGCGGCATAGAGGGCTCCGGCAGTACGGTCTCCAACGGAGGGAACGTCTCCTTCGAGCTGGAGCTGCGCCCCTCCGCGGCCGTGCCGGACACAGAGGAGCCGTGGAGCAGGGACTATGCCCGCATCTTCATCGCCTATGCCCCGGAGATGACTGCCACCCGGCAGGCCCTGCTGGACCTGGGGGTCCCGCCTGCCGTCCTGAAGCCGGAGGAGCCGGCCCTGGGAGGGGGCAGCGAGATCGTCGACTGATCTCGGCACCGATTGACAGCCTCCCGAAAGAGGTTTACAATGGGGGACACGGCGATCGGCCGTGTCCCCCAGATCTTTATGAAAGAAGGGCTCCCATGGATAACGATAGGAACAGGACCCAGCCGGCCCGCCGGCGGCGGCGCAAGCGGCGCTTGAACAAGAAGAAGGTCGCCATCATGGCGGTCTGCGCCCTGGTGCTGGTGATCGGGCTGTTCTCCGGCGTCCGGTCGATCGTGCGCCATTTCATCACCAAGGATGCCCCCGGCGCGGGGGTGAAGGTGCCGGACTATGTGAAGGTGGACCTGCTACCGGTGAATGAGTATTCCCGCCCCGGCGACGCCCTGGAGGAGATCAACGGCGTGGTCATCCACTATGTGGGCAACCCTAACACCTCCGCCGAGGCCAACCGGAACTACTTCAAAAATCTCTCCCTGACCCATGAGACCTACGCCAGCGCCCATTTCCTGGTGGGCCTGGAGGGGGAGATCATCCAGTGCGTCCCCCTGTCGGAGATCGCCTACTGCTCCAACCGCCGCAACAGCGACACCATCGCCATCGAGGTCTGCCACCCGGACGAGACCGGGAAGTTCAACCCCGAGACGGAGGAGGCGGTGGAAAATCTGACCGCCTGGCTCTGCCACACCTTCAAGCTCAAGACCGATGATGTGATCCGGCACTACGATGTCAACGGCAAGGCCTGTCCCAAATATTTTGTGGACGACCCCGCCGCCTGGGAGGCCTTCCTCACCAACGTCCAGGCCGGCATCGACAGCTATCAGAAGAAATAAGAGACAGAGCAAGAGGCCCCGCCGCTGCCCGGCGGGGCCTCAGCCTGTCTTTACCGGCATACCGGGGCGCGTCACGCCCAGGGCAGGTCCATGTCCTCCAGCTCCTCCGCCGCCGTCTCCAGGCCCAGGACGCTCTCCGGGTGGCGGCGGATGACCCGGCTGCCCCCCACGTCTCCCGTCAGGGCCAGCAGCTCCGGGAAGAACCGGGCGGGGAAGAGGCAGGGGTTGCCCCGCCGCCCGCCGGCGGTCACCTGGACGATCTGGTCCGGGTGGTCCTGCCAGAGCCGGATCGCCGCCTCCACCGTCTCCCGCCGGAGGCGGGGCTGGTCCGCCACCAGGAAGAGGGCCCCATCGCTCTCCGACAGGGCCTCCAGCCCTAAGCGGATGGTCCGGCTGACCCCCTCCTCCGGCCGGTCGTTCTCCACGGCGGCAAAGCCCCGCTGCCGGGCCATCTCTAAGACCGCCGGGTACTGGCTCACCACTACCGCCGCCGTCCCGGCCGGGACGGCGTCCAGGGCCCAGGCCGCCAGGGGCCGGCCCTGCCAGTCCGCCAGCAGCTTGTTGCCGCCGAACCGGCGGCTGTTCCCCGCCGCCATCACGACGCATCCGATCCTCATCATCCTACCGTCTCCCCTCTCGAAAGCTCTCTGAAAATTTTCTCCGCCGCCTGCATAAGATCGGCCCGCCCTGGTGATACTGCCAATGAAGGGAACGAAGCCGTTCCCAATTCGGCAGGCCGCGTGCCGGAAAGCGGCAAGGAGGGACCATGGAACGAGGAAAGCGGGAGTCGCTCTCCAGATTTTTTGGCGGCGCAGGGTTTTACATAGCCCTGCTGCTATGTGTGCTGGCCACCGGTGTGGTGGGATATCATGTTCTATTCGGCGGCAACAGCAAGAAACCAGATCCGGTCCAACAGCCCGATCAGACAGTCGTGACCCCCACCGCCCCCACGATCCCCCCGGTGGTGGACGTGGACAACGGCGGGCAGGAGACGCCCCCTGTGGAGGTCACCAAGCCGGTGGAGATCGTCATCCCGGAGGATGACACACTGCCCACCCCGCCGCCGGTGACAGAGCCGGTGATGGCGGAGCCCCCTTCCGTCATCGTGCGCCCCCTGGCGGGGGAGGTAGTGGCCGCCTTCTCTGGCGATGAGCTGGTGTACAACCAGACCATGGCCGACTGGCGGACCCACGGCGGCATCGATATCACCGCCGAGGCGGGCGCCGGTGTGGCGGCAGCCTGCGCCGGCACGGTGCTGGCTGTGGAGGAGGATCCCCGGCTGGGCGTGATGGTCACGATCGGCCATGGCGGCGGCTATGAGACCATATACGCCAGCCTCCAGGAGGAGGTCCTGGTGGCAGAGGGGGACTGGGTGTCCGCCGGTCAGGCCATCGGCACCGTGGGCAACACCACCCTGACGGAGTCCGGCCTGGGGGCCCATCTCCACTTCTCCGTGACCAAGGACGGCGAGGCCGTCGATCCCGAGGAATACCTGGCCTGATGGACCCGCGTCCGGTCCCCCTATCCACTGGGGGGCCGGACGCGCCTTTTTATGGCGTTGGCAGGTGGAGCTGCACGTCTACCGCGGTCTCCTCGCAGCGGATCTCGTAGCGGGTCTCCGGCTTGCCGTACACATTGACGATCTGGTGGCTGGTGGCGAAGGTGTTCTCTTCCAGGAAATCGGGGCGGCCCAGCAGCCGCTCCTCCACGTCCTGGGAGCGCCACTGGACGCAGCCCGGCTGGTCCATGCAGATTCGCTCCAGCTCCTCCAGCAGCGTCAGCTGCTCCCGGTCCTCCATGTCCCCGTCCGGCAGCAGGACGAACAGGCGGTCCCTGGCCCGGCTCACCGCCACATTGAGGATGCTCAGCTTGTTGAGGAACAGCCGTTCCGCGCTGTTGGGGGAGACATAGGGCGGCGGGTTGAACAGGGCCAGGATGATGTCGCACTCGTCCCCCTGGAAGCTGTGGATGGTGCCCGCCTGGACCGAGGTCCCCGCCGGCAGGGGCGCCGAGGACAGCAGCCGGTCCAGCAGGTCCGCCTGGGCCTTGTAGGGGGCGATCACGCCGATTCGGAAGCCCTCCAACTCCCGGGCGAGATAGGAGGCCAGCTCAAAGGCAAAGAGGGCGGAATAGATGTGGTAGGCGCTCCGCCGCTGCAGCTGCTTGGGTCGGTAGATGCTCTCATACCGCCGGACCGGGAACCGGATCAGGTTCACCTCCCCCACCGGCAGGGCCAAGGGGGGCAGGGGCTTCCCGCTGCCGGCCTGCCGGTGGTGTTCGAGGATCCCGCCGTAGGCGAGGCGGCTGAACACCTCCCCCACGGCGGGCACGCTGCGGTACTGGGTGGTCAGCGGGACGACCCGGTAGGCATGGGGCGTGGTGGACAGGTCCGTGAAGGAGCGGAGGCCCACCAGGGTATAGATGCTCTCCTCCTTCCACAGGTCCACCATGGTGATGGGCGCGATCTGGAAGGGGTCCCCGGCGATGAAGAACTTTTGGGGCGCCTTTTGATAGAGGGGGTAGAGGATGTTGGCCAGGGGGATCATAGACGCTTCATCTATGACGATATAGTCCCACCGGAGCCGGCGGAGGTAGAGATGCTCCCCGGTCTCCGGCAGAAAGAAGTCATAGGGGAACCGGGCGATGGTGGTCACCGTCACGTTCCGGGGCAGCCGGCGGATATCGAAGGTCTTGTCCCGCAGCACCGCCTCCACCTGGCTGTCGGCGGTGCCGCCGAAGCGGACCAGCCAGCTTGGCACCGCCGAGCCGCCGATCTCCAGCAGCCGGTGGGCCAGCACATCGGCGGCCTTGTTGGTGGGGGCCAGCACCACCACCCGGAGGTCCTCCCCTGCCCGCATCAGGGGCAGGATGACCTTCTCGGCCAAATGGGTGGTCTTGCCTGTGCCCGGCGGGCCAAAGATGAACTCGATGTTCTCGCACAGTCCCGCCCGCAGGTCGAAGCGCTCATCCCAGCCCCGCTCCTTCCCCAGCTGGAGGAAGGCCTGCCGCAGCGCCTCGGTGAGAAAGACCGGATGCCGGGCCACGATTCGGGCCTCGCAGACCTGCCCTAAGTCCACATGGTCCAGCTGGACATTGGGCCGCAGCTTGGCCCGGAGGGTGTAGGACTGGACGCTCACCACCTCGATCGCCAGGGACAGGGGCGGCTGGCCGGCAAAGTGGAGCTCCAGGGGGATATCGGCCAGCTCCTCCATGGACTGGGGGATCGGGCGGCTGGGCTGGCGCAGGAGCAGCGTCCGCTCCGCCCCCCGCTCCACCTGGCCGAAGGAGATATCGATCTCCCGGCTGGAGGCGGGGCTGCTGCTCAGGGCCTCCAGCTCCAGAAGGGCGGTGAGCCAGCCGTAGGTGTACGCAGGCAGCGTCGCCGCCTGGGCCCGCAGCTCCTCCAGGCGGGCGATCTCCTGGATCTCCCGCTCGGCCTTGGCCGTTATGCGCCGGATCTGCTGGCTGATCTGGACGGTGGAGGCGGTATAGCCCCCCTCGTCCGCCGGCGGCTCTGCCGCCAGCTCGTCAGATGGTCCGGCGGGCTCCGCTGTCGCCCGGCGCTCCATCTCCTGCATGACCTTTCGGACGGCCCGGGCCTTCTCCGGCACCGGCTGGGCGGCCCGGCGCTTCTCCTCCGCGAAGCGCCGGAGGGCCTGCTCCTGCTCCGCCAGGCTCAACCCCAGGGAGGCCCCCAGGGCGGGGATGTCCTGGACCGTGTCGTCCCGGATGCCCAGCAGGCGGACCAGCTCCCCCGCCTCGCTGACATCGTATCCCGGCCCCAGGGTCCGAACGGACACCTCCTTAGGTGAGACGAAGTCCCCTTTCTCGTTCACCAGCCAGCGCCGCTCCCGGAGGGCCCTGGCCTGGTGGGAAACGAAAAGCTCCGTCTGATAGGTGTAATAGAAGTAGCTCCGGCAGCCCTTCCAAATGCTGGGGCCGTCCCAGGCATCCCGGAGATAGCCGGCCTGGACCAGCCCCAGCAGCCAGCCCCAGAGGTATCGGGACGCCTCGCCATCCCTCTCCGCTGCCGCCAGCCAGGGCTCGCAGCCGTCTAGGTACCACTCGGTCCAGCCATAGTCCGCGGTGGAGTGCTTCCAGTTCTTTTGCAGGGCATAGGCCTCCTGGACGGTCAGCGTCCGCTCCAGGATCCGGGGCACGTCCTTGACCCCCAGGGCCTGGAAGAACTCCCGGACCGCCTCCTCTTCCCCGCCGGCCAGCTGGATATAGGCCGGCAGGTCCAAGAAGGGGGTCTTCGGCTGGTGCTGGGACCAGGTCTTCAGCTTGTCCGTGGGGAGATAGACCTCGCCGGCTGTCATGGGGGCCAGCTGGGTCCCGTCCGCCTGCCGGCAGAGGAGGAAGGCGCAGGGCCGGAGCTTCTGGAGGAAGCCCTTGATCTCCGCCTGGGGGCAGCTCTGGAAGTACCGGAAGAATTTTTTGAAATGGAGCTGTATATCCGGCGTCCCCTCCGCCCCGGCAGCATATTGGGGGAGGATCTTGGTATTGATCTCGTCCTGGAGGGCGGGGGCGGTGATATGGAGCTGGCCGGCCAGCTTTTCTGCCTCTTCTCGGGCCAGCAGATTCGGGTGGATGGTGGGGTAGCCGCTGTCCTCCCCGGCGGGCAGGAACAGCGACGCGTCCCTGTTGGAGTCATAGGCCGCCGCCGCCTTCCCGGTCCGGTCCAGGAAGATGGGCAGAGTCCGGGCCAGCTCCACCCTGGACTCCCGCTCGCCGATCCACCGGTAGAGCCGGCAGAGCCAGTCCACCGTTTGCCCCTCTATAAAGGCGGCGCTGATGCGTCCGATTGACTCTCTGCGTTGGCGGTCCTTCAGCAGGTCCTCCTCCTCTACCAGGCCCACCGGCAGGGTGGCGAGATACCGGTACAGCGCCGGCACGCTCCGGCGGGTCTCCGCATATCCCCTGGAGGGGAAGATCCACCGGGCCAGCGGATCGCCGCTCAGCGCCGCCAGCTGCTCATCCGAGAAGAGCCGCGCCAGCTCCGGGACCGCCGCCCAGTAGGCGTGCCCTCCGGCGGCGCAGTCCCCGATCCCGGGCAGGAGGGCGGCGGTCTGAAAGGTCTCTCGGATGGCGTCGTATATGGGTTTGAAGGAGAGACGGCCCGCCCGCTGGAGGGGGCTCTCGTCCCAGGGGACGATCTGGAAGATCCCGTCATCGATCAGGGGCCGGCCATCCTCCTGGCCGATCTCCTTCAAACGGAGCAGGGCCTCCGCCGACAGCCGGGCCAGCGCCTCCACCATCTGCTCATTGTGTCGTGCCCCCGCCAGGATCCCCTCCCGGCTCTCATTGAGAAGGAAGGGTGCATGGACCAGGAAATGGAGGCCCGTCTGCTCGATAGTGGAGAAGAAGCAGAAGGCGGTGTGGTCCTTCGGCGCCAGCCGGCCATCCTCATCCAAGAAAAAGCCCACACAGGGCCCCTTCTCCCTCTTGGGCGCCCTGGAGAAGAGCCAGAGTTGCTCCTCTGACAGCGTTCCATCCCGGCTGCTCTGGACGAGCCGGAGCTTCTCTGCCGTCAGGTCCCCCCAGCGGCGGACGCAGAGGGCGGAGCGCTCATACCGCCCCGACTGGTCCCCTATGGTGAAGTCGATCCTGCGCAGATGGGACAGGAACAGCAGGGGATGGTCCAGGGCGTACAGCTTCTCCCGGATATCGCGCCAGGCCGCCTCCGGCGGCAGCCCCGGCTGGTCGAAGGGCAGGACGAACAGGGTCTCCCCCTCCCGCCGTTCCGGTTCGTCCTCCGGCAGCAGGACCGGCACGATGAACTGCTCGATCTGGAAACATACCTGGGGGTCGTAGATCCGGGGGGTGGCTGTGTAGCGGAACACCGCCTTGAACCCCATGCCGAACTTCCCGATCGTCGCCTCACCGCCGGCCTTGCTGGACCCGCCGATGGCGCAGATGGCGTTGATGTCCCCCAGGGTCTGCTGGACCTGGTCCTCCTTCTCCGTGTCCGGGTCGGTGACGGAGAAGCGACGGATCCCATCGTGGGCAAAGACCAGCCGGTCCTCATAGAGGATGAGCCGGGCCGTGGTCGCCTCGACATCATCGGCATTCTGGAGCAGCTCATAGATAAAATGGGCCTGGTCCGTGTACTTCTCGACCACGCTGGCCTTCACGCCCTGGAAGGTATAGGAATCCAGGGCTCGGGCGTCGCTCCGCCGCCGGGCGGTCAGCTCCTGGAACATCTCTCTTTGGTCCATCCCGCTCTGCCTCCTGTCCGCTTTTCAGGACCAGTATAGGCGGATCCTCCCGGTTTTGCAAGGGGTGTTTTTTTGATGTTTTCTTGACAGAGGCCCCGCGCCGTGACATAATAGTCTCGCAAACGGGGACTCCCGCCGGAGGGGATCCTATCAAAAAGGAGGTCTTTCCACTATGAACGATCAGATCAAACGGATCGGCGTACTGACCAGCGGCGGCGACGCGCCGGGGATGAACGCGGCGGTCCGGGCCGTGGTACGCACAGCCGTGGGCCAGGGCATCGAGTGCATCGGCATCCGCCGGGGCTGGAGCGGGCTGATCACCGGAGACTTTGTCCGTTTGGACGGCACCAGCGTCAGCCGTATCATCAACCGGGGCGGCACCATGCTCTACACCGCCCGCTGCAAGGAGTTCATGGACCACGAGGGCCGGGAGAAGGCCATCGCCACCTGCAAGCTGCTGGGGCTGGACAGCATCGTGGCCATCGGCGGGGACGGCACCTTCCGGGGCGCTCTGGACCTCAGCCGGCAGGTGGCGGAGCACGGGGCCCGGCTGAGCGTGGTGGGCATCCCGGCCACCATCGACAACGACATCGGCTGCTCCCACTACACCATCGGCTTCGACTCCGCCTGCAACACCGCCATCGAGTGCATCGACAAGCTGCGGGACACCATGCAGTCCCATGAGCGCTGTTCCGTGGTGGAGGTCATGGGCCGCCATGCCGGCTATCTGGCTCTGTATGTGGGCATCGCCGTAGGCGCTACCGCCGTGCTGATCCCTGAACGGCCGGTGGACTTTGAGAACGATGTGGTGGAGAACATCCGCCGGGCCCGTCTGGCCGGCACCACCCACTATATGGTCGTCGTGGCGGAGGGCGCGGGCAATGTCTACGACTTCGCCGCCCAGATCAAGGAGGCCCTGGGCATCGATCCCCGGGTCACGGTACTGGGCCACATCCAGCGGGGCGGGACCCCCTCTGCCCGGGACCGGGAGACCGCCAGCCGCATGGGCTACGCGGCGGTGAAGGCCCTGGTGCAGCAGAAGGGCAACCGGATCATCGCCTCGGTCAACGGACATATCGAGGACCTGGACATGGAGGAGGCGCTGACCATGACCAAGCAGTTCCAGATGGAGCGCTACGACATCCTGGAGGCCCTCACCAACAACAGCATCAGCCATTTCTGAGCATCCCCATTCAATGATCGTTCTGAGCGTTACTGCTCGATGATCATTCTGAGCGTTACCGCTCAACGATCAAAAAGACGGAC
The DNA here is from genome assembly GCA_947173485.1 of uncultured Clostridia bacterium. Lineage (GTDB taxonomy): Bacteria > Bacillota > Clostridia > Oscillospirales > Oscillospiraceae > CAMWFH01. The sequence goes on along the minus strand of CAMWFH010000001.1, from coordinate 624,342 downwards.
GGAGACCATCAGCGGCCAGAAGAGCGCTCCCAGCGCCGCCGCTGACGGTCCCGTCCGTCTTTTCTTTTATTATAGCTATATGTGGCCGGCGTTCACGAGGGAGAGGGCTTCCCGGCGGAGCGCCGGACGGTGAGCATCGCGACGGCCCAGGCCGCCGCCGCGGAGACGGCGCAGACGGCCAGATAGTGGACAAGGCTGTTGCCCACCAGCAGGGGCGTCAGATGAAGGAGCTTCGCCGCGCCCCGGACGCCCACGATCGCCAAGGGATGGAGGATGTAGATCCACTGGGACATAGGCCGCAGGACCGCCGGGGCTGGGACCTCCCACTGGCGCAGCAGGGCGAAGAGGCACACCATCACCGGCAGGAGGGAGAAGTACATACTGCTGTGGCGCTGCCAGAGCTGGCTGTAGGTCAGATAGCCCTCGCCGGTCAAAAGTGCCAGGGAGACCAGCAGTCCCGCCCAGAGGAGCCCCTTGCTCCGGCGAGGCCGGCCGGCCATCCAGGCCCCCAGCAGCAGGAAGATGGGGGCGAGGAAGATGCCGTTGCGGGTGTAGCGCATAAAGCGGAACAGCTGGCTGTAGAGGGCCGCCAGGGGCGGGAAGCGGCAGGCCAGGTAGAACCAGCTGTCCCCCAGGACCCCCAGCCCGTAGAGGACCAGGGAGATGCCGATCGCCGCCCGGCGGCTCCACCAACCCTGCCAGCCGGAGGCCAGGAAGAGTCCCAGCACCGCCGCCGGCAGGTACCACAGATGGTAGAAGGTGCCGTCCAGCACCACCGCCTGCACCGCGCCGCCCAAGGTCCGGGGCAGGTTGCCGGCATAGACGTTCAGGGGCAGGTAGAGCAGGGTGGCCAGCAGGTAGAGCAGCAAAGTCTTTCGATAGAAACGCCCCTCCCGGTCCCGGCCAAGGACGAAGTAGCCGGTGGTCATCAGGAAAAAGGGCACTGCCACCCGGCCCAGGGTGTAGGTGACGAGCGCGTCCCCCAGCTCTCCCCAGGAGGAGAGAGGGGCGGTGTGGATGGCAACGATCAAAAAGGCGGCGGCAAGACGGGCCCAGTCGATGCCCCCATATAGACGGTGTTCTTTCACGATTCGATCTCCTCCATGATGGCAGTCAGTTCTTCCTTGCTGTAGAGCAGATCCAGCGCCTCCAGCAGGGCGTTGGGCGTCAGCCGGGCCGGCAGGTCCAGCCTCTTTTGCAGCCGCTGCCGGCGGGCGGCGCTCCCCGGACCGGTCAGGCCCAGCTCCAGCAGGTCCGCCTTGGTCAGAGCGGACCGCTCCGGCGGCGGGCCGTCCTCAAAGGTGGCCCCCGCCCGCTCCAGGGCCTGGAGCAGCACCGCCGGCGGCATCCCCTCCACCCCCAGCTTGCCCTCCTTGCCGGGGGCGGCCTTCCGCCGCTCCTTGCCGAAAACATCGGGGATGTAGGCCTGCTTCAGCTGCTCCTTTGGGATAAGGCCCTTCAGGTGGCCGCGGATCAGGAAGCCTGCGCCGTCGCTGTCGGTGAGCAGGATGACCCCCCGCTCCGCCGCCAGCCGCCGCAGCAGGGCGGCGCGCTCCCGGTCCTTGAAGATGCGGAACCCGCCGGTCTCCCAGATGGAGGCGTCCACCACCTGGCGGAGGGCGTTCTTATCATACCGCCCCTCCACCACGATCACCTCTCGGACCCGCCGCTTCATGTCCCCAGCTCCATCAGGAACTGCCGCAGCTCCCCGCTGTTGTCCACACCGGCCACGCTCTTCATCCGCAGGTCCAGGGCCTGGCAGCGGCGCAGGGCCTCCTGGCACCAGCCGGTGGTGACCCGGCTGGCGTTCTGCATCAAAAGCCGCCCCACATAGTCCGAGCGGATGGACCACTGCTCCATGAACCAGCCCCGGTCCCAGCCGTTGTCGATGGCGATCCGGGCGGTATAGAGCCGGCGCAGCTCCTTGCCGATCGCCGCCAGCAGCTCGATCGGTTCCTCCCGGGCCGCCAGCAGGCCGCTCAGGATCTCCGCCGCCTGGTCCAGGTCGCCCCGGGAGACGGCGCCTGTCATATCGAACACCTGGGCGGCCAGCACTGGGGCGGCAACGGCGTCGATATCCTCCATGGTCACCCGGGGGCCCTTGGCGTAGGCGGCGATCTTCTCGATCTCCGGGATCAGGGCGTTCATCAGACTGCCGCAGGTGAGCAGCAGCCGCTCCACCTCCTGCCGGCCGATCTCCTTGCCCGCCGCCTTGAACCGCCGGACCACCCAGTTGGTCAGGTCCCGCTTGTCCTGGACATCGAACCGGACCGTCACCACGTGGTCCTCCAACGCCTTGCAGAGCTTCCGCATGGTCCGGTTGGGTGCGTACGCCACCAGGTCGTAGACCAGCAGCAGGCAGCAGTGGTCCGGCAGATCCGACAGCAGGGCGATCAGCTCCGTCCGCTGGCGCTCGTTCAGCTTGAAGAGGTCCCAGTCCCGGACCTCCACCACGGTCCGCTCCGCCATCATGGGCATGGCCTCCAGCAGCTCCGCCAGCCGGGGGACCCCGATCCCCTCCTCCCGGTGGTAGTTGAAGGCCGCGAAGGCGGGGGGGACCAGGGCCTCCACCGCACGGGCCCGGTAGTACTCCCGGAGGTAGCTCTCCTCCCCGTGGAGGATATAGGCCCGGCCCAGGGTACGGTCCTGGATCTCCTTTTTGAACCGCTGGTAGTTGTCCTCCGGTTTCTTCTTTTTCTCCGCCATAGCGTTTTCCCTCATTTCACAAGAATAGAGACGGTCCCCTGCCAGTCGGTGCGGTACAGCTCCATACCCATGGAGGCCATCCGCTCCATGGCCTCCGGGCTGGGGTGGCCGTAGCTGTTGGTCCCGGTGGAGATCACCCCTACCTCCGGGGTGACGCGCTCCAGCAGGTCGTAGGAGCTGCTGTTGGCGGAGCCGTGGTGGCCCGCCAGCAGCACCTCGATATCCGGCAGGGGATAGGTCTCCGCCAGGCGGCGCTCGGTGGCGGAGTCCATATCGCCGGTGATGAGCAGGTCGAAGTCCTCCAGGGTGCAGAGGATGGTGAGGCCCTGCTCGTTGGCCCCGCTGGTCCCCAGGGGCGGGTACAGGGTCAGCTCCGCCGCCCCCAGGGAGATGCGCTCCGGTCCTAGTATATACACCACCTCCGCCCCGTATCTCTCCGCCAGCGCCAGGACCTGACGGTACAGGTCTTCCCCATCCTCCTCCAGCAGCGGCAGGAACATCCTGTCCACCCGGGTGCGGGAGAGCAGGACCTCCAGCCCGTTGGCGTGGTCGGCGTGGTAGTGGGTCAGGACCAGGGCGTCCAGATGGCCGTAGCCATAGATCGCCAGGGTGTCCGCCGCCGCGGTCCCGGCACTCAAAAAGCTGTTGCTGCTGCCGCAGTCTACCAGAGCGGTCTGCCCCTGGGAGGCCAGGACCGTGCAGGCCCCCTGGCCCACGTCTACCGCCGCTGCGTGGAGCCGGGCCCCGCGGGTGCCCTGGGCCGGGAGCCGGAGCAGGAGGACCAGGGCGCAGCCGGACAGGACCGTGGCCAGCAGATACTTCCGCCGGCCGCCGGAGGCAAAGATGCAGTAGAAGAAGAGGCAGCCGGTATAGACCAGCCAGTAGGGCAGGTAGGGGCTGGCGGTGTAGACCGCGTGGAAGGGCAGGCGGGCGAGCGCGTCCGCCACCCCCAGGACCCACCTGGTCCCCAGTGCCAGGGGCGCGGCCACCAGAGGCCCTGCTGCCGGCAGCAGGGCCAGCAGCGGGAGGGAGACCAGGCCCCAGAGGAAAAGGCCCTCCACCACCAGGAAGGTCAGCACATTGCTGGCCGGCCCCACCAGGGAGACCCGGCCAAAGTAGGCCCCGCAGAAGGGGGCGGTGGCCAGGGTGGCCCCCAGGCTGGCGGCAACGGTCCCGGCCAGGCCGCGCCAAAGGCGGCCGGTCCACCGGCAGGTCAAAAGGCGGTAGAGCTGGGGCGTGAGGCACAGGATGCCGAACATGGAGGCAAAGCTGAGCTGGAAACCGGTGTTCGTAACGGCCATGGGGTCAAGGGCCAGCAGGAGCAGCATCGCCGCCCCCAGGGAGGTCAAAGGGTCCGGGGGCCGGCGGAGAAGGGGTGCCGACAGGCAGAGGATCTGGATGACCGTGGCCCGGACGACAGAGGCGCTGCACCCCGCCAGGAGCATATAGAAGAGCAAGGCCGGGATGGCGGCCGCGGCCAGGAGCCGGCGGCGGTGGCGCCCCACCAGCAGGATGGCCGCCGTCACGATAAAGCCGCAGTGGAGGCCGGAGACCGCCGTGATATGGGTCAGCCCCGCCTCGCTGAGCTGGGTGGAGCGCTCCTCGGTGAAGCCGGTCCGGTCTCCCAGGAGCAGCGCCGTCAGGAAGGCGGCGGTCTCCGGGTCGTTGTGGGCACTGAGCCGGCCCTCGATCGCCTTGGCCAGCCGCCGGGGCAGGTAGCGGAGGGGGCTGTCCCCCGGCGTCACCTCCATGGGCCCCTTGGGGTAGAGCAGCAGGTAGATGCCCCGGGAGGTGAAGGTGTGGATGGTCTCGCCGTGGGAGGCCCCGGCGTAGCGGATATCCGCCAGGACTGTGAAGGTATCGCCAGGGGAGAGGTCCGCCAGCTCCGCCCCGCCGTAATAGAGGGCGGCGCAGCCGGGGCCGTCCAGCAGCCGCACCGGCAGGCGCAGGCGGCCGGAGACGGGGGAGGCGTAGTCGGTGGCCTCGGCGCGGACGGTGCAGACCGCGCCGTCCCAGGCCTGGGCGGGGAGGGGATGAGCCAGGTCGAAGAGGGCGCTGCGAAGGGCCCCCGCGGCAAGGGCGCAGGATAGCAGGAGCAGCGCCCTCCGGCGGCGTCCGCTCAGGAGCAGCCCCGCTGCCGCCAGCACCAGAGACGCCCCGCCGGCCCAGAGGAGCGTCGCCGGGGTGAGCAGGTATTGATAGAGCGCCGTGCCCCCAGCAAAGGCGAGGGCGAAGATCGCCAGCGTGCGCATCCCATTCCATGCCCCGGTCCCCTGCCGGGCCCTCCCGTCTTGAGCGTACCATAGGCCGGACCCCGCCGCCTGGGGGCGGGCCGTCCTATGGCCGGTCGCCAGTTTTCCGCTCCAGTATACCACGGATGGCCCTGCTCTGCAAGGATGGAAAGAGGCCCGCCGTCCAGCCGGACGGCGGGTCCCTTTTTATAGTCACTGTATACCGGTCCTGCCTGTGGTCATTTGACCATCCGCTTGACCAGCCTCTCCAGGATAGCCGCGACCTCCGCACGGGTAGCGCCGCCGGCGGGGTCCAGGGTGCCGCTGCCCTTGCCGCCGATGAGACCGCTGCTCACCGCCCAGGTCATGGCCTCCTTGGCCCAGACGGAGGTCTTGCCGCCATCGCTGAATTTGTCCAGGCTGCCCTTGACAGAGGTATCCATCCTGACCGTCTGGGCATACCGGTAGAGCATGGCAGCCAGCTGCTCCCTTGTCACGCTGCCGCTGGGGTCGAACCCAGTGCCGGTGCCCTTGACGATGCCCTTCTCACTGGCCCAGGCCACGGCCTCGCTGTACCAGGTCCCGGCGGGGACATCGGTGAAGCTGGCCGTACCGGCGGCCTGGGCGTCCTCCAGCCGGTAGAGGACCGTCGCCACCATAGCCCGGTCCATCACGGCATCCGGGGCAAAGCAGCCGCCGCCCACGCCGCCAAACAGCCCGTGGCTGCTGGCAAAGGCGATGGCGTCCTTGGCCCAGTGGCTGTTGGTGTCCGTAAAGTGCTTGGTATGATCTGCCACCTTCACAGTGCAGCTGCCCTCTACCAGGCCGGTGACGGCCTTATCCTCCAGGACAGACTTCTTGATGATGGTCTCCTTGCCACCGGCGTCCACCAGGACCAGCACGCTCCCGGCTCCCGCTTCGGCTGCGGGAACGCTCACGGCGATACCGCCGTCTGCCTTCTCTGCGGACTTGCCGCCAACGGTGAGATCGATCTTGACCCCGCCGTCCTTCCGGGCCTCGATGGCGACGCCCACCTGACTGCCGGCCTTTTTGCTCAGGTCCGCCAGGGCCGCGTTGGGGAGGGTCACAGTCGCGATATCCGTTTTGACCTCCACCGCCGCCTTGGTCTGCTTGACCACATCGGATACCGCCGTTTTGGGCAGCTCCACCGTGATCGTATCCGTGCCCTTTTTTACCTCCGGGGCGATGGTGATGGTGTCCTTGCCGCTGCTCTTCACGCCGGCGATGGCATCCTTCAGCGCCTTCTCCGATACCGCCGCCGTGACGCTGCCGTCCTTGTTCTCCGTGACGGTCACAGCGACCTCCGGGGCCTTCTCCGTGGAGGTGCCGCCGCCGGTACTGCCGCTGGGCCAGTTGTCGGAGGCGCGCTCCACGGTGTAGTCGTCTGTGTAGTGGAACACGATCCTGTCCCCGCTGTTCACGGTCTGCTCCGCGATGCCCTTTTCAGGATATCTGCCGTTGACCGTATACATCCAGCCGGACCGGGGGCCGTTGTCAAGTTCCGCCAGACCGTTGATGGAGGAGATATAATTCCCATCGGCGTTGTTATAGTCATATCGCCCCTTCAGCGCCGCTTCCAGAATGTCCAGCGCCGTGGCCGGTGTATCCACCTGATAGGAGGTGCTGGCGATCCATGTTTGCAGGTTGCCGTCCCGGAGCGTGTGGCCTGTTTCCTCCAGCTCGCCGTGACACTCATCACCCAGGAGGGAGAACCACACTGTGATCTTGCCGGTGACGGCTGGCGCGGACTCCTTGGCGATCTTCAGAGTGACGGTATGGGTCACGCCGCCGCTCGTGCCGGTGATCGTAAAGGTGTTCTCGCCCTCCGCCAGGGGATAGCTGCCCTTCAAAGGCTCGCCATCGATCGTGAGCGCCACGCCGGGGGCCGCCACAGGCACGATATCCACCGTGGAGATCCGGTACCCCACCGCAACGGTGTAGACCTTGCCGTCGGCGGTCTCGGCCTTGCGGACGCTGCCGCCGGCATTGACCTTGATGCCCTCCACCAGGTCGTTGCCAGAGGAGGCGCTGCCGGTGAGCCGCAGCAGGCAGATGGCCGGCTCCTTGTCCCCGTTCTGCACCAGGATACGCACCAGACGCCCGCCGGCCTCCTTCGTGACCCGGATGCCGGAGAGGGCCTCCCCAGACGCCACTCGGGAATTGTTGATGTAGATATTGTCGTCCTCCGCCCCGCCGTCCACGGAGACGGACACATACCTCATATCGCCCACGTCCAGGCTGTAGACCTGCTGGCCCGGCACGAAGCGGACGGTCCGGCTGCTGGCCCCGTCTGTCACGGTGGCCCCGGTGGGCAGCGCCGTCCTGCCGACAGGCGCGCCCTGGGCCACGGCCCTGGCCACGCCGGCGATCTCGGGGGACTTTTCCCCAAAGCCGGGATGCCAGATGTTGGAGGCCGCCTGGATCTTCACATAGTGGAACTCCTTGCTGGACACATCCACCGGCAGGCCGTCCCCGTCCACGGCCCAGGCCAGGTCGAAGCCGCTGGAGCTGACGTTGTGGTCGGCGTTGTCCAGGTAGGGATCGTCCGTGCCGTTGACCCGCACATCGGCATAGCCCCACTGGACGGGATAGGCGTCCACCGCCTGACCGCTGACCGCCATGTCCCCGCTGCGGGCGGGCAGAGCGATGCCGGATAGGGTGATGGTCTCCCCGCCCGCCTGGCTGTTCAGTGCATAGACGCTCTCGGAGGGCCAAGGGCCGGTATAGGACTTGCCGTCATTGGAATGGTCCTGGCTGTCCGTCCAGGCGGTCTTGCCATTGGAGGCCCTGGTATAGGTCACGGTGTAGTCCCAGTCCACGCCCTCGTCATAGTGGGCGGAGCCTGCCAGGGCGTACCAGGTCTCGCCGTCCTCGGAGACCCACACCTGCCCCGGCTCATAAAAGCTGGTCTTGGTAGAGGTGGAGGTGTCTTTATTGGCGTTGCCATGGATATAGAAGTCCACGCCGTACCGGTGGGCCGGGTCGTCCCGCAGGCCGTCCGCGTAGTAGTAGGTGATGTACCCGCCGAAGTTCCCCAGGGACACCATGCCGCCGCACAGGGAGTTCTGGGGGTTGGAGCCAAAGCCGCCGTTGGTATACTGGCTGTTGATGCAGAGGAAGTCCGTCACCCTATCCGGCCCGCCCTCTGTCCGAGTCTTGGCCTGGAAGGTATAGCTGTTGACGATGCCGCCATCGGCGGAGGTGACCGTCAGGGTCTGGCTGGAGCTGCTCAGCGCCAGCGTATAGCTGCCCCCGGCATCCGGCGTCTGGACGGTGCTGCCCAGCTTGACAGATGCCCCCTCTGCCGCTGTGTACCGCAGCACAGGCATCTCGCTCCCGAAGGGCAGGACCAGGGTGTAGCTGTAGATACCGGGCGCAAAGGCGGGGTACCAGTCGCCGGCGCCGGTCTCGGCTGTCAGGATCTGGGCCGCGGCGGCAGAAGCACTGGCCTGCTCCACCGTGATGGTATAGGTCTTGCTCTCGCCCTCCGCGAAGCCATCTTCCCCGGCTTTCACGTTGGCGGCATAGGTCTGGTCGTCCAGGATGTTCACCGTCACCGTCACGGCAGGGGCGCTCTCGCCGGACTGCTCCGGGAAGGTGAGGACAGCGGTGTTCCCGCCGCCCTGGGGCAGCTCGGTCCAGGTCTCGCCGCCGTCAGCGGACCAGCGGAGATGCGTATAGCCGGTCGAGCCGGTGAGGGCCAGGGAGAAGCGCTCCAGGCCGTCCAGGGCATAGCACTTATACAGGTGATGAGTCGTGCTGACGCCCGTTGCCGGAGAGCCCCATTTTTCTACGATACTGCCGTCCTCGTTCAGCTGGAACATGGTCCCCTCGGCATAGCCGTTGTACTTAGTCGCCGCCAGCGCCCGGCCGTCCGGCCGGAGGACCGCCGCCCGGAGGGTAGTGGTGGTGTCCCGGGGACGGGTGACATGGAAGATGTAGACCGTTTTTTCTTCCGGCGCGGTCTTGCTGGCCAGGGTGATGGTCACATCAAAGGCATCGAAGGGGATCCCCTCTAGGTTGGTGGCAGCGCCGCTGGCCACGGGCACAGAGCGCGTCTCGCCGTCCGCGTCCGTGTAGGCGGCGGTGGCGGTGTATCGGCTGGTATCGTACAGCGTATCCTTGGTCAGGATCAGCTTTGTCGTGCTGTACTTGCTGATCTCCAGGCCATCATATACCAGCGTCATGGGGGAGAAATCGACCGCTGTCTTGATGCCGTCGTCCCAGCTGCTGACCGTAAAGGCCAGGTTCTCAAAATAGGGCGTCTCGCCGTTCTGCACCACCACTTTGATGCCGCCTCGGGCCCCCTCGCTGTCGGTGGCGGTGATCAGGGCGGTGCCGATCCCGCAGGCGGTGACCAGGCCATTCTCGTCCACGGTGGCCACCGCCTCGCTGCCGCTGCTCCAGCTGGACACGGTGCGGCCCTCCGCCGCGTAGGCGGTGAGCTGGACGGTGGGGGCAGACGCGGCGGCGGTGACCGTGAGATAGGTCTTGCCCTGGACGCCGTCTGGGTCCTCCACTGCCACGCCGGTGATGGTCAGGGTGGCCGTATCGGTCATGGCCTCGTTGAAGTCCAGGACAAAGCCAGCCGTGAAGGTGCCGGGCCGGAGAGCATCGAATTTGATACTGCCGGACTTCTTGCTGAGATCCTGGCCTGCGCTCAGCCGGGCGATGCCCTCCGCGCCCTCGTAGGTCCAGACGGTGCTGCCGTCGTAGCCGCCGGAGGCGGAGATGGTCTTAGGCGTCTGGCCGTCCTCGGAGAGGGCGACTGTGGGCGCCTTTTGATAGGTACTGAACTGGTAGCCGGTGAGAGAGAAGCGGCCCTCCTGCTTCACCTCTGCGTCCAGGGTGGACGTTGCCGTGATATACAGGTTGGAGCTGCCGCCGCTGGTGAGAGACCCGGCGGTGAATAGGCCGTTCTCATCCAGGCTGCCCGCCCAGGCCGAGCCGTTCTTCCAGGTCACCGGCGTCTCATTGCCGTCCTGGTCTACCGCCCGGAACTGGAACGTGTCGCCGGTCTTGCCGATGAGCGCTCCGTTCGGGGCCGTCTGGTCCCCGGCATACTCGACGGTGATAGCGGTAGGTGATGCCGGGCCGTCCTCTGCCGGAGATGTGCTGTCAGCTGTGTCAGACGTCCCGCCTTCGTGCGAGGCGTCCCCAGGAGGTCCCTCCTGGGGGATCTCCTCTGTGATCGTTGGCGCTGTCTCTGGAGGCAGCTCCAGGCCATCGTCCATCGCCGCCGCCGGGAACGTCCCCAGCAGCAGCGCCAGAGCCAGCAGGCCGCCGATCCATCGTTGTTTTTTCATCGTCTGGTCTCCTTATAAAAAATTTATACATCCCGCGAAGGCGCGGGTCATATACCCATGCGCGCTCTCCCCGGGATGCAAAAAAGGGCATAGCGGCAAGACCGCTACAGCCCCATGGTCAAACTGTATCCAACCAGCCAGGTCACGGGCTTGAAAGACGCACTTGACCGTTTTGCTCGTATTCTGACTCGTACCTATGGGACCATCCTGTCCCTGCGCCGGATATCCTGCCTTCTCAGTTTCCCAATGACTGGCTTTCGCCAACGGGTATCCGTCTCGGTACACACAGCTGCGGCTCAGCGGGGCTCTTATCCCCATTCCTTTGGGGCGCATAGGCATTTGCCCTTAGCGCTCCCATCTGCAAAACGGCCGCTATTTACTTTTTCTGCTTTATACCATACCACATCTTGCAGGATATTGCAACCCCCTAGAATCGAAGGTGACACGGCCGCCCCACCCATAAAGATTCAACCACAGGTTCAATGACAAACCATCCGTTTGCCTGTATGATAGAGCCATGACAACAGAGCAAAGGAGTGGATCGCCATGAATCTAAAAGATGCTTTCCGGGCGCAGAACAAGCTGCAAGCCCTGATGGATGAGGCCCGCGACATCCTCCAGGACCGGGACAACATCCTGAAGGTCACCACCACCCACCTGCGCAGCCAGGTCATGCCGGAGGCCCAGGACGCGGTGACGGAGGACATCGCCCCCAGTGAGTACACGGAGCACATCAGCCTGGTGGCCGCCTTCCTGATGGCCATGCTGGCGGAGCGGGAGAAGCTCAGCGCCGCCATCCGCGATGCCAAATCGAAGCTGCCCCTGGACATGGACAGCGAGACCGGCCTGAACCGGGTACGGCAGGACCTGGCCGGCACCTTCCGCTGGATGACCGCCCTGCGCAACAGCGAGGTGGTGCTGCCGGGCGGCGGCAGCGGCTACCGCTTCAACGGCGAGGGCAACCAGGTGAGCTACCGGTGCGACGCCAAGCAGGTGACCACTATCAACTTTGACCGGAACAAGATCCGGGGCATGGCCACCGAGCTGGGCCGTAAGGCCGATGAGGTGTCCGCCAAGCTGGACCAGTGCCTGGTCAATACCACCGTAGACTACGCGCTCCCCTTTGAGATGAACGACAGCTTCGATGTGATCCTGTCCGACTTCATCCAGCAGCACTCCACATAACATCTACCCTCGGGCGCGGTGGGCATGGCGGGATGGAGGACCCGTGACGGCCGGTTCAGGTGCGGATGAATGATGATGCCGCACATCGCGAAGAACATATGGGAGAGCATTTGCAACATGCTGATCGGAATGAAACGACATTTGTTTCTCTCTGCGTTCCGCGCAGTCACGTTTTTGCCCCCTTCCCCATGCGCAAATAAAAAGATCGCTCTTACGCTTCTCTGATCTTGGAACAAAAAACAAGTCGCCAAGTCTGGGCTGTCCCGGCGCTCCACAGGAGGCCGGACCGCCCACACGCGGCGGATAAGGGTCTAAGCGGTTCTGAGATCTCGCCATGCCCCCCGCGCCCGAAAATAAAAAGGATGAGCGGCAGGCTCCGGCCTGCCGCTCATGGTACAGATATCGCGTTCAGGGTGGTCCGCCGCTACCAGGATGTCATTCATAGGTACATCCAGCAGGGTGCTCAGGGCGTAGAGATTGTCTACCGTGGGCAGGCTTTTCCCCTGCTGCCACTTGTAGATGGCCTGGGGCTCCTCGAAGCCGAAGAACCGCTGGAGATCCCGGACGGATAGGCCTCTCGTCTGCCGCAACCGGCGGATATTGGCTCCGGTAGCGGGAAGGTCGATGATGGGGAATTGGTCCAGGTGCATGACGATCGCCTCCATTCTGCCAGTGTAGGATAGCAGGATCTTGTAAAAATAGCAAGCCGTTTTGCCGATCTGTGATCAAAACGTCATATAGGAGGCGGCGATATAAAGCCGAACGATAGAAAGGAGGGGACTTCCGTGGCGCAGATGGTGCCGCTGCACAAGCGCAGTAAGAAGGCGCAGAAAGAATACTACGCCAAACAGCGTGGCTCCTGGTATGGGCTTGACCCGGTCACACGCACTGTGCCCAGTGGGAAGGTGTATGACCGAGGCCGCGTTAAACGAGCAGCTCGCGCTGCTTGGGGAGAGCTTTGACAAAGACAGGACGCCCCCTGGACAGCGTCCGACTGGCAGGCGGTACCGCCGCAGAAAAGGACAGGAAAAGTCGGACCGCCTGCTTGCGATCATCCAGGCCGCGCGCTATGGTCCTCACCGGGGCTATGTGGACGGGGACTTTGCTGGGAGGACGCTCCTGCATACAGGCAAGTACATCAAGTACCCTAAGAACAGCCGCTGTCAGCGCTGGCTCAAGCGGGTGAGCGGTAAAAAGGTACGGGCCCATCCATATCTTCCACAAAAAGGGAACGGCTACCGAAAAGTCTTTGACTATTGGTGGTCACTGTATTAAAAAACGCCGCCGTGTCACAGGAAAATGTGGCGCGGCGGCGTTTTATCGTGCCTGTTTCACAAAAATGTGGTATAATGGGACAAGACACAGATATTTGGAAAAGGAGGATCTGATATGGCTATTCCTGGCGCAGTGATCCTTCCCCATCCACCCCTGATCATCCCTACGGTGGGACGCGGGCAGGAACGGGAGGTCCAGGCTACGATTGAGGCTTACCGCAGGGCCGCGGAGCAGGTGTCCGCGTGGGGACCGGAGGTGCTCATCATCACCTCTCCCCACCAGGTCATGTATGCGGACTACTTCCACATCTCCCCTGGACGGGGGGCGTCTGGAGATATGTCCGCCTTTGGCGCGGCCCAGACAAAGCTGACCGTCAAGTATGATGGAGGACTGCGGGAGGAGGCCGTCCGTCGGGCGGAGGCCGCCGGTCTCCGGGCCGGGACGCTGGGAGAGCGGGACCCCGCCCTGGACCACGGCACGTTCCTCCCTCTGTACTTTTTGCAGGAGGCCGGAGTGGACTGCCCCATCCTCCGCATGGGCCTGTCCGGCTTTTCTCCGCTGGACCACTACCGGCTGGGGCAGTGTATCAAGCAGGCGGTGGACGCCTTGGGCCGCAGGGCGGTGTTCGTTGCCAGCGGCGACCTGTCCCACAAGCTGCGGGACGACGGGCCTTACGGCTTCGCCCCAGAGGGGCCGGTGTTCGACCGGCAGATCACCGAGGCGATGGCCGCCGGGGACTTCCTGCGCTTTTTGACTATAGATCCCGCCCTCTGCGACCGGGCGGCGGAGTGCGGCCTGCGCTCCTTCCAGGTCATGGCCGGGGCGCTGGACGGCTTGGCTGTAGACGCCAAGGTCCTCAGCTACGAGGGGGTCACCGGTGTGGGCTACGGTGTGGCGGTCTTCACCGTCACCGGCCCGGATGAGGGCCGGCGGTTCGGGGAGCAGTGTGCAGAACAGGAGCGCGCCCGGCTGGCGGAGAAAAAAGCCTCTGAGGACCCCTGGGTCCGGTTGGCCCGGCTGTCCCTGGAGACCTTTGTGAGGACGGGGAAACGATTGGAGCGTCTGCCGGACGGCCTGCCGGATGGGATGACCAGCCAGGCCGCCGGAGCCTTCGTCTCCCTCCACGTCCACGGCCAGCTCCGGGGCTGCATCGGCACCACCGGGCCTACCACGGAGAGCGTGGCCTGGGAGATCGTCCAGAACGCCGTCTCCGCCTGCGCCCGGGACCCCCGGTTCCCGCCAGTGACGGTATCGGAGCTGGACAGCCTGGAGTACAGCGTGGACGTACTGGGCCAGCCGGAGCCCATATCATCTGCGGCGGAGCTGGATGTAAAGAAATACGGGGTGATCGTCTCCTGCGGCGGACGCCGGGGCCTGCTGCTCCCTGATCTGGAGGGTGTGGACACGGTGGAGCAGCAGATCGACATCGCCCGGCAGAAAGGCGGCATCAGCTCCCGGGAGAGGTATGCCCTGGAGCGGTTCGAGGTGGTGCGGCACACATGATCTGTGGACTGTGCTTTCACCACTGTGACCTATCCGAGGGCCAGACCGGCTTTTGCCGGGCCCGAGGATGCCGGGATGGTAAGCTCGTCCCCCTGAATTACGGGAGGATCACCAGCCTGGCCCTGGACCCCATCGAGAAAAAGCCCCTGCGGCGGTTCCATCCTGGCAGTCTGATCCTGTCTGTAGGCAGCTTTGGATGCAGCCTGCGCTGTCCTTTCTGTCAGAACCATACGATCTCCATGACCGGAGATGGAGAGGTCGAGACGGTGGAGCTGTCCCCGGAGGCGCTGGCCGGTAAGGTGCTGGAATTGCGGCCTTATGGCAATATCGGGGTGGCTTATACCTATAACGAACCGCTGGTGGGCTATGAGTACGTCCGGGACTGTGCCGCTCTGGTCCATGAACAGGGGATGGTCAATGTGCTGGTCACCAACGGCACCATCGAGGAGGCGCCCTGGAGGGAACTGCTGTCGCTCATCGACGCCGTGAACATCGACCTGAAAGGCTTTGCCCCAGAATGGTATCGGAAGCTGGGCGGCGACCTGGAGACGGTCAAGAGGTCGATCTCCCTGGCAGCGGGGCGGTGCCATGTGGAGGTGACGACCCTCCTGGTCCCTGGGATGAACGATGGGGTGGAGGAGATCTGCGAGTTGGCCCAATGGCTGGCATCGGTGGACCGGGAGATCCCGCTGCACCTCTCTCGATTCTTCCCTCAATACCGGATGACAGACTGCCCGCCTACACCCGTGGAGCAGGTGTACCGGCTTGCCAGTGAGGCAAGGA
This sequence comes from uncultured Clostridia bacterium, assembly GCA_947173485.1. GTDB lineage: Bacteria > Bacillota > Clostridia > Oscillospirales > Oscillospiraceae > CAMWFH01. Next base: position 609,332 of record CAMWFH010000001.1, on the reverse strand, counting down.
GATACCTGCCATTCGTCTATACGGGGAATTGCTGACGAAGCTGCTGGATGTTCTGCATCACATCCAGGGGACTGTATCCCCAGCTGGCGAAGTCCAGTAGTGCCAACTTCGATCCACACCCCCGTAAGGGGGTGACTGAGCCGCCTGGCTTTGTCAAGCGGCATTTCGGCATTTCAATCCACGCCCCCGCGAGGGGGGTGACCGGTGTCCACGGCTTCCCCGGTCAGGGTGCAACGGATTTCAATCCACACCCCGCGTGGGGGGTGACGGGTCCGCCTGTCCGGGGAGCACCGCACAAGGATATTTCGATCCACACCCCCGCGAGGGGGGTGACGGTGCCGAAAGAGAGGGCCCCGTCTACCAGCAGAATTTCGATCCACACCCCTGCGAGGGGGGTGACGAGGTCGATGAACCGACGCCAAACGATGTGACGATTTCGATTCACACCCCCGCGAGGGGGGTGACGATGTGCAGCAAGGCCAAGGCAGTGCGGGCGGCATTTCAATCCACACCCCCGCAAGGGGGGTGACCATCTACGCCCACGCCATAGCCTCCGCCCAGGCTATTTCGATCCACACCCCCGCGAGGGGGGTGACAGCGTGGCCCAGCTCACCAAATGGCTCCAGGAGATTTCAATCCACACCCCCGCGAGGGGGGCGACCAACGGGGCAAATCAGGGAGCCATGTATGTCCGGATTTCGATCCACACCCCCGCGAGGGGGGTGACTCTTCTCCGGCATACCACAACACTTAATGCCCATATTTCGATCCACACCCCCGCGAGGGGGGTGACGACGATTTAAAGCTCGTTAAATACACCATAGGAATTTCGATCCACACCCCCGCGAGGGGGGTGACGCCCTCCCAGGGGCGACTTTGGGAGGGCAGGGACATTTCGATCCACACCCCCGCGAGGGGGGTGACAAATGCTGGTACGGCGCGCCTTCGCGCCAAATTGATTTCGATCCACACCCCCGCGAGGGGGGTGACCGGCGTCACCACCTTTCACGCTGGAGTACGCCAAATTTCGATCCACACCCCCGCGAGGGGGGTGACCTGGTTCAGTTCTCAAGAATCTCTACTACGATATTATTTCGATCCACACCCCCGCGAGGGGGGTGACTTCCTCAGTGGAGCCAACGGAAGCAACACCGTAATTTCGATCCACACCCCCGCGAGGGGGGTGACAACTCGGAGCACAGCAACCTTGTTGGAGCGGCGGAAATTTCGATCCACACCCCCGCGAGGGGGGTGACTCTCGTAGAGCGTCACGCCCTCGGGCTTCATGTAATTTCGATCCACACCCCCGCGAGGGGGGTGACGCTGGGACTAGTTTGTTCTCGGTGGTCGCACACCGATTTCGATCCACACCCCCGCGAGGGGGGTGACCCCCGTCTCCGGGGCTGGCGCTTTTTTCCAGAGAATTTCGATCCACACCCCCGCGAGGGGGGTGACGCGTTGTCCATGGTGCCGCCAGACCGGCAAGCAATTTCGATCCACACCCCCGCGAGGGGGGTGACCCCATTCCTCCCGCCCCAGGCCCTGCCGATCGAGAATTTCGATCCACACCCCCGCGAGGGGGGTGACAGCTATCCGCATTCGCTCTCAGCGAGGAGGAGGGCATTTCGATCCACACCCCCGCGAGGGGGGTGACGTGTCAATCCCTGAGGTTGACGCCCTGCGGGCGGAATTTCGATCCACACCCCCGCGAGGGGGGTGACACCTCCTTTCTCTAAGCATCTTACCATAGACAGTATTTCGATCCACACCCCCGCGAGGGGGGTGACGTCGTGGAAGGTATCCGGCGCATCGACATCCAGCATTTCGATCCACACCCCCGCGAGGGGGGTGACAGGACGAGGAGGGGGAGCGGCACTGTATCCCCCGATTTCGATCCACACCCCCGCGAGGGGGGTGACGACTACGGGCGGTTCTCCGGCATCGGCCAGTGGAGATTTCGATCCACACCCCCGCGAGGGGGGTGACTTATCACCGGCGGGATTGCTTCCCGCTGGTGGACATTTCGATCCACACCCCCGCGAGGGGGGTGACTCGAGGGTGATTTCACCCTCATCCTCGCTAAGGATATTTCAATCCACACCCCCGCGAGGGGGGTGACTGGTGCCACCATGTTGGCGGACGTTGCGCACCGAATTTCGATCCACACCCCCGCGAGGGGGGTGACTCGGTCCTGTTTTCGTTTAAGGAGGTGTTCCATATTTCGATCCACACCCCCGCGAGGGGGGTGACGCGTTGTCCATGGTGCCGCCAGACCGGCAAGCAATTTCGATCCACACCCCCGCGAGGGGGGTGACCATGCCGCACATATCTGTTCGCTTGTCGTATATGAATTTCGATCCACACCCCCGCGAGGGGGGTGACCCAATTTATGGGGCAGCGCGTCCTTGTCATCCAGATTTCGATCCACACCCCCGCGAGGGGGGTGACCGATGGGCACGGTCTGGGCGGTGGTGCTGGCGGTATTTCGATCCACACCCCCGCGAGGGGGGTGACGGTGTCGCCCCTTTTGGGGCGGCGGCGCTCATGGATTTCGATCCACACCCCCGCGAGGGGGGTGACCTGCTTTGCTACAAGGGTCAATGCTGGTCCTTAAAATTTCGATCCACACCCCCGCGAGGGGGGTGACAGTTGCGGATATCGGTGATAGGAGATACAAGCGATATTTCGATCCACACCCCCGCGAGGGGGGTGACCTGCCCTTCCAGGGGTAACTCTGGGAGGGCAGGGACATTTCAATCCACACCCCCGCGAGGGGGGTGACCTGCGGGGGCCAGCCAGCCGGAAACGGCAAATTAATTTCGATCCACACCCCCGCGAGGGGGGTGACATCTTGCTCATGTTGCCCTCCTTTTCAGTTGAAATTTCGATCCACACCCCCGCGAGGGGGGTGACGGCTGTCCACCCCGCGGCAGATACGGGTGCTGGAATTTCGATCCACACCCCCGCGAGGGGGGTGACTGGTGACAACGGTGCATACGATCTCGTCATAAACATTTCGATCCACACCCCCGCGAGGGGGGTGACCTACACCAGCCGGACCGGACCGGGGCGGATTTTTATTTCGATCCACACCCCCGCGAGGGGGGTGACCCTGCGGCTGTGGTCCTGCTCCCGGAACCTAGCATTTCGATCCACACCCCCGCGAGGGGGGTGACGGGACACGTCCGATAGGACGTATAGATTGCCCCCATTTCGATCCACACCCCCGCGAGGGGGGTGACGATTTCAGTCTCCTCCTCCGATAAGAGTAATGCGATTTCGATCCACACCCCCGCGAGGGGGGTGACGGCTGGGGTGCAGTTGGGATTTCTCTTTATAGACATTTCGATCCACACCCCCGCGAGGGGGGTGACCGGTATGCGCCATGGTCCTGCCGCCATTATTGGAATTTCGATCCACACCCCCGCGAGGGGGGTGACTTAACTGGCTGCTTGTTCAACACAACGTTTGCACATTTCGATCCACACCCCCGCGAGGGGGGTGACGCGGGGCGGTGTGACCCGCCCCTGGCAGGGAGGAGATTTCGATCCACACCCCCGCGAGGGGGGTGACTCATGGCACTTGCAACGGTCCTCTCGACACACCATATTTCGATCCACACCCCCGCGAGGGGGGTGACCATCATGTCGTTAAAATATACAATCATGTTACAGATTTCGATCCACACCCCCGCGAGGGGGGTGACCCGCTCGTGGGCTTGTTATCGCACAAACCCACCAATTTCGATCCACACCCCCGCGAGGGGGGTGACGGGCCTCGGGCGCGATTGCGGCCTTGACCTCCCGATTTCGATCCACACCCCCGCGAGGGGGGTGACCCCGGTAGGTGTTCACGGCCCGGATGACTTGGGCATTTCGATCCACACCCCCGCGAGGGGGGTGACGGCGATCTCGATGAGGTCGGCGTCGGTGTACTCATTTCGATCCACACCCCCGCGAGGGGGGTGACCGCTCTACCGCTACGTCGACAACATCCTCAAGGCATTTCGATCCACACCCCCGCGAGGGGGGTGACTCACCACCTCTGTGATGGGGTCTACACCCAGGTCGATTTCGATCCACACCCCCGCGAGGGGGGTGACGATCACCGCGTCTATCTTGAGGCCGGGGTCGGCGATTTCGATCCACACCCCCGCGAGGGGGGTGACAGGGCATTTTCAAGCTGGTAATACTCCTGGCTGAATTTCGATCCACACCCCCGCGAGGGGGGTGACCCTCGCTGGCCTCATCCAATGCGTCAAGCACTGTCATTTCGATCCACACCCCCGCGAGGGGGGTGACACGGGCATTTTCAAGCTGGTAATACTCCTGGCTGATTTCGATCCACACCCCCGCGAGGGGGGTGACGCGCTGGTCTCGACCACGTCCGCCGCTTCATCCCATTTCGATCCACACCCCCGCGAGGGGGGTGACGCAACTGCGTTCACACTGTCCTCGCTGCCGTCCGCAATTTCGATCCACACCCCCGCGAGGGGGGTGACGCCCGCTCGGTCTCCTCATCGATGGCATCCCAGTCATTTCGATCCACACCCCCGCGAGGGGGGTGACATGGCAATGCCGCTGTTCTTGTCCAGCAGCCTCTATTTCGATCCACACCCCCGCGAGGGGGGTGACCTCAGCCCCCTGCATTGCCTCTCGTTCCCAGGGATTTCGATCCACACCCCCGCGAGGGGGGTGACTCGGATTCCTCCTGCAGACGGGCGTGTCCGGGGTATTTCGATCCACACCCCCGCGAGGGGGGTGACAGTAAAGATGCACAAAATGTCTCGAAAAATTATACGATATCCACAACAAATGAGCAAGCGCTTGTTGAAATGTTCTTCTCCTAAGACATTTTGTGTGCGATAGTCCCTTATCACATCCCTTCTGCTGGTGCGAAGCATTCGCGATCTTCTGTGTACTTCCGGTCCGCACCTATAAGATCAAAGTGTCCTCAGGCAGATAGGTGTCCTTTGCGCCGAAGTGTTCGATCTTCTTCTCATACCGGTCTCCCAGGTAGTAGAACCGCAGACTGTCCTTTTCCGGGTCCATGATCTTACATAGTTTTGCCTGGAGGCTGCGGCACTGAGCCGGGTCCAAAAGGCACTCAAAGACCGAACACTGTACCCGCTGTCCATAATTTACACACTGCTTCGCGATCTGCCGGAGACGTTTGCGGCCAGCGGCATCTCTCGTATCCACATCGTAGGTGATCAAGACCAGCATCGTTCTACTTCCATAAAAACGGCGGATAGCCGTCCAGGTCGCCCCGCAGGTATCGGGCCAGCAGCAGGGCTTGGATATAAGGAATCATCCCCCAGGGGAGCTTTTCGCCTAGGTACGGGTGGGTCAGGCTCTCCTTTTTCCTGTCCTGCCAGCTCTTCAGAAAGGACTTGCGCCCATCCTCTGTCAGCAAGACCGCCCCGCTCTCCTCATACAAAAAGTCGCTCGCTTTGATCTTCCTGGTGTTGATGAGGGTCAGCACGAAGCGGTCTGCCATACAGGGTCGCAGCTCCTCCATCAGGTCCAGAGCCAGGGACTCCCGGCCGGGGCGGTCCCGATGCAGGAAGCCCACATAGGAGTCCAGACCCACGCTCTCCAGCGCGGAGGCGCAGTCATGGGCCAAAAGACTGTACGCGAAGGACAGCAGCGCGTTGACAGGGTCCAAAGGCGGCCGGCGGTTGCGCCCAGAGAAGGAGAAGGTCTCCCGGTCCCCCAAGATCATCTCGTCAAAGACTCCGAAATAGATGTTGGCGCCAGCGCCCTCTAGGCCGCGCAGATGTTCCAGGGAGGTCTCGTCCTTGACCTGGGGCAGCAGGGCCTGGAGCTGCTGGGCAGCGGCGGCCAGCTTCTCGCAGTCTGCCCGCAGTCCGTGGTCTCTGCGGGTCCGGTCGATGCTCCAGCGGGCGTTGTACAGCTTTCCAAAGATCATCGCCCGGCTGATTCGGCAGCTCTGGGCCGGGTCGTCCGCCGTCCGGTACTGTGTCCGCCGGAGGAGGACGTTGCCAGAACTCTCTCCACAGACACGGGCTAAAAATCTCCCACGGGGCGTACAGAAGGCCAGTCCGATCTGCCGGTCAGCGCAGGCACCCATCAAGGCGGGAGAGGCCCCGGCATAGGAGAAGGAGATGATATTTTGCAGCATGTGCAGAGGGTAGCGGGCAACGGCCTGCTGCTCCCGGTTCGCTACGACGTTTTCCCCGTCCAGGGAGAGGTAGAGATCCTCCGTGAGGATGTAGAGGGTGTTCAGCAGATGCTTCATCCCGTTTCCTCCATAGCGCCTTGCAGATACGCCGCGGCGCTCTTCCGGCTCATCAGCTTCGGCAGACACAGGTCCTTCAAGGAACAGGCGTTACAGGCTTTAGAGGTCTTGACCTTTGGCGTATGACGCCGTTCGTATAGCTGGTGCATCTCAATAAGACTGTCCTGGACCTGCCGGCGCAGCTCCGGGGTGAAGGAGACAGCTGTGCGGCGGCGGGGCTCGCCGTAATAGAGCGCCCCGCTGGGGACCTCACAGCACAGCATCTCTTCCAGGCACATAGCCTGGGCGCAGAGCTGCAATTCGTCTGCATCATGCTCTTTCGGCTTGCCCCGCTTGTATTCCACAGGGTAAGGGAGCCAGAGTCCCTCCCGCCCCCGGAGGGGGACCCCGGCCGGGTCCCGCCGGAACTCCACCACGTCACATTGCCCGGAGACGCCCATCTGGGCGGAATGGATGGCCAGGCCCCGGATGATGAGCAGGTCTCCCCGGCTCTCCCGACTCTCCTGGTCATGGACGTGTTCGTGCAGCAAGGCTCCGTCCACCGTGCGGAAGTTCTCCGCCCACTGGCCCTCGATATGGATCAGGGCCCACTGGCGGCGGCAGAAGGCGAAATGCTGTAGGCCGGACAGCTGGAGATAGTCCTCCTCCTCAAACACCATCCAAGACCTCCGGCTCTAGGCCATCCAAGGTCTCGCAGATGAGCTGGTAGTCCTCCATGCTGGTAGGGAATATCTCTGGATCCTTCAGCTGAGCTTGGATGGAACGGTGGACCTTGGCGGAGGAGAACTGACCCTCTTTACAACTGTGCCGGAACCAATAAAGCTTGCAGACCTCCATAGATCCGTCCGGTCGGGCGGCAGAGGCGTCATTGACAAAAAGGGTCCGCAGGCACTCTTTCAATACCTCGGCATCCTCCTCAGTGAAACCGGTCTTTTCTGCCAACTGGACGTTGATCGAGCCCTTGACCTTATAGAGTCCAAAACGGACGAAGTGCTTCATACCCATAGTATCGGAAGAGCGGGCTTTTTCACCGTTCTCACCGTTGACGCTTTTGGTGATCTGCATATCCTCCACCTGCACCGGGGAAACGCTGACGCCCTGGTGGATGGAGACCGGGCCCCGGATACCGATAGAGACGCCTTTATTGTCCTTGAAGGCAAAGACTTGCCCGAAGGACCGTACATCCAGCCAAGTCTCGCAGGCTTTTTTTGCATAAATGTCAGAATCCTTAGTCCCCTTGCCCAGAGTGGCCGATGCACGCTCACTGAGGCTGCCATGACCATCGCTGCACCGGTCGGCGGACTGGACGAAGACAGCTTGTCCCAGGTCCTGCATCCGGTTGCGCAGCTTGCGTTTGATGCACACATCGCTGATCTCTCCCAGACCGGCATAGTCGGTCCGGGGGCTGTTACCGTTGAGAGGGTCCCCATTGGGGTTGGCCATAGTGACGGACACGAAAGCCACGAAGTCTATCTTGTTCTGAAGAATACCCATACTGTTTTTTCCTCCTTATCCTTCCGTTTTAGACTCAGTCTTTTCCTTGCGGTACGAACGTTGATGGTAGTAGCCGAGCAGATAGATGTCATCCAGCTTCTGATTCAGCTCTGCGGCGGAGGGGGACAGACCATCCACGATCTCCTCTGTTATCTTTCGGTAGTATAGCCTTAGGCCGGGGTTGAGCTGCTTATAGTAGGGCTCTAGCCGCTCCTCCAGCATCCGCCATGTACTCATAGGCCGCAGAGCAAAGGCTTTTTGCATCCGCAGTGCATTGGTCTCCCGGATGTTCTCTTTGTTGTAGGTGCTGCTCTCCACGATCTCTGCAACGGCCAGCAGGCGGCCAAACAGATAGCTGCGGTCCTTGCAGCCCAGGTCTAATGCCATATCCCATTCCTCCTTAAAATGGTCAAAATGATATTTCCGAACAGCTGCGCAGGCCGTGAACAAAAGGTCGTCCCGCAGCTTGCGGGTGTCCTCCGGCTTTGGACCGGTGTAGAGCAGCAAGTTGGAGGCATGTTCCACCAAATTGCGCTCTATATCCGCCGGGAAAAGGGCCTGATCGATTCGGCAGGCGATCAGCCGCTGCATCTGCTGGCTCAGGATGCGGCTGTCAGTCTCCACTTTGCCGCTGCGGAGCGTTCCAAAGGCCAGATCGACGATACGGAACAGGGAGGGGGACTGGATACCATAGAGGCCATTCTCCCAACAGCAGCTCGTTTCCCAGTCGTGGAGCCGGTCCAGAAAGTCGGAGGCCAACAGCTCGTTGTAGTAGGTGACGGCCAGCCGGCCTGTAGTGGCAGCATCAAAGGCGGCGATCACAACGCCTGCTCCTGGAGGGAGCCGCTCCTTCCAGCCGGAGAGAGCCTCCAGCAGCTGCTGGCGGTATTGGGTAGGATCGGCCGCCCGCTGACCGCGTGTCCGCCCCATAGGACCATGTACCGAAGGGACTTTGACCCCTTGGGGATTCCAACATAGGAAGGTCCGGTCGCCAAAAGAGACTCCCTGATTGGCTACCAGCCATCGCAAAGCGCAGTGGGCCTTCTGAGAGGCTATGTAACTCACGGTAACGGCTTGACTGGCATTGTCGAACCGGCCCCGGTAGGTAAAGCCGCTGGAGTCGTTAGAGGAGATCAGCTTAGCATTGCCGTTCAAAGCAACGATCCCCTTGGGATGCTGCTCAGCCGGAGGCTCCATAGTGCCTGTGATCATACACAAGGCAGGGGCCGTTTTTACCTGCTTGGCGATAGTGTGATCGATAAAGGCTCCCATCAGGGCCTGATCTCTCCAACATTCGCCACAGTACCCCTCCCCCAGGCCGTTGACCACCCAGCGGACCATCAGTTTTTCATCTGTCGGTCTCCCATTTTGGTCCAGCTGGATAAGTCCGGCTGCCGCCAGGTCTGCTAAGATCGTCCCGCCCTGCACATAGCGCAAGATCGCATGTAGCATTGGGCGGGTGTAGGGGGAACTCTCCTGATCCGCCAATGTTGCCAGATAGAGACTGTGCTTTTTCTCATCATAGGGGGCTAGGTATCCCAACTGGTCACATAGAGGGTGGGCGCAGGGGGCACTAGTCCGGCCTGCGGATTCCGCTGTTACCGGGATAATGATCTTAGGCTCGTCTTTGCTCACGGCCCGGGCAGATAGAAAGACCCCCTCTTGGTCCAGTACGATTTCGATCTGCGCTCGGGCCAGGATATGGAAGACCGGTGCCAGCGGCTCCCGTTCCTCTTCATACATCACACCGGCCCGGTGGGCCATGGCATCGTAGGTCTCCACCGCTTTTTGCAGAAGGCCCATCACTCCACCTCCCCTGATCCCCGCAGGCTAGAGAAATTTCCTGATGCCTCGCCGAAGGGCTTGCGTTCCATCTCCCGCAGGCATTTGGTCAGAGGACAATCCTCTGGGCGGAGGAAGGTGATCACACCCTTCTTCATGACCGGATACCAGAACCGGGTCGTCATCTTCCCGCGGGTCTCCTCCGAATAGGCCTCATCGGCGTAGGTGATGCCGTGGTACATAAGGCCAAAGCCCAGCTCCGGCACTTCATCATAGGCTCCAGGTCCTTCGCCAAAGATGCAGGGCTCCACATAGCCTTGACACTCCCGCGTGCCTAAAAACACATCCCGGCGGCCCCCTTTTTCGATCATCCTCCGGGCGATGTTGTGGTGTTTATGCTCGTTCCGGTCTCCGGCCAGCTCTGGGCGCTCCTCGTTCCACTCAAAATGGGCCCGCACTTGGTAGCGGCAGTCTTTCAGATAGGTGTAGTAGGCTAGGTCGTTTTTGCTGTCCTGGTAATGGATGGGCCGGATCCCCTTCACTTCTGTCTGGATCTGATGCATGATTCGGACAGCATCGATGTACCAGATAAAAGTCGGCTTCCAATAAATGGAGGATAGGATCCCCTTCAGAGCTTCATAGGTCGGGACCTGATAGCTGCACTTCTCCCCTCCGATTCGCATGATAGGATCAGAAAAGAGGGCATAGTCCCCTGTGACCTGAAACTCTACGATGTTTGGATGCTGCATCATATCACCCCCAAAAAATTCAGATCAGGATCATCGATAAAAAGACCTGTCTTCTTGTTGTAGTGCCCGTTGAGCCCGATGGCCCCGCCTTGTAAGGGGAACAGTCCCTGCTCCGTTGCCAGGCGGTCTACCTGATATCGGTAGAGTGATACTGTATAGGACCGAGCCTCCTGTAAAAGAGTTCGCAGATAGTGGGGGTCCTGCCGGGCCCGCTCTCCGCACAGATCAATGAGCAATGCAACCCCCCGCTCGTAGGGGACGATCACATCTGTGGTATCCTCCTCGAACACTTGGAACCGGGCTCCGGCCAAACGGAAGGCCTGCCGGAAATAGTAGGGAGATTCCTCCATACAATAGCTATTCAAAGACAGGAGGGAGAACAAGGAAGGCTCCCCCTTGGCCCATACGAAGTCCTGACTGTGAGCAGCCATCCGGCGGTACAGGGCCCGGTAGTAGTCCCTGACAGCTTGGTCGGAGTCCAGCCGGCCGTCATACCGATTCGGGTCTGCCTGGAATGCCGTCAGCAGCTCCAAAGAAGCATCCTTGCCCCGCTGGATGTCCGGGAGCTTTCCCAAGTCTTCGTTCTGCAGTTCCACTAAATAGACAGGCGCCAACACACTTGGTCCAGTCTCACCGTTCCGGTTGCACCGGCCTGCGGCCTGGATCGCACTGTCCAACCCGGCTGTCAGGCGGATAACGCAGGCAAAAGAGATGTCCACGCCAGCTTCGATGACCTGGGTGGAGACACAGATGGTCTTCTGCCCGCTTTCCAACGCAGCGCAGATCCGCTCCAAGACATCCCGCCGATGTTGGACGCACATGGAAGCGGAGAGGTGAAAAAGGGCAATATCTCCATTTTCCTCCAACAGATGGAACAGCTTCTCCGCCTGGGCCCTCTTGTTGCAGACGAGCAGCAGGCTGGTCTCCAGATGCTCCAGGGCAAACTGGGCGACTCCCTCCAAGGACAAGCGGCCTACAGGTCTGAGTTCCGTCCGCCGGAAAGCGCTCCAAAGGCCAGCGGAGTAAGGGACCAGGTCGGGAATCGGCGTGTGGAGGGGGTGCTCGATCTGCTCTATGCAGGGTTGGGTGGCGGAACACAGGACCACCGTAGTGCCGCAGATCTCCGACAGGAAATTGACAGCTAGGGAGAACAAAGACAAGAGCTTGGCCGGGACGGTCTGCACCTCATCGATTACAATCACACTGCCGCACAAGGCATGGAACCGGCGGATGGCGGTGGTCTTCCCAGAGAAAAGAGTGTTCAGCAGCTGGACCAACGTGGTGAGGATCACCGGTGCGTCCCAAGTCTCCGCCAGAAGCTCGCGCTGGTCCAGATGCTCTGGGGAATCCGCCGTAAGGACCACGTTGGAGTGGTGTTCTAGGATCAAACTGTCATCTTGGAGAACTTTGCGAATCACATCTGCGTTTTGCTCCAGGATGCTGAGCAATGGTGCAGTAAAAATGATTCGCTGCTTCCTGTGGGCCTGGGCATGGGCTAAAGCGAAGCGCAGAGAGGATAGGGTCTTGCCGCCGCCGGTAGGGACATTTAATCGAAATACACCTCTTCTCTGAGTTGCGCCAGCTTTGCATTGGTCAGAGATGGCCCGCCGGGCACGGTCGATCGCAGAGACTTGGGAAAATTCGTTCAGCTGCCGTTCTACACAGTCCAGACGATCGCTCCAGAGTTTTTCTAAGGTCTCGCTGTTTCGCCTTGGGGGGAAGTGGGTGCCCATGAATATAGCGGTATCTCGACGGTCGCCCTCGATGACCCCGGAGAGCAACAGCCGGGAAAGAAGGCCGGCATAAAAAGCAGTCTCATCATCATAGAAGGGGGTTGTCTCGTCTGTCATGGCGCAGATCTTTTTCAATACCGGTGTCAGCTCCTCTAATGCAGCTTGAAAACGCCGGTCTAGTTCCTGCTCGTCTGCGCAGGACTGAAAGAAGTTCTGACAAGCTTCCTCATAGTCGATGTCCTCTGCGGTGAGCCGGTGCTGGAACCCGCTCCGCTGCCGGTCATCTATAGAGTCGAACAGGCCATGGTGCCCCCCAGCTGCCAAAGCCAACAGTTCACTGACAACGCCCGAAAGATCCAAAGCCTGTTCATGAAAATAACGTTCCAGCAGTAAGCGTACACCGGCAAAGGTGTGATTTACAGAACCTCGGTGCCCCTCGCCGCGGAGCAGGTAGTCTTGAAAACGAATCGTATATTTGCCCATATCATGGACTAGACCTGCTAAGTATCCGGCAGCTGACAGGGCAGATGGGGCCAAAGCCTGGGCAGCGTACTCGGCTGCTTGACGACAGTGTGTGCAGATAGTCTGCTGGGCTCCCTCCGCCCCATTTTGAGCAGGACGGATATGTGCAAAGAAACAATCCAACCTAAACGCTCCCTTCTTCTTTGTGATACCCTGAATATAGCACAGATCTCTTTTGCCGTCAATCAAAGGAGTAGCGGCCACCCAGTGGAGGAGATTCTTATCCAGTTGCTGGGCCGGAGGTAGGGCACAGGGAGCATCTGAGCCTCATCGAAGATGATGACGCTCTCCGCTAAGTTGTGGAGCTTGCGGCATTTGGAGGAGCGGGCAGCAAACAGGGATTCAAAGAACTGGACCGCAGTAGTCACCACTACGGGCATATCCCAATTTTCTGTGGCCTTGGCCAGCCGGATGGTCTTTGGATCGCTCTGTTCGGTCAGGTCGTACAGCACCCCGGAATGGTGTTCCAGCACATTTTCCTCCCCCAGGATCTTCCGAAAGACCTGGGCGTTCTGCTCGATGATGGAGGTATATGGCAGGACGTAGACCACCCGCCGCAGGCCATGGGCCTTGGCGTGGCGCAGGGCGAAGGCCAGGGAGGATACGGTCTTTCCGCTCCCTGTGGGGATAGTGAGAGTGAACAGGCCAGGAGACCGCTCCTCCCCCTCCTGTATACAGCGGCGCAGCAGGGCACAGCGCTGCTCGTCCAGGGGCCTTTTGGGCGGGAACCAACCGGCGATATAGGTCTGGAGCTTTTGGTCCAGCTCCGCTATAGAGCTGCCGCCGCCTCGGACAGCGGTCTCATCCATAAACGCTTCAGTATCCAGGAAATCAGCGTCTACTAGACAGGAGTAGAGCATCCTGGTAAAAAACATCGCCTCCGCTCCGCTGGTAATCTGAAAGGGGACGGACGCGCTGGGGAGGGCCAGCTCCCCCTTCCATGCGTCATAGGGTTCCAGCCGCTTGGCGGCCTTGTTCATGCGGCCGCAGAAGGTGCCCTGATCAGAGCTGTCCGTCCGGACGCCGCCGTCAGGCAGGCCGCCGTGATGTCCCGCTACGGCAAATGCGGCGAAGGTCTGGCCCCGCTGTGCGCATTCCCAAGCTCCAGCTGTAGAATGATCGACTTGGATACTGGCGCCATCGAGCCGCCGCTGGAAAGCGGCAGAATACTTCCCGATATCGTGGGCCAGGCCGGCCAGCCGTCCCTGCTCCTCCGCCCCAAAAGCGGAGGAAAAGCGGGCGCATCGATCAGCAGTCCCATTCAAGTGCGCCAGGACAGACTGCTTCCGGCCGTCCTGCGAAGTGTGCGCGAAATATGTAGTCTCCATGGTCTCCTCCTATTTTTAGTATTTCTGTTCTGACGCTGTGCGCCTGTTGATAAAAATATTGTTGGAACAGTTCTTTTGGGACCGGTCTGAACTGCGAGGAAGTAGAGCGGCTGCGTAGTTCATTGTGATCTTTTCAAAAAGGGAAAGAGGAGCTGCATCTGGCGCTCCTCTTTCTCTTTCGCCATGTCAGCCTCATTCGTCTGCTCTACGGGACTTATGGACCGCATAAAAGATCATTCATCTCCAGGAAAGGCGTTGAATGGGTAACCAGCTACTATGATATGTTTATTTTTACCAACAGCGTATAATACACTATCCGTTTGATGTCCATCCATAGTCTTAAAATCATCAACATAGTCTGCATATAAGCGGACAAAATAGCATTCTGAATCTTCTTCTACGCATGTCACCTTGCGTGTACTCAATTGTGTTCCTCTCCAAGTTTGATTGATAATGTATCCATAATAATAGTCGGTATAGAATTCATCATAGTACATAAAAATTGAGCGCAGCGAAGGTTCTTCTGCTAATAAAAGTTGGAGGATCAGATCTGTTGCGTCTTCTTTAGAAGCCACTGTTCCGCAGGCATACTCATACAGGTCATCTTTTATATGGGTGATTTGAAAATTTTGTATGATGTGCTCCAACTGCGCAATATGGGTAAAGGATGTGCTAAATTCTGATTTGAAGCTTATATGTCGATCCCTTATTTCATTTGAACTGCACGACACAAGGAAAAACAGCATGAAAACATTCAGTAGGATAAGTCGTTTATACTTCATCTTAAAACCTTCCCAGCATAGGTATTAAAATATCCCGTTATGCTATAAACGTTTGGAACACTAGCATGATGATTCGGATGCAAAGGAGAACTTCTGTTTTTGTGAAAACGCCTTGACATCTGTTCTTCAAAGCCAAAAACGACCTTGCTTTGAAAATCGTTCCCAACTCCTATAAAAGCTAAAATATAGCCTAAGATCAGCACGCCAATAGGTCGCCCCATGTTTTCCGTTTTGATCACTCCGATTCATTTTGATTTTGGCAAAGGGGGTCAAGATGTTTTAGAAAAGGCTTTGATTCCCAAGGCTTTTGGCGTAGTACATAAAACCCCTGCGGCTCTAAGAAAAAAACCGGCATCCACTGTGTCTCAGTGGATGCCGGTTGGCGGAGTGGGCGGGATTCGAACCCGCGTGCCGCTCATCACGGCAACACGATTTCCAGTCGTGCTCGTTATGACCTCTTCGATACCACTCCAGATTGGTGAATCACGGCGGGCGGTCGGGCCTGACCGTGACAGCGATATGTATTATACCCGCTTTTTGATAGTAAGTCAAGAGCAAGATCGCGATTTTTACAAAATTACTGGGACTTGGCCAAAGGTCCGCAAAAAAACCAAGACAGACCGATAAAAGCCCCTAGGCCCCGCCTTGCGGCGAGGCCCAGGGATCATGGCAAGGAGGTCTATCCGATCTGTGGCTCACAAAGATCGTCAGACAGTTTCATCAGCATCCGTTTCCGGGTGGCAGAAGGTCCGGTTGGCGCAGTGGCCGCAGCCACACCCGCAGCCGCCCCCTTTTTTCTTATCCCTGGCCACGGAACGAAGAGCCAGGAACAGCACCGCTCCTACGAGCAAGATCATAAGGAACGTACCCATGTGACCATCCATCTCCTTTATCATCTATCATCACAGTATCATCCAGCCGTCACAGCCCGGCGGCCCAGACGGGCCTCCTCGCTGCCTCGCCAGCCCCGGCGGAAGAGCAGGTATACGAGTCCCGCCAGCGCCAGGGCCGCGGCCGCTGTGCCTAGGCCAAAGCCCACGGCCCCGGTGAGCAGACCGCCCAGCTGGTAGACGATCAGGGAGACCGTATAGGCGAAGGCGCACATATAGCCGATGGCGGCCCAGGTCCACTTGGCGTCGTTCATCTCCCGCTTGATGGCGCCCATAGCGGCAAAGCAGGGGGCGCAGAGGAGGTTGAAGATCATAAAGCTGTAGGCGGAGATGCCCGTAAAGGTCCCGGCGATGTGGGCGCTCAGGTCGCCCGGATAGAGGACCTGCATGGTGCTGACCACGTTCTCCTTGGCGATCAGGCCCGTGACGGTGCCCACTGTGGCCTGCCAGGTGCCGAAGCCCAGCGGGGCGAAGATCCAGCATACCGCGCCGCCGATCATCGCCAGCAGGGAGGCATCGTTGTCCTCCACCATGCCGAACCCGCTCTCGCCAAAGCCGAATCCCTGGAGGAACCACAGGATCACAGAGCTGAGGAGGATGACCGTGCCGGCCCGCTTGATGAAGGACCAGCCCCGCTCCCAGGTGGCCCGCAGCACATTTTGGACCGTGGGGGCGTGGTAGGCGGGCAGCTCCATGACGAAGGGGGCGGGGTCCCCGGCAAAGGCTCTGGTCTTTTTCAGGATGATCCCGGAGACCACCACGGCGCTGATGCCGATGAAGAACGCTGATGTGGCCACCCAGGCGGAGCCGCCGAAGAGGGCCCCGGCAAAGAGGAAGATGATAGGTATCTTGGCCCCGCAGGGGATGAATCCGGTGGTCATGATGGTCATCTTCCGGTCCCGGTCCTGCTCGATGGTCCGGGAGGCCATGATGCCGGGGACGCCGCAGCCGGTGGCTACCAGCATGGGGATGAAGCTCTTGCCGCTGAGACCGAACCGGCGGAACAGCCGGTCCATGATGAAGGCGATCCGGGCCATATAGCCGCAGTCCTCCAGGATGGCCAGCAGGAGGAACAGCACCAGCATCTGGGGCACGAAGCCCAGCACGGCCCCCACGCCGCCGATGATGCCGTCCACGATCAGTCCGCTGAGCCAACTGGCGCAGTCGATGCTCTCCAGCCAGCCGCCCACTACCACAGGGATACTATTGATCCAGGTGCCATAGTCCGCCGGATTCGGCTCAGGGACCGCCAGCGCCGCTCCATAGGCCGCCGCGTCCACAGGGAGCGCGGTGGTCTCACCACTGTCCGCATCGTAGAGGTAGGCCGTCGTCTCCCCGGCCTCGTAGGCTGCGATGACGGCGCTGGCCTCCGCAAAGGCCCCGGCGTCCTCCTCGTAGCCGTCGCCGCCGGAGAGGAACCAGCCCTCGCCAAAGAGACCGTCGTTGGCCCAGTCCGTGGCCCGGGTGCCGATAGACACCCCCCAGCCGCCCATAGCGATGGCATAGACCAGGAACATCACCGCCACGAAGATCGGCAGGGCCAAAAGACGATTCGTCACCACCTGGTCGATCTTATCAGAGGTGGTCATGCCGCCGGGCCGCTTCTGGGTCCGGCACCGGCCGATGATGGAGGTGATGTAGCGGTAGCGCTGGTCGGTGATGATGCTCTCCGCATCGTCGTCCAGCTCTCGCTCACAGGCTTGGATGTCCCTCTCGATGTGGTCCAGGACCTCCCGGCTGAGACCCAGGCTCTCCGCGGCCTGGCTGTCCCGCTCCAGCAGCTTGATGGCGTACCACCGCTGCCGCGCCTCCGGCAGGTCGTGGAGGGCCAGCTCCTCGATGTGGGCCAGGGCGTGCTCTACGCACCCCTCGAACCGGTGCCGGGGCACGATGGCGCTCCCCTGCCGGGCCAGCGCCGCCGCCTTCTCCGCGGCCCCAGTTACCCCGTCCCCCTTCAGGGCTGAGATGGACACCACCGGACAGCCCAGCGCCTCGCTGAGGGCGTCGATATGGATACTGTCACCTTTTTTCGCCACCACATCGCTCATGTTGACCGCTACCAAGGTAGGGATGCCTAACTCCAGGAGCTGGGTGGTCAGGTACAGGTTCCGCTCCAGATTGGTCCCGTCCACGATGTTGAGGATGGCGTCAGGGCTCTCCCCGGTCAGATACCGCCGGGCCACCACCTCCTCCAGGGTGTAGGGAGACAGGGAGTAGATCCCGGGCAGGTCCGTGATGGTCACGTCCTTCTGCCCCTTCAGCCGTCCCTCCTTCTTCTCCACGGTGACGCCGGGCCAGTTGCCCACATACTGGCTGGAGCCGGTGAGGGCATTGAACAAAGTGGTCTTGCCGGAGTTGGGGTTGCCGGCTAGGGCGATCGTAATGGGTGCCATTTTCGTTTTCTCCTCTCCTAGTTTGCCGCCGCTAACTTTTGCAGCAAAAATATCACGCTGTCTCGATCATTTCCGCGTCCGCCTTGCGGATGCTGAGCTCGTAGCCCCGGACAGTGATCTCCACCGGATCTCCCAAGGGGGCCACCTTGCGGACATAGAGGGAGGTCCCCTTGGTGATGCCCATGTCCATGATCCGCCGCTTCACGGCGCCTTCGCCGTGGAGACGGGCTACCTGGACCGTGGTCCCCACCTTCGCTTCCCGCAGTGTGTTCATTTCCACTTCCTCCTTACACGATGATCTTATTGGCCAGTTCCTGGCTGATGGCGATCCGGGCGTCCTTCACCCGCACGATCAGGTCCCCGCCCATGGTGCTGACCACCGCCACCGGCGCGCCCGGCACGAACCCCAGGTCCTCCAGATGGCTGCGGGCCTCCCCGCTGCCGCCTACCCGCCGGACGATCTGCTCCGCTCCCAAGGGAGCCAGCGATAAGGGCATATCGATCCACCTCACAGTCAGTCTCCACTAACGCATAGCGTTCAGTAGGAGTTAGATATATCTAACTGCTCCATATGTTAGCATCAACTAACTGCTTTGTCAAGGGGGCAATATGGGGAAAAGATCCCTATTTACAACGGACTGTTTTTGTGATAAACTACTAAAAACTGCCAGGAGGGATAGAGCCTTGCGGATACAAGAATCAGCAGAGAATTATCTGGAGACCATCCTGATCCTACAGGAGCGGCAGGGGTCGGTGCGCTCCATCGATATCGTCAATGAGCTGAATTTCAGCAAGCCCAGCATCAGTGTGGCCATGAAGAACCTGCGGCAGAACGGGTATATCGAGGTGGACGGCGAGAACCACATCACGCTGACAGAGAAGGGACGGGCCATCGCGGAGACCATCTACGAGCGCCATACCCTGCTGGCCAGTTGCCTGACCTGTCTAGGGGTGGACCCCGCAGTGGCCCAGGAGGACGCCTGCCGGATGGAGCATGTGATCAGCGCGGAGAGCTTCGCCGCCATCAAGCGCCACACGGCGGAGCTGCTCCTGGCGCGGCGGGTGGATACATAAAAAGGAGCCGCTGCCGGTTCGCCGGCAGCGGCCCAAGCGGGTGGGATATTGGAAAGCTTCCATGGACTATGATAGCAGACTTGTCCTGCGTTGTCCATAGGAAGTTTTGCCGAAGGGCGTCGAAGGGCCCAAAAAGATCGTCCGGTCCAAGGCGGCAGGGGGGATGCCCCTCTGCCGCCTCATCCTTTCCCGGCGCTCCGGGGCTACCGGCGTCACAGGGGCCGGGTGGCCTCCTTCAGCCAGCGCCGCTCATCCTCCGTCAGGTGGGGGGCGATCGCGGCATAGACCCGCTGGTGGTAGGCATCCAGCCGCTCCCGGCCCGCCGCGTCCAGCCACTTTAAGTCGATGGCGTCCCGGTCGATGGGGACCAGAGTCAGGGTCTCAAAGCAGAAAAATCCTGGCATATCCGACTCCCGGCAGAGCAGCTGGTTCTCTATCCGCACCCCGTGGCTGCCCTCGATATAGACCCCCGGCTCATCGGAGATGACCATGCCGGGCAGGAGCCGCTCCGTGTCATACCGGGCCGTCCGGCGGAAGCTGAAGCCGATCGGCGGCTCGTGGACGCAGAGCATATAGCCGATGCCGTGACCGGTGCCGTGGCCGAAGTCCAGCCCCTGCCGCCACAGGGGGGAGCGGGCCAGAGCGTCCAGATGGAAGCCGCAGCAGCCCTTGGGGAACACGGCGGCGCTCAGGTCCAGCATCCCTTGCAGCACCAGGGTGAAGTGCTTTTTCTCCTCCGCCGTCACCGGCCCCAGGGCGATGGTACGGGTCACATCGGTGGTGCCCTCGTAGTACTGCCCGCCGGAATCCAGCAGCAGCAGGCCCTTCCGCTCCAGGGGGATACTGCTGTCCTCCGTGGCGTGGTAGTGGACGATGGCGGCGTGGGGGCCGTAGCCGGCGATGGTGGTGAAGCTGGGGCCGATGCACCCCTCCTGCTCCCGCCGCAGGGCGTCGATCTCCGCCGCCACGGCGGTCTCCGTCTGGGGGCCACGCCCTGTCTTTAGCTGATAGAGCAGCTTGGCCAGCGCCACGCCGTCCTTCACATGGGCCCGCCGCAGGTTCTCCTGTTCCACCGGATCTTTCACCGCCTTCGCGTGGAGGACGGGGGAGTCCTTGTCCACGATCTCCGCACAGCCGGCCAGCCGGCTGTAGAGGGCATAGTTGACCTCCTTGGTGGAGAGGAGGACCCGCTTGCCAGCGCAGCCGTCCAGGGCCTCCCCGATGGCCTCATAGGGCCGCACCTCCACCTGGAGGCCGGTCAGGTAGTCCATCACCGCCGGGGACA
Organism: uncultured Clostridia bacterium; assembly: GCA_947173485.1. Lineage (GTDB taxonomy): Bacteria > Bacillota > Clostridia > Oscillospirales > Oscillospiraceae > CAMWFH01. The sequence continues at coordinate 589,039 of CAMWFH010000001.1, read as the reverse complement.
GCTTCTCCCGGTCGATGAAGAGGAGCATCCGCTCCCGCTCCACCAGGCCGTAGGCCAGGGGGACGGGGTTACACTGGACATCCCCGCCCCGGATGTTCAGCAGCCAGGCGATCTGGTCCAGGGCGGTGAGCAGGTGGACCTCCGCCTCCCCCATCTGCTCTCGCAGCTGGGCCAGCTTCTCCCGGGCGCTCTTGCCGGCGTAGCGCTCCTCCAGGATAAAGACCGGGGCCTTGGGCAGGGGCGGGCGGTCCGTCCAGAGGAGGCCCGCCAGGTCCTCGGAGAAGGCTAGGGTCCGGCCCGGCAGCTTCTTCTCCAGCTCCAGGCCCCGGGCGGCGGAGACCATCCGTCCGTCCGCCCCCAAGGTCCCCTCCGGGGGCAGCTCCGCCTTCAAAAAGGCATCCAGAGTGGGCACGCCCTCCTGGCCCATCCGGTAGAGGTCGATGCCGGTGCCGGCCAGCTCTGCCTCCGCCTGGAGGAAGTAGCGGGAATCCGTCCACAGGCCCGCCTTCTTCGCCGTGACCGCCAGGGTGCCAGCGGAGCCGGTGAAGCCGGAGAAGAAGGCCCGAATCTTGAAGTGGTCCCCCACATACTCGGAGCCATGGTAGTCCGCCTGGGGGATCAGATAGGCGTCCAGCCCCTTTTCCGCCATGGCCCTGCGCAGAAGGGCCAGCCGCTCTTGTATCATACCGTTATCCTCCTTTTACAAAAGGACCGCCCTGCCTGAGCGGTGGGGCGGTCCCTCTTTACTTGTGATGCTTTTACGCCTTTTTCGCGTCTTTCTCGCCGGAGGCCAGAGCCGGCTTGGCGACCTTTTTCCAGGCGTGCATGGCCAGCGCCAGGGCGATGACCCCGAAGGAGACGAACACGCGGAAATACTCACCGATCATGGCGTTGCCCAGCAGCTCCTTGCCGGCCAGGGGGGCCACGATGAACAGGGTGTGGAACAAGATCACGCCCAGGATGGCCTGCTTGTTGGTGGCCTTCTGCACCGACGCGCCGCCGACCAGCAGGGAGGCGATGGCGTACTGCCCCACTTGGGTGTGGGCTCCGTAGGTGGAGAAGGTGCCGATGTTTTGCAGGTAGATCAGCTGGCCCCAACTGGCCAGGACGGTGGAGAAGATCATAGCGATGATACGGGTCCGGTCCACGTTGATGCCCGCCGCGTTGGCCACGGCGCGGCTCTGGCCCACCGCCCGCATATTTTGTCCCAGGCGGGTCTTGAGCAGGGCGGAGTTCATGCAGCACAGGGCCAGGATGCAGAGGTAGGTAGTCATGGGCAGACGGGTGTAGACCAGCACGTCGTACACCGCCTGGAGGTAGGTGGAGGCGTAGACCAGGACCGCCAGGGCGATATAGACCAGGGGCCGCTTCACGTCAAAGCCGGCCTGCTTGCGGATGGACTTGGCATAGACGATCTTCCACAGCTGCCAGAGGACGGTAGCGGCGCAGGCGATCTCCACCGCGTTCAGCAGCAGCATACGGTCCTGAGCCAGGAACCGCTCCACGGCAGGGATGAAGGTCAGGGCGTAGACCACCACCGCGCCGATCAGGATCCCGCCGGTGCGCTTCCAGTCCACGGTCTGCTTCTGGGCCAGCTTGAAAAGGGCTGAGAGGATGGTCGCCGCTATGACCACATAGAAAGCGATCTCTATGACTGACAGCAGGGGCACCGTGTCCAGAGCGTACTTGGTGGTCTCGGTCAGGTCGATGGTGTTCTTGACGCCGATACCGGTGGCGATCATCAGCTTGGGGTCGTTGATGGCGATGACGCCACCGAAGATGAAGAGGAACAGCAGCTGGTAGAGGCCATCGGCAAAGTAACCCAGCACCAGGCCGCCGATCATCTCATTGCCCTTCATCTTGTTGAAGAGCTTGCCCACCAGGAAACCAAAGAAGACGGCCAGCGGTGTGGCCAGAGCCGCCGTGGCCAGGATGCCGGTGATGCCGGCGATGCGCCAATGGGTGGTGAGGAAGAGCGCGATCTGGGTAGCGATGGCGCCGATAACGATGCCAAAGTTCAGGCCCATGCCCGCCAGCACCGGGATCAGCAGGGAGAGGATGGTGAAGGCGTTCCGGGCGATACGGGTCATCAGCTCGTTGACCACGAAGGCCACCGACTGGCCGGAGGCCATGGTGCCCCCGATGCTGAGGAACGCAAAGATGAGCATGACCTTGTTCTCAAAGAGCCACTCACCGATGGTCTTTTTCTTAGTCACGGCTGTCACCTCCCTTGTTCTGGACCAAAGCATAGAGGATGATGCCGTTAGCGATGATCATCCGCATGACCTCGGACAGGTTGCCCTCAGGAATGATCTGGTTGGCCACCGGCAGGGCGATCACCAGCAGGCCCTGGAAGAGGAAGGTGCCCACCAGCACATGGGAGATCCTGGCCCGCTTGGGGGTGGCGCCGCCGATCAGCACCGCCGCCACGCAGTTGAAGCCCATCATCATAGGGCCGTTGTAGAGCTGGATGAAGCCGAAGCCCTGGGCATAGAGCAAGATGCCCACAGCGGCTAAGACCGTGGAGAGGGTGGTGCCGATCAGGCGCATCTTGTTCACATTGATGCCAGAGGCCTTGGCAAACTGGGGGTTGGCCCCGGCGGCGGACATAGCGATGCCGGTCTTGGAGCGCATGAACAGCCACACCAGGAGGCAGACGAAAAGAACGAACAGGATCAGCCCCGTGGGGATGTTCAGGCTGCTGCCCTCCGGGTGGATCGCCAGGGTGTTGCTGACCACGCCGGAGTAGTCGTCGGCCAGGGAGATGGTGTTGCGCAGGCCCTCACCGGCGTTGGGGTAGATCAGCACGCCGCTCTTGAAGGGCAGCACGGTCCACATGATGTTCATGAAGGCGATGATGGAGAAGCCCACATAGGTGGTCACCGTCATCTCCGAGCCCTTGACCCGGTTGAGGAGCAGGCCGTAGAGCCAGCCGATGCCGGTGGCCAGCACGATGCCGATGGCGATGGCGATCAGGATGCCCACCCACTGGGCCAGCAGGGGGCTGACGGCCACGATGGAGGGGATGGCGGAGAGCTTGAACTCCACCACCACCAATCCGCCCAACAGGCCGCCCACGATGCCCATGGTGATACCGAAGTTCAGGCCGATGCCGCACTGGACCGCCGGCACCATGGCCAGCACCAGCACGCCGAACATGCCCCAGCGCTTGAGGCAGTCGCTGAAGAGCTGGACCAGGTCCAGCCCCAATCCGGCGGCAGCGAACCACAGCGAGATAAAGAAGGCCACGATGATGATTCGGGGCAGTCCTACCTTTGCAACGGTGCTTTTCAATTTTTCACCCACGCTTGCCGCCTCCCTTCTTGCCGGACATAGCCAGGCCAAAGTCCGCATCGGAATCGTCCGGCTTCAGGATGCTGCTGACCCGTCCGTCGGTCACGATGGCGATCCGGTCGCAGACGGACCGCAGCTCCACCAGCTCCGAGGACACCACGATGATGGTCATCCCCTGTTCCCGGTTCAGCTTGCTCAGCAGCTCCAGCACCAGCTTCTTCGCGCCGATGTCGATGCCCCGGGTGGGCTCGGACACGAAGAGGACCTTGGGGTCCAGCGTCAGCGCCCGGGCTAAGCAGACCTTCTGCTGGTTGCCGCCGGACAGGCGCCCCGCCGGCTGGCTGATGCCGGTGCAGCGGATGTCCAGCTGCTGCACCATCTCACGGGCGTGGGCATGAGCCGCGGCGGAGTCCAGCAGGCGGATCCAGCCAAAGGTCCGCAGGAACTTGTTCTTCACCTGCATGGCGGAGAAGATGATGTTCTGCTCGATGCTCTCCTCCAGCAGCAGGCCCACTCCCCGGCGGTCCTCGCTGACGAAGGCCACGTCATTGCGCAGCGCCTCCCCCAGCTTGTGGAGGTCCAGCTTCTTGCCCAGGATGGTCACATCGCCAGTGGCCTCGTAGAGGCCCATGATGCCGTTGGGGATGCCCAGCTTGCCCTGGCCGGCCAGACCGCCGATGCCGAAGATCTCGCCCCGGCGGATATCCAGGTCCAGCCCCTTCACCAGCTCACCGGGCATATCCACGGTATAGTTGCGGATCTGGACAGCGATATCGTCGTCCCGCAGCTGCCGGTGGTCCTCCCGCTCGTCTACCAGCTTCTCCACCCGGCGGCCCACCATCAGCTCGGCGATCTCCGCCGCGCTGGTGTCCCGGATGGCCCGGTAGGCCACGAACTCCCCGTCCCGGAGGACGGTGGTGCTGTCGGCCACGGCCATGACCTCGTCCAGACGGTGGGTGATGAAGATGATGGCGATATCCTGGGAGGCGATCACCCGCATCGCCTCCAGCAGCCGGTCCGCCTCGCTCTCCGTCAGCACGGCGGTGGGCTCATCGAACACCAGCAGGCGGATCCCGGTCTTGTCGATCTCCCGGGCGATCTCGATGAACTGCATATAGCCCACCGGCAGCCCGGCGACCCGGACGTAGTCCTCTACCTGCAGGCCGATGGTATCCAGGGCTTTGCGGGCGTCACGGGTCATCGCCTCCATGTCCAGCGTCTCCATGGACTTGCCGAAGACACGGCTCAGCGCGTTGGGGTGGCTGATCTCCCGGCCCAGCTTGATGTTCTCCGTCACGGTGAAGCCGGGGATGAGCATGAACTCCTGGTGGACCATGCCGATGCCCAGCTCCAGGGCCTTCTGGGGCGTGTCGATGGTCACGCTCTGGCCGTCGATCTCCACGGTGCCGCCGAAGCCCCCAGTGGAGTGGATCACCGGCATCCCGAAGAGGATGTTCATCAGCGTGGATTTCCCGGCGCCGTTCTCGCCCATCAGGGCGTGGATCTCACCCGGGTGGACCTCCAGGTCGATCCCCTTCAGGACCTGGTTGCCGGAGTATTCCTTGGTGATGTTCTTCATACGCAGTACATAGCGGGTACTGTCCAATCCTATCCCCCCATTCTCTCATAATAGCACAGTAAAGCGATGGAAAAACAAGAGGGCCGCGGCCTGTGAACAGGCCGCGGCTCCTTTTCATTGTCGCGGGTCTTCCCGTTCTTTGGATCGTGCCCGGTAAGGGCCGATGGGTCAGTTGAAGGTGACGAAGTCAGCCATGACCAGGTAGTGGTTGGTCACGGGGCCGTTGGTGCTGTCATCCTCGTAGTTGGTCAGGGTCATCTGCATACCCTCGGTGAACTGGTCGGCGCACTCGGCGATGGTCTCACGGATCGCGGCGTCATCCACGACACCGTTGGTCTTGCCGTCCAGGACCTTCCGGGCGTACTCCACACCGGCGGAGATGAACAGCATATTGCAGGGGACGCCCCAGGTGGACACACGACCGTTCATGCCGGCTTCGTCCACCTTGGCCTGGAGCTGCTCCATCATGTACTCCACATCCGCCTCATGGCCGGACATATCGATGTTCAGAGCGGCGGGGAAGGCATGGAAGGGAGAGGGGCAGCACTGGAGGGTGTAGATGGCGTGGTTCTCAAAGACGGAGCGGATCAGAGGCTCCTGCATACCGCAGTTGGTGGTGAAGAACACGGTGTCCTCGCCGTACTGGGCGATCTGACGGGGCACGTCCTCCAGGATGAACTGCTGGGCGCCGGTCATGCCGCTGTCGCCGGTGGGATCGGGAGCGGTCACGTCCACCAGCTTGATGCCCTCCTGCTCGCAATACTTGATGAGGTTCTCATGACGGGCCACGATCAGGGCATAGCTCATGTGGCGGGGGAAGGAGTAGTGGATCATGGTCTTGGCGCCCTGGGCCTTGGCCTGGGGCGGGATGACGATGCCGCAGCCGGGCTCGTCGACCTGGAACACCAGGTCGGCAGCGGGATCGATGACGCCCGGGTCCTCACCGGGGGTGCCCACGATGAAGATGATGTCGTCACGGGTCTCGCGGACCTTGTTGATGGCGGCGGTGGTACCGGGGATGGCCTGGCACCAGACGATGGCCTTCACATCGGGATCGGAGGCCATGGCCACCGCGTTGGAGATGACGGTCTCGGTCTCGGTGGTGAAGTTGTCGGGATAAGTAGCGGTGACGATCATGTCAGGATACTTTTCCTTCATCTTGTTGGCCTGGGTGATCTCCTCATCGCCCTGGGAGGCAGTGCCGGTGATGATGCCGATCTTGTAGTTGGAGGTCGGGGTCACATCGGGGGTGTTCTGGTCCGGGGTGTTGGGGGTCTGCTGGGAGTCGCCGGGGGTATTGTCGTCGGGCGGGGTGGGGTCGTTGCTCCGGCAGCCGAACAGGCTGAATACCATAGCGGCGGCCAGAAGCAGGCACAATAACTTCTTCTTCAAACTTCTTTCCTCCTAGATAGGATGATTTATTCCAACGCGGCGCTTATCCGCGATGAAACCGGTCTTTGCTCAGGGCCTGGTCATAGCCAGCACCAGACGGGCGGTGTTTTCCAAGTCGGCGATCTTGATATGCTCGCCCACCCCGTGGACGGCGCTCATGCCGGTGCCGATGTTGACCGCGTCGATGCCGTGGCCGAAGATCCAGGTGGCGTCGGAGTTGCCGAAGCCGCCCTCCACCGCCGTCTGGGCCCCCAGCTCCCGGCACACGGCCTGGAGCTTTTGGATCAGAGGGGAGTCCGCCGGCACGTCCAGGGCCCCGGCGTGGCGCTCGCTCTCAATGGTATAACTGGCGCCGTAGGTCCGGCAGGCGGCGGCGATGGCGTCCTGGGTGTCTTGCAGGCGCTTTTGCAGCAGCTCCTCCTTGTGGGAGCGGATCTCCATCTCAAAGACTGCCAGGGCGGGGACGATGTTGGGCTTGCCATCGGCGTGGAAGGTCCCAACGTTCATCACCGTCTCCTCGTCCACCCGTCCGCAGGGGATGGCGGCGATAGCGTCCGCTGCGGCCTTGATGGCGTGGATGCCCTGCTCCGGGGCGGCGGCGGCATGGGCGCTGCGGCCCTGGATGGTCACGGTGAGCATCACATGGGCCGGGGCCTTGTTGACGATGATCCCAGGCCGGCCCCCGTCCAGCACCACCGCCTGGCGGCTGCGGATCGGACCGTAGTCAGCGTAGCGGGAGCCATAGAGCCCCAGCTCCTCGCAGACGGTGAAGAGGACCTCCACCGGCCGGTGGGGCGCATCCCCCTGGACCATAGTCTCCAGGGCCTCCATGATGGCGGCCACACCGGACTTGTCGTCGGCCCCCAGGACCGTATCGCCGCTGGAGCGGACGACGCCATCGGCCACCATCGGACGGATGCCCTTGCCTGGGGGGACGGTGTCCAGATGGGCGGAGAAGAGGATCGGCTCTCCCTGGCCCGGCAGGCTGGCGAAGATGTTCCAGCCGTTGGAGCAGGCGCGCTCCCCTACTTCATCTCTGGAGAAGGGCACGCCCATGGCGCGGAGCTCGCTCTCGATCAGCTCACAAAAGGCCCGTTCGTCCCCGGATTCGCTGTCACAGCGGACATAACGGAGGAACCGGTCCAGCAGGCGGGATGGATCCATACAGCGTCCCCTCCATGCAATAAAATGAGAAAGTGCTTGCATTATACCATAAACTTTGTCTCTTGTCTACCAGCGATCTTCATTTTTTTACCGGCATTTCCTGGTGCCCGCCTATCCATTTTGTGCAAGAGAAGAAAGATCTCCTGCATTTTTGCGAATCTCTATTGACATTTCCCGCTGTTTTCTATATATTTACCTTGCCTATTTTCTTTTGGAAAAAGTACCGGGGGAAAACGGGCAAATTTTCTACACCTTTCACAAAAAATACCAAATCTACGAAGAACGGGGGAGGATAATGTCCAAAGAGTTGATTCGCCTGGTAAATTGCTCCATGGCGTTTGACGGCGAGCAGGTACTCGACCACATCGATCTATACATCAATGATAGTGAGTTCCTCACACTGCTCGGACCCAGTGGCTGCGGCAAGACCACCACCTTGCGCATCATTGGGGGGTTCCTCACGCCCTTGGAGGGCGAGGTGCTGTTCGACGGGGTGAGGATCAATGATATCCCGCCTCATCTGCGGCAGGTGAACACGGTCTTTCAGCGCTACGCGCTGTTCCCGCACCTGAACGTTTTTGAGAACGTGGCTTTCGGCCTCCGGCTGGGCCGGAAGGTGGAGGGGCAGAAGAAGAAGGAGCGCATCCCCGAGGAGGAGATCCGGGAGCGGGTGATGGAGATGCTGGAGGTGGTGAGCCTCAAGGGCTTCGAGAACCGGCGCATCACCGAGCTGTCCGGCGGCCAGCAGCAGCGGGTGGCTATCGCCCGGGCCCTGGTGAACCGGCCCAAGGTCCTGCTGCTGGACGAGCCCCTGGGGGCCCTGGACCTGCGCCTGCGGAAGGACATGCAGAGCGAGCTGAAGCGGATCCAGCAGCAGATGGAGATCACCTTCATCTATGTGACCCACGACCAGGAGGAGGCCCTGGCCATGAGCGACACCATCGTGGTCATGGACCAGGGGCGCATCCAGCAGATCGGCACCCCGGAGGACATCTACAACGAGCCCAAGAACGCCTTCGTGGCCGACTTCATCGGCGAGAGCAACATCCTGGACGGGGTGATGCACGAGGACTTCGTAGTGGAGTTCTTCAACCGGAAGTTCAAGTGCCTGGACAAGGGCTTTGCCCCCATGGAGCCGGTGGACGTGGTCATCCGGCCGGAGGACGTGGACATCGTCCCCCCGGAGAGCGGCCAGCTCCGGGGCACCGTGACCTCCGTCACTTTCAAGGGGGTCCACTACGACACCATCGTAGACTTCAAGGGCTTCAAGTGGCTGATCCAGACCACCGATTTCCACGATGTGGGGGAGACCATCGGCATCGTGCTGAACCCGGACGATATCCATATCATGCACAAGAGCCAGTATTCGGGACTGTTCGGCGATTACTCCTCCTACTCCGAGGAGTATGACGAGATCGGCGACGTTGCCAAGCTGGACGAGGAAGAGGGGGCCCAGGATGAATAAGCGGGGCCTGTTTGCCGTGCCGTATGTGATCTGGATGGGGCTGTTCGTCGTGGCGCCGATCCTGATCATGCTGGTCTATGCCTTCTCCACCGCCGGTGGCGGGTTCACCTTAGATAACTTCCTGGGGATGGGGGACTACCTCTCCGTTTTTGGCCGGTCCTTCTACCTGGCCCTGATCGCCACCCTGGTCTGCCTCCTGATCGGCTACCCCATGTCCTACTGGATGGCCCGGGAGGGGGCGCGGTTCCAGAAGGTGGCCATGCTGCTGATCATGCTGCCCATGTGGATGAACTTCCTCCTGCGGACCTACTCCTGGATGTCCATCCTGGAGAACAACGGCCTGATCAACCAGTTCTTCCGGGCCATCGGCCTGCTGGACGCCCTGGGGGTGGACCACATCCAGATGATCCGCACCCCCGGCGCGGTGGTGCTGGGCATGGTCTACAACTACCTGCCCTTTATGATCCTGCCCATCTACTCCGTCATCGTCAAGCTGGACCGGTCCCTGCTGGAGGCCGCAGCGGACCTGGGGGCCAGCGCCGGCCAGGTGTTCCGCAAGGTCATTTTGCCGCTGAGCCTGCCGGGGGTGGTCTCCGGGGTGACCATGGTGTTCGTCCCCTCCGTGTCTACCTTCGCCATCTCCCGCCTCCTAGGGGGCGGCACCCAGATGATGCTGGGGGACCTGATCGAGCAGCAGTTTTTGGGCGGGGCCTATGATCCCCAGCTGGGGGCGGCCATCTCCATGGTGATGATGGCGATCGTGGTGGTGTGCATGACCGTCATGAACCACTTCGGCGAGGGCGAGGAACAGGCGGTGATGCTGTGAAGCGGCAAGAACGTCTGGGCAGCCGGCTGCTGATCGGCCTGGTGTTCCTGTTCCTCTATGCCCCCATCGTGTTCCTGATCGTGTTCTCCTTCAACGCCGGGGACTCCAGCGCCGTCTGGCGGGGGTTCTCCCTCCACTGGTACGCGGAGCTGTTCCAGAACCGGCTGATCATGGAGAGCGTCTACACCACTCTGCTCGTGTCCATCCTGGCGACCATCATCTCCACGATCGCCGGCACCTTCGCCGCTATCGGGCTCTACAGCCTGGGCCGCCGGAAGCGGGACGCCCTGCTGGCGGTGAACAACATCCCGATGATGAACGCCGATATCGTCACCGGCGTCTCCCTGTGCCTGTTCTTCGTGGCCTTCTTCCAGGGTTGGGGCGGCTTTGCCAAGTGGTTCAACGGCGTCCAGTCCCTGGTGGAGCTGCCCACCCGGCTCCATCTGGGCTTCACCACCATGCTCCTGGCCCACATCGCCTTCAACATCCCCTATGTGATCCTGAACGTGGCCCCCAAGCTCCGGCAGATGGACCGGAACCTGATCGACGCCGCCCAGGATCTGGGCTGCACCTGGATGCAGGCCTTCTGGAAGGTGGTGGTGCCGGAGATCAAGCCGGGTATCGTGTCCGGGGCGCTGATCGCCTTCACCATGTCCATCGACGACTTCGTGATCTCCTACTTCACCGCCGGGTCCTCTACCTCCACCCTGGCCATGACCATCTACGGCATGACCAAGCGGCGGATCACCCCGGAGATCAACGCGGTGTCCACCCTGCTGTTCCTGTCGGTGCTGGTCCTGTTGCTGGCCAACAACATCCGGGAGGCCCGGCTGGAGCGGCGGCGGGAGCTGGGGGCGGCCCCCCGGCGCCGGCCTGTGCCCGCCCTTTTGCAAAACAAGTGGTTCCACCGGGGAGCGGCGGCTGTCGCCGCCTGCGCCTTGGCGGCGGTGATCCTCTTTCTCCATGACGCCACCGCCTCCCGGCCCGTGGTGAATGTCTGCTCCTGGGGGGAGTATATCGACACGGACCTGATCGACCAGTTCGAGGAGGAGACAGGCATCCGGGTCAACTACCAGACCGTGGACAGCAACGAGACCCTCTACTCCCTGCTGAAGAGCGGCGGGGCGGACTACGATGTGATCGTCCCCTCGGACTACATGATCGCCCTGCTGATCGCTGAGGATATGCTGGAGCCCCTGGATTACCAGAAGATCCCCAACTTTGCGAAGATCGGGGACCGGTTCAAGTATCTCAGCTACGACCCGGACAACCTTTATACAGTGCCCTACACCTGGGGGACCCTGGGGATCATCTACAACACCGCCATGGTGGAGAAGGAGATCGCCAGCTGGCGGGACATCTACAGCGACGACTACGCCGGACAGGTCCTTCTGATCAACAACTCCCGGGACGCTCTGGGGGAGGCCCTGCTCTGCCTGGGCTACTCCGTCAACACCACCGACGAGGGGGAGATCCGGGCGGCCTACGAGCTCCTGGCCGACGCCACCCGCCGGGGGGTGTTCCAGGGGAAGGTGATGGACGAGGTGTTCCAGACCATGGAGGGAGGCAACGCCGCCATCGCCACCTACTACGCCGGGGACTACCTGACCATGCTGGAGAACAACGAGGACCTGGCCTTCGTGATCCCGGAGGAAGGGAGCAACTGGTTCGTGGACGCCATGTGCGTTTTGAAGGATGCTCCTCATTATGAGGAGGCCCACCAGTGGATCGACTTCATGGCCTCCACGGAGGCGAGCCTGGCGAATATGGACTTCATCTGGTACGCCTCCCCCAATGAGGAGGCCCTGGCGGCTTACCCGGCCTATTACGAGGAACTGTATGAGGAGCCCCTGGACCAGGAGCTCTACGAGATCATGGCCACTCCGCCGGAGGTGCTGGAGCGGTGCGAGGTCTATGAGTACCTGCCCCCGGAGACCAGGACGCTGTACAACGACCTTTGGATCAAATTAGGGATCTGACGTGCAAGAAGGGAGGCCCGCGGGGCCTCCCTTCTCAGTTCGCACAGTTTTATATAAATTTTTTGTATATTATGACAAAACAATCCTTGTATGGAAAAATAAGGTTGACAATCTTGTTTCAATATGATATTGTTGTTTCAGCAAATAAGATTTGCTTATGTTGACTTGAGCGGGAGGTGATAGTGACCTGATTTGTTTGACCCTGTTGGGGAGTTGTAGGAAGATGTGTACTGAGTGGAAGAAAGGAACTTGTTATAAAAAGGCGTATCGTGTCGTTGTTTTGCGTGATGGTCATCCTTACACAGCTTCTGGCTGTGGGTGCTTCGGCCCATTCAACACCTGTCCAATTTGATTGGACATACGAGGGGACTCGCGTAACAGTCGCTTATTCCATGGATGGCGATGTCGTTTGCGAGAAGATGTGCTTCTATTTTGAGGATAAAACCGTTGAGTATATCCGAGAGATTGCTCCTGATGGGACTGCTTGCTTGACGAAGGACGGGAAAGTCCTACATACAGGCACCGTGGACTATGTGACGTTCTATAGTCTGGCAACAACTCGGTGGGTGCAAAACTCCTTACCTGCGCCTGCTCAAGCATATGCCACTTATCCTTGCGGCAGAGACCAAACACATATGTATGTGGACACGAACAAATACACCATCGATGTGGAATTTCAGAAGGACATTGATGCGATGGTGGAATTCATCATTGTTAGGTTAGTGGGTAAGGTTAATCTGGTAGGTGGAGCTCTTGCCAGCATGGCGATGGTAATTGCCAATGCGGTCAAAAGAAGTAATGCTAAGGCCAATACAGGTTACGTCGATGTAACAGAGGACAAATATTTCATCTACAATGATTACGGGAATCTGAATTGCTACCACGCCTTTTTGAAAATCTATCACTATGAGAACTCTTCCCTCATAGTTGATGGGACAGAATGGGATTATCGGTACGAGTTTATATAACGGAGAAGAACGCGCTGAAACCATTTGATGAACTGCGGCGGGGTCTGCTCGTCGCAGTTTCTTCTTTGTAAGGGGGGAATTTCTATGTGGTCAAAATTTCTTGCATGTTTTCGCTTGGCGTTTCGCCCTAACTGGAAAACCCTACTTTGGATCGCTCTGGGAGTTTTCTGTGCGTGCATAGCTAAAGGGGTGATCCTGCTGAATCTTTCTTGGGTTGATCGTCTCCAACAGTCTAATAAGGCATGGAGCCTGTTCGCTTTTTCGGTCATCATCATCTTGTTCATCCTGATATATGTCCTGATCCATTTTGCTGGCCGCAGGTCGGGAGACCTTCGTCACATTGAGGGCTGGGCGTGGTTCCCCGTCAGCGAGCTGGTGGCCATGTTCCTTATCTCTTGGCTTGGCATCGGGAATCCTCTTTGGGAGGCAGACTATATCCTCCCTCTGATACTCCTCCTGCCGCCTTGGCCAGGTTGGAGCGAGATCAAAAACAAAGCAACGGACTAAGTCATTTGACGAGTTGCGGCGGGCCATCCCCGCCGCGGCCTTTTACCAGGGAGGAGGAAAGATCGTATGCTCCACAAAAAGCGGGCGGCGGCATTCGCCGCCGTGGCGGTCGTGCTGGCGGCTGTTTTGGTCTATCGCACAGCGCATAAGCCTATGCTCCACGGGGACTATCCGTATTATCCCGATGTGGAGAGCATCACCCAGGCGTCGGATCTGATCCTTGTGGGAGAGGTCCTCCAGTCCGGAGATGTGCAGGCGCTCGTGACCGGCCGGACCTCCGGCGGGTCCGATAGGGAGGCCGTGCCGTATACCGTTTCAACGGTCCGGGTGATCGAGGCCGTCAAGGGGGATGTGCAGGCGGAGGACCTTTTGGAGGTCAAGCAGCTGGGGGACTATCAGCGCCAGCCGGAGGAGACCCTTCACCAGATCGACGGATACCTGAAACAGGGGCAGACCATGCTGCTGTTCCTGACGAGCTACGCGGAGAGCCCCTGCTCCCTGGTCACGCCGGCCCAGGGGATGGCGGAGGTGCTGGAGGGGGATATCCTGTATTCCGCCAGCCGCTACGCCCTGTTCGGCTATCAGGACGGGAGCGGACAAAGCGCGGACACGCTGGGAGCGGCTGTCGCCGAGATCAGGCAGTATCTGCCCTGACGGGGATAAGATCTATCCCCCAAACATGGAAAGAGCGTCCCCCGGCCATATCACCGGGGGACGCGCCTTTTGCTTTAAGAGGGTATCGGAGACCGTGCGTCAGATCATGTTCCCGAGGATATACTTCAGGATGAACAGACCGGCGATGACGTACACCAGGGGCTGGATCTCCTTGGCCTTGCCCCGGCAGAGCTTGATGATGGTGTAGGAGATGAAGCCGAAGCCGATGCCGTCGGAGATGGAGTAGGCGAAGGGCATGACGGCGATGGTGAGGAAGGCGGGGCAGGCCTGCTCGAAGTCGCCCCAATCCACGTCCACAGCGCCCTTCAGCATATAGATCCCCACGATGATCAGGGCCGGCGCGGTGGCGGCGCTGGGCACGATGAGGGCGAAGGGGGCAAAGAAGCAGCTGAGGAGGAACAGGAAGCCCACCACCAGGGAGCTGAGGCCCGTCCGGGCCCCCTCGGCGATGCCGGTGGAGGACTCCACGAAGGTGGTGACGGTGGAGGTGCCCAGCAGGGAGCCGGTGCAGGTGGCCACGGCGTCAGCGATCAGGGCCCGGTCGCCGCCGGGGAGGTTGCCCTTCCGGTCCAGCATACCCGCGTTGGCGGCGGTGCCGATCAGGGTGCCCACGGTGTCGAAGCAGTCCACCAGGAAGAAGCTGACCACGGCGGTGACCAGGGTCAGCGCCCCGCCCTCCACGGCGGTGAGGCCGCCGAAGCTGAGCTTGCCGGCGGTCTCCCGCAGAACAGCGAAGGAGAAATCGTCGTAGGGGGTGTAGCTGGTCAGGCCCATGGGGATGCCGATGATGGTGGTGACGATGATGCCGATGAAGATGGCCCCCTTGATCTTATAGGCCAGCAGCACGGCGGTGATCAGCAGGCCGATGAGGCACAGGATACCGGCGGAGTTGACCACCATGCTGCCGGTGGCCTCGTCCAGGACCTTGAACTGAAGAGCGGGCACGCCGGAGCCAAAGCCCACCAGCTTCACGTTCAAAAGGCCGATAAAAGCGATGAACAATCCGATGCCGGCGGAGATGGCGCTCTTCAAAAAGCCGGGGATGGCGCTGATCAGGTGACGGCGCAGGGGGCTCAGGGAGACGATCAGGAACAGGATGCCGCTCATAAGGACGATGGCCAGCCCCTGCTGCCAGCTGTAGCCCATGCTGAAGCAGACGGTGTAGGTAAAGAAGGCGTTGAGACCCATGCCGGGGGCCTGGGCGAAGGGGGCGTTGGCCAGCAGCGCTGTCAAAAAGCAGCCGATGGCCGCCGACAGGCAGGTCGCCAGCATCACGGCGTAGAAGTCCATGCCGGTGGCTTGGAGCATGTTGGGGTTGACAAAGATGATATAGGCCATGGCGAAGAAGATCGTCAGGCCGCCTACGATCTCTGTCCGTACAGTGCTGCCCCGCTCTGTGATCTTAAAGAATTTGTCCATAGTTACCTCTCTCTCATGCACATAGGCGGGAGGACTTGTCCCCCCTGATTTGGTACATACTTGTATTGTACACGAATTTGCGCAAAATGAAAAGAGAAAATTTTACGATCATGTAGAAAATTCTCAAAAAATTACCAACAGACCTCTGCCCCCTTTGGGGAGAATGGAAGAAAGGCACTTGTTTCTAAGAAAGAATAGGTGTATAGTAGGAGCCGAAAACAGGACAAGGAGGACCTATCCATGCGGGATGGATTTATCAAAGTCGCGGCGGGGACGCCGAAGATCCGGGTGGCGGACTGCGCCTATAACGCAGAGGCGTGCCTGGCGCTGATCGACGAGGCGGCGGGGCAGGGGGTCAAGATCCTGGCTCTGCCGGAGCTGTGCCTGACGGGCTACACTTGCGGGGACCTCTTTTTGCAGGATACTCTGCTGGACGGGGCCGAGAGGGCCCTGGAGACAATCCTGGACGCCACGGCGGACCGGGACATGGTCATCGCTCTGGGCCTGCCGGTGCGATGCCGCCACAAGCTCTATAACTGCGCCGCTGTCCTCCACCGGGGGCAGCTCCTGGGCCTTACGCCCAAGACCTATCTGCCCAACTACGGGGAATTTTACGAGAAGCGCTGGTTCTCCATCCTGCCGCCGGACAGCATGGGCGAGGGGATCGCCCTGGCGGGGCGGACCACCATGCTGGGGAATGGGATGCTCTTCCAGGACGAGACGGTCCCGGGACTGACCATCGGTGTGGAGATCTGCGAGGACCTGTGGGCGGCTATGCCGCCGTCGGCGGCCCTGGCGGCCCAGGGGGCCACGGTGATCTTGAACCTATCCGCCAGTGACGAGGCGGCGGGGAAGGCGGACTACCGCCGGTCCCTGGTGACGGGCCAGTCCGCCCGGCTGGTGTGCGCCTATCTCTACGCCGACGCCGGGGAGGGGGAGTCTTCCACGGACCTGGTCTTTACCGGACACGATATGATCGCCGAGAACGGGACCATGCTGGCAGAGACCCGGTTCGCCACCGGCCTGACCGTCAGCGAGATCGACGTCCAGCGCCTGGTCTATGAGCGCCGGCGGCTGACGCCCTTCCCGGTGGAGCCGGAGTGCGGTGTGGGACTGTTCTCCCTGGACCGGGAGGAGACGGCCCTCACCCGCCCTGTGCCCCCCTCTCCCTTCGTCCCCGCCAAGGACGCAGACCGGAGCGGGCGGTGCCGGGAGATCTTCGCCATCGCGGCCCTGGGACTAAAGAAGCGGCTGGAGCATACCGGGGCCAAGGGGGCAGTGATCGGCCTCTCCGGCGGACTGGACAGCACGCTGGCCCTTCTGATCACCGTGGAGGCCATGAAGCTCCTGGACCGGTCTATGACGGATATCTTCGCCGTCACCATGCCCTGCTTCGGCACCACAGAGCGGACCAAGAGCAACGCCGTCCTGCTGGCGGAGAAATTGGGGACCCGTATCCAGACCATCGACATCTCCGCCGCCGTCCGGCAGCATTTCGCCGACATCGGCCAGTCCATGGAGGACCAGGACGTGACCTTCGAGAACGCCCAGGCCCGGGAGCGGACCCAGGTGCTGATGGACCTGGCCAACCAGACCGGCGCCCTGGTCATCGGCACCGGGGACCTGAGCGAGCTGGCCCTGGGCTGGGCCACCTACAACGGGGACCATATGTCCATGTACGCCGTCAACGCCTCCATCCCCAAGACCCTGGTCCGCCATCTGGTGGCCTGGCGGGCGGAGGAGGACGCCGGCCTGCGGGAGGTCCTCCAGGATATCCTGGACACCCCGGTCTCCCCGGAGCTGCTGCCCCCGGCGGAGGGGGAGATCGCCCAGCGGACCGAGGACCTGGTGGGCCCCTATGAGCTCCACGACTTCTTCCTCTACTATTTCATCCGCTGGGGCTTCCCGCCCCGGAAGGTCTACCGCCTGGCCAAGTATGCCATGGCGGGGCGGTATGACGATGGGACCATCCTGAAATGGCTCAAGACCTTCTGCCGTCGGTTCTTTAGCCAGCAGTTCAAGCGCTCCTGCCTGCCGGACGGGCCCAAGGTGGGCTCCCTCACCCTCTCCCCCAGAGGGGACTGGCGGATGCCCAGCGACGCCGTGGCCCGGCTGTGGCTGGAGGAGCTGGAGGGGCTTTGACCGATGGCGGAGGACAAGACCAATGTGATGCGGCTGCTGGACCAGAAGAAGATCCCCTACGCCCCCCGGCGGTACGATGTGTCCGACGGGGCGCTGGACGGGGCGACAGCGGCGGCGCGCCTGGGGATAGCGCCGGAGACCTGCTTCAAGACCCTGGTGACCGTAGGGGCCTCCAAGCAGTACCATGTCTTCGTGATCCCCGTGGAGCGGGAACTGGACCTGAAAGCGGCGGCAAAGGCGGCGGGGGAGAAGTCCATCGAGATGCTGAAGCAGGCCCAGCTGCTGCCCCTCACCGGGTATGTCCACGGGGGCTGCTCCCCGATCGGGATGAAGAAGCGGTTCCCCACGATCATCGACGCCCCGGCGGAGGCCCTGCCGGAGATGACCGTCTCCGCCGGGAAGATCGGGCGGCAGATCACCCTGTCCCCCCAGGACCTGGCGGGGTACACCGGCGCGGTGTTCCGGGCGGTCAGCCGGCAGACCGGCGGGATGTGAAACGGGATAGACAGTATGACAAGAGGGGAGACCAGCCGGTCTCCCCTCCTATCATATCTCATCCTATCTTATACGCGCTCAAACGGTGATCACCTTGGCCGCGCCGGCCATCCGCTCCACGATATCGTACATATTGGACACCGTGCCCACCTTGACCTGCTCCGTCAGGCCGTAGAAGCTGAGGCAGGTGCCGCAGACCAGGACCTCCGCCCCCTTGTCCAGCAGGGCGCGGATGCTGTCGATGACCTGCTGCTCCTCCCCGGCGGGGAGCCGGACGCCGCTGTTCATGAACAGCACCGAGGCCGGCACCCAGTCCGCCTGACTCAGGGTGTAGAGGAACATCTTCATCAGGTTGCCCCCCAGCTCCCCCACGCCCTCGCCTACATGGTCCTTCCCGATGAATACGGCGGTGCCGCAGCCGGCGGCGGTACAGGCCGGGGCGGCCTGGGCGGCGGCTGCCGGCGCGGCGATCTCCCCCTCCCCGAAAAGGACGGCAAAGCCCCCCTCCGTGGCGGCGGAGGAGACGGGCAGGCCAGAGCTGGTCCCCAGCCGCTTCAGGTTCTCCACGGCGGCGGGGTTGTCCACCAGCACCGTCAGGGGCGTCTGCCCCGCTTCCAGGGCTTTTTTGGCCATGATGACCGGCATGGGGCAAGCCTTGCCCATGGCATCCAGTGTATAAGACATCGTATCAGGTCCTCCTTGTTTCGATATTTTTTCTATAGTATAACGAACGGCGAGAAAAGTCAACTGGCAGATCGACACGGTCCTTTTCCCTCGTCAAAATGACGGGATGGGTCCGCTCTGGAGCATGGTCCGGTATATGCTGCCCTATTGAGATCTTCGCCGATGCCACTCGTTC
Organism: uncultured Clostridia bacterium; assembly: GCA_947173485.1. Taxonomy (GTDB): domain Bacteria; phylum Bacillota; class Clostridia; order Oscillospirales; family Oscillospiraceae; genus CAMWFH01. The sequence goes on along the minus strand of CAMWFH010000001.1, from coordinate 570,275 downwards.
CAAAATGCGGTATACCCGTCACGGCTGAATGGATCCTCCGGCATGATCTTTGGTGAACACGATCTGTAGTATTCCTCGATCTTGTCTGCGAACCGATACACCTCTTGCCTGTATTCCTCCAGCGAGATGGCCGTCTCTGCCCCGCTCTCCAAGGTCAGGACCACTTCTTCTCCTCTGTGTCTGACCGTCCAGTCGATTCCATTAGGGCATCCAATGATCACCACATTCTCAAGGCCCGCATCGGGAACATAGAAATGTCCACAGCAGGGCAACAGCTGCTCGTCCTCATAGATGATATGATCCTCTGTCAATGTTTTGAGCAGATATAACGCTGTTGCGCTGACGGTACAATCGTATTCCAGTCTTTCTTCGCCAAAATCGGCGATGGCATGGCCGTGGAGGCACAGATCTTCCGGATCATCGGCGCTGCCATCGATCCAATACAATTTTGTTGTATCGATCATAAATTTTGCCATTTACATTGTACCTCCACTTCCGATCAGCGTTTTAAGGGAAAGGGGCATCAATACTCCCGCAGCACCAGGTCCGTGGCCCCTGGGTTCAGCCCCACCTCCAGCCGGCGGACCTTGGGATGCCTGCCGTACTCCCGGCGGACCATCTCCCGGATGGCGTCGCCCCGGCTGTAGCCGTGGATCACCCGGATCCGGTAAACGCCGGCGGCGGCCCGGCGGAGGGCGGCGTCGATCGCCGTCTTGGCCTGGACGCAGGTGCAGCCGTGTACGTCCAGCTCCCGGATCCCTGCCTCTGCCATCGTCCCGCCGCCCCTTTCGTTGCTTTGTCTATCCAGTATACCATTGCCCCCGCCCCATTGTCGAGCCCCTTCCGGGCAAATTTTTCAACAAGAGGAAAAAACCTCCTAGACACCCGGCAGCAGATGGGCTATAATAGCAACGAACAAGATCGTTGGACCGGAAAAAGGCGGCGGTATCTATGTTGGATATCCCCAAGATCCGCGCCGCCGTCGATGCCGCCCGCCGGTGGGACTTCGACCTGTCCCTCTTCGGCACCTGGGGCCATGTCCACCACTTCCTCCCGGTGCTGCCGGAGGAGGAGCTGGGGGCGTGGGAGGAGGAGATGGGCCTGACCCTCCCCCAGGACTACCGGGATTACCTGACCCAGCTGGGCAACGGCGGGCCGGGACCGGCCTATGGGCTGATGCCCTTCCGGCTGTCCATCCGCCCCTGCCTGCGCCGGCGGTGCATCTACAGCGAGGACCAGGAGGCCGCCTTTCAAAGGACCGTCCAACAGTTCATCCACTGGTACGGAGAGAGCGAGGAGGACTGGGACCTCTACCTGCGGTATTTCCCCGACACCCCCGCCCGGAAGCGGCAGGGGGACTGGCGGGAGACCCATCGGAAGGAGTGGCAGGACCAGCTGGACGCCGTGTTGGAGCGGGAGGTCGTAGAGCCCCTGACGGAGAACGGCCAGCTGTTCATCGCCAACGAGGGGTGCAGCGGGGACATCTATCTCATCCTCAACGGCACCCACCGGGGCTATTGCCACTGCTGTTCCACCGACATAGACCCGGACCTGGCCTACCCGGCGCCGGGGACCTTCGCCGCCTACAGGGACCGGTCCCTGACAGAGACCTTTGGGGACTACCTGATGACCTATGTGGATAAGATAGATGCCCTCTGCCGGGAGCTGCCCGCCGGGAAGCGCCGGCAGTTCCAGTGGGAGCGGGCGGGGGCCCGGGACTTCTATGCCGCCGTCCAGGCCAAGGACTGGGAGGGAGCGGCGGCGCTGCTGGCGGCCATCCACGCCCCGCTGACGCTTTCGAGAAAGACCAGGACCTTCTATGCCCACTATGAGGAGGCGCTGAATGCCCGCCTCCCTGGTGATGGGCGCGTCACAGCATTTTACGATGCTATGTATCAGTATGGCATCTGGCATCACGATAGCTTTTCCGTTCCCTTTCGCAACGCCCGGAACGCCGGGGGCCTGTATCCCCGGATCAGCTTCGAGGAGTTCGTTCAGGACCTTTTATCAGAAGAAAACGCTCAAGAAAGTTGAGGATCACCTGCTATGTCCAATATCGCCAAGACCGCTATGATCACCGTCTGCGGACGGCCCAACGTGGGCAAGTCCACCCTGACCAACGCCCTGGTGGGCGAGAAGATCGCCATCGTCAGCAGCAAGCCCCAGACCACCCGGAACCGCATCCAGGGGGTCTATACACGGGGGGACACCCAGTTCATCCTGCTGGACACCCCCGGCCTCCACAAGGCCCGGACCCGCCTGGGGGACTATATGGTCAAGGTGGTCCGGGAGAGCATCGCCGATGTGGACGCGGTGCTGCTGCTGGTGGAGCCTATCGCCAATATCGGCGCCCCGGAGCAGGCCATCATCGACCGCCTCCGGCAGGGCCGCCTGCCCGCCGTTTTGGTCATCAATAAGATCGACAAGGTGAAGAAGGAGGAGCTGCTGGAGGTCATGGCGGTCTACAGCCAGGCCTACCCCTTCGACGCCATCATCCCCATCAGTGCCGCCACCGGCGACGGCCTGGAGGACCTCCAGGCCCAGATGGCCCGCTACGCCGCCCCCGGCCCCCAGCTCTTCCCCGATGGGGTGACCACCGACCAGCCCGACCGGCAGGTCATGGGGGAGATCGTCCGGGAGAAGCTGCTGTGGAACCTGGAGAAGGAGATCCCCCACGGCACCGCCGTGGAGGTCACCAAGTTCAGCCAGCGCAGCAATGATATCATCGATGTGGAGGTCACCATCTACTGCGAGAAGGCCAGCCATAAGGGCATCATCATCGGCCGCCACGGGGATATGCTGAAGAAGATCAGCACCCAGGCCCGGCAGGACATGGAAAAATTCATGGGGGAGAAGGTCTACCTGGAGACCTGGGTCAAGGTCAAGGAGAACTGGCGGGACAACGTGAACTATATCAAGAGCTTTGGATACGACGACCAGTAAGGCGGCCCGGCAAAAATTTACCGGTCATAGCCGGGGGCTCCCCGGTCCACGCTAACGCCGGGAGGCGATGGTATGGAGAGCATGTGGCGCCTGTTCTGGTCCACCGGGGATCCGGTGATCTATCTGGCCTATCGTGAGGAGAGGGACTATGGCAGCAGCGTCGCCCCGCCGGGTCACCACCGGCCTTGTCCTGCGGACAGCGGACACCAAGGAAGCGGATAAGATCCTGACGGTCCTGACGCCGGACATGGGGAAGATCGCCGTGTCCGCCAAGGGGGCCAGGAGCCGGCGGAGCCGGGTCAGCGCGGCCTGCCAGCTGCTGGCCTGGTCGGAGATGACGCTGTCGGAGAGCCGGGGGTGGCAGTATCTGGTGGAGGCCAATACCATCGCCCTCTTCGACGGCGTCCGCCAGGACCTGGAGCGGCTGGCCCTGGCCAGCTACTTTGCCGAGCTGGCCGACGCGGTCACCTATGAGGACCTGCCGGCGGCGGAGGTGCTGTCCCTGCTGCTCAACGCCCTCTTTGCCCTCTCGGAGCAGGGGCGTCCGCCGGCCCTGGTGAAGCCCGCCTTCGAGCTGCGGCTGATGGCCCTGACGGGCTACGCCCCCCAGGCGGAGGGCTGTCCCCGCTGCGGGGCGGCGGTCCCGGTGGAGCCGGCGCTGGATATCGCCAACGGGCAGGTCTGCTGCGGCGGCTGCGCCCCCGATGCCGTGCCCTTGGGGGAGGACGCCCTGGCGGCCCTGCGCTATGTCCTGACCTGCCCCGCCAAGCGGCTCTACGCTTTCTCCCTGCCGCCGGAGGCCCTTGCGCGGCTGGACCGGGCGGCGGAGGACTATGTCCGCTTCTACTTAGAGCGGGAGATGGGCGCCCTGGACTTTTATCGATCCCTGCAAAGACCCTTTGAACATACATAAATGGAAGGAGACCCCCTATGGACAAGCTGAAGATGACGACCCCCTTGGTGGAGATGGACGGGGACGAGATGGCCCGCATCCTCTGGCAGATGATCAAGGAGAAGCTGCTCTTGCCCTATGTGGAGCTGAAGACGGAGTACTACGACCTCTCCCTCCGCAGCCGCAACGACACCCGGGACCAGATCACCCATGACGCCGCCGCCGCCACCAAGAAGTACGGCGTGGCGGTGAAGTGCGCCACCATCACCCCCAACAAGCAGCGGATGGCGGAGTTCCCCTGGATGACGGAGATGTGGAAGAGCCCCAACGGCACGATTCGCTCCGCCCTGGACGGCACCGTCTTTCGGACCCCCATCATCATCGACGCGGTGAAGCCGGTGGTGAAGAACTGGAAGAAGCCCATCACCATCGCCCGCCACGCCTACGGCGACATTTACAAGGGCGCGGACTTCGTGACCGACGGACCCGGCACCTGCACCATGACCTTCCAGGGGGAGAACGGCGAGGAGAAAACGGTCCTGGTCCAAAAGACCGACGGTCCCGCCGTCTGGCAGGGCATCCACAATAAAGACAGCTCCATCCGCTCCTTTGCCCGGGCCTGCTTCCAGTACGCCATCGACACCAAGCAGGACCTGTGGTTCTCCACCAAGGACACCATCGCCAAGGTCTATGACGGCCACTTCAAGACGATCTTCGAGGAGGAGTATGAGCGCAGCTATAAGGCCAAGTTCGAGGAGCTGGGGCTGACATACTTCTACACCCTGATCGACGATGCGGTGGCCCGGGTCATCCGCAGCGAGGGGGGCTACATCTGGGCCTGCAAGAACTACGACGGCGACGTGATGAGCGACATGGTCTCCACTGCCTTTGGCTCCCTGGCGATGATGACCTCCGTGCTGGTGTCCCCGGACGGTACCACGGAGTATGAGGCCGCCCACGGCACCGTCACCCGCCACTACTACCGGCACCTGAAGGGCGAAAAGACCTCCACCAACCCGGTGGCCATCATCTTCGCCTGGTCGGGGGCCCTGAAGAAGCGGGGCGAGCTGGACGGGCTCAACGATCTGGTGGCCTTCGGCCAGAAGCTGGAGCAGGCCTGCCGGGACACCCTCAACGCCGGGATCATGACCAAGGACCTGGCCGGTCTGGCAGAGCCGGGCATCCAGGTCCGGGCCGTCAACACCGAGGAGTTCATCGACGCGGTGGCGGAGCGGATGGGCTGATCTTCACTCCATTTTCGACAGCAGATCCCGGTCCAGGCCGGCCGCCATCAGGTTCATGGCCAGCCGGAACCCGCGCTCGAAGGACAGCTGTCCGTAGCCTTTGATAGGGTCCCCCTGTAGATGCTCCGGCAGCAGCGCCGGGTCGTAGGGCGGGCACCAGGCGTTGAAAAGGATCTCGAAAAGAACGGTCATGTCGCACCTCACAAACAGAGCGGATTTACGTTTAATGTAAGTATATTCCGGTCAAACGTAAATGTCAAGGAGTTTTATGGACTACAAGCCATTTTTTTCAAAGCGGATATTTGAGCTGCGGAAACAGCGGGGACTGAGCCAGAAGGAGTTGGGCGCGGCGATCGGGCTGTCCCACAAGTCTATCAGCACGATCGAGAGCGGACTGACGTCTACCTCGATCGAAAAACTCATCCTGCTGGCGCAGTTCTTCAACGTCTCCACGGACTATCTGCTGGGATTGAAGGATACGCCCTGACCGCCACGACGCAAGATATTTTCAAAGCCCGCAGGGGCCGTTTCAGCGGCTCTCTGCGGGCTTTGCTGTTCGGATGCGGGGCCTTGGTCAGATCACTGCCAGGACAGGGTCAGCTGCCGCTTGTTGGCGGCGCAGTCCCGCAAATATAGGTTGATCAGTGTCTGGTAGGGTATCCCAACGGTTTCGGACTGGGCCTTGAAATAGTCGATGGTGCTGCCATCGATGTTGATAGTGATCTGGCGCTTTAACTGGGCGGCATAGGGATTTTTCCTGGGATCTAGCGCTTGAATATCATATTCTCTTCTCATGTTATCACCTCATCATTCCGCTCCTGTTACAGCAGCCGCACCGGCTGGAAGCAGAGATAGTCCGCCGCCACCAGCTTGAACTCCGTGCCGAAGCGGGTCCCCTGGAGGGCCCGGCGGTGGGAGGGGCCGTGGAGGTGGCCGTAGCAGCACAGCGCCGGCTTTTCCCGCTCCAGCACTTCCAGGATCTCCCGGCACTGGTAGCCCTCATAGAGGGGCGGATAGTGGAGGAAGGCCAGCTTGGGCCGGTCCCCGCCGGCTTTTAGGGACGCCTCCAGCCGCAGCGCCTCCCTGGCCCGCATCTTCTCGTTGTGCCCCCCCTTCTCCTCCTCAAAGAACCAGCCACGGGTGCCGCAGAGGGCGTAGTCCCCGTAGAAGTGGCAGTTGTTGTGGAGGATGTCCAGGGTGGTCAGATCGTTCTCCTCAAAAAAGCGCTTCATCTTGGAGGCGGTGTTCCACCAGTAGTCGTGGTTGCCCTTCAGCAGGAGCTTTTTCCCCGGCAGGGCGTCGATGAACTGGAAGTCCTCCAGGCACTGCTCCAGATCCATCCCCCAGGAGGTGTCCCCGCAGAGGACGGTCACATCATCCGCCTGGAGCTGGGAGAAAGCCGCCTCCAGCCGCTGGACGTGGCCGGCCCAGCCGGGGCCGAAGATGTCCATAGGCTTGTCCACGGAGAAGCCCAAGTGCAGATCGCCGATGGCATACAGGGCCATAGGACCCTCCTTTCTTTCGTTCTTGCGGTCCGTTCTTACTGCTCGCTGTTTTTCGGCTTGCCATCGTCAAAGAGGAACGTTGCGCCGCAGATGGGGCAATGGAACTTCTCTCCCGGATCCCACCGGGGCGGGCAGGCGGCCTCTCCGCAGTGGGGACAGCGCAGATAGTGGAAACGGATATAGATCCCGATACAGGCAAGGACCAGCGCCAGCCCGAACCCCAAAAACAGCAGCCGGAGGGTGGGGGCGAAGAAGCTCAGGAGCATGGTCCCCAGGCAGGCAACGATCAGGACAAAGCCGATGCGGGCCCATTTCAGCGGCAGTCTCATCGTTCATCCTCCTCGTCATCGAAGATGAACGGCTCGCCGCAGTTGGGGCAGTAGAACCGTCTGCCTGGATTCCAGCGGGGCGGGCAATCATACTTGCCGCAGTGGGCACACCGCAGGCCGATATGACGGACCACACCGGCCGCGATGAAAAATAAAACGAACTGGATAAGGATGGCGACAGTCACAAAGAGATTCCCATGCACCAAAGCCAGCTCCCCCAGACTGAGGATCGCCATCAAGAGGAGTACCAGGCACATCCGGGCCCATTTCCGTTCCAGTTTCATAGGCTCACCTCAAAAAGTCCAGCACGACGCCGTCCATCTTCTCCTTCTCGGTCACGCCCTCGAACCGGACCGCCTTGCCCCGCAGGGCCGCCAGGCGCCGGGGGGCGGTGACGCCGGACACGCTCTCCAGCTGGCCGATACGGTCCAGGCTGTCCGCCGCCGGTGTCTCGCCGATGGCGGTCAGGACGCTGTCGCAGAACTTATAAGGGCTGGCAGTGGAGGCAAAGACGGCGGGCCCCTCGTCCCCGGTCTCCCGGCGGTAGTCCGCCAGGACCTTGGCCGCCACGGCGGTATGGGTGTCGATCAGGTAGCCGTCGGCATAGAGGGCGGCGATGGTGGCGGTGGTGTCCTCCTCGGAGCAGAAGCCGCCGTAGAACAGCTCCTGTAGGGCCTCCTTCATATCCTGCCGGATCTCATACCGGCCTGTCCGGCGCAGCTGGTCCATGTAGTCCCGGATCAGGGCGTCGTCCCCGCCGGAGAGGTCGAAGAGCAGCCGCTCCAAGTTGCTGGAGATCAGGATATCCATAGAGGGGGACATGGTGGTGTGGAAGGGCCGGTCGCGGTCGTAGACGCCGGTGTGGATAAAGTCGGTCAGGACGTTGTTGCAGTTGGAGGCGCAGATCAGCTTGCCCACGGGGAGGCCCATCTTCTTGGCGTAGTAGCAGGCCAGGATGTTGCCGAAGTTGCCGGTGGGCACGCAGTAGTTCACCTTGTCCCCCATCTGGATGGCCCCCTGGGCGAGCAGATCGCAGTAGGCGGAGATATAGTAGACCACCTGGGGCAGCACCCGGCCCCAGTTGATGGAGTTGGCGCTGGAGAGGAAGCAGCCCCGGTCCGCCAGGGCCTGCCGGATGGCCTCATCGGAGAAGATGCGCTTGACGCCGTTCTGGGCATCGTCGAAGTTGCCCTCCACGGCGCAGACTCCCACGTTGTCCCCCTCCTGGGTGACCATTTGCAGCTTCTGGATCTGGGACACGCCGTCCTTGGGGTAGAACACCAGGATCTTGGTCTGGTCCACATCGGCAAAGCCCTCCAGGGCGGCCTTGCCGGTGTCGCCGGAGGTGGCTACCAGGATGCAGGCGGTCTTGTCCTCCCCGGTCTTGCGCAGGCTGGCGGTCAGCAGGTGGGGCAGCATTTGCAGGGCCATGTCCTTGAAGGCGCTGGTGGGGCCGTGCCACAGCTCCAGGCACCAGGTGTGCCCGCCTACCTGCCGGAGGGGCGCGGCGGCGGGGTCGTCGAACTTCTCCGGGCCGTAGGCCGCAGCGGCGTAGCCGGCCAGCTCCTCCGCCGTGAAGTCGGACAGGAATTTGCCCATGACCGCAACGGCCCTGGACTGGTAGTCCTGGCCGGCCAGAGCTTGCAGCTCCTCCGCCGTGATAGTGGGGAGGTCCGCCGGCAGGAACAGCCCCCCATCCCGGCTGAGTCCCATCTTGATCGCCTGGGCGGCGGTGAGACGCAGGGACTTGTCGCGGGTGCTTAGATATTCCATGATCATCCATCCTCAAATCGTAGAGATTTTTCAGGCGGCCTGGGCCGCTCCCCGCCATTGTACCATACAGAGGGGCGTGAAGTAAAGAGCGATTTCTGCCCCTATGCGGGGAACGATGGGAGAAAGGGAACGATATAGGGGCAAAACCCGCTTGTGGAGACCGGGGATTTGTGGTACACTATAGGCACCAAGACAAAAGGAGGCGTTTCCATGAACCTATGGCATGATATCCGCCCCGCCCGTATGCAGCCGGAGGACTTCCTGGCTGTGGTGGAGATCGAGAAGGGGTCTAAGAATAAGTATGAGCTGGATAAAGAGACCGGCGCCCTGCGTTTAGACCGCATCCTCCACACCTCCACCCACTACCCCGCCAACTACGGCATCATCCCCCGGACCCTGGCCGGCGATGGGGACCCCCTGGACGTGCTGGTCATCTGCTCCGAGAGCATCAAGCCTTTGAGCCTGGTGCGGGTCTACCCCATCGGGGTGATCACCATGAGCGACAACGGGGACCCGGATGAGAAGATCCTGGCGATCCCCTTCGGCGATCCCTCTTACAACGTCTACCACGATATCGGCGACTTGCCCCAGCACATCGCTGATGAGATCAGCCACTTCTTCAGTGTGTACAAGCACCTGGAGGAGAGCTCCAACGCCGTGGTGGACAGCGTCCATGGCCGCAGCTACGCCGTGGAGGTCATCCAAAAGGCGCTGGACAACTATATCGAGCGCTTCTGCCGCTGAGCGGACCCTATCACAAATAAGAAAAGTCCCGGCTGTCGGTTCGGACAGCCGGGACTTCTTATCTTGCTTGGATACCAGAGAGGGGGGACTTAGGCGTCAGCGGTCTCGATGACGACGCCGGAACCCACGGTGCGGCCGCCCTCACGGATGGCGAAACGCAGGCCCTTCTCGATGGCGATGGGGGTGATCAGCTCCACGTTCATATCCACGTTATCGCCGGGCATACACATATCGGTGCCCTCGGGCAGGGTGATGACGCCGGTGACGTCGGTGGTACGGAAGTAGAACTGGGGACGGTAGTTGTTGAAGAAGGGGGTGTGACGGCCGCCCTCGTCCTTGCTCAGGACGTAGACCTGGCCCACGAACTTGGTGTGGGGATGGATGGAGCCGGGCTTGCACAGCACCTGGCCGCGCTCGATCTCGTTCTTGGCGACACCGCGCAGCAGGCAGCCGGCGTTATCGCCAGCCTCGACGTAATCCAGGGTCTTGTGGAACATCTCCATGCTGGTGACCACGGTGGTCCGCTTCTCGTCGGTCAGGCCAACGATCTCCACGGTCTCACCGGCCTTCAGCTGGCCGCGCTCCACACGGCCGGTAGCCACGGTACCACGGCCGGAGATGGTGAACACGTCCTCCACGGGCATCAGGAAGGGCATATCGGCCTTGCGGTCGGGAGTGGGGATATAGCTGTCCACCACGTCCATCAGCTCCTTGATGCAGGCGTACTCGGGGGCGTTGGGGTCGGTGCTCTCGCTCACCAGGGCCTCCAGAGCGGAACCCTTGATGATGGGGATGTCGTCGCCGGGGAACTCGTAGAAGCTCAGGGTCTCACGGACCTCCATCTCCACCAGCTCCAGCAGCTCGGGATCGTCCATCTGGTCGCACTTGTTCAGGAAGACCACGATGGCGGGCACGCCCACCTGACGGGCCAGCAGGATGTGCTCCTTGGTCTGGGCCATGGGGCCGTCAGTGGCGGCGATGACCAGGATAGCACCGTCCATCTGGGCAGCGCCGGTGATCATGTTCTTGATATAGTCGGCGTGGCCCGGGCAATCGACGTGGGCATAGTGCCGGTTGTCGGTCTCGTACTCGACGTGGGCGGTGTTGATGGTGATGCCGCGCTCCCGCTCCTCGGGGGCCTTATCGATGCTGGCGTAGTCGGTGTAATCGGCCTTGCCCTGGAAAGCCAGGTACTTGGTGATAGCGGCGGTCAGCGTGGTCTTGCCGTGGTCAACGTGGCCGATGGTGCCGATGTTGACATGGGGCTTATTGCGCTCGAATTTTTGCTTAGCCATGTGGATGATCCTCCTATGATAGATTCATGTTTTGTTGTGGGCGGCGGCGTCAGGCTTAACACCGCCATTTTACAATATATCCGGGAAAAAAGCAATCCCTTTATTCCCTCCGCCGGCAATAAAAGTCAGCCGGCAGAGTGGCCGCCCCGCTGCTCCACGATCTTCTCCCGCAGGTTCTTGGGCAGCTCGATATAGCTGTGGGGCTCCATGGTGTACTGGCCCCGGCCCTGGGTAGCGGAACGCAGGTCGGTGGCGTAGCCGAACATATTGGCCAGAGGCACCAGCGCGTCCACCTGTTGGGCGCCGGAACGGGCCTCCTGGCCCTGGATCTGGCCCCGGCGGGCGGTCAGGTCGCCGATGACCGTGCCCAGATACTCGTCGGGGACGATGACGGACACTTTCATGATCGGTTCCAGGATGGTGGGCTCCGCCTTCCGGCAGGCCTCCTTGAAGGCCATGGAGCCGGCGATCTTGAAGGCCATCTCGCTGGAGTCCACCTCGTGGTAGCTGCCATCGTAGAGGGTGACCTTCACGTCCACCACCGGGTAGCCGGCGATGACGCCGGACAGCATGGCGCCCTGGATGCCCGCGTCCACCGCGGGGATATACTCCTTGGGCACCGCGCCGCCTACCACCTCGTTGAAGAACTCGTAGCCCTTGCCGCTCTCGTTGGGCTCCACCCGGATCTTGACATGGCCATACTGGCCCTTGCCGCCGGACTGGCGGGCATACTTGGTGTCCTGCTGGACGCTCTTCTTGATGGTCTCCTTGTAGGCCACCTGGGGCGCGCCCACGTTGGCCTCCACCTTGTACTCACGGAGCAGACGGTCCACGATGATCTCCAGATGGAGCTCGCCCATGCCGGCGATGATGGTCTGGCCGGTCTCCTCGTCGGTGTAGGTCTTGAAGGTGGGGTCCTCCTCGGCCAGCTTCATCAGGGCGATGCCCATCTTCTCCTGGCCGGCCTTGGTCTTGGGCTCGATCGCCACCCGGATCACCGGCTCGGGGAACTCCATGCTCTCCAGGATGACCGGGTGCTTCTCGTCACAGAGGGTGTCACCGGTGGTGGTGTTCTTCAGGCCCACCACGGCGGCGATGTCGCCGGAGTAGACCGTCTCGATATCCTCCCGGTGGTTGGCGTGCATCTGCAAGATCCGGCCGATGCGCTCCCGGTTGCCCTTGGTGCTGTTGTACACAGCGGAGCCGGTGTTCAGCACGCCGGAGTAGACCCGGATGAAGCTGAGGCGGCCCACATAGGGGTCGGTGGCGATCTTGAAGGCCAGGGCGGAGAAGGGAGCATCGTCGCTGCTCTGCCGCTCCTCCTCGGCATCGGTCTTGGGATTCACGCCTTTGATAGCGGGGATGTCCAGGGGGGAGGGCATATAGTCCACGATGGCGTCCAGCAGCTTCTGGACCCCCTTGTTCCGGTAAGAGGTGCCGCACACCACCGGGACCATCTCCACGGCCACAGTGGCCTGGCGGATGGCGGCCCGGATCTTATCGGTGGGGATCTCTTTCCCTTCCAAGTACATCTCCATGATCTCGTCGTCGAACATACTGACGGCGTCCAGCATCTTCTCCCGGTACTCCTCGGCCAGCTCGGCCATGTCGGCGGGGATGTCCTCCACCCGCATGTCCTTGCCCAGGTCGTCGTAGTAGATGTCGGCCTTCATCTCCACCAGGTCGATGATGCCCTTGAAATCGGCCTCTTTGCCGATGGGCAGCTGGATGGGGACGGCGTTGCACTTCAGCCGCTCGTCGATCATCCGCAGCACGTTGTAGAAATCCGCCCCCATGATGTCCATCTTGTTCACATAGATCATACGGGGCACATGGTAGTGGTCGGCCTGACGCCACACCGTTTCGGACTGGGGCTCCACGCCCCCCTTGGCGCACATGACGGTCACGCTGCCGTCCAGCACCCGCAGGGAGCGCTCCACCTCTACGGTGAAGTCCACATGGCCCGGGGTATCGATGATGTTGATTCGGGTCTGGGGGAACTGCTGGCCGCTGCCGCTCCAGTAGCAGGTGGTGGCGGCGGAGGTGATGGTGATCCCCCGCTCCTGCTCCTGCTCCATCCAGTCCATGGTGGCAGTGCCCTCATGGGTCTCGCCGATCTTGTAATTGACGCCGGTGTAGTACAGGATCCGCTCGGTGGTCGTAGTCTTTCCCGCATCGATATGGGCCATGATGCCGATATTGCGTGTGTTTTCCAGTGATACCTTTCTCGGCATACTCGTTACTCCTAACTTCTGATGAGACTGCGGCCCTTACCAGCGGAAGTGGGCGAAAGCCTTGTTGCTCTCGGCCATCTTGTGGGTGTCCTCCCGCTTCTTGACGGCGGAACCGGTGTTGTTGTAGGCGTCCATGATCTCCCCGGCCAGCCGCTCGGACATGGTCCGCTCGCTGCGGTTCCTGGCGTAGCTGGTCAGCCACCGGAGGCCCAGGGTCTGCCGGCGGGCGGGACGGACGTCGATAGGGACCTGGTAGGTGGCGCCGCCCACACGGCGGGCCTTGACCTCCAGGCTGGGCATGATGTTCTCCATGGCGGCCGAAAAGACCTCCAGGGCCCCCTTGCCGGTCTTGCTCTCCACGGTGGAGAAGGCGGAGTAGACCACCTTCTGGGCTACGCCCTTCTTACCGTCCAGCATGATGCTGTTGATGAGCTTGGTGACCAGCACGGAGTTGTAGATAGGATCGGGCAAAATCTCTCTTTTGGGAACGTTACCTCTTCTGGGCACTTTGCTTCCCTCCTTCATAAGAACTCTATGAGATCATAGGTACTCTCCGAACTTGCTCGTCCGGCGTGTTGGCCTGCCAAAGAGGCGCTTCCCACGGCTTTTTATACGCATGAGAAAACCTGTTCGGCAAAGCTACTTTTAATTTACTTGCTCTTGGGCCGCTTGGCGCCGTATTTGGAGCGGGCCTGCATCCGGCCGGAGACGCCCTGGGTGTCCAGCGTGCCGCGGATGATGTGGTAACGGACACCGGGGAGGTCCTTCACACGGCCGCCGCGGATCATGACCACAGAGTGCTCCTGGAGGGAGTGGCCGACACCGGGGATATAGGCGGTGACCTCGTAGCCGTTGGTGAGCTTCACACGGGCGATCTTCCGCAGGGCGGAGTTGGGCTTCTTAGGAGTGGAGGTACGCACAGCGGTGCACACGCCCCGCTTCTGGGGACTGGGCAGGCTGGTCTCCTTGTTCTTCAGTGTGTTCAGACCATACTGGAGAGCGGGGGAGTTGGACTTGTAGCTGGCCTGCTCCCGGCCCTTACGGACCAACTGGTTAAAAGTAGGCATGGTTTTCTCCTTTCTTTGAAATTTTCGGAGGCCCGGAAGGGCCTTCCTTTATTTTTTACAGGATAGAGCGGATCTAACCTGAAAAAACCAAAAAATTTTATAGGGCCTCCCGCAAGATGGTGACCACGGCGGCACCCACCTGGATGCCGGCGGAGCGGCCCAGCTCGTCCATCCTACAGGAGCAGTCCACCGGAAGTCCCCGCTCCTGGCAGAGGACCCGGATGGGCTCTGTGACAGCGGGGTCCGCGTCGGCGGCCAGGTAGACCTTAGCGGCCCGGCCCTCCCGCAGGGCCCGGCGGGACTGCTTGACGCCGACCACCTTTTCTGCCACAGTCGTCCCTCCTGTTTTTAGACGCGCAAAGCTTCGCGGGATATGCCCACGCAAGATGACATTATAACACACCGATCCTGCCGCGTCAAGCCTAATTTTGGACCAGATCGGGCAGAGCGGGAAAAAACGCAAAAAAACAGTTGACTTTCCAGAAATCTGCTGTTATGATAGAAAGGCCGCTTTGAATGGGCCAAAAGCGCGGACGCCTGTCCGCCGCCCCCGACAGCGAGCCCGTAATGAAGGAGTTGAAAACATAAGTGCAAGCGATCATCGTGACCGGCGGCAAGCAGTATAAGGTGAGCGAGGGGGACACCCTGTTCATCGAGAAGCTGCCTGTGGAGGCCGGCGACACCATCACCTTTGATAAGGTGCTGGCCGTCCTGGGCGACGGCCAGGCCACCATCGGCACCCCCGTCGTAGACGGCGCCAGCGTGGAGGCTTCCGCCGTGAAGAACGGCAAGGGCAAGAAGATCCGTATCTTCAAGTACAATCCCAAGAAGGGCTACCGCAAGCGCCAGGGCCACCGTCAGCCCTATACCAAGGTCCAGATCCAGAAGATCAACGCCTGATGACCACCGTCAGGTTCCGTATGGACGGCAGCCGCATCACCGGGTTCGATGCCCAGGGGCACAGCGGCTACGCCCAGGAGGGGGAGGACATCGTCTGCGCCGGCGTGACCAGCGCGGTGCGCCTCACCGAGTGCATCGTCAATGATGTGCTGGGCCTGGCGGCGTCCGTGAAGGTCCGGGATGCCCACATCGCCTTTCGCCTGCCCGGCGGGCTGGACGAGGAGGCGGAGCGGGCCTGCCAGGCTGTACTGGCGGGACTGATGGTCCATCTCACCAGCCTCCACGAGGAGTATCCAGACTTTGTGGAGGTCCTAGAAGAGGAATGACCTCTTCTTTATTCTACAGAAAGGATGGCAAACACTATGCTCCGTATCGGTCTACAGTTTTTTGCCCATAAAAAGGGCGTCGGCTCCACCAAGAACGGCCGCGACAGCAACTCCAAGCGCCTTGGCCCCAAGCGGGCCGACGGGCAGCGGGTCCTGGCTGGCTGCATCCTGGTCCGCCAGCGCGGCACCCATATCCATCCCGGCGTCAACGTTGGCAAGGGCAGCGACGATACCCTGTTCGCCAAGGTCAGCGGCACTGTCCGCTTTGAGCGCATGGGCCGGGACCGCAAGCAGGTCTCCGTCTACGAGGGAGAGTAAGATCTCATATAGCACTGAAAGAGCAAGGTCGCGCTGATGATGGCGCGGCCTTGTTTTTTTGCATTGGCTTTTTAGGTTTATGCCTTGCACTTTGACTGGTCCCATTGTAAAATGACTGATACTAGGAAAACGATGCAAAGATCATATGGGGGGTGCCGGATATGATGACCAGCCAATACGATATGGCTCGCGTTGACCAGATGGAAGGACACGAGTTTGAGCGCTTCATAGCTGATATGTTGTACAAGCTGGGTTATCGGAAAGTGGAAGTTACACGCGGTTCTGGTGATCAGGGCGTAGATGTCCTTGCTGAAAAGGAGGGCATCCGGTATGCTGTACAGTGCAAGTGTTACTCATCTGATTTGGGGAATACGCCGGTGCAGGAGGTCAACGCAGGCAAGATGATCTATCATTGCCATGTTGGCGTTGTAGTGACGAACCGCTATTTTACATCAGGGGCGAAGGAAGCTGCGAAAGCCACCGGTGTTCTGCTATGGGACCGAACAAAGTTGCAGGAATTGATAATGCAGGCCGAAGCCCTATCACGAGCCACATCCAATGCAGACGCTCTGCTGAGGCGCGGTTTCATGAGCCTGGAGATCAGTGAATGGGACAAGGCAGACAGTTTTTTTGAGCGGGTGCTGAATCTGGATGCAGAGTGTGGCGATGCTTATTTAGGGAAAGTGCTGGCGGCAACACGATCGATCTCCCTGGAGGACCTGAGAGAGAAAACGATTCAGCTGAATGACTTTAAGGACTTCTCTTTTGCGATACGATTTTCTTCTGGAACTCGGTTACAAGCCTTGCAGGAGACTAAAGAGCTGTTGCAGCAAAGGTGGCGGGCAAAGGAAGAGAAAGACCGCCAGCAGAGAGAAGCGGAGGAACGGCGGCGGCAGGAAGAGCGGCAGCGAAGAGAAGCAGAAGAACGCCGGCGGCAAGAAGAAGAGCGCCAACGGAGAGAAGCAGAGGAACGCCGGCGGCAAGAAGAAGAACGTCAACGGAGAGAAGCGGAGGAACGCCGGCGGCAGGAAGAAGAGCGTCAACGGAGAGAAGCAGAGGAACGCCGGCGGCAGGAAGAAGAGCGTCAACGAAGAGAAGCGGAGGAACGCCGGCGGCAGGAAGAAGAACGTCGGCGGAGAGAAGCGGAGGAACGCCAACGGAAAGAAACGGAAGCATGGAAGGCACGGGTAGCCCCTTATTGGAAACCGTTACGGGAACAAGGCATGATAGCTGTGGGGACTGGGTATACCTTGGGAGTGAAGTCAGATGGTACTGTAGTTATTACAAGTCCCCATCATATACCTGAGTTGAAAGATATCGTGGCTGTAACCACTGGTGCTGACTTTGCAGTGGGGTTAAAAGCAGATGGAAAAGTGATAAAAATAGAGCATACATCAGGTGCTTTGCGTTACTTTAAAATACAAAACGATTTTCCTGATTGGAGTTGGCGTAATATCATAGCTGTGAGTGCCGGTGATTACAACCTCGTAGGATTAAGAACTGATGGTACTGTGGTGGCAAAGGGGTTTCTCTCCACGTGGGATGAGCTGTATACTGATGTATATCGCTGGAAGAATATCGTGATGGTAGCTGCTGGGGAAGATTACATTGTAGGGCTAAAATCTGATGGAACAGTAGCGATTGTATATAGGAACTATTTAGGGCAAAAATCTAACGGAACAGTAGTGATTGCATATAGACTCTACTTTGACTGTCATGATGAACCTAGTCGAAAGTACGATGTGTCCAGTTGGACAGACATCGTAGCAATAGCTGCCGGGTGGCATCACATTCTAGGTTTGAAATCTGATGGTACTGTGGTTGCTGTAGGTGAAAATGAATGCGGTGAATGCAACGTATCAGGCTGGAAGCAAATCGTGGCAGTGAGCGCCGCTTGTGGCTACACAGTTGGTCTAAGGTCTGATGGCACGGTAGTCGCCACAGGTAGCAATGACTCTGGACAGTGTAATGTATCGAACTGGAAAAATATTGTGGCGATTGCCGCTGGAAACGGCGAAACTGTGGGACTAAAAGCTGATGGCACGGTAGTAACTGTAGGATTTGATGGCGGTGGACAACGTAATGTATCGGGATGGAAACTCTTTGATTCAATCGAATCCTGGGCCCATACAAGAAAGCAACAGCTGCGAGCTCCCTTGGAGCAGGAGAAATCTTTTCTCCAGTCGAAGCTTAACAATCTTGGAGGATTGTTTGTCGCTAGACGGCGGAGGAAAATCGAAGCAAGGCTGGAAGAAATTGAAAAGGAATTGCGTGATTTATAAAATCACAATAAAATCAGTTTCTCTCTAAAAAATATAACATTAGGAGAGCGTTTTGCATAAAAACCAGTCTCTTCTGCCACATCTTGTCCATATGGCTGTTCCTTGCAATTCCTTCGCCTGTATGCTATACTCACATCGACTCGACAGACCGGCGCGCCCGGTCGATGATGGACAGCACGGGCACGTCCCGTGGGAAGGAGGACGGATGGATAAGGAACTTTTACAGCGGCTGGACAGCTGGGTAGCGGCCCACCAGGAGGAGATGCTGGCGGACCTCAGGGCGCTGATCGCCATCCCCAGCAAGCGGGGCGAGGCGGCGGAGGGCGCCCCCTTCGGTGCCGCCTGCGCCCAGGCTTTGGACGCGGGGCTGGCCCTGTGTGAAAAGTACGGCTTTGCCACCAAGAACTACGACTACTACGCCGGCACCGCCGATATGGGCGCCGCCCCGCCCCGGCTGGACATCCTGGCCCACCTGGATGTGGTGGACGAGGGCACCGGCTGGGACACCGACCCCTATACGCTGACGCTCCAGGAGGGCCGGCTCTATGGCCGGGGCACCTCTGACGACAAGGGCCCCGCCGTTGCGGCCCTCTACGCCATGCGGGCCGTCCGGGACCTGGGCCTCCCCCTCACCGGCAACGTCCGGCTGATCCTGGGCACCGATGAGGAGTGCGGCTCTTCGGATCTGCATTACTACTTCCAACGGGAGGTCTCCGCCCCCCACAGCTTCTCCCCCGACGCGGAGTTCCCCCTCTACAACGCGGAGAAGGGCTTCTTCCGGCCCAAGCTCACCGCCGATCTGGCCCCGGAGACCGCTCTGCCCCGGGTGACGGCCCTCCAGTCCGGCACGGCGCTGAACATCGTTCCCGCCCTGGCCACGGCTACCGTCCTGGGCCTGGACCCGGCGGCGGTCCAGGCGGCCTGCGCCTCCATGGCGGCGGACTGGGGCGTGGAGCTGCTGGCGGACGCCATCGAGGGCGGCTGCGCCCTGACGGTCAAGGGCATTTCCGCCCACGCCTCCACCCCGGAGGAGGGGCGCAACGCCCTGACGGCCCTGCTGGGCATCCTGTCGGCCCTGCCCCTGGCGGATATCCCCTCCACCCGGCTGCTCCAAGGGCTCTGCCGCCTGTTCCCCCACGGGGACTGCCTGGGCAAGGCTCTGGGCGTGGCCCAGGCGGACGAGGTGTTCGGCCCCCTGACCCTGTCCTTCGATCAGATCCGGTTGGAGGACGGTGCGTTCACCGGGGCCTGGGACAGCCGGGTCCCCGGCTGCGCCACCTGGAAGAACTGCGCGGATGTGGCGCTCCAGGCCCTGGAGCCTCTGGGCCTGACCGTCGATATCCAGATGACGCCCGTTCACTACGTCCCGGCGGAGTCCCCCTTCGTCCAGACCCTGCTGGCGGCCTATGAGGCTGTCACCGGGCAGAAGGGGAAGTGCCTGTCCATGGGCGGCGGCACCTATGTCCACGATATCGAGGGCGGCGTGGCTTTCGGCCCCGTCATGCCCGGCATCCAGACCAATATCCACGGGGCCAACGAGTTCATCCCCCTGGACGACCTGCTGGCCGGGTGCAAGATCTTCGCCCTGGCGATCGCGGAGATCTGCAAGTAGGACTGCCGAGAGGCAGCGTATCATAGGATAGAGAGAAAACGCGTCCCGGAGAAAACGATCTCCGGGACGCGCTCTTTTCTATCATATCTTGGTCAGCTGCTCTACGCCCATGCTCAATACCACGCCCCCTGCCTCGCTCCGGGGGCCGTGGGCGGCGTTCACCGCCTCCATGATCGCCGCCCGGCGCTCCGTGGGGGCCACGATGGCGATGATCTCCTGCTCCGGGCGCATCTGCATGGTGGCGGTCAGCTCCTCCGCCCCCGCCAGACGGGCCCGGAGGATGGTGCCGCCTCGGGCGCCGGCCTTCTTGGCCGTCTCCATCACCGGGCCGGTGAAGCCCTGGTTCACGGATATCAGGATCAGGCTGCTGTTGGACTGCTTCATGGCGCTCTCTCCGTTCTTCTCCAATTTCGTGTTCAGCTGGATAGACGCCGCCACCAGACTGTTCAGCCCCGTCAGACGCAGGGAGAAGGCGATGCCCTTAGTCCGCAGGGCGGGGCCCAGGTCGTCGTCCAGGGCCCGCATCAGGGCCCGGGCCGCGTCCCGTGTGGTCAGGCTCAGCACGATGTCCTTCTCCGTGCTGCCCAGGCCCAGGATATCTAAGATCTCAGAGGTGGCCGTCCCCCGGCCCTCACAGCGGAAGTGGGCCAGGACGGCGTGCTTGCTGTAGGCCGCGGTGACCCGGTTGCCCGCGCCCCGCTCTACGATCGTCACGATCATCCGCATAGGCTGGTTCATGCCGCATCCTCCTCATCGAAGTAGAGGACGCAGTCCTCCACCCGCTCCAGCTGGGACACCAGGACCCGGCTGCTGATCTCCCGGCGGAGGCGGGACACCAGGCCCAGGAGCTGGATGGTCAGCAGGGGCGTCATGGCCACCATGGCCACCAGGCCGAAGGCATCGGTCATCAGGTCGCCGCCGATGGCCTCGCAGGCCCCCATGGCGAAGGGCAGCAGGAAGGTGGCGGTCATGGGCCCGGAGGCCACGCCGCCGGAGTCGAAGGCCACGCCGGTGAACAGGTCCGGCACGAAAAAGGTCATCCCCAGGGAGATGGCGTAGCCGGGGATCAGGAACCAGAGGATGGAGATGCCCGTCAGCACCCGGAGCATGGCGATCCCCACCGACAGCGCCACGCCGGCAGAAAGGCACCGGCGCATGGTGGCCTGGGTGATGGAACCGTGGGACACCTCCTCCACCTGCTTGTTGAGCACATGGACCGCCGGCTCGGCGGCCACGATGAAGTAGCCCATCAGCATCCCGATGGGCACCAGCAGCCAGGGGTGGCCGGAGGCGGCAATGGTAGCGCCTAAGTACTGCCCCGCGGGCATGAAGCCCACGTTGACGCCGGTGAGGAAGATGACCAGCCCCACCAGGGTATAGACGAGGCCGCTGAAGATCCGCAGGAGCTCCGTCCCCTTGAACCGCCGGGTCTTGCACTGGAAGAGGGCGAACACGGCGCAGACCGGGGCCAGGGCCGTCAGCACCTCCTTGCCGTAGTGGGGCAGGGTGGCGGTGAAGGCCAGGGCCGCCTGCCGGGTGGTCTCCACCTCCAGCAGGGGCGAGGGGGTATAGGTCGCCCCCTCCGGCTGGAAACAGATCCCCAGGAGCAGCACCGCCAGCACAGGGCCGATGCTGCTGAGGGAGATCAGGCCGAAGCTGTCGCTGCTGGCGTTCTTGTCGCTGCGGACGGAGGTGATGCCGATGCCCATGGCCATGATGAAGGGCACGGTGATCGGCCCGGTGGTCACGCCGCCGGCATCGAAGGACAGGGGGATGAAGTTCGCCGGGGCGAAGGCGGCCAGCAGGAAGGCCAGGGCGTAAAAGACGAGCAGCAGCCGGGGCAGGGAGACATGGAGCAGGATGCGCAGCACCGCCGCCGCCAGGAACAGCCCCACCCCCAGGGCCACCGTCACGATCAAGGTCAAGTTGGGGATCGCCGGCACCTGGCCGGCCAGCACCTGGAGGTCCGGCTCCGCCACCGTGGCCAGAGCGCCCAGCACGAAAGCCACGATCGCCGCCGGGAGGAAGCCCTTGGAGAGGCTCATCTCCACGCCGATGCCCTCGCCCATGGCCATCATGGACATATCCACCCCCAGGGTGAACAGGCCGGTCCCCACGATCAGCAGCATGGCCCCAAAGAAGAAGAGGACCAGGGTGCCAGGGGAGAGGGGGGCTGCCGTGACGCTCAGCAGCAGCACGATCGCCGTGATAGGCAGGACGGAGGAGAGGGATTCCGATATCTTTTCCCAGAGATGTGGATCGATCTTCAACGTGCAGACCGCCTTTCTATGCCCATATTCGTCCTATCGTCAGTCCTTGTCCTGGGGGCCGATCGGCTCGTCGCTGAGGATGACGTAGTCCTCCACCTCGATGCCGCCCATCTCCCGCTTCACCGTCTTGACCCGCCGCTTCACCTGGCGGCTGACGTGGAACAGGGTCCACAGGTCCGACAGGGCGTTGATCACCAGGGTCACGCCGCAGAACATGATCAGCAGGTCCGCTGTGGAGAAGGGGTCGGCGATCATCAGGATCCCCAGGACCGCCGCCGCCCCGCCGGCCAGCAGCACGCTCCACCAGTACTGCCAGCCCAGCCGCAGCAGGTCCAGAGCGCTCTGGAGCTTGGTCAGGCTGTCGTACAGCACCACCAGCCCCATGACCAGGGGCAGCACCCCCAACAGCGCCTGGGGCCTGGCGATGATATATGTGCCGGCGCCGATCTTTATGACGCCCCACACCAGCTCCCGGCGGAACAGGCTGTCCTCCGCCGCCCGGCGGAAGTAGGCCACCACGTTCCAGACGCCCGCCAGAAGCGCCGCGCCGCCGCAGATATAGCAGATGATCAGCCCGGAGGACCGGGGCATGGTCAAAAAGAGGATGCCCAGCAGCAGGCTGCCGGCGGAGAGCAGGATGAAGCTCCGCTTACACTCCTCGACCAGTTTCTTCATGGCAGGCTCCTTTCCGCGAAATGCTCATAAAACGCTTATAAAAGGCTAAACGGTCCCCTCCGTCTCCGGCCGGCGGAGGTGCTGTAGATGGAAGATCCCGCTGCCTTGGCGGCAGAGGCCGGTGAGGCCGCTGGCCACAGCGTAGCCCCGGCCATAGAAGAACAGGGGCGCCACGCCGCAGGAGTCCAGCAGGATCTCCTCTGCGTCGTGGAGGTAGGCCTCCCGGGCGGCGGTGTCGAAGGTGACACCGGCGATCTCGATCAGCAGGTCGTAGGCCAGGATGTTGCTCCGTACCAGGTTGCCCACCTTGCCGGTGCCCCAGCGGGACAGGAAGGCGCTGGCATCGTTGATCCCGGAGGAGATGGGGAAGCTGGCGCAGGTGTAGGTCCCGTCCAGCAGCTGCTGGCGCAGTTCCTCCTCGCTCACGGCCCGGATGGTCACGCTGACGCCCAGGGCCGCCATCCACTGGTCCCGCAGGGTCTGGGCCACCAGCCGGTTCTGGGCGGTGTTCACATAGTAGTATTCCACCGCCGGGAACCCCCGGCCACCGGGATAGCCGGCCTGGGCCAGCAATCGGGCCGCCTCGCTCCGGCGCTCCTCCGCCGAGAGGACGGCGGCGGTCCGGTTGGCGTCCCCCGCCGCCCGGAAGTCCCAGACGGTGGGTTCCTCCGGTTCCTCCGGCTCTGTGCCGGGGAGGGGGGGCAGGTCATCCTCCGGGGGCTCCTCCTCCGCCGGCGGCGCTCCCCGCTCGGTGACCCCTCGGGGCACGATACCGGTGGCGGCGGTCTCCGTGGGGGAGTCCAGGACGGCCAGCAGGGCCTCCAGGTCTATGGCCTGGACGAAGGCCCGGCGGACGAACTCGTTGTCAAAGGGCTCGGCGGCGTTGTTCAGCAGCAGGGTATAGGTGGACAGGACCGGTCCCAGCTGCCAGGAGATCCCATCGGTGTTCAGCAGGGACAACGTCTCTGCCGGGATGGCATCGATCAGATCCAGCTCTCCAGAGGCAAAGTCCTCGTAGCTCCCCTCCCAGAGGAACTCCAGCTGGTCCGGGCCTACGCTCTTCCGGTCGTGGTAGTGGCCGCTCCGCACCAGGACGGCCCGCTCCCCGTCCACGCTCTCCAGGGTGTAGGGCCCGTTGGTCACCAGATGGTCCGCGTCCTCCCCCCACCGGCCCCGGCGGACCGCCCGCTCCGGCACGGGCATGGTCATCACCCCGGCGCAGAACAGATCTAGGAAGTAGGCGCAAGGGCTCTCGATGGTCACGGTGAAGGTGTAGCGGTCCGGGGCGGCGACCCCCAGGGCCTCCAGGTCCCCGGCCATGGCGGCCTCATAGCCCCGCAGCATGGCCAGATTGCTGAGGCCGGCGGCGGGGGCCTCCGCATCGAAGAGCCGCCGCCAGGTATACAGGAAGTCCTGGGCGGTGATGGACCGGCCATCGGACCACTCCAGCCCCCTGCGGAGGGTGAAGGTGTAGGTCACCGAGCCGTCGTAGCTCTCCTCCGCGGTATAGCTCTCCGCCTGACCGGGGGCCAGGGTACACTGGCCGTTGGGTCCGGTCTCCCAGCGGAGGAGGTTCTCAAAGAGGTGGGACACCACCGTCTGCCCCGCCGTGCCCCGGACGTGGGCGGGGTCCAGGGTCTCCGGCCGGGCCCCGATGGAGGCGCGGACCACGAAGTCCCCCAGCTCCTGCTCCTCCTCTACGCCGCAGGCGGTCAATACAACGCTTAGGGCCAGCAGAAAGGCCCACAGCCGTTTTTTCATAGCAATGCTCCCTTCGGAAGGATCGGATATCTCCAGGCCCGCCCGGCCCCTAGGGGGCGGCAGGCCGCACGATCGGAACACTGGACGGCAGGCGGTCCTTCCGCCTGCTCAATATCCCAGTCTGTATTATACGATCATTCCGCAGGTTTGTAAAGCGGAGGCAAAAGAAAGTTACAAATTATTTCAAAAATTATGTAAACTATTCCGCCCTTGACAAGAAGGGGAAAAGGCTTTATGATCATAGAGGGAAATTTTACCGAAGACGGGAAGGGCACGGCCCTCCAAGGAGGTCATATGAGCAAGGAGAAGGTATTCGCGGCCCTGGGACGGCGGCCTGGGGCGTTCCTCTCAGGGGAAGAGCTGAGCCGGGAGCTGGGCATCTCCCGGGCCGCCGTCTGGAAGGCGGTGGAGGCGCTGCGGCAGGACGGGTACACCATCGAGGCCAAGACCGGCTCCGGCTACGCCCTCACCGCCTCCCCGGACGCCCTGACAGAGCGGGAGATCCGCCGCCGCCTGCCCGCCGGGGACTACCCTCTCCACTGCCTGGAGGAGGTGGACTCCACCAACTCCTATCTGAAGCGGATCGCCCTGGAGGGCGCGCCCCACGGCACGGCGGCCATCGCCGACTACCAGACCGGCGGCAAGGGCCGGATGGGCCGGCAGTTCCAGTCCCCACGGGGCAAGGGGGTCTACCTCTCCATCCTGCTGCGGCCCCGCTGCTCCGCGGCGGACACCCTGCCGGTGACGGCCCTGACGGCGGTGGCCGTCTGCAACGCGGTGGAGCGGACCACCGGCGTCCGGCCCCAGATCAAGTGGACCAACGACGTGGTCCTCCAGGGGCGGAAGCTCTGCGGCATCCTGACGGAGGTGGCCCTGGAGGGGGAGACCGGCCAGGTCCAGTCCATGGTCATCGGGGCGGGGATCAACGTCCACCACCAGCCGGGGGACTTCTCCCCGGAGGTGGAGGCCATGGCCACCTCCTTGGACCAGGCCCTGGGGGGCAGCCACTCCCGCCCGGACCTGGCGGCGGCGCTGTATCTGGAGCTGCTGGCCCTGGGGGACCGGCTGGGGGAGGACCACAGCGCAGACCTGGCGGCCTACCGCCGGGACTGCCTGACCCTGGGCCGGGAGGCCCGGCTCCTCTGGGGCGACCGCCAGGAGCAGGTGACGGCCCTGGACGTGGACGAGCAGTTCGGCCTGATCGTCCGGCGGCAGGACGGGACCGTGACCACGGTCCGGTCCGGGGAGGTGTCGGTCCGGGGGCTGTATGGCTACACCGAGTGACGGCGGGAACTTTTTTGACGGATCTCCGTCTAAATCATAGAAAATAGGAATTGACGGCAAGGCCCCTGCGGGGGTATGATAGAGAGGATACAGACAGCGCGGAAAAACGGGAGGTGCCCATGCCAGCGACCAAGAAAGATGAGATGATCGTATGTGAGGTGTGCGGGGAACGCTACTCCAGCACCTATCGGGACTGCCCCTTCTGCCAGGAGGCGGAGGCGGAGGAGGACGGGGTGCCCATCCGGCCCCGGCGGCGGGAGGCTGCCGATCGAGGCGGACGGCGCAGCAAGGGGAGCAGCAACGCTATGGGCGTGCTGGCCCTGCTGGCGGCGGTGGTGCTGCTGCTGAGCGGGCTGATGGCGGTGTTCGGTGACGAGCTGTTCCGAAAGCCCGTGGACCCGAACGATCAACAGCAGACCCAGGTGCCGGACGACGGCAAAAAGCCGGCAGATCCCCCCAAGCCGGATGACGGCCATGCCGGCGTGGACCCCAGCCTGCCGGACCACGAGCCGGGGCAGTCCAGCCAGCCCGGCCAGCCTAGCCAGCCCGGTCAGACGGACGGGGCGGGACCGGGGGGCAAGAACATCCTCACCGACACCCTGCACCTGACGGTCCGGTGGCCCAGCGCGCCGCCGTCCGATCCCGGTGTGGACCCCGGTCCCAACGGCGGGGATACCACCACCGTAGTGGTGACGGGGGATCCGGTGAAGCTGAACAAGAACGATATCAGCATGAACTTCGGAGATACGACCACCCTCAAGGTCTCCGGCGGCAGCGGGAAATACACCTGGACCAGCGATGATACGAGTTTGGGAACTGTGAAGGATGGGAAGATCACCATCGTCGGTGGCGGCGGCGAGAAGTCCCGCAACTTTCATGTGACCGTGACGGATGGTACGACAAAGGACAGCTGCATCATCTATATCCGGCCCAATACGAACAGCGGCAATACAAGTACGAACACGAATACCAACACGAACACCGGTATCTCCCTCAACCGGGAGGACTTCACCATCGCGATCGGCGAGACTTTCAAAATGAAGGCGTCCGGTACATCCAGCACAGTGACCTGGTCCATTGGGAACACCTCCGTGGCCACCATCGCCTCGGACGGCACCGTGACCGGCGTAGGCGCGGGCAATACTACCATCACCGCCACTGTGGACGGACAGACGCTGAAGTGCAAGGTCATCGTCAAAACATCCTGGTAAGAATAGAGGACAGGGGCGCTGTGTGGCGTTTTCCGCACGGCGTCCCTGTATTTTTTGCGGTTGCCGGAGAAATTCACAAAAAGTACTTGATTTTTCCTGACGGGGTCCTTAAAATGGTACCATGTGCGTCCAATGCCAAGGGGCATTGGAGAAAGTGAGGACAGCTATGCAGGAGAAAAAGATCGTCCTGGTGGCGGAGACCGGCGCGGACATCCCCGGCTCTATAGCGGAGCGGTGGGGCATCCATATCGTTCCGATGCACGTCACCTTTGGCAGCGAGACCCGTGACGATGGGACCTTCCCCTCGGAGGAGATCTGCGCCTACTACGACCGCACCGGCGACCTGCCCAAGACCAGCGGCAGCACCCCGGAGGACTTCACTCGTGCCTTCGACGCCATCCACGCCGCCCATCCCGCCGCCCAGATCCTCTACCTGGCCTACTCCTCCGTCACCACCTGCTCCTTCCAGAGCGCCCAGATCGCCGCCAAGGACCGGGATTATGTGACGGCCATCGACACCAAGGCCGTCTGCGCCGGGCAGATGTCCATCGTGCTGCGCACGGCCCGTCTGCTGGAGGATTACCCGGACTGGGGCATGGCGGAGGCATCCGCCGCGGTGGAGGAGATGATCTGGGCCACCAGGATGTGCTTCATCCCCAATGATATGGAGTACCTCCGGGCCGGGGGCCGGGTCAGCAACGCGGTGGCCCTGTGCGGGCGGCTGCTGGGGATCCATCCGCTGATCGAGATCCAGGACGGCCGCCTGCTGGCGACCAAGAAGCTCCGGGGGAAGCTGGGCCAGCTGGCGCCCCGGCTGGTCCGGCGCTATGCGGAGGAACACCGGCTGGACCGGGAAGAGCTGTGGCTGATCTGGGCCCCCGGCCTGCCGGAGGAGGTCCGTTCCGCCGCGGAGCAGGCCGCCAGGGACTGCGGGTTCCGCACCGTCACCTGGGTCAAGACCGGCGGGGTGATCACCACCCACGGCGGCCCAGGGGCCTTTGGACTGGCGGGCTTTGCTACTGAATGATACGATCATAAAATGAGGGGGACGCCGGCGGGCGTCCCCCTTGCTGGTCTACCAGATGCGCTGGAACAACCGATAGATGATGATAGCGGCATCGCCGCGGGTCATGTTTTTGGTGCCGGAGAAGGTGCCGTCTGTGCGGTAGACCACCAGGTTCTCACGGGTCGCTAGGGCGACTTCTCCCTGGGCCCACTTGTCCACGGTGTCGCTGTACTTGCCCAGATAGCTCGCCGTGTTCGTTGTAGCCGTGTAGCCCATCTCGTTCATCAAGACCCGGCTGGCGACAGCCACGATCTGCACCCTGTTGATGGTAGTCAGCCCCCGGAAGGTCTTGTCGTTGTAACCCTTGATCAGACCGTTCTTCTGGCTGGAGCCTGCCGCCGCATAGTACCAATCGGAGGACTTCACGTCCGTAAAACTATTTGCAGCAGAATTATCCAGCTTGCCCAGGGCCCGGACCAGGAGAGCCGCGATCTCCGCCCGGTTGATGCTGCCGTCCGGGTCGAAGGTGGTGGAGGTCTTGCCGTTGATGATGCCTTTCGATGCCAGATAGCGGATCGCCGCCTGCATCTCGGCGCTCTTGCTGGCGATATCGGTAAAGTCCTTCTCGTTGGTCTGGACGGTGTAGCTGCCGGAGGCGTTGATCTTGCCGTCCATGGTGACAGTGGCCGGGTTGTACTTGCTGGAGGTGGACTTCCCGGCGGTGGTCACGACCGCCTGATAGGTGGTGTCGCTCTTGTCCGTGGGCAGGGACAATGTGACCGGGTTGCTGGTCTTGCCCTTGGGCAAGTTGACAGAGACCACCGTTTTGCCATTGGACTTCCCGGCGGCGTAGCCCGCGCCGGTGTCCTCGGTGGTGATGGTCAGGACCTCGGTCAGGTCCGCTTTCAGGTCCTCCGTTTTGAGAGTCAGGGCATAGGTGGGGGTCTCTACTCGAATTTTATCCACTTCTGTTGTCAGGATATCCGGGTCGATCTTGATGGAGATCTCCCCGGTGGCGTTGGTGGTCAGGGTGACGGTGTTGGACAGGTAACGGGCCGTCGCCACGCCGCCGCTGACCAGGGCCGTCTCCACGGCGTCACTGGTGGCCTTGGCGATCGTCTCCAGCTCCGCCACGGCGGCGGCGTTGATGATCACCTCGTTGCCGCTGACGGCCTTCTTAGCGGCTTTCGCCGTGGCCGTCTCGGCGTATAGCGCCGCTAAGTCCATGCCGATGGGGGAGGACTTCTGCTCGCTGGTCATCTGACTGGTGAGGGTGCGGACAGCACTGACGGCAGTGGGCTGGTCTTTGACCTTCTCCAGCTCCTTCACGGGCAGGATCAGGCTGGCGGCGGGGTCTACTGTGTCATAAATGTATTCCACCGCGTTCCCGCTGCTGCCGGTGAGGTTGGCAGTGTAGGATAACGGCGCGCCGCTGGCGTTGGTGAAGGTCAGGATGTCCTTTCGGGTGTAGGGGATATAGCAGTGGATGTCCTGCTCGTTGATCTTGATGACGGAGCGGCCGCCCTCCTGGACGAACATATTGCTGAAGGAGCCCTGTCCGGTAGGAGCTAAGCCGTTATCCACCAGGCCGCCGTTTGCCTTGTATAGTTCGAAGTCATAGGTCCGGCCTTGTGCGGCATCGCTGTTCACACCATAGTACATAGCAGGATCGTGGTTCACCAGGGTGTAGGTCTGCCCCGCCTGCAAGGTGTACCACACCAGGGCCGACTCTGTGGTCTCCTCAAAGGTCAGCAGGTCCTTTCTGGCATAGGGCAGGAAGCCGCTAATCGGCTCATCGTGGATCGTGATCATCTCCCATCCGCCCTTCTCCACAAAGAAATCGCCGGATTGGTCCCGAATGATGGATGCCAGCCCGCTGTCTACAACGGCTCCATTCGCCTTATAAAGCACCGCATCAAACCGTTTCTTATTGTTGGGCTTGGCGTCGTTTTTCACGCCGTAATAGTTGTTGGGGTCGTGGTTGGTCAGCTTATAGTTCTTTCCCGCCTCCAACGTATAGGTGACCAGGGCCGGTGTGCTGCTGGTGTCGATGGTCACCCCGTCCGGCAAGGTCAGGGTCATCTCCCCATGGGCGGAGAGGATATAGCTGGCCCCTGCTGGAAGGTAGATATCCGAGCTGAGACGTGCGGAGGCATTTTGGTCATAGCTGTCCTCCGAGCCATCGGCCTTGTAGCGGATGTAGTCATAGGTCACGCCGCTCTCCCCGGTCTTTTTCACGGTCACCGAGCTGGTGTTGGTATTGACCAGCCGGTAGTGCCCTCCGGCGGTGAGGGTGACGGTGGTCTCCGCCGCCTGGGCCGCCGGGGGCAGGAGCGTGAGCAGCATCACCAGGGACAGGAGCAGGCTCAGCAGTCTTTTTTGCCGTTTCATCTGCAAATTCCTCCTAAAAGTCTATATGTCTGCGCTGCACTCAGCGCGGGAGCTCGATCTCATAGATCACGCTGTTCTTCGGGTCGCTCAGCAGCAGCCGCCCTTCCCCGTCCAGAGCCAGGGAGGCCAGCTCGCTGGCGGGCAGGACCGTCTCGCCGCCGGCGCCCAGGACCACCGCCGGGGCGGTGTCCTCCGTGGGCACGCCGGCCAGGGTCTCGGTGTAGAGGGCCCCCGCCCCCTCCACGGTGATCCTCCGCACGGTGTCGAAGTCCAGCACATAGAGGGCGTCCCCGTCCGCCGCCAGGGCGGTGGGACGGTAGAAGTTAGACACCGCCCCGTCGATCAGGTGCCGCTCGTTCTCCACTCCGGCGAAGTAGGTCCAGCTGCTCTCCCCCTGACCCACCCGGAGGATGGACCCGGTCTCCGGCACAGAGATATACAGCGTATCGTCCCCGTCAAAGGCCATGCCCCAGGCGCTCTCCGGCAGGTCCATCACCCAGGCGCTCTCCAGGGTGGTCACGTCCAGGGTGTGCAGCGCGGTGGTCCCCAGGCCCAGGTTCTGCTGGATGAACCAGAGGGTGCCGTCGGAGGAGAAGGCGAAGTCCGTCACGGTGGACCAGGCGGCATCGGTGTAGTAGAGGAACTCCGCCCCGGCATCGGAGACACGGATAAAGCCGTAATAGCTGCCCTCCTTGTCCTCCCAGGGGCCGGTGCAGATATAGAGGTCCCCGCCCCAGCCCCGGACCAGGTCCGCCGTCAGAAAGTCCGGCTCCAGGGCCAGGGTGGACACCTGGCCCCCCTCCAGGATGCGGACCACGCCGCTGTCGGCGACATACAGGGTCTCCCCATCGGCGTCCATCCCCTCCGGGGAGACGAAGGCGGCGCTGGACAGGGGGCCATCGGTCGCCTGCCGGGTCCCGCTGCCGGCATAGGCCGACACCCAGACGCCGTCCAGATACCCCAGGGCCACGGCGGTGGTCTCCTCCACCGGCTCGGTGACGGTGATATCCAGGGAGATCACCTTGTTGCGGTACTTGCCGTAGAGGGTGGTCTCCCCCACGTTCACCCCCGTCAGGGTGTCCCCCTCCAGCCGGGCGATGTTGTCCGCGCCGTAGGACCACTGGACCTTGGCAGGTTCGATGAAGGTCACCTTGCCGTTGGCGGCGGTCTTTTGAATCAGGATCTCCACGCTCTGCTGGACGGTGACCACCGCCCGGCCCGGATCCATGGACACCACCGCCAGGTTCTCCATTTGATTGATGTAGGCCCCGGAGGCGGTGGCCCCGGTCCCCGCCAGCAGGGAGGCCACGCAGCACACCGCCGCTACCCGCCGCATCACCAGGCTCCGGGCCATGCTCAGCCGCTGGTCCTTGACAGCCTCAAAGGCCGCGGCCATCTCTTTGGCGGACTGGAACCGGCGGTCCGGCTCGATCTCCAAACACTTTCGGATGGCGGCGGCGAACTTGGGCGTGGCGCTCTCGCCGATCTTCTCCACGGTCCCCGCCAGGGGCAGCCGGCCCATGGCCAGCTCATAGAGGATGACGCCGGCGCTGTAGATATCCGTCCGCTGGTCGATGGTCCACCCCTGCCGGCTGGCGGGCAGAGGGCCGAACCGGCGGGCAGTGACGGCGGGGTCGTCCGCCCGGCCTGTGAACTGCTCCGGCGCGGCATAGTCGTAGGTGATGCCCAGGGCCGTCTCGTCGATGCCCTGCCGCTTGGAGATGCCGAAGTCGATCAGCACCAGCCGGTCGTCGTGGGTCACCATGATGTTGGAGGGCTTTAGGTCGCAGTGGATGATGGGCGTGTCCAAATTGTGGAGGTAGTGGAGCACCTGGGCCAGCTGGAGGCCCCAGTCGGCGATCTGGCTCTCCCGGATGGACTGCCCCAGCTCCAGCACCTGGCTGAGGGAGAAGCCCTCCACATAGCGCTCCACCAGAAAGACCCCCCGGCTGGTCTCGAAGATGTCGATGATCTGGGGCAGGCTGCTGTGGTTCAGCTTCTTCAGCACCTCGGCCTCGTTGGCCAGGGCCGCCCCGTCTACATACTTCACCACCCACTCGTTCCCCAGCTTGGCGTGGCGGGCCAGAAAGGCCCGGCTCATGCCGCCGCCATGGAGCTCCTTGGTCAGGATATACTTCCCCTCCAAGGGCGTCAGGTCCAGTCCGGCCCCCACTTGGGGCGTCCCGCCGGCCAGGCGCTCGGTCTCCTCCGGCTGGAGAAGGATGGTCTTGGCGTCCTGGAGGGGCACGGTGGCCGGCGCGTCTGCTTCCAAGGGAACGGTGGCCTTCTCGGCCCCCGCCAGGGAGGCGGTGCTTTGCAGAGTGGACACCACGTCCAGCCGCTCCGTCTCCTCCTGGAGCAGCCGCCGGTAGTCCCGGCCCCGCCGCCGGGAGCGGAGCAGGCCGATGGCCAGCACCAGCGCCGCCAGCAGCAGCACGGCTCCCAGGGCCAACAGGATATAGTCTGTATACATGGGTCGTTCCTCCTTATCGAGCTTATCGTGCGCACCGCGCCAGGACGGCGGCGGCTTCCTGCCGGGTGAAGAGATCATTGGGACAGAACCGCCCGCCGCTGCCGTGGAGGATATCCAAACGGTACAGGGCGGCCAGAGCGGCCTGGGCGTCCGCCGGGAGATGGCCGGTGTCTATATAGGGGGCTGTGCCCCCGGTCTCCAGCCCCTCCGCCAGGAGAAGGGCCGCCTCCAGCCGGGTCAGAGGCCGCTCCTCCCCGCCGGACCGGCCCAGAAGGGCCAAAAGCTCCCGCTCCGTCACCGGCGCGCGGTAGCGGCGGAGCAGGTCCAGAGGGACCAGCCCCCGGTCCACCGCCTCCGTCACCTCGGCCAGGGCCCAGGGGTCTGGGGCATCCCCGCCCTCCCCCCGCCGGAGGACCAGATGGGTCCGGGCGAAGAAGGCCGGCTCCGGGGCCAGATAGGCCGCTCGATAGGGCGGGCCGTTTTGCAGGTCCATGGTGCAGTCCATGCTGGTCCAGGTCCCCGCCCAGTAGTACTCGTTCCAGGTGTGGTTGATCCGGCTGGTGTCCCACGCCTCCCAGGACTGGTCCTCCGTAATGGCTACGCCCCAGACCTTGATGCAGGGGACCCCCGCCTCCAAAAACAGGGCCTGGACCAGGTTGGCGATGCCCTCGCAGACCCCCCGCCCCTCCGCCAGCACCGAGGCGGGGGAGAGGGTGCTGTAGGTCCCGGCCTCGAAGGCGTCCCAGTCGTAGCGGATGTTCTCGCAGATCCATCGGTGGACCCGCTCCGGCAGGGCCGCCGGATCGCCGGCGGCCAGCTGGGCGGCCAGGGCCGCCACGTCCCCGTCCCGCTCCCAGTCCGCCGGGACCCAGTTGACCCACCGGTCCGCTATCTCCCGGTCATGGGCCAGGACCTCCTCCTGGCTCATAGCTCTCGCCCCAGGGGGCAGCAGCAGGAGCAGGCAGAAAAAAACGGGCAGACACTTTTTCCTCATGTCCCGGCCCTCCTTCTGTATATAGACAAAGTATAGCAAAGATCCACCCCCTGCGCAACAGCAAAATGGAAAAGTCGCCAGAAAAGCGACAACGGCGTGAGGGCAAAAAACAGAGGACGGCACATCTGCGCCACAGGTCAAAAAACAAGGGCGGCGCATCCGCGCCGCCCTGCCCTATTCCAGCTGCATGATGCTCACCTCGAAAGCGGTGCGCTCCTCGCTGCGCCCGTCCTCCAGCAGCTTGGTGTACACCCGGCTCTGGACCCGGCCCTCCAGCCGCAGAGGCGTCCCCACCGGCATATGCCCCACCGTCACCGCCACCTGCCCCCAGCCGATGCAGGGGAGGTAGTCCGCCCGGCCATACCGCCGGTTCACTGCCAGCATCACATCGCAGATGCACCGCCCCAGGGGCGTCCGCCGGAGGATCGGCGGCTTGCAGATGACCCCGGAGAGGTGGATCACGTTCTGGCCCTCCCCCTCCTCCTGCCGGAGGGTGCGGGCCAGCACGGTGATTACCAGCCGGCTGCCCTGGCCGCTCTTGTTGTTGAAGGAGCGCAGCTGCCCGGTGACGGCCAGCTGCCGCCCGGTCAGGGGCAGCAGCTCCAGGAATTGGAACTGGGTGGCCAGGATGTGGAGGGTGTCCACCTGGCCGGAGAGCCTGGCCGCCGCCAGGGGGAAGCGGTAGAACCGTTCGCCGTGGTTCTCGTGGGAGAACTCCGGCTCCCCCTCCGCCCGGCCCCGCAGCTCCACCAGATTTTTCCGCAAAGTTTCATCCATGTACAGCACCTCTTATGTAGGATGGACTATCCTATGCGGCAAAAAAGGGGGATAGAACAGGCCCCGCCAAGGACGCCGGGACCCGTCTCCCCGAAGAAGGCGGGCCCCGGCCCCTGGCGGGGCGTATGAGATCGTTTTATCCTATGGGCGCGGGCCGGTGCGCTCCTTACGCGCCCTTCACCACCACCGGGGACACCCGGTCGTTGGCGTTGCGGTCCTCGATCAGCTTCCGGGGGCACTTGGCCACGCAGATGCCGCAGGAGGTGCAGAGCTTGTAGTCGATCACGGCCCGGTTGTCGATGACCTTGATGGCCCCCTGCTCGCAGTTCTTCTCACACAGCCGGCAGCCGATGCAGCTGACGGTGCAGTAGTTCTTGGCGATGACGCCCTTGTCCTGGCTGTTGCAGCGGACCAGGACGTCTGCCGCGTAGGGCACGGAGACGATCAGCTTCCGGGGGCAGGCCTCGGCGCACTTGAGGCAGTTGGTGCAGAGGTCCCGGTCCACCTCGGCCACGCCCTTCTTGTTGATGAACATGGCCCCGAAGGGGCAGGTCCGCACGCAGTTGCCAAAGCCTAGGCAGCCAAAGCTGCAATCCAGGGGACCATTGCCCCCCACCTTCAGGGCGGCGAGGCAGTCGCTGATGCCCACATACTTGAACTTCTTCGCGGCCCGCTCCCCGCCGGCGCAACGGACCATGGCCACCCGCCGCTCGGCGGTGGTCACCTCCACCCCCATGATGGCGGCGATGCGCTTGGTCTGGGCGCCGGAGCAGACGGGACAGGCATTGACCGGCGCCTTGCCGGCAACGATATTGGTGGCGCAGGCGTTGCACCCGGCAAAGCCGCAGCCGCCGCAGTTGGCCCCCGGCAGGATGCCGGCGATCTGGGTCACCCGGGGGTCGGCGTGGACCTCAAAGACCTTGGAGGCGATGGCCAGCACCAGGCCGAACACGCCCCCCAAAATGCCCAGCAGGGCAACGGCGAATACAGTATTCATCTCTCTTGCCCTCCTTTAGACCGGCACGTTCAGCCCGGAGAAGCCCATGAAGGCCAGGGCCATCAGGCCGGCGGTGATCAGCGCGATGGGGAAGCCCTTGAAGCACTCCGGCGGGTCGGCGAACTCCAGCCGCTCCCGGATGCTGGCGAAGAGGACGATCACCAGCAGGAAGCCCAGGCCGCCGGTGATGCCGTAGACCACGGACTCCAGGAAGGTGTACTCGTTCTGCACGTTCAGCACCGCCACGCCCAGCACGGCGCAGTTGGTGGTGATCAGGGGCAGGTAGACGCCCAGGGCGTCATACAGAGCGGGGACGCTCTTTTGCAGGAACATCTCCACCAGCTGGACCAGGGCGGCGATGACCAGGATGAAGGCCACCGTCTGCATATACTCCAGCTCCCAGAGGACCAGGATCTGGTTGACCAGCCAGGTGAACGCCGAGGCTAAGCCCATGACGAAGGTCACGGCGAAGCCCATGCCGGCGGCGGTGTCCATCTTCTTGGACACGCCCATGAAGGGGCAGATGCCCAGGAACTGGACCAGGATGAAGTTGTTGACCAGAATGGCCCCCAGGGAGATAGTGAACAGTTTACCGAAGTCCATCCCTTGATCCCTCCTTTTTCTTTGCCGGCCTCATCAGCCACTGGGTCAGGGCGATGAGGATGCCCAGGGTCAAAAAGCCGCCTACCGGCTGGGCGATCAGGCTGGCAGGGTACTGGGAGCCCAGCAGCACATAGCCCTTGCCCCCGTTGAGGATGCCCGCGCCGAAGGTGCCGCAGCCTAAGAACTCCCGGATCACCGACATGACCACCAGCACCACCGTATAGCCGATGCCCTGGCAGAGGCCGTCCACGGCGGAGGCGGCCACGCTGTTCTTGCTGGCGAAGGCCTCCGCCCGGCCTAAGATGATGCAGTTGACCACGATCAGCGGGATGAACACGCCCAGGCTCTCCGCCAGCTCCTGGACATAGGCCTGGAGCAGCAGGTCCACGATGGTGACGAAGCCCGCGATGACCACGATGTAGGCCGCGATGCGGATCTTATCGGGGATCACCTTCCGCAGCAGGGAGATGACGATGTTGGAGCAGGTGAGGATGGCGGTGACCGCCACGCCCATCCCCAGGCCGTTGAAGAGGCTGGTGGTGATGGCCAGGGTGGAACACATGCCCAGCAGCTGGACCAGCACCGGGTTCTGGGTCAAAAGGCCCTCCTTCAGTTGTTTCTTGAGATCCATTCGTTTGCCCCTCCTTTACCTTACCACTTTCCTACATCCGGCGCCACCGCGTCCAGGGCGGCGTTGACGCCGGCCACCACGCCCTTGGAGCTGTAGGTGGCGCCGGAGACGCCGTCGAACCGGTTGGTGCCCGCGTTGAGGGTGATCTCCCCGTCGGCGTGGCTCATACCGATCAGCCGGTCCAGGACGGTCTGGCTGTCCACCACCTTGGTGCCGATGTTGGAGGTCTCGCTGTGGCTGATGACGGAGACGCCGGTGACCTCGCCATTTATATCGACGCCCACCATCATGGTGATGGGCCCTTGGGAGCCGGCGGCGGTGGTCTCCAGGACCCAGCCTACGCTGGTGCTCCCATGGCGGACCGTATACCAGGCGGAGATGCCCTTGGGCAGCTCCCTCTCCACGGGGACGTACTCATCAGCGGGGAACACCGCCATCATGGCCGCCCGGGCCTTCTCCGCCTTGGCCTCGTCGATCAGAGGCTTGGTGATAGCGTTGGTCACGCCCAGCAGCAGCGCCACCACGACGCAGATGGCCAGCAGGGTGACGGTGAGGCGGGTGATGTACTGGGGGTCCAGCTGGACCGGCTGCTTGGGGGCGGGCTTGGCTGCCCGGGCGCCCGGAGCCTTTTTCTCACTCATTTTCCTGCCTCCTCCTTTTTCTTAGCTGTCCGGGGGACGCCGAAATGATGGGGCTTCACATACTTGTCGATGAGCCAGACGCACAGGTTCATGATCAGGATGGAGTAGCACACGCCCTCGTTATAGGACCCGAAGTAGCGGATGAACACGGTCAGCAGGCCGCAGCCCACGCCGAAGATCGCCTGGCCCCGGCGGGTGACGGGGGAGGTGACGAAGTCGGTGGCCATGAAGAAGGCCCCTAGCATCAGTCCGCCGCCCAAGAGATTGTAGAGCATCCACTCCCGGGGGTCGTTGCCCCGGGGGAAGAGGAAGGTCAGGACCGCCACGGTGCCGATGTAGCTGGCGGGGATATACCAGGCGATGACCCGGCGGAGGATCAGGAACACGCCGCCGAAGAGCAGCAGCATGGCGGAGACCTCTCCCAGGGAGCCGCCGGTGCGGCCGATGAACATGGCGGGCAGGTCGTAGACCCGCTTCAGCCCCTCCAGATCGTTGGCGTGGAGGAAGGACATGGGGGTGGCGTAGGTGGCGGCGTCCGCAGTGGAGCCCCAGAGGGCCGCCTTGGTCCCCGGCGCCACCCAGTTGCTCATCAGGCCGGCCCAGGAGAAGAGGAAGGCCCTGGCCCCCAGGGCGGGGTTCATGAAGTTCTTGCCGATGCCGCCGTAGAGCTGCTTGACGATGATGATGGCGAAGGCGTCGGCCAGCAGGATGGTCCAGTAGGGCAGGGTGACAGGGCAGACGAAGGCCAGCAGCATACCGGTGACGGCGGCGGAGAGGTCACTGGCGGTCTGGTGCCTGCCGGTGAGGACGCGGTAAGCCGCCTCGATGACCACGCACCCCGCCATGGATACCAGCGTCAGGGTCAGGGCCCGCATACCGAAGTTGTACACGGAGAAGGCCAGGGCCGGCAGCAGGGCGATGATCACGTCCACCATCAGGGTCCGGGCAGAGTTCTTACTGCGGATATGGGGAGAGGTGGAGGCGATCA
Source organism: uncultured Clostridia bacterium (assembly GCA_947173485.1). Classification (GTDB taxonomy): domain Bacteria; phylum Bacillota; class Clostridia; order Oscillospirales; family Oscillospiraceae; genus CAMWFH01. The sequence goes on along the minus strand of CAMWFH010000001.1, from coordinate 532,109 downwards.
GCTTCAATTCTTTATAATCCATCTCGTTACGCCTCCTTTTTCTCTTCCGCCGCCTTGGCGGCAGCCTCGGCCTCCGCCTTGGCCTTGGCGCGGGCGTTCAGGATCTTCTGCTTGCCGGTGCGGAAGGTCTGGGTCAGGTGGAGCCGGCCGGGGCAGATGTAGGCGCAGCAGCCGCACTCGATGCAGTCCATCACATGGGCCGCCTCCAGCTCCTTCAGCATATCCCGGCTCTCATACATGTACATGAACAGGGGCTGGAGGCGCATGGGGCAGACGCTGGTACACTTGCCGCAGCGGATGCAGGTGGGGTCAGCCACGGTCCGCTCCTCGTCCTTGCGGAAGGCCAGGATGCCGTTGGTCCCCTTGCCCACAGGGACGTCCATGTTATACTGGGCGTAGCCCATCATGGGCCCGCCGGCCAAGATCTTGAAGGTGTCGGGATAGACGCCGCCGCAGGCGTCCAGCAGTTCCCGGAAGGGGGTGCCGATGCGGCAGTTGAGGTTCTTGGGGTCCCGGACGCCGGAGCCGGAGACGGTGACGATCCGCCGGATGTCGGGGATGCCCCGGTAGACCGCCCGGTAGATGGCCCCCGCCGTGTCCACGTTGAACACCGCGCAGCCGATGGAGGCGGGCAGGGCCCCGGAGGGGATCTGCTTGCCGGTGATGGCCTGGCACAGCTGCTTCTCAGCGCCCTGGGGGTAGCGGGTGCGCAGCACCTCCACCTTGATGGGGGCCCCCAGCTGCTCGATCTTCAGCCGCATCAGCTCGGCGGCGTTGGCCTTGTTGGCCTCGATGGCCAGGATGATCTGGTCCACCTTGAAGACCTTGGCCAGCAGCTTGGCCCCGCCGATGATCTCCTCCGGCTCCTCCATCATCAGACGGTGGTCGCTGGTGATGTAGGTCTCGCACTCGCAGCCGTTGAGGATGACGGTGTCCACCTTGCCGATGCCGGAGCTGATCTTCACATGGGCGGGGAAGGTAGCGCCGCCGTGGCCTACGATGCCGGCGTTCTTCACCACCTCCACGATCTGCTCCGCTGTGAGCCCATCCGGGTCCTTAGGGGGATGGACGCTCTCGTCCACCGTGTCCTCGAAGTCGTTCTCGATGACGACGCTCATGACCTGGAGCCCATTGAAGTGGGGCCGGGGCTCCACCGCCGTCACCGTGCCGGAGATGCTGGCATGGATGGGGGCGGACACGAAGGCCGTCGCCTCTCCTACCACCTGCCCGATCTTCACATGGTCGCCTACCGCCACGCAGGGCCGGCAGGGCGCGCCGATGTGGAGGGACATGGGCAGGACCACCTGGGCGGTAGGAGGCATCAGCTCGATGGGCTTCTTGTTGGTCGCCGCCTTGCTGTCATGGGGGTGGATGCCCCCAAAGAAGGCCTGGGCCATTTCTCTCACCTCTCCTATCAAAGCGCTTACCGCGCTGTCAATACGACTTTACTATACACACTTTTTGCGGAAATGTCCAGAGAAAAAGGATGGAAATGGGCAAATTTTTCAGGATTTTGTCAAAAGATTAACGATTTTACCGGAAAAACAGGCTCCCTTTCCCTCTTTTGCTCATTCTATAGGGGCAGAAGGGGGCTTTATGAATGGTCCCCGCCGCTTTTTCCGACTTTCCATAAAAAAGCCCCTGTCCCGTGATGGGACAGGGGAAAAGAGCGTCTGGGTCAGGGAGCGGGGACATAGACCAGCAGGAGCTCCTCCGCCGGCAGGTCCAGCGCCGCGCCCGCCTCTTCCAGGTAGGCTCCCAGGGCGGCGGCCTCCTCCGCCGGCAGATAGAAGGGCCCCTCCTCGCCGGGGCGGTACAGGGCCAGCCAATCGCCCACTGCCGCCTCGCCGGTCTCCACGGTCGCGATATCGAGCGCCTCGCTGTCCAGTTCCTCCCCATCGCAGGGCATGGCGAGATTCGGCGCGACGGTGGGGTCGACGATGCCGTCCATACCGGCGCTGCTGCCGGGCAGGGAGCCGTTGACCGCCGCCTCCTCCTCGCCGCTGCCCTCTAGGTCAGTACCGTTATCACCGTTATCGCCGTCCGCCCCCCTCCTGAGGGGGACCTCTCCCTCCGCGGCGCTGTCACTGCCGTCTGCCGGCATATCTGCCGGGGGATCCATCATCAGCGAAAAGCCATCGCTGCCAACGCCGCCGGAGTTGTCAGGAGCGTTATCGGCTTTATCCGCGCCGTCTAAGCGCAGCAGGCCGGCGCCCAGGAAGATAAAAGCGCAGCAGGCTGCCGCGGCCACCAGGCCGCGGGTCCAGCGGACCAGGGTCCGCTGACGCCGGGCTGACCGCTCCTGCCGGATGCGGGCCATGGTCCGCTCCCGCAGCCCCTCCGGCACCGGCACCTCCAGCGCCTGGAGGGCCAGGTGGACCGCCTCCAGCTCCTGATAGCGGGCCGCGCAGGCCGGACAGGCCGCCAGATGGGCCTCCGCCGCTGCCCGCGCCTCCTCTGTCACCTCGCCGTCTAACAGGCAGTGGAGAAGGGGTCCATAGATCTTACAGCCGTTGCTCATAGCAGCCTCCCCGCCTTCCGGCGCACACATTGGTCTCATCTTCTACCCCTATTAGACGGCAGCCGGTCGGAAAAGTTCCCAGTGGCCAGCAGGAACTTCCGCAGATTTTCCCGCCCCCGGGCGATGCGGGACTTGACCGTGCCCAGGTCCAGCGCCAGGGCTCGGCTGATCTCCTCGTAGGTGAGCCCCTGGAGCTCCCGCAGCAGCAGCACCTGCCGCTGGCTGGCGCTGAGGGCCATGAGGCCCGCCTGGATCTGCTCCCGCAGTTCCCCCTGCTCCGCCGCCTGGGCGGGGGAGGGGGCGGTGTCCGCCGGCTCCGGGGCCTCCTCGTCGTCCAGAGAGGTCCCCTCCAGGGCCCGCTGCCGGTTCTGCCGCCGGAGGTAGTCGATGGCCGCGTTGGAGGTGAGGCGGTAGAGCCAGGTGGAGAGGGCGGCATCGCCCCGAAAGCTCCCCAGCCCCCGCCAGGCCGACAGGAACGCCTCCTGATAGACCTCCCAGGCGTCCTCCTCCCGGCCGCACATCCGCAGGGCCAGATGGTAGACCTGCTTCTCGTACCGCTGGACGATCTCCTCGAAGGCCCGCTCACTGCCCCGCTGGGCGGCGCGGATCAATTCCTGTTCTGTCATACCGTATCCTCTTGCGGGTCCCGCAGGTCCCGTTTGATCCCCGCCGTCACGCGGTACACGTCCTCCAGGGTCTCCATATGGACGAGCTGCTCCTTATAATAGGACCCGTGGGGCACGCCTTTCAGATACCAGGCATAGTGCCGCCGGGCCGCCAGCACCGCCGTCCGTTCCCCCTGCCGCTCCGCCGCCAGCTGGATATGCCGCACGGCCAGATCGCACCGGTCCGCCAGGGGAGGCCGGGGCGGGATCTCCCGGCCCTCCAGGGCCGCCAGGGAGCGCTGGAAGAGCCAGGGGTCGCCGAACGCCCCCCGGCCGATCATGGCCATATCCGCCCCGGTGGTCCGTAGGATCCGCACCGCGTCCTGGGGGGAGAAGATGTCCCCGTTGGCGATGACCGGGATGGATACCGCCTCCTTGACCCGGCGGATGACCTCCCAGTTGGCCCGTCCGCCGTACATCTGGACCCGGGTCCTGCCATGGACCGCCAGGGCGGCGATGCCCGCCTGCTCCAGGGCCAGGCCCAGCTCCACCGCGTTGATGCTGCCGCTGTCCCAGCCCAGGCGCATCTTCACCGTGACCGGGATAGGGCTGGCCTTCACCACCGCCTCCGCGATTCGAAGGGCCTTGTCCGGGTCACGCATCAGGGCGGCGCCGTCCCCGCTGCGGACCACCTTGCCCACGGGACAGCCCATATTGATATCGATGAAGGCCGCGCCGCTGGCCCCGGCGGCGATCTGGGCGGCCTCCGCCATGCAGGATACATCGCTGCCAAAGATCTGGGCGCAGGCCGGCGACTCCCCCGGGGCCAGCCGGAGGAGCTGCCGGCTCTTCTTATCCTGATAGCACAGCGCCTTGGCGCTGACCAATTCGGTATAGGTCAGCCCCGCCCCCAGCTCCCGGCAGAGCTGCCGGAAGGCGCTGTCGGTGACGCCAGCCATAGGGGCCAGGGCCAGGGGGGTAGGGATAGGGATGCCGCCGATCTCCATGGGCGTCACCTCCTTTTGTCTAACAAAAAAGGACTTGTCGAAACAAGTCCTTTTCGTGGAGCGGGCAACGAGGCTCGAACTCGCTACCTCCACCTTGGCAAGGTGGCGCTCTACCAGATGAGCTACGCCCGCAGAACGTAACCTATTATAGCACCCTTTTCCCGTTTGTCAACTGTTTTTTCACAAAAATTTCGCCCGCCCCCACCGGCCCGCAAAAGGCCCCTGGGGGGGGCCCCCAGGGGCACATATCGTCTTACGCCTTTTCGCTCCGCCCGGCCTTGGCGGCCCGGATGAACTCCCGGAACAGGGGGTGGGCCCGGTTGGGCCGGCTCTTCAGCTCCGGGTGGAACTGGCAGGCCACGAACCAGGGATGCTCCGGCAGCTCCACCATCTCCACCAGCCGCCCGTCAGGGGACAGGCCGGAGAACACCAGCCCCGCCTGGGCCAGGCGCTCCCGGTAGTCGTTGTTGACCTCGTAGCGGTGGCGGTGGCGTTCGTCGATGGACAGAGCGCCGTAGGCCGCGGCGGCCTTGGTGCCCTCCTGGACGCAGCAGGGGTAGCTGCCCAGGCGCATAGTGCCGCCCTTGGCGGTGACGCCCTGCTGGTCCGGCATCAGGTCGATCACCGGGTAGGGGGTCCGGGGGTCCAGCTCGCTGGAGTGGGCCCCCTCCAGGCCGCAGACGCTGCGGGCCAGTTCCACCACCGCCATCTGGAGCCCCAGGCAGATGCCCAGGAAGGGGACTCTGTTCTCCCGGGCGTAGCGGACGGCGGAGATCTTCCCCTCCACGCCCCGGTCGCCAAAGCCGCCGGGGACCAGCACGCCGTCGCAGCCCGCCAGGAGGGCGGCGGAGTTCTCGTCGGTGACCTCCTCGCTGTTCACCCAGCGGATCTCCACCTTCACGTCGTTCTCGATGCCCCCGTGGGTCAGGGCCTCGGCCACGGAGAGGTAGGCGTCATGGAGGGCCACATACTTCCCCACCAGGGCGATGGTGACGGCGCCCTCCGGGTGCTTGGCCCGGTGGACCATGGTGGCCCACTCCGTCAGGTCCGGCATATGGCAGATGAGCCCCAGCCGGCGGACCACCACGTCTGCCAGGCCCTCCCGCTCCAGCATCAGCGGCACCTCGTAGAGGATGCTGGCGGTCAGATTGGGGATGGCGTTCTCCCGGGGGATGTTGCAGAACAGGGAGATCTTGTCCAGGATATCCCGGGGGATCTCCTCGTCACACCGGCACATGATCACGTCCGGCTGGATCCCCAGGCTCAGAAGCTCCTTGGCGGAGTGCTGGGTGGGCTTGCTCTTCAGCTCCCCGGTGCCGGGGATGGCCACGATCAGGGACACATGGATGAACATCACGTTGTGCCGGCCCCGCTCGGCGGCCACCTGCCGGATGCTCTCCAGGAAGGGCTGGCTCTCGATATCGCCCACGGTGCCGCCGATCTCCACGATGGCCACATCGGTGTCCGGGGTGTCCAGGGAGTAGATATTGCGCTTGATCTCCCCGGTGATATGGGGGATGATCTGGACGGTGCCCCCCAGGAAGTCCCCGGCCCGCTCCCGGCTGAGGACGTTCCAGTAGACCTTGCCGGAGGAGACGGAGGAGTTGATCGTAAGGTTCTCGTCGATGAACCGCTCATAATGGCCCAGGTCCAGGTCCGTCTCCGCCCCGTCGTCGGTGACGAACACCTCCCCGTGCTGGTAGGGGTTCATGGTGCCGGGATCCACATTGAGATAGGGGTCCAGCTTCTGGACCTTCACCCGCAGCCCCCGCTGCTTCAGAAGTCTGCCCAAGGAAGCGGCGGTGATGCCCTTGCCCAAGCCCGAGACCACACCGCCTGTTACAAAGATATATTTGACTGCCATATGCTCCTCCCCCGCATCCGGTCTGCCCTTGGCAAAAATAATACTTTATTTTACCAAGGGCAGGCGGGGCTTGTCAACAGAAAAATTCATAGATGGATCTATAAAGATGAGGGCCCCGTCACGATCTTTATTTCAGCCCAGCCAGCTGCCGGAAGGCTGCCCCGGCCAGGGAGACGAACCGGGCGGGCAGCTGCTCCGGCGGCACCACGGCCCGTTGGGGGAGGTAGTCCTCAAAGGGCAGGGGGTCCATCCGGTAGAAACTCACGCCGTGGATGGGAACGTCGTTCTCGTTGTACTCCGAGCCGTTCCACACGTCGTCGAACCAGATCCGCGCCCCGAATCCATGGAGCGGGTCCGTCAGATCTGCCCGGCAGTGCCTGATCAGCGGCCCCATGTCCAGCCCCCACTTGCCGGAGACCGTATAGATGGTGATATGCTTGGTCTCCGTCCACTCGAAGTCCTCCCACTCCGGGAGTTGGACCGGAAGGGACAGCTGCCGGATCAGGGACTTGCTCCCCATCTCCTTCAGCCGCTTTTTCCACAGGGCCAGCTGTTTTTTGGTCAGTTCCGCAGGGACGGCCAGCCCCACTTGGGCATCGTTTGGAAGAACGAACGGTCCCCCATTTTCTCCCCAGGCTGTTCCAGTCTTGTCCAGAAGGAAGACCGTCTCCAATTTGTTTTCCCGGTAGATCCCCCACACCAGGGCGGTAAAGACTTCCGGGTCTGGCGCGCCGGAGAGAGCGGCCAGCAGTTTCTCCGCCCGCCAAAGATAGTGGCAGACCATCGCCCTCGTCAGCGTCAGCCGCTGGAGCTTGGCCAGCTTGGGGCTGTTCCAGTCTGGAGGGGCCTCCGAGACCAGCAGCCCCGCCTTTTTCAAGTCTTCCTCAAATCCCCGCCGGGGCCAGTCCGGGGTCTTTAGCCGTTCCAGGATGAGCTTGCAGTGGGCATCCGCTTTTTTCAGCCGGTGTCCCTTTTCCAATGGTGTCCTGTCCGTCCAGCTGTACTGGAGATACAGAAATTCCCGCCAGGCCCGGGCCATCTCCACATGATAGGATGGATGGAGCCGGTCCTTCAGCAATGCCTGATACCGATCCGAATCCATCAGATCCACTGCTGTCTCCGGGTCCCGCCGGGCGGCGTCTATGGCACAGTCTGGATCGACTGGGAGATGATAGGTATTCAGCGCTCCCAGCAGATAGGCCAGCATCACGTCCAGCGGCCTCCAGCCCAGGCCGTAGAGGATCTGCGCGCTGTCTGTGTGGGAGCTTCCCAGCCAGGTCTCCCGCAGAGCGAAAGCCGCGGCCAGCTGCTCGCATTTGGTCCTTTGGTAGTGATACCGGTCGTACCAGTCCCGCCACGCGGCCCGTGCCTTCTCGCTGACTTCCCAGAAGAGGGTGGGTTCCAGGACCAGCGCCAGGGTGAACTCGTGGGTCTCCTTCCACTCATACCCTCTGCCGTTGCTGCAGGTGTGCTCCTCGACCTTGGTCAGGGACGTGGCCATCTTCTGCTCCTGGATCCGCAGGACCTCCTCAGGCAGCGTCCCGCCCTGAGAGAGAAGGACCGCCGCCCAGTGCCCGCCGGCGATGTACTCCCGCTTGTTTTGCTCCAGGACCAGCTGGACGAACTGTTCCGGGTCCAGCTGGTACAGCTTTCGGAGAAGGGCCAGTTCGTCCTGGATATCCGGGCAGAAGAAGTCCTGGGGCTTTTTCGGGGACCGTTCCCCCAGCAGTTTGGCGTGCCGCCGGACCAGGGCCATCAGCTCCTGGCCGCTCATGGCATCGATCTCCCGGCGGGTGATGACGGTCCCGTCTCGTGTCTCCATGATCGCTCTCCCTCCCACTGGAAATTACGCTCTGATGCTCTATTCAAACGCAAGTATAGCATGAGACCGGCCGGCCTTCAACCCCCTTGCAGGGCTCTCACCTAGAGCAAAGGCTGGGATGCGCAGGCGCGTATCCCAGCCTTTTTATGCTTACAGCTTGTTCCGCTGGATCTTCCCGCTGATGGTCTTGGGCAGCTCGTCCCGGAACACCACGATACGGGGGTACTTATAGGGGGCGGTGCGCTGCTTGACGTAGTCCTGGATCTCCTTCTTCAGCGCGTCGGTGCCCTCGGTGCCACGGGTCAGGACGATGCTGGCCTTCACCACCTGGCCCCGGACCTCATCCGGCGCGGCGGACACGCCGCACTCCAGCACATAGGGCAGCTCCATCAAGATGCTCTCGATCTCAAAGGGCCCGATGCGGTAGCCGGAGGACTTGATCACATCGTCCACCCGGCCCACATACCAGAAGTAGCCGTCCTCGTCCCGCCAGGCGGTGTCGCCGGTGTGGTAGAGGCCGTCGTGCCAGGCGGCGTCGGTGCTCTCCTGGTTGTTGTAGTAGCCCCGGAAGAGGCCGCAGGGGATGCCCCGGTCGGTGCGGATCACGATCTCGCCCACATCGCCCACCTTGACGCTGTTGCCCTCGGCGTCCACCAGGTCCATGTCGTAGAGGGGGGAGGGCTTGCCCATGGACCCCACCTTGGGCTGCATACCGGCCAGGTTGGCCAGGGACAAGGTGGTCTCCGTCTGGCCGAAGCCCTCCATGACGGAAAGGCCCGTAGCCTTGCGGAACTGGTAGAACACCTCCGGGTTCAGGGCCTCGCCGGCGGTGGTGGCGTGCTTGATGGTGGACAGGTCGAAGCGGCTCAGGTCCTCCTTGATCATGAAGCGGTACATGGTGGGCGGGGCGCAGAAGGTGGTGATGCCGTACTTGGCGAACATGGGGAGGATGTCGTCGGCGTGGAAGCGCTCGAAGTCATAGGTGAACACAGCGCTCTCGCAGAGCCACTGGCCGTAGAGCTTGCCCCAGACGGCCTTGCCCCAGCCGGTGTCGGAGATGGTCAGGTGGATGCCGCCGGGCTGGACGCAGTGCCAGTACCGGGCGCCGATGAAGTGGCCCAGGGCGTACTTGTGGCTGTGGGCGGCGATCTTGGGGTAGCCGGTGGTGCCGCTGGTGAAGTACATCAGCATCAGGTCGTCCCCCTGGGGGCTGTCGGGGGTGCGGTCGAAGGTGCCCCGGTAGAGGAGCATCTCCTGGTCGTAGCTGTGCCAGCCCTCCCGCTCGCCGTCGGCCAGGATGCGGACCTTCACCTCCGGGCAGGCGGCCATGGCCCGCTCCACCTCCATCTTGGCGTTGCCGTAGTCGGTGCAGACGATGGCGGAGACCCCGGCGGTCTCGAAGCGGTAGACGAAGTCCTTCTCCAGCAGCTGGTCCGTGGCGGGGATGGCGATGGCCCCCAGCTTGTGGAGCCCCAAGATCACCGGCCAGAACTGCCAGTTCCGCCGCAGCACCAGCATCACCCGGTCGCCCTTCTTGATGCCCAGGGCCTTGAAGTAGTTGGCGCTCCGGTTGGACAGGCTCATCATGTCCTTGAAGGTGAACCGGCGCTCCTCCTTGTCCTTGCTGATGTGGAGCATGGCCAGCTTGTCCGGCTTGGTCCGGCCCAGCACGTCCACCACGTCGAAGGCGAAGTTGAAGTGGTCCGGGTCCTTGAAGGCGATGGACACCAAGGACCCGTTGGAGTCTTCCACCGTGTCGATATAGTCCTCGTAGATCAGATGCTCCCGCTTGGCGGCGGCCCGGATGGTCTCGGTGATCTGGGCGTGGTCGGCCTCCTCGCCGGGGAGGACCACGGCGCAGAACACGCAGTCCCGCCCGCCCACGGCGATCATGCCGTGGGGGGTGGAGCTGTCGTAGTAGATGCTGTCGCCCTCATTGAGGACCTCGGTATGCTCGCCGATCTTCACCTTCAGCTGGCCGCTGATGATGTAGTCGAACTCCTGGCCGTCATGGGTGATCTGGTGGATGGGCTGGGACTGCTGCTCCGGGGAGTAGGCGTAGGTGACGAAGTAGGGCTCGGCGATCTTGTCCCGGAACCGGGGGGCCAGGCTCTTGATGAGGATGCCGTCCTCCTGGGCGGTGATCTGGCCCTGGCCCCGGCGGGTGACGGTATAGCTGCGCAGGTTGGCCTCGCTGCCCTCCAGCAGCTCCGTCAGCTCTACGCCGAAGGTGAGGGCGCACTTGTGGATAAAGGTGAAGGGCAGGTCGATCTTGCCCCCCTCCAGGGCCTGGTACTCCCCCTCGCTGACATCGGTGGCCTTGGCCATCTCCGCCACGGAGAAGCCGGAGACCTCCCGCAGCTCCCGGATACGGGCAGCCACCTCCAGCAGGGCGGCGGGGGCGGTGGTCCTTGTGTTCATAGCGTATATCCTCCTGTTCGACAGTTTGTTTTTTTGATCTTCTATGGGACGGGGGCAAATAAAAAGGCCCGCCTCAAGCCGATCGCCGATCGATCGTTTGAGACGAGCATAACACCCGCGGTACCACTCAACTTGCGCCCTCTTCAAAGAGCGCCCCTCATAAGGCTCAGACAAGCCCGGCGCGGATAACGTCGCGCCACCTCGGAAGGCGCCTACTCACGGGGGATACCGCTTTGGGGCCTCCGGCTCGGAAGGGATGGGCCAGCGGGAGCTCCTCTGACGGCTCGCACCGAACGCCGCCTCTCTGAAAGGGGAGGATCCCGGCCGTCTTCGTCACAGCCGTTCTATATATCGGCCTTATTGTAACAAACGGGGGCGGCGGCTGTCAACAAGAAATTTTGACAAAGCACTGCCAAGATCGTCCCGCTCTTTTTGGGCAAATTTCCGATCGTGGCGAAATTGGAGGGAATTGGCGGAAAAGATCTGGTTTGGGGACTTGACAAGGGAGAAAAATGCTGTTATTGTAAGACAAGATATTTCTCGGAAGGAGCGATCGGCATGATGGCCCACACCGCCCAGCGGACCCCCTGCGGGAGCCAATCTGGCTGCCGTTCCTTCGCTATGTCTGTTTTTATGGGACACGCCCTGGCGTGCCCCGTTTTTTTCTCCCTGTTCGTCATTATCCTGGCCCGCCTGTTGGGGGGCCTGCTTCTTTGCCGGTAACGAACAAGGACGCATTTTCAACGCTCTGTTCGCCGGCGGACAGAGCGTTTTTTTCATGGAAGGGAGGCGTTCCCCGTGGACACGTCCAAGCGGGTGACCCTGTTCGCCGGGCACTACGGCTCCGGCAAGACCAATATCGCCGTCAACTACGCCCTCCGCCTGGTCCGGGAGGGGAAGCGGACCGCCATCGCGGACCTGGATATCGTCAACCCCTACTTTCGCACCCGGGACAGCGCCGCGGAACTGGCGGCGGCGGGAGTGGAGCTGATCTCCCCCCAGTTCGCCAGCTCCAACGTGGACCTGCCGGCCCTGCCGGCGGAGGTGTATAAGCTGGTGGAGGACAAAAGGCTCTACGCCGTGATGGACATCGGGGGCGACGACCGGGGGGCCTACGCCCTGGGGCGGTATGTGCCCTATCTCCTGGAGGAGGGGGACTACCAGATGGCCTTCGTGGCCAACCCCTGCCGGCCCCTGACGGCTACGCCGGAGCAGGCTCTGGAGGTGATGGGGGAGATCCAGGCCGCCTGCGGCCTGCCCTTCACCGCCATCGTCAACAACGCCAACTTGGCATATGAGACCACCATCCACACGGTGCTGAACGCCCTGCCCTATATGAAAGAGCTGAGCGCCCTCAGCGGCCTGCCGGTGTGGTTCACCGCCGCCGAGGAGCGGGTGGCGGAGGTGCTGGCGGGGTGGGTCCCCGATGTGCTGCCCATGCGTCTCCAGGAGAAGTATTTCGACCTGCCGGAGCAGCGGGGGCCGCCTAAGCCCCGGCCCCTGTTTGGATAGGAGGGAGCGGATGACCATCCATTTCACCCGTGATAGCGTCTGCATGGGGGATGACTGCTTCGACAACAGCATGGATCTCTCCGTCGAGCCGGACGCCCCGCCGGAGGAGATCCTGCGCCTCCTGGTGGAAAAGCGGTTTTTTGCAAAGATCGCCGGGGGAAACGATGTGGTCTGGGTCCTGGAGACCCACAAAGGGGAGGCCCTGGCTTGGTACCCGGCCTGGCGGGAGAGCTTCTGCTATGGACCGCTCCAGGGGAGGAGCCTGCACTGGAGGTACTGCACATCCCCTGCGGTCCGGGCGGCGGCGTTGGAGAAGCAGGGCCGGACCCGGTGTGAGGAGTACAGTTTCTGGCTGTCTATACAGCACATATACGCATAAGGAGGGACCCTATGCCCTGCGTCCATGAATTTTGCATCATGCCCCAGGACCCCGGCCCGGAGGAGGAATTCACCTATACCCCGGAAAAATTTCCGGACCAGGCGGTGGTGGACGATGATGACCTCAACGAGTGGGCCGGACGGCACCGGGACGCCCTCTGGTCCATCCCCGTCTACTATCACGAGCGCAGCCGCCCCGACGTAGGGCTGGCCTGGTACGGCATCACCCTGATCCCGCCGTCCTCCGCTCCGGCGTTCCTGGAGCTTCTGGCCGGCGACCCGGAGAAGGAGAAGTTTGCCGGTCTGGCCGGTCTCCTGCACCGGGCGGCGGCGCAAAACAAGTTCATCATCCACTATGGGATATAGAAGGAGAGTATATCTATGGCAAAAGTGACCTTCCAGACAGACCTGTGCAAGGGCTGCGGACTGTGCGTGGACGCCTGTCCCAAGCATATCCTGGCCCTGGCCAAGGACAAGATCAACCAAAAGGGCTATTCCCCCGCGGAGATCGTGGACCAGGCAAGCTGCATCGCCTGCGCCTTCTGCGCCACTATGTGCCCGGACTGCGTCATCACCGTGGAGAAGTAAGGAGGGAGAGACATGGCAGAGAGAGTTTTGATGAAGGGCAACGAGGCCATCGCCGAGGCGGCGATCCAGGCCGGCTGCCGCCACTACTTCGGCTACCCCATCACCCCCCAGACGGAGATCGCCGCCTATATGGCCAAGCGCCTGCCCAAGATCGAGGGGGGCGTGTTCCTCCAGGCGGAGAGCGAGATCGCATCGATCAACATGGTCTACGGCGCCGCCGCCACGGGGGCACGGGTGATGACCTCCTCCTCCAGTCCGGGGATCTCCCTGAAGAGCGAGGGGCTCAGCTACATCGCCGCCTCCGACGTGCCCGCCTTCGTGGTCAACGTCCAGCGGGGCGGCCCCGGCCTGGGGGGCATCCAGCCCAGCCAGTCCGACTACTTCCAGGCCACCAAGGGCGGCGGCCACGGGGACTACCGGATGATCGTCCTGGCCCCCGCCACGGTCCAGGAGATGGCCAGCCTCACCGTCCGTGGGTTCAACCTGGCGGACAAGTACCGCATGATCTCCATGATCTTAGCGGATGGCACCATCGGCCAGATGATGGAGCCGATCTCCTTCCAGGATATCCAGGTGGAGACCTATGAGAAGCCTTGGGCCCTCACCGGCACCGGGATGGAGCGGCCCCACAACATCGTCAACTCCCTGTACTTAAAGCCTGACGAGCTGGAGCGGAAGAACTTCGAGCGGTATGAGAAATATGCCGCCGTGGAGGCAGCGGAGGCCATGTGGGAGACCTACCAGATGGACGATGCGGAGATCGGCGTGGTGGCCTTCGGCATCGCCGCCCGTGTGGCGAAGAACGCCGTGGCGGCGGCCCGGTCCGAGGGCATCAAGGCGGGGCTCATCCGGCCCATCACCCTCTGGCCCTTCCCCAAGGAGGTCCTCCGGCAGGCGGCGGACCAGGTGAAGGCATTCGTCAGCGTGGAGCTGAACATGGGCCAGATGATCGACGATGTGCGGCTCTGCACCGGCTGCAAACGCCCGGTCAGCCTGTGCAACCGGACCGGCGGCATGATCCCCAGCCCGGACCAGGTGCTGGCGAGCATCCGCGCCGCCGTGAAAGGAGGAAACTGATATGGCGATCGTATTCCAAAAGCCCCATGCCCTGACAGACGCGCCCCTCCACTACTGCCCCGGCTGTCCCCATGGCATCATCCACCGGCTGGTGGCGGAGGCCATCGATGCTTTGGGCATCGAGGGACGGACCATCGGCATCGCCCCGGTGGGCTGCGCCGTCATGGCCTATGACTACTTCTCCTGCGACATGATGGAGGCCGCCCATGGCCGGGCCCCCGCCACCGCCACCGGCATCAAGCGCTGCCGGCCGGACAACATCGTCTTCACCTACCAGGGGGACGGGGACCTGGCCTCCATCGGCATGGCGGAGACGGTCCACGCCGCCGCCCGGAACGAGAACATCACCGTGATCTTCGTCAACAACGCCATCTACGGCATGACCGGCGGCCAGATGGCCCCCACCTCCCTGCCGGGCCAGGTGACCCAGACCAGCCCCTATGGCCGGGACGTGACCCACTGCGGCTGGCCCATCCGCATCTGCGAGCTGCTGGCCACTCTGGAGGGGCCGGAGTACGTTGCACGGGTAGCGGTGAATAACGTGAAGAACGTGAAGGCCGCCGGGAAGGCCATCCAGAAGGCTTTCCAGAACCAGATCGATAAGAAGGGCTTCTCCCTGGTGGAGGTCATCTCCGCCTGTCCCACCAACTGGGGCATGACGCCCCAGAAGGCCCTGGAGTGGGTGGAGAGCGACATGATCCCCTACTATCCCCTGGGGGTCTATAAGGACCGCACAGCGGCAAAGGAGGCGGCGGAATAATGAAAACGACCCAGATCCTGATCGCCGGCTTTGGCGGGCAGGGCATCCTGTTCGCCGGGAAGTTTTTGGCCTATAAGGGGCTGCTGGAGGAACAACAGGTCTCCTGGCTCCCCTCCTACGGCCCGGAGATGCGAGGCGGCACCGCGAATTGCAGCGTGATCCTATCGGAGGAGGCCATCGGCTCCCCCATCATCACCGCCCCTGACGTGCTGATCGCCATGAACCTGCCCAGCCTCAAAAAGTATGAGGACGCGGTGGTCCCCGGCGGGGCGATCTATGTGGACTCCACCCTGATCCACGAGCAGGTGGCCCGGACGGACGTGACCGTCCACTATATCCCCGCCACCCAGATGGCACGGGACGCCGGGGCGGGCAATCTGGCCAACATGGTCATGATGGGCCATGTGTTACAGAGCTGCCCGGAGCTGTCTTTCGATGGCACGGAGACCACCGTGCAGAAGCTGGTGCCAGCCAAGAAGGCGGCCCTGGTGGAGCTGAACCTGAAGGCCCTCCAGCTGGGCCGGGACTACGAGGGA
This sequence comes from uncultured Clostridia bacterium, assembly GCA_947173485.1. Taxonomy (GTDB): domain Bacteria; phylum Bacillota; class Clostridia; order Oscillospirales; family Oscillospiraceae; genus CAMWFH01. The sequence goes on along the minus strand of CAMWFH010000001.1, from coordinate 517,018 downwards.
TGATAGGGGGGAGGACAGGATGAAGATCTCCTGCGTCCAGATGGATATGCGCCTGGGGGAGGTGGACCACAACTTCGCCCACGCCCAGGACCTCATCCGCCGGGCGGCGGCAGAGGACCGGCCCGATACCGTGGTGCTGCCGGAGATGTGGAACGCCGGGTTCTACCCCCTGGACCTGGCCGCCTGCGCCGACCGGGAGGGGGAGCGGACCCGCGCCGTCTTTGGCCCTCTGGCGAAGGAGCTGGGGATCAACATCGTCTGCGGCAGCGTGGCCGCTCGAAAAGCGGACGGCTTTTACAACACCGCCCTGATCTTTGACCGGACCGGGCGGGTGGCGGGGGAGTATGACAAGATCCATCTCTTCACCCCCTCCGGGGAGCAGGAGCGTTTCCAGGCAGGGGATACCCTCTGCCGCTTCACCCTGGACGGCCATTCCTGCGGCATCATCATCTGCTACGACCTCCGCTTTCCCGAGCTGACCCGCACCCTGGCCCTGGCGGGGCTGGACATCCTGTTCCTCCCGGCCCAATGGCCGGAGAAGCGGGCCCCCCATCTCCAGACCCTGGTCCGGGCCCGGGCCATCGAGAACCAGATGTTCCTAGCCCTCTGCAACAGCGTGGGCACGGCGGGCAAGACCCGCTGCTGCGGCGGCAGCGCCGTCATCGACCCCTGGGGGGAGTATATCGTCCATGCCGGAGACCAGGAGGAGATCTGCACCGGCGAGGCGGACTTCTCCATCCTGGAGGGGATCCGGTCCTCCATCAACGTCTTCCGGGACAGAAGGCCGGAGCTGTACTTCTGACCGGGCCCCGGGGGCATGATAGAAAAAGAGGGATCTGTGTGACCGATATATTCCTGGCGGTGGTCCTTATCTGGTTTGCCGCTGGTCTTCTCAAATGGTTCATCGATGCCAGGCGGAAGGCAAAGATGAAGAAGATCCAGCGGAAGATCGACAAGGCCCTCCAGAACGCCCACAGGAGAGGCTTTTATGGATCGAGCAGCGGAACGGGGGATACCCATTCCGTTTATCCAAACCCCGGCACGGGGTCCGGCCAGTCATCTTATCCGTACTCCGGCACAGGGTCCGGCTGGTCATCGGACGACTCGTCCCAAAGCGCCGCGGCAAGGGCCGCCGCCCAGCAGCACTTACAGTACGCCGAGCAGTTGGAGCGGGAGGCCAGCCAGCTGGAGGGGCAGATCTCTATTTTGGAGTCCCAGGCCCGCGCCGCCAGACAGAGCGCCGACGCCTACACCCGCGACGTTGACCAGTTGAGGATGCGCGGGGACTTAGGCGGGGCCCAGAGCGCGCTCAGCTCTGCGCGGCACTACCAGATAGATGCCGACGGCGCGGAGCAGGAGGCCCAGCGGCTGCGGTGGCGGGCCGACGAGTGCCGGTCACAGGCCTACTCCGAGCGGCAGCAGGCCCAGTTTTGAGAGGCGGCTCCCCGATTTTCTGTTTTCCCGCCGGAAGCGGACCGCCGCCTCCGGGCAATATAGAAATCATTTTTTGAAAGGTGGAATTTCCCATGTCCTACGATTTTCCCATCACCCGCACCACCAACCCCAAGCCCCGTCCTGACGAGAACAACCTAGGCTTCGGCAAGTGCTTCACGGACCATATGTTCCTGATGGAGTACGACGAGGGCCAGGGCTGGCACGACGGGCGCATCGTCCCCTACGGCCCCCTGAGCATCGACCCGGCCTCCTGCGTCCTCCATTACGCCCAGATGATGTTCGAGGGCATGAAGGCGTATCTGAACCCCCAAGGCAAGATCAACCTCTTCCGCCCGGACATGAACGCCAAGCGCCTGAACCGGACCAACGAGCGTATGTGCATCCCCCCCATGGATGAGGAGCTGTTCCTGGCGGCGGTGAAGGCCATCGTCAAGGTGGACGGGGATTGGATCCCCACCAAGCCCGGCACCGCCCTCTATATCCGGCCCTACATCATCTCCGATGAGGTCAGCTTCTCCGTGGAGCCCGCCAAGCACTACCGGTTCATCATCGTCCTCTGCGCCGTGGGCGCCTACTACGACATCAACCGGGGCGGCCTCACCGGCAGCCACATCTATGTGGAGGATGAGTTCATCCGGGCCGCCGTGGGCGGCACCGGCTTCGCCAAGGTGGGCGGCAACTACGCCGGCGGCATGAAGGCCACCAAGAAGGCCCTGGAGAACGGCTGCAAGGAGGTCCTCTGGCTGGATGCCCACGAGCATAAGTATGTGGAGGAGGTCGGTACCTCCAACGCCTTCTTCATGATCGACGATGAGATCATCACCGCGCCCCTCTACGGCTCCATCCTTCCCGGCGTCACCCGGGACAGCACCATCATCCTCCTGCGCAAGTGGGGCTACAAGGTGAGCGAGCGCCGTCTGGCCATCGAGGACATCGCCAAGGCCAGTAAGGACGGCACCCTCCAGGAGGCCTGGGCCACCGGCACCGCCTGCGTCATCTCCCCCATCGGCACCCTGCGCTATAAGGGCGAGGACATCGTCATCAACGGCGGCGTGGTGGGCGATCTGAGCCAGAAGCTCTATGACACCATCTACGGGATGCAGACCGGCACCGTGGCCGACGACATGGGCTGGATCGTCACCCTGGATTGATTAAAGTCGAGGTGGGGGCCACAGCAAAAAAATAAGGTATGCAGAGAGCTCGTTTCATTATTTCGGCTATCGTTGCCCTCTTAGTAGTAGCGCTTCTCTTTGCTGTTCTTAGTTCATCTGTTGATTACAAAAAAATGAGTTGTGCTGAGAAACTTAAGAATCAGCTTCTACACGAGATGGGAACTTACGATACTTCGATTTTTGAAACTGTCGAGGTCGAACGCTCTTGGTATAGCTTGTCCTCTACTGACTGGACGTTTATCGTTACGTTTGCACCTGATGCCGAGATTCGATATTACAAATATCAGAGCGGACGGTTTTACCAAATTGCGTGATCGGTCCATGAGCAAGACGTCTATGACAGACCGGCAGGGGGCGTGAGCCCTCTGCCGGCCTTTCACTGTTTATCGTTTTCAGGGGACGGCGCGGTATTCATCGACCGCTTTGTCCAGCAGCCGGCTGAGGATCGTGATGTAGTCTGCCCCCAGTGCTTTTGCTTTTTCTATCGTTGCGGCGGAAACGTAAAGAGTAAGGGGCTCACCATGATAAGGCTTTGCTTTTCGTGCCGCCGCAAAGGCCCGTTCCATATCCTCGGTGAGTTCTGGGGAGTCTTCATCGTAGACGGGCGGCAGGTCCTTCGCTGCTGCGAGCATCCGCTTTTCTTTGCTGGTCAAGACGGCGGTGCCGTCTAATTCAAATTCAAGAAGCATTTGCCGTTCCTCGTTCATTAAAGTATCATAAAATACTGCTGATAGAGTCAGTATAGCATAGTGGTACAGGCAAGTCGATCTTTGGAAAGCCTCAAAAGATACGGGACCACATCATGCTGCCCCGATAATAGGCCAAGCCTGTCCCCTGTTCATTATTTCGGCAGCATCACATGGTCCAGCACCAGCTCCGGCTTGCCAAAGGGATTCGACCCATCCTCCGAAGCACCGCCTTGTATCAGCCACAAGGTCCCATCGCGCTTGATATAGAAGATCCACATCTCCGCCGCGTTAGCATAGACCACATCTTCGTCCAACAAAAAGTGTTCTGTAAGATCATCCACCGAGTAGATCCCATACTTGTTCGCATTGGTATGATCTTCCGCATTCGCCCATAGCCGCCCCTCTTGGTCGATATACACATGAGTACGAAAATCCTCCACTTCATAGATATCGCTGGCTGGGGGCTCATCCAACGGATACGCTTTGACCTGTGTAGAAGGATCTGGCTCGCCGGTGATGGCCCAATAGGAGCCGTCCTCTGTGCAGACGATGTTATCGTTCAGCCCTGCCACGTTCTCCAGCGGCTGCCCGCTTTCCCCATTGAGTACTTCCCTGACTGTATATATGACTGCGCTTTCGTCCTCGTTAGGCTCTCCTTCTATGCTCCACAGGGTGCCGTCCCGCTTCAAGGCCAAGATCAGATCGTTTCTGGTAACAGATGTGCAAAGAACATCTTCCATCACCTGCTCGGGAAAGGGGACACGGATACCGAATCCGCCCCATACCCAGAGCGTATCATCTTCTTTTACTGCCGCTACATCGTAATACATATCCATTTGCCGCACACCATCCATCACCTGTCCCGGCAGACCGCGGTTTTCCCCATCATCGCGGCCAAGCGGGAAGAACCTATCGTCTCCCCAGCTCCATACAATGCCGTCCTCTGTCAGAGCTGCGGCCCCCCACTGCCCGATATGCAAAAACTTCGGCACTCCATCCAGCAGCACTTTGCCCCATACGTTCTCCCCATCGTCCCGCCCGCTGGGACACAGGTCATAGAGCCCGGACCACAGGGTCCCATCATCCCGCACCACATAGGCACCAGGCCGGGGCCCTACGTCCAGAATCGGCGCAAAGGCATCGAACGCCGACATATGCTCCAGGGCGTTCTCCGTCAAATGGGTCTTTTCCGGGACTTCCGGCGGCACATCTGCCCCTTGCTGGGCGCAAGCGTCCAGCAGGCAGAGGACCGCACAGACTGCCAGGATAGAGCAGAGCTTTTTGCGTGTGTTCATCTTTTCGCCATCCTTTACTATACTGTTAAAACAGCAAAGACCGGACGGACTCATCCATCCGGTCTTTGTGTTATTCATGGCCTGGTTCAGCCAGCCTGGATCGCGTGGCTCGTGCCTAAAGCAGGCCGCCGGGCGCACAGGATGACCAGGCTCAGGAGGATGCTCCAGTACAGGTCGCCCAGGAAAAGCTCCTCCCATAGGAACGCCCAGAAGAGGGGCAGGTCATAGATGCTCAGCGAGTAGGTGATCGTGTAGAAGATGCGCGGGGTGATGTCGGCGGCGTGCAGGCAAAAGCTGACAGCGGCCACCAGGAGGAGCGCAGCCATCACCATTTTCCGCCGGGGCTCGTTTTTGGACAGCACTGCCTGGACGTTTTTTCGGAACGAAAATGCAGTCAAGGCCACCAGCAGGAAGAAAAGAGCGCGGACTCCGATGTACAGCCACACATGATCCCCCACGGCGCATATGGCCAGTGTGACGCACACGACCAGCAGCAGGATACAGGCGAACAGTTTCCCCAAGGTCTTGGACAGCGAGACATTGCTTACAGGCATTTATCTTACCTCTTTTTTTCTCTCCGCCTTACGGCGGGCCGCTTGATATGTCCCTCTATCATATATATTCCCTCAGAGGCCCCTTTTTGGACAAGCTCTTGAAAAAAATTTTGAAAACAGTAAGGGCAGGCCGCCCGCCGCTCACCGCAGCAGCGCCTCCACCAGCTGGACCGCCTGGGCGTAGCGCTCATAGTAGCTGCCGCTGACGCAGACAAAGGAGCGGTGGTGGAGGGTCAAAAGGTCCTTGATCTGCTGGGAGTAGCGTTCCCGGTCGTCCCGGATGATGGGACTGCGGTCCCCGTCCTGGACGAACGCCACGTCCGGCTCCAGAAACAGGATCAGATCGTAGGTGTTCAGCGCGTCCAGGGCGTCGGCCAGAGCCCCGTTGCGCTCGATGGCCGGGTCCTCCAGAAAGCGCATATAGAACCGGGTCACCAGGGCGTCGGTGTCGATGAACAGCAGCTTGTTGCTGTGTTCGATGGCGTGGAGCTCGTTCAATTTGTGCTGGAGGAGGATCTCCGTAAAGTCCTCCGACAGCATCATCCTGTCCGTGCCGGACTTCTCCGACAGCTCCCGCCCCGCCTCCGCCACATAGTTGGTGTTGAACCGGCGGGCCAGATGGATGGTGAGGGTGGACTTGCCGGTGCTCTCGCTCCCCATCAGCAGGACCTTTTTCACATAGTAGGGCCGGACCGCCTGGGGCAGCCAGTCCCAGTGGGCGTAGGGGTCCCGGCGGATCTGGGTGGAGCTGATCTCGTTCCGGGGGAAGATGTGGAGCGCGCTCTCCGGGTAGCTGAGGGCCCAGCAACTGTCCGGGCCGTAGTCGCTGCCGCAGAACACCACGTCAATGGGCTCACCGATCTGGTCTTTTAGGGACTGGGCGTCCCGCCGCCAATCCTCCAAGGAGTAGGCCGCCTTTTCCTGGGCGGAGTCCTCCAGGGTGAGGATGGTCACGTTCCCTATATGTTCCGTCACCTGATAGAGCCAGCGGTAGCGGACCCGGGCGGGGATCTCCCGCCGGGCCGTCCCCACGCTCAGCACCAAAAAGAGCCGGCGGCACATACTGGCCGCCTGGAGGATGCAGTCCATATGCCCCATATGGAGGGGATCGAAGGACCCGCCGTATAGTCCGACATCATACATGGGCGCTGCCCTCCTTGTTCCAACGGATATACATGAAGACCGCGTTGAGCAGATACACGCTCCACATGGCCAGGGTGGCGATGGTCTCGCCTCCCTGGGCGAAATGGACCGCCCACATGATCACCGTCACCACGTCCACCACGATCCACAAGACCCACTGCTCCACCAGCCGCTTCACCGAGAGGATCTGGGCGGTGACAGAGACCACCGTGCTCATGCTGTCCACAAAGGGCAAGTTGCCCCCCAGGGCCCGGAGGACCAGGCCGTAGAGCAGGATGGCGGCGGCGGTGAGGCCGTAGACCACCAGTCCCTTTTTCAAGGGGAGCTTTTCTTTTATGACCTCCCCGGTCTCCTCGTTCATGTGCCGCTTCCAGGCAGACCAGCCCACAAAATTCATGGGCACATAGTACAGCAGGTTCAGCATCACCTCGCCGTAGTATTTGGCCCGAAAGGAGATCAGGGCGTAAAACAGCACGTTCACCATCCCAAACAGGAAGGAGGAGCGTTTCCCCTTCCCGGTGAGGATGACGCACCAGACGCCGGTCAGGGCGGTGATGATGCTGGCAGGGGTGTCCCCCCAGTAGAGGGACAGGCCCAGGATAACGGCGGTGGCCGCCGCCAGCCAGGCGATGTCCAAGGCGGTCCATCCGGTCAGCTCGCTCTTTAGAAATCTCTTTATATCGTTCATATGCAGTCAGACCGTAAGTTCGATCTGGTTCCCCTCGATGCCCACGACACAGCTCTCATAGTAGCCGTCGCCGGTGGTCCGGGGGCCGCTGCGGACCTCGTAGCCGTCCGCCTTTAGACGCTCCGTCAGCTCGTCTACCCGCTCCCGGCTCCCCAGGGAGAAGGCGATGTGGATATAGCCGGTCCGCGCCGGGGGCTTCTCCGGGTCCGCCATAGCGGGCGCGTGCATGATCTCCAGCCGCGCTCCGCCGGAGAAGGACAGGAAGTAGGAGCGAAAATCCGTCCTGGGGTTGTGGTAGCCCTCGTTGGGCACGGCGTCCAGATAGCGGACGAAAAACGCCTTTGCCGCCTCCAGGTCGTTCACATACATGGCGATATGTTCGATGTTCATCTCATGCCTCCACACTGATCTCTCCGCCGGACGCATCTGCCGCCGGGGCCGCTGCCTGGGCGTACTGGGCCGCGGCGGCATCGGAGGGGATCGAGGCGCCGATAGACGCCGCCTGCTCCCGCAGCTCCATCTGGGTCGCCGTCAGCTGGCTGGCTAAGCGGCCGGCGATCTCCGCTTCCCGGAGGTAGCCGCTCTCCCGCATCACACGGGAGGTCCGGCGGCGGCGCAGCTCCTGCTTCAGGCGCTGGGCCTTCTGGTCCTCCTCCTGCTCCTGGCTCCTGCGCTGCTGGCGCTCCAGCTGGTCCTCCCGGATCAGCTCCCGCTTTTTCTTCTCCGCCCGGCCCACCGCCTTTTGCAGCTGGCGGATGGCGCTCTTGATCTCGGCGGAGCTGTCGCTGTCCTGCCGGAGGGCGGCGCGCAGCTGGGCGATCCGCCGGCGGGCATAGCTGGCGGCGGCGGTGACCTGGGCCTTGGTCCGGGCCCCGGACAGCTTGGAGTAGGCCAGCATCGGCGCGTCTCCATACCTGGGCTTGGTCTTTTTTTGCAGATCCTGGAGACTTTGCCGGTGGGCCTCGATCTTCTTCCGGGCGTCCTGCATCATATCGGCCAGGGTCTCCCGCTCCTGCCGGGCGTAGGTGTCCCTGGGGGACAGGAGAGCCGTGCCGGCTGCCGCCGGCTGCTGGGCCGCTGCCTGCTGCTCTGCCTGCTGTTCCTGGGGCCATGCCGCCCCGCCGGCGCTTTGTATACGCATATCGCTCATGGCCATCCCTCCTCTGCGATTCCCTTATTTTTATATATCGGCAGGGGACAGGCCGGTCAAAAGAGGCGGACAAAGATCTTTTGCCGCCGCCGGAGGGGCCGGCCCTCTCTGTCCCAGACGCCCAGGCCCGTGGCGGCGCAGAGCAGGGAGAACAGGGGCACCAGGAAGATGAACCAGCAGTAGGGGATATATTCTAGGCTGCACCCCAGAGTGGACATGACGAACCCGGCGGAGGGCCCCCAGGGCACGATGGGGGCGCTGAGGGTACCGGCGTCCTCCAAAGTTCGGGAGAGGACCTTGGGGTGGATGTCCAGCCGGTCGAAGGCGGCGGCGAAGGTCTGCTGGGTCATGATGATCGCCACGGTCTGGCTGCCGGCGGTGAGAAAGCTGACCAGGTAACAGTAGACCAGGGCGGCGGCGATCAGGGGCCCCCGCCGGTGGATGAACCGCAGCAGCACCTCCCGGGCCAGCACGTCCAGGATACCGGCGGCGGCGATCACGCCCCCCATCACCCCGGCCAGGATGCAGGTCACCAGCAGGTCCGCCATGCTGGCGATGCCCCCCCGGCAGAGCATCCGGTCCACCAGGGCGCTGCCGGTGGAGATGGAGAAGCCTTTGGCGGCAGCGTCCAGCAGGGCCGTCAGGCCGATGGGTTGGCTGACCAGGGCGAACACGGCGCTGGCCGCCACGGTGAGCCCCAGCCCCAGCACCGCCGGCAGGCGCCAGAGGGACACCAGCAGCACCAGCACCGCCGGCAAGAGCAGCAGGGGCGACAGGTTGAAGTGGGCCTCCAGGACCGCGCAGATCGTCTGGGCCTGGCCGGTGTCCAATTCCCCACCGCTCCAGCCCAGGCCCGCCAGAGTGAAGAGGACCAGGGACAGCGCCGCCGCCGGGAGAGAGGTGTAGGCCATGGAGCCGATATGGTCATAGAGAGGCACCCGGCTGACTGCCGAGGCCAGATTGGTGGTATCGGACAGGGGGGACATCTTATCGCCGAACCAGGCCCCGCTGACCACCGCCCCCGCCACCAGGGCCGGGGGGACGGAGGTGGTGGCGGCGATCCCGGCCATGGTCAGCCCCATGGCCGCCACGCTGCCGAAGGAGGTGCCGGTGAACTCCGCGCACAGCAGGCAGAGCAGGAAGGCCAGGGGGACCAGGGTGCCGGGGGCGATCAGGCGGACCCCGTAGTACAGCAGGGCCGGCACGGTGCCGCCGGCCATCCAGATCCCCACCAGCATCCCCACCAGGATGACGATCAAAAGGGTGGGGATGCAGTCCGCCACCACCCGTAAAATGGTCTCCTCGATCTCCCCCCAGGGGACCCCCAGGGCCATCGCCGCCGCCGTGGACACGGCTGCCGCCGCAAAGACCGCCATGGCGGCGTCAGCCCCCAGGTGGAGCAGCAGGGCCGGCACGGCCAGGATCAAAGAAAAAGAGGCGGCTGCCGCCGCCGGCGTACATCGTTTCATCGATCGATCCCTCCCCTGTATGCTTATGAGGACGGGCAGGGAAAGAGAACGGCGTTTGCATTTGTCCGGCTTGTATGCTATACTATCCACCAACCTAGTACAGAGGTGTTCTATGAGGTATCGGACCTATACCGGCTCCCGCCGCCGGCGCGCCAGATGGCCCTTCGTCCTGCTGGCAGCCCTCCTTCTGCTGGCCGGGGCCTTCTATGACAGCAACTATCACTTGTCCGTGGAGCGGTACACCATCCCCCTGGAGGACCTGCCCCCCGCCTTTGAGGGACTGCGGATCGTCCAGATTTCGGACCTCCACGGGGCGGTGTTCGGCGAGGACAACGAGACGCTGCTCCAGGCGGTCCGGGCGGCAGAGCCGGACCTGATCCTGCTCACCGGCGACCTGCTGGACAGCTTCCGTGCCACGCCCCAGGTCTACGCCCTGGACCTGACCGCCGCCCTGGTCCCCATCGCCCCGGTCTACTTCGTCACTGGCAACCACGAGTGGGCCCTGCCGGGGGTGCCGGCGCTGAAGGAGGGACTGGCCCGGCAGGGGGCCACCGTGCTGAGCAACCAGTTCGTGTCCCTGGAGCGGGGCGGGGAGCGTCTGCTCCTGGCTGGCATCGATGACCCCAATGGCTACGCCGGCCAAAAGACCCCGGAGGAGCTGGCGGCGGAGGTCCGATCGGCCGGCCCGGACGCCTGCTGGCTGCTGTTGGCCCACCGCAACGACCATTTCCCCACCCAATACAGCCTGCTGGGGGCGGACCTGGTCATCTCCGGCCACGGCCACGGCGGCCTGATCCGCCTCCCCTTTACCGATGGTCTTCTCAGCACCGACCGGACCTTTTTCCCCTCCTACACCAACGGCATCTACCACGCCAATGGTTCCACCCTCTTCGTATCCAGAGGGCTGGGCAACTCCGGGCGGACCTTCCGCCTCTTCGACCGCCCCCAGCTGGCGGTGCTGACACTGGTGAGGGGGTAAGTATGTTTGCAGAAAAAATTCGTTTGCTGCGGAAGGAGCGGCATTTGACTCAGGCGGAGGTCGCGGCCCAGGTAGGGCTCTCCGCACGGGGGTATCAGGACTTGGAGCTGGGTGCGGAGCCCCGCTATGGGAATTTGCTGCGCCTTGCGGACTTTTATGATGTATCAGTGGACTGGCTCATGGGCCGCACAGAGGACCGGACGGTGAAGCGGGGCTAGAGAGGAGGCATCTTCCATGGAAGGATTTCTCGCTGGACGATATGATATCGCGGTGATCGGCGCGGGCCATGCCGGCATCGAGGCGGCCCTGGCCGCCGCCCGCCTGGGGCTGAAGACCATCTGCTTCACGATCAACCTGGACGCCGTGGGCAATATGCCCTGCAATCCCGCCATCGGCGGCACCGGCAAGGGCCACCTGGTCCGGGAGCTGGACGCCTTGGGGGGCGAGATGGCCCGGGCTGCCGATCTGTCCTGCATCCAGTACCGCCTTTTGAACCGGGGCAAAGGCCCCGCGGTCTGGTCCCTCCGGGCCCAGGCGGACCGGCGGCGGTACCAGCAGGTGATGAAGCACGCCCTGGAGCGGCAGGAGGGCCTGACCCTCCGGCAGGGAGAGGTAGTGGACATCCGGCTGACCGGTGGGGCCGTCAGCCAGGTGGTCCTGGACACCGGGGCGGTGTTCACCGTCCGGGCGGCGATCGTCTGCTCCGGGACCTATCTGGACGGCCGGACCATCGTGGGCCCCTGCGTCCGCTCCAGCGGCCCCGACGGTCTGGCCCCGGCCCTGGCCCTGACGGAGAGCCTGCGGAGGATGGGCCTCCGCCTCCGCCGGTTCAAGACCGGCACGCCCCCTAGGATCAACGCCCGCTCCGTGGACTTCTCTAAAATGGAGCCCCAGCCGGGGGACTTAGACCCCCAGCCCTTCTCCTTTGAGACCGGGCGGGCCCCGGAGAATCGGGCCCTCTGCTACCTGACCTATACCAACGAGAGGACCCACGAGATTATTCGCCGTAACCTCCACCGCTCCCCTATGCACAGCGGCGTGATCGAGGGGGTGGGGCCCAGGTACTGCCCCTCTATCGAGACCAAGGTGACCCGGTTCGCCGACAAGGCCCGGCACCAGCTGTTTTTGGAGCCCATGGGCCTGGAGACAGAGGAGATGTACCTCCAGGGCTTCTCCTCCGCCCTGCCGGAGGAGGTCCAGGTGGAGATGCTCCACACCATCCCCGGCCTGGAGCAGGCGGAGATCATGCGCCCCGCCTATGCTATCGAATATGACTGTATCGACCCCCTGGAGCTGCTGCCCACCCTGGAGAGCAAGAAGGTCCCCGGCCTCTACGGCGCGGGCCAGTTCTGCGGTTCCTCGGGCTACGAGGAGGCGGCGGTCCAGGGCCTGGTGGCCGGGGTCAACGCTGCCCTCAAACTGAAGGGCGAGCCGCCCCTGGTCCTCTCTCGGGGGGAGTCCTACATCGGCGCGCTGATCGACGACCTGGTGACCAAGGGCACCGATGAGCCCTACCGGATGATGACCAGCCGCAGCGAGTACCGCCTCCTTCTCCGGCAGGACAATGCGGACCATCGCCTCTGTGCCATCGGCCACCGGGTGGGCCTGGTGAGCGGTGAGCGGCTGGCGGCGGTGGAGGCCAAGTATGCCGCCGTGGACCGGGAGATCTGCCGCTTGGCCTCCACCGGCACCGCCCCCACGGAGGCCCTGAACGCCTACCTCACCGCCCAGGGCGGCACGCCCATCGCCGCCGGCATCCCCTTGGATGCTCTGCTCCGCCGGCCGGAGGTCCACTACCAGGGGCTGGCCCCCTTCGACCCGGACCGCCCGGACTTGCCCCCGGCGGTGGCGGAGCAGGTGGAGATCACGATCAAGTACGCCGGCTATATCCGCCGCCAGCTCCAGGAGGTGGAGGAGCTGCGGCGGATGGAGGAGCGGGCCCTGCCGGCGGACCTGGATTACCAGAGCATCCCCGGCCTGCGGCTGGAGGCCCGGGAGAAGCTCTGCGCCGTCCGGCCCCTGGACCTGGGCCAGGCGGGGCGCATCTCCGGCGTCTCCCCCGCCGACGTGGCGGCGCTGATGATCTATCTGGAGAGATGACGGCGTCCTTTTTTCTTGAAAGAAAAAAGGACCAAAAAAGAACTTTTTGCGCAAAACCTTGTTTTGCTTATATTCCTTATAGAGGGAGGCCCCATCATGTCTGATATTTCCCTGCACTACACCCAGTACGGCGCCGGCGCGCCGCTGCTGCTGCTCCACGGCAACGGGGAGGACCACACCTATTTCACCCCCCAGATGGCCCCCCTGGGTGCCCACCGCACGGTCTACGCCCTGGACACCCGGGGCCACGGCCGGTCCCCTCGGGGCTCTGCCCCCTTCACCATCGACCGATTCGCGGAGGACGTAGGCACCTTTATGGACGAACACGGCCTGGAAAAGGCGGACCTCCTGGGCTTCAGCGATGGGGGGAACATCGCCCTCACCTTCGCCCTGGCCCACCCGGACCGGGTCAGCCGTCTGGTGCTGAACGGGGCCAACCTGGCCCCTGCCGGGGTGGAGCCGGCGGTCCAGCTGCCCATCATCGCGGGGCACGCGCTCGCCAGCCTCTTTGCGAAAAAGTGCCCCCGGGCCCGCCGGAAGGCGGAGCTGCTGGACCTGATGGTCAGCCAGCCCCAGATCGATCCCGCCGCCCTGGGGGCTTTGACCATGCCGGTCCTGGTGATCGCGGGGAGCCGGGACATGATTCGGCTGTCCCACACCCTGCTGATTGCCCGGAGCCTGCCCAACAGCCGGCTGAAGCTCCTGGACGGCGACCACTTCATCGCCGCTAAGCGGCCGGAGGCCTTCAGCCAGGCGGTGCTGGAATTTCTGCTGGACCAGGCATGAGCCGGCGGGAGATGTACCGGCGGACGAAGGGATGCGCTTTTTACGGGGTTTCTCTGTTTGTTGTCTGCCTTGTCCTAAGTCTGGTCTTGGCGGCGATCGGGGCCGCAGAAGGTCTACCCCGGTCGGGAGCGGTGGCCCTTTTGCTCCTGGACTGCCTGGCGGCAGCCATCCTCTTTCTGTTCTACCGGCCCTACTGGCTCGACCTGGCGGGGAGAGAGACGGCTGTCTTTACCGGGAAGGTGTCCCTCGGCGGCCATATCATCGGAGCCCCCCTGGAGATGGGGGTTAGAAAGCGGGAACTTATCGAGGAGGGCAGGGAGGAGGGCGGGGAGCGGCCCTTCCTGATCTGCCTGCACCCCATGGAGGCGTGCTGCCGCAGTTCCCAACTGATTCAGGATATATGCCGCGGCCCGGTCTCCTTCCGCTACCTCAGGCGGTCCAGGTATATCATAGAGATCCTGGATCTCACGAGGCCGGAGCCGGACCTGCGGAGCAGACACAAGCAGAAAAAAGACCGCCGGCGGGCACAGCATATGGACCCTTTAGCCCGGAAAGATCCCAGATCTTCCTGATAAAATGGCGGAGATCCCTTGCCGTTGGTCGCTATTTGTGCTAAAATAGTGGAAAACTGGGAAAGGGTGATGCGGACATGGCCGATTACTTTACCTTTACCCCTGGCGAGGAGCGCTATTTAGAGGAGGTCACCCGGGACCAGGAGGCCCTCCTCTCCCCCTACGCCGCCCGGAGCGCCGATGCGGTCCGGGTCCGGGACCATGTGCCCAATTTCGCCATCATCCGCCCGCCTTACACCTACGACACGGACCGGATCATCCACTCCCCCTACTACAACCGCTACACCGACAAGACCCAGGTCTTTTCCTTCTACCGCAACGACGACCTGAGCCGCCGGGCCCTCCACGTCCAGCTGGTCTCCAAGATCGCCAAGACCATCGGCCGGGCCCTCCGGCTGAACCTGGACCTGATCGAGTCCATCGCCCTGGGCCACGACATGGGCCACACCCCCTTCGGCCACAAGGGGGAGATGTTCCTCAGCGAGAAGTACCAGGAGGGCTGTCTCCGCCGCCGGGGCCAGGAGTGCTGGTTCAACCACAACGTCCACTCCGCCCGGGTGTTCCGCTACATCCTAGACAGCGATCTGACCCTCCAGACCCTCAGCGGCATCCTCTGCCATAACGGGGAGAAGGTCTGTCAAAACTACGCCCCCGCGCCTATGGACACCTTTGCCGCCTTTGACAAAACCCTGGAGCGATGCTATACCGAGAAGGGCTTCCACAAGAGCCTCCGGCCCAACACCCTGGAGGGCTGTGTGGTCCGGGTCAGCGATATGATCGCCTACGCCGGCCGGGACCGGCAGGACCTCTACAAGGCCCGGCTCATCACGGAAAAGAAGTTCAAGGAGAGCCGCCTGATCGGCACCAGCAACAGCAAGATCATCTCCAACGTGGTGGTGGATCTGGTGAAGAACAGCATCGGCCAGCCCTTCCTCTCCATGGACCGGGAGGTCTTTGACGACTTGGCGGATCTGATTCGTGAGAACAACGAGATCATCTACGGCAACGAGGAGCTGAACCGGCCCTACTTTACGATCGTAAAGCCCCTGATGGGCCTGCTCTATGACCGGCTGGCGGAGGATGTGGAGGCCCGGAATGATGCCTCCCCCGTGTTCCGCCACTACTTAGACGACCGGATCCCCGGCCTCTTCTACCGGGACCCGGAGGAATGGGACCATATCACGGCCCCCACGGACGAGATCGTCACCGACTTCATCGCCTCCATGACCGACGACTACTTCATCGACATCTGCCGCTACCTCCATCTGGACGATGCCCTGCTGGACACGCTCCACTACCACGAATACTTTGATTTTTGACAAAAACGCCGCGGCGCTCCCTTCTTCCGGGGGACCGCCGCGGTATACGTCTCTATAGGACCGATAGCGCCCTTACTGCTGGATCGCCCTACGGACCTGCTCCAAGGTCCAGCCCCGCTCCTGGGCCAGCCGGGCTAAGTCCTCATACTCCGGCTTCTCCCGATGGAACCCCTCTCCCTCCGCCAGCTTGTAGGCCAGAGGGCCCAGGGGAGTCTCCCTGGTCTCCTGCCGGCGGGGCAGCACATGCCGCTCCCACTGCCGGCTGCGGACCCCTAAGGTGGTGGTGTAGCGCAGGAGCAGGTCCGTCAGTGCCGGCCGCTCCGCCTCCCGGCAGAGGCAGGAGAGCAGGATGCCGGGCCGCCCCTTCTTCATGCCGATGGCGGTGGTCCACACGTCCAGCGCCCCGGCCCCCAGCAGCCGCTGGCAGGCGAAGGCGATGTCCTCCCCAGTCATGTCGTCCAGGTTGCACGCCAGCTCCCAGACCTGCTCCCCGGCGGCCTCCTCCAGGGTGCCCAGCACGGCCCGGAGGCAGTTGGCCGTCTCAAAGTCCCGGGTCCCCATGCCGCAGCTCCAGGCCCGGGGCCGGATCGCCGGCATCGGGCCGAAGTCTTCCACGAAGTGCCGCAGCAGCGCCGCTCCCGTGGGGGTACACAGCTCCGCCTGGATGGGCCCGGCGTAGATGGGGATGCCCCGCAGCAGCTCCGCCGTGGCCGGGGCCGGTACCGGCAGCACCCCGTGGGCGCAGCGGACCGTGCCGCTGCCCACGCAGACCGGCGAGGCCAGGACCCGGTCCGCTCCCAACTCGTCCAGCAGCATACACACGCCCACCACGTCCGCCACCGCGTCCAAGGTGCCCACCTCATGGAAGTGGATATGCTCCATGGGGACGCCATGGACCTTGGCCTCCGCCTGGGCGATGAGATGGTAGACCGTCTGGGCGTTGTCCCGGACCCGCTGGGAGACCGGCAGCTCCGCCAGGATGCGCCGGATATCTGCTATGGAGGTGTGGTGATGCGCAGAGGGGCCGTGGTGGCCCTGGTGTTCGTGATGGCCGGGGCCCTCCTGGCCCTCCTCCTGGCCGTAGATCTTCACGGAGACAGAGGTCCCCTGGATGCCGCATTTCTGGGCCTTTCGGGCGGTGACCTCTATGCCGGGCAGGCCCAGGCCGTTCAGCCGGGACAGAAAACCGGCGGGATCGGGGTGCAGTTCCAGCAGCGCGGCCATCAGCATATCGCCGGCGGCCCCCATCCCGCAGTCCAGATACAGTATATCCATACGTCGTTTCTCCCTCTTCTCTACAGCTTCTTCCAAAAAAGAGCGTGCCCCACAGCAATAGATCGCCCTGAGCATCCTTATTTTACCTTCTGACATGAGAAATGTTGATCCATACCTGCCATCTTGCAGATAGATCGTGAAAAATGACAGATCGGCCCGTCCTGCCGGTCCGGGATAAAAAACCGGGGCGCTCCCTTTAAGGAACGCCCGGTCTTTTGCTGGAGCGGGATACGGGAATCGAACCCGCGTGTTCAGCTTGGGAAGCTGACATTCTACCATTGAACTAATCCCGCATAATAGATGAGCCGACATTCTACCATTGAACTGATCCCGCATAATAGATGAGCCGACATTCTGCCATTGAACTGATCCCGCATATAATAGATGAGCTGACATTCTGCCGTTGAACTGGTCCCGCAGGGACGAGAGGTATTATACCACGGTCCGTTCCCATTTGCAAGGGGGAATCTACAGAAAACGGAAGAACTTTTTCCGTCATCTTTCCCGGACCTGGGGCATAGGATGGAAGGCGTACCCTTTCAAATGGGAACAGACAAATAGGAGCAGACAAATAGGAGCAGACAAAGGAGGCCTTCGCTATGTGGGATACAGGAGACATAGACGACATGATCTTTCTGGACGACTGGCAGCCCAGCGACCGGTAAAAGCAAAACGGCCACCCGATGGGGTGGCCTTTGCTCGTTGTTTGGTCTTGTGTCAGCCCAGGCTGTTCAACTTCAAGGTCATGGCGCTCTTCTTGTGGGCGGCATTGTTCTTGTGCAGGATACCCTTGGCGACAGACTTATCCACCAACTTGACCGCGACCTTGTAAGCGCCCTCAGCCTCGGTGCGATTGCCTTCCGCGGCGGCAGCGTCAAACTTCTTCAGGGCAGTCTTCAGGGCGGACTTGTTTGCCTTATTGCGGATATTGCGGGCCTTGGCAAGCAGGACGCGCTTCTTGGCAGACTTGATATTCGGCAAACCAAACACCTCCTCTAACGGGGAGCTACGGGTCAAGTGGAATACTAGTCCCGTGCAGAGCAATATTTTAGCACGGTCTCCTCCTTTTTGCAAGAGGGAATTTCATTTTTTCCGCATATTTTTCCGGCGCCTGCCCATACTGGCCCTAAAAGGGGCCCTGTGCCCCGGAAAGGCGGGCGGGAGGATGCTGGAGAGAAGGACGGATCTGGCTATGGAGGCCCGGGAGCTGTGCCCAAAGACGCTCCCCGGCGTGCGCAGCGGGGAGGACAGCCGGGAAGGCTGGCCCCTCTCCTGGGTGGAGGTCTTGGACGGGGAGGGGGCGGCGGCTCTGGGCAAGCCGGTGGGCCGCTATGTCACCCTGGATCTGACCGGTTACTGGCGGCGGCCCGAGGGCTTTTTCCAGCGGGCGGTCCAGGGACTGGGGGCGGAGCTGCGGGCCATGCTGCCGGAGGAGGGGTGCGTCCTGGTGGCGGGGCTGGGCAACGCGTCCATGACCCCTGACGCCATCGGGCCCCAGACGGTGACTCATCTGCTGATCACCCGCCATCTGGGGGAGGTCCTGCCTGGGTTCCGGCCGGTGGCCGCGGCAGCGGCCGGGGTGCTGGGCACCACCGGGATCGAGGCGGCGGAGTGGGTCCGGGCCTTGGCGGAGCGGATCGGCCCCGCCGCTGTCATCGTGGTGGACGCTCTGGCGGCCCGCCGGCTCAGCCGGGTGTGCGCCACGGTCCAGCTGTCGGATACGGGCATCATCCCCGGCTCCGGCGTGGGCAACCGGCGCATGGCCCTGGACCGGGACACCCTGGGGGTGCCGGTGATCTCCCTGGGGGTGCCCACGGTGGTGGACGCCGCCACCCTGGCCCTGGATCTGCTCCAGGACAGCGGCATCGAGGCTCCGGCGGACTTAGGGGGCGGCAGCCTCTTCGTCACCCCCAAGGATGTGGACGCCAAGGTCCGGGACCTGTCCAAGGTGCTGGGCTACGCCATCGATCTGGCCCTCCAGGAGGGGCTGACCGTGGCGGACGTGGACGCGCTGCTGTCCTGAGGGCGGGTTAAGATTTCCCCTGCCGGGC
This sequence comes from uncultured Clostridia bacterium, assembly GCA_947173485.1. GTDB lineage: Bacteria > Bacillota > Clostridia > Oscillospirales > Oscillospiraceae > CAMWFH01. The sequence goes on along the minus strand of CAMWFH010000001.1, from coordinate 498,321 downwards.
CGATATATCAATTATAGACTATTTATGATAGTATGATATCCAGCAGGAAAGGGGAGAGGTCTATGGAGATCCAGGGGATCAGAAGGGCCCAGATACGCACTTACGCCCCGCCGGCCCAGGCGGCCGCCGAGTCCCAGCCGGCGCCTAAGACCGACCGGCTGAGCCTGTCCCAGCAGGCGGCGGACTTCCTCCGGGCCCAGAACGAGGCCTTCCAGGAGAAACTGGCCCAGGAGGCCCAGCGGATGCGGGAGGCCCAGGCGGAGGCGGAGAGCGGCAAGCAGGAGCTGGACGCGGCGGAGGAAGGGCTGAAGGTGATGCAGCGGTGCCAGGAGATCGCCCGGCGCATCATGCGGGGGGACAAGGTGCCGCCGGAGGACGAGCGGTATCTGATGGAGAACGACCCGGAGGGGTACAAGCTGACCATCGCCTGCCGGAAGGTCAAGAAGGACCCCAAGGAGTGGGAGAGCGTCCTGAAGGACGACGAACCGGCGGAGAAGTCCGGCGATGCGGAGGGCACGGAGGAGACCGGGGCTGCCGCGGAGAGCGGGGACACCAGCGGCGGGACCTCTGGCGGAGACTCTGCCGGCGGCGGAGGAACAGCCTCCGGCGGAACAGAATGAACAAAGCGGGCGTTTTCCCGGAGGACCGGGAGAACGCCCGCTTTCCCTATCACGCCAGCAGCTCCGGCAGCTGGGCGGGATGCTCCGCCAGGGCCGCCGCCCCGGCCTGGGCCAGCTCCTCCCGGCCCCGGTAGCCCCAGACGGCCCCCACCGGCAGTAGGCCGGCATTTTGGGCGAAGAGCATATCCACGTCGCTGTCCCCCACATAGGCCGTCTGCTCCGCCGGCAGGCCCAGCAGCGCCAGGAACGCCGCCGCTCCGGCGGCGTCCGGCTTCAGGGGACGGGCACCGTTGTTCCCCCAGACGAAGGCGAAGGGGATATCCGGGAAGTAGCGGGCCACGATCTTCTGCCCGGTGGCCTCGGTCTTATTGGAGAGGACCCCCAGGGCCAGCCCCCGGTCCCGGAGGACCCGGAGGGCGTCGTGGATGCCGGGGTAGTAGGCGGTCCGGTCGGCGCAATGGTCCGGGTAGATGGACTGGTAGGTCCGGTAGATCCGCTCCAGCGCCTCCGGCGGCAGGTCCGGCGGTGCGGCCCGGCGGATAGCGGTGCGGATCCCGCTGCCCACGAACCGGCGGTAGTCGTCCACCGCCCAGGTGGGGCAGCCCTCCTCCGCCAGAGCGGCGTTCAGCGCGGCGGCGATGTCCGGGAGGGTGTAGAGCAGGGTCCCGTCCAGGTCGAATACGATGGCTTTGATCATATGATCAGCTCCCCATTCTCGTTTTTGCAAGGATACTATACCCCCTTGCGTCTGCCCTGTCAAGGGCAAAGCCTCTTTTCGGCAGTGGGAGTCTCTTTCGTAATGGCTAAAGTGCATAAAATTTGCGTCATATTTTGTGCATGGTTCATAAGACCAGACGTTGACTATCTTTCCAAGGCCTGCTACAATATGGCCATCGTGTGAAGGGCACGAACGATCAAAACCGATCAGACCTATTGTACCTTTGACCTGTGAACGTAGTAGAAAGGAGATCTGATACTATGATCAAAGAACTGAGAATCAAGGACGCCGCCCAGGTAGAGAAGATCTGCCGTCTGGCTTGCAGCGCGCCATATGAGATCTATTTGCACACCGACACCGCCATGCTGGACGCCCGCTCCCTGCTGGGCCTGTACGCCCTGGTGGGCAAGACCGTCCGGGTCGTGGCGGAGGACAGCGTCGACCAGCGGCACTTCGACAGTCTGGTCGCCCAGATGGCCGGCGAGGCCCCGGAGCAGCGGACGCTGCTGGAGATCGTCTTTCCCTTCCATCTCCACCGTCTGAAGCACTCCTGACAAAGCGATGCCCCCTCCAAGGCGTTCTCGCCCTGGAGGGGGCCGCTTTTTATACGGACGGTCAGTAGCCGTAGCGCTTTCGCTGGCAGAGCAGGGCCGCGACGGCGGTCACGGCTCCCAGCAGCTCCGCCGCGGGGGTGGCCAGCCATACCCCCGTGACGCCCCCCAGCAGGACCGGCAGCAGCTGGATGCAGGCGGCGGTGAACAGGAAGGACCGGGAGAAGGCCAGGGCGGCAGAGACCACCCCATTGGACAGAGCGGTGAACATCCCGCTGGCGAACACGTTCAGCCCCACGAACAGCAGGGCCATGGAGCAGAGCCGGTCCCCCGTGACAGCCAGCCCATAGACCGGGCTGTCCGGCCGGGTGAAGATGCCGACCAGCGGTCTGGCGGCCAGGATGGAGACCAACGTACAGGCCAGGGAGGCCGCCAAGATGAAGCGGATGCTGAATCGGATCAGCTTTTGCAGCTTCTCCCGGTCCCCCTCGCCGTAGTAGTAGCTGATCATGGGGGCCACGCCGTAGGAGTAGCCGATGAACAGGGCGCTGACGAACATCAGCACATACATGATGATCGTGATGGCTGCCACGCCGTCCTCCCCTATGTAGCGCAGCATAGCCAGGTTGAAGAGCAGGGTGGTGATCCCGGAGACCAGGGAGGTGGCCAGCTCCGACAGGCCGTTGGCGGAGGCGTGGAACAGCACCCCGGCCCGAAGGACCGGCCGCTGGAAGTGGAGCAGGCTGTCCCGCCGGCAAAAGACCAGCAGGCCCACCACAGCGGTGAGGGAGTAGCCCAGGCCGGTGGCGATGGCCGCTCCCCGGAGGCCCAGATCCATTAGACCGACCAGGACGTAGTCCAGGACGATATTGGCCACGCCCCCGGCCACGGTGCAGGCCAGGGACAGCCGGGACTGGTCCGCGGCGATGAGGTAGAGGGAGAAATTGTACATCAGCAGGATGGGGATGGTGAACACCAGATAGCTCTCCAGGTAGGCCCGGCAGTAGGCGAACACCGTCTCCGAGAGGCCCATGGCCCCCAGCAGGCGGTCCATCAGGCCGTAGCCCAGCAGCATCATGACCGCGCCCACGGCGGCGTTGGCCAGGATCAGCAGGGTGAAGTCCTGCCGGGCCTCCTGCTCCCGGCCCTCGCCCATCTTCCGCATGACCACGGCGCTGCCGCCGGTGGCCAGCATCCCGGAGACCGCCGTGATCAGCCCGATGGCCGGCGCGGTGAGGTTGATAGCGGACAGGGCGTCGGTGCCGATCAGGTTGGAGACGAAAAGGCCGTCTACCATGGTATAAAAGGTGTTGAACACCGTCATGACGATGGTGGGGAAGGCGAAGCGGAGGATGTTCCTTCCGGTCACCGGCAGGTGGTAGGAGTCCAGCTTACGGTCCATAGTATCGCCCTCCTCAGTTCCGGTAGTCGATGTCCTGGCGGTCCCCCAGGCTGAAGTGCTGGACCGCCTCCCCCGCCGGCAGGGGGCGGATGGCGGAGATCCGCCGGTTTTGGGCGGGGGAGAAGTAGTAGACGCCGCTCTCCGCGCACATGACCGCGGTGCAGAGGGTCTGCTCATAGACCTCGTAGCCTGGGTCCGCCTTGGCCAGCCCCTCGGGGATCTCCACCGGGGCAAAGGCCCGGAACATCCGGGAGACCCCGTCCACCTCCTGGCGGCCCGGGACGGCGAAGGCCTTCATGAAGGCCGTGCGGACGAAGCGGGAGGGGGAGGAGTAGTCCCCCGGCAGGCCGAAGCCGCCGCCCAGCCGCTCGCCCAGCTCCCGCACCTCCCAGCCGGCGATGGCCTGGGGCGCTTTGGGCAGGTTGGTGACTCCGGTGTAGCAGCGCAGGTGGGTCCGGTGCCACAGGTAGCCGGGGCTGTTGGTCAGCACGCCGATGGTGCGCCGGTATACCTGTATCCCCTCCGCCTCCGGCTCCAGGACCACCGCCTCGCCGGTCCGGTCGCTGAGGATATAGTGGGCGGGCAGGGGCTTGCCCTGGATCGGCTCGTCCACCAGTGTGACCTTCTCCAGGGCCGCCAGCGCCGCCTCCACGCTGGTGCACTGGCTGAGCAGCCAGGCCAGCAGGCGGCCCGGATGGACCGGGCGCCGGTCCGGCTCCTGCCGGTATGCCGCCCACTCCGGGTAGTGGAGCAGGGCCCCCATCAGGCCGGCGGTGTTGACGCCGTCCACCAGGACCGGTGCGCCGAAGCCCAGCACGGCCATGCCGGTATAGCCATACCGGCCCGAAGGGCCCTCCTCCTCCTTTAGGCCTAGGGGACAGGGATGCCCCGCCGGCACGCCGATCACCCGGTTGGCCGCCAGGTCCCCGAACTGGTCGTAGGTCCGCCCCAGCAGATGGCATCCATCCAATGTCTCCCAAGAAAAACTGCTGCATCCAAAACGCATATCCGTTTGCCTCCTGTTCGGTCTTTCTTTTTTTATCAATAGTGTTCCGATCGCACTTGCGATCATTCCTCACAGGCGGTATCATATACTATGGGGTCGCCCCACAGTCAATAGGGAGTTTGGGAGAACAGGAGGAAAATTTTATGAAGCAGACCAAGGGCTGGCTGACCTCCGGGGCCTTTGCCGCCCTTTGCGGCACCACCAAGGAGACCTTGCGCCACTACAAGGACATCGGCCTGCTGCCGCCGGCCCACCAGGGGGAGAACGGGTACTTCTACTACGATCTGGCCCAGTTCTACGACTTCTACGCCATCTCCATCTTTCGCCAGACCGGGACCTCCCTGGAGGAGATCCGCCGCTCCCTGCCGGCCCAGGACGCCGCCGGGCTGCTGGCCCTGCTCCGGGGACAGCAGCAGCGGCTGGAGGAGGAACGGCGGCAGCTGGAACAGATGGAGATGGTGCTCTCCGGCATGATCCGAAACCTGGAGCTGGGCGCGTCGCCGGACCTGGTCCCCCGAACGGCCTGGTTCGAGGCGGAGCATCTGCTGGCCCTGCCGGCGGAGGAGCTGGCGGCACTGCTGCCGCCGGGGGCGGAGGAGGACGCGGTGCTGATCGGGGTGCTGGAGCATTTTCGGGACCTGTGCCGGCGCTATGGCCTCCAGACGGACCACCAGCTGGGGGCCATCCACCGGCCGGGGGAGACGGCGGGTCAGGGGACCATCACCCACCTCTATACGCGCATCAAAGAGCCCTCGGATCTCCCCTGGGGGATGGAGAAGCCCGCCGGGATCTACCTGTACCTCTGCTGCCGGGGCCGCTGGGACCTGTCCGCCGGCTATGATGCCCTCTGCCGCCAGATCCAGAGCCAGGGCCTTCGGACCGAGGGGCCCGTCTACGCCTGCGACCTGGCCGGGTTCATCCTCAACGGTGTGGAGAAGAACGCCATGTCCCTGCTCTCCGTCCGGCTGGCGGGACCTGCCGGGCAGGCATAAAAAACGCCCGTGCCCCCAGGGGCACGGGACGGCGGTTCCTCATATATAATTATTATAGGACAGATCGGTCTGTCCGGCCTGTCACGCGTTGGCCGACGGCAGGGCGGCCCCCTCTATGGAATCGCGGATATAGGCCGGCACCTGGTCCGGGGTCAGCTCCAAGGACACGGCCAGCTCCCCATAGAGCAGGTCCTCCGCCCGGCGCATATAGCGCTCGTCCACCTGGCCCAGCCGGCCCTTCTTGGCGGCCTGCCGCTTTTGAAAGACGGCCTTGATCACTTGGACCATGCTGGTGCAGTCCTGGGACTGGAGCAGCTGCCGGTAGTGGTCGCTGCGGGTCCGCAGGTCCCAGCCCTCACAGAGGGGCGGCTCGATGTCGGGGATGCGGCGGACCAGGGCCTCCGCCTCCGTCCGGGTCAGCACGGGGCGGCTGCATACGGTGGAATCCACCGGCGCGTAGATCCTGCCGCTGCGGTAGAGGGGCGCCAGGGTGTAGTACAGCCGCTCCTGGCTGCTGCCGGGGATATCCAGCGGGCCGACGGCCTCCACCAGGCACACGCCCTCGCCGCCGTAGACGATCTTGTCGCCGATCTGATACATATCTGCCTCCTTTTTCACCTGCATTTTTGGTAAGATATGGCCTCTTTTCCTAGTATACCACATTTTTTGAAGAAATGTAAGCAAAACTTTTCGATCGTATCAAAATATTTTATGGACAGCTGTGCATACTGTTGCGGAAGAACGCCCCCGCCCTATCGAAACAGGGCGGGGGCGTGCATTTTTATGTGTGTTACTTTTTAGATGGCGGTTTTGGCTCTTTTGCTTCTTTCTTGGGCGGGTCGGGGACGGGGGCATGGGTGGTGTAGTTCCGGGAGTTCACTGGCAGGCCCTTCTGGCGCAGGCGCCAGGTGCTGTAGGTGCCCAGGGCGGTATAGAGGCAGGCGAAGAGGGGCACGCCTAGGAACATCCCCACCACGCCCCACAGTCCGCCGCCTACCAGGATGGCTACGATGACCCAGAAGCTGGACAGGCCGGTGGACTCGCCTAGGATCATGGGGCCCAGGATATTGCCGTCGAACTGCTGGAGGGCCAGGATGAACACCAGGAACCAGAGGCACTTGATAGGGTCGTCCAGCAGGATGAGGAAGGCGCTGGGGATGGCCCCCAGGAAGGGACCGAAGAAGGGGATGATGTTGGTGATCCCCACCACCACGCTGACCAGAGGGGCGTAGGGGAACTTGAACAGGCTGGAGAAGATGAAGCAGAGGATCCCGATGATCAGGGAATCCAGCAGCTTGCCCCGGAAGAAGCTGGAGAAGATCTGGTTGCCCTTTTTGACCCCGCGGATGAGCCAGGCGGAGCGCTCCGGGGAGAAGATGCTGTAGAGCAGCTTGCAGGCGGTGGCGGAGAAGCCCTCCTTGTTGGCCAGGAGGTAGATGGACACGATGATGCCCACCAGCAGGTCCATGATGACGTTGGCGAAGGAGATGACCCGGCCGGTGATGGCGGTGATGGCCCCGGTGATGGTGCCCAGCGCCTGCTGGGCCTGGGGCAGGAGGTCGTTCTTCACCCAGTCCAGGGCGTCCTGGTAGTAGTCGTTGAAGAGCTCCAGGAGCCAGGTGCGGAAGGCGCTGTCCTCCGTCAGGAGCTTCTGGATCCAGCCGTAGACGGTGTTGTAATACCCCTGGTCGTTGTTGGCCAGCTGCATGATGCTCCGGCCCAGCTCCGGCAGGAGGGCGTTGAGCAGGAAGTAGAACACCAGCACCACCAGGGTCCAGGTCAGCAAAATAGACATGGCCCGGGGCAGGCCGCTCTTTTGCAGCCGGGGCAGCTTTTTCCGCAGCTCCAGCCCCTTGCCGGGGCCGAAGAGGCCGCGCTCGATGGCGTTGACCACCGGCGTGAGGATGTAGGCGATGACCGCGCCGTACAGCACCGGGGCCAGGATGCCGTTGAGCTTGTTCACATAGTAGGCGATGGTGCTGCCCTGGAACACCAGGTCGTAGAACAGCAGCACGCCGCAGATGACCGCGAAGGCGGTCAGCCCCCAGTATAGATAGGTCCGATCTCGTTTCACCGGCACGGCCTCCTTTTCGCTTGCTTTCCCTATTATAGCGGAGCTATCCAGAAATTGCAAGAGCGGCGTGGCGGCGTTCCTTTATATAAGCATAAACCTTTATGAAGTTTTTATAAAGCTGTCCGCAAGAGGCCCCGCCGGCCTTTTGGCCAGGGGACCTCCCGTGGGATCTTCTATCTCTATTTTATGATCTTATCCTTCTGGGGACTATCGCCTTACAGGTCGTCCGCGTCCTGCACCGGCACTTCCTTCGGGTCCCGGGGCTGGCCGGTGTAGCTGCCGTTGGGGTCGGTGGCCGGGTCGGCCAGGTCCGTCAGGGCCAGAGCGGCCTCCATGGGGTCCCTCTTCTTCTCCATCAGCAGCACCCCATAGTCGCCGCCAGCACGGCCTTGATGGAGTGCATCCGGTTCTCCGCCTCGTCAAAGACCACGCTGTGCTTGCCCCGGAACACCTCATCGGTGACCTCCCGGATATCCACGCCCTTGTCGTGCCAGGTCTTGGCGGTGGTGGTCTCGAAGTCGTGGAAGGAGGGCAGGCAGTGCATATACAGCACGTTCGGGTTGCCGGTCTTGGCCAGAGTCTCGTCTGTCACCCGGTAGGGGGAGAGGAGCTTGGCCCGCTCCGGGATCAGGGCCTCCTCGCCCATGGAGGCCCAGATGTCGCCGTAGATCACGTCCGCGCCGGCCAGGCAGGCGGGATCGTCGGTGATCTGGATCTCCGCCCCGGTGTCCTGGGCCACCTGGCGCACCCGGAGCATCACGTTGGGGTCCACGCCGTCCACCAGGGCCTTGGGGCCCAGACCGGCGAAGCGCATCCCCATCTTGGCGCAGCCGTACATCCAGGCGTAGCACATATTGTTCCGCACGTCCCCGGGGAACACCACCTTCACGTCCCGCAGGGGCTTGGTGCAGTGCTCCTCGATGGTCATCATGTCCGCCAGGATCTGGGTGGGATGGTCCACATCGGTCAGCCCGTTCCACACCGGCACGCCGGACCATCTCGCCAGGTCCTCCACCACCTTCTGCTCATACCCCCGGTACTCGATGCCGTCGAAGAACCGGCCCAGCACCTTGGCGCTGTCCTCCAGGCTCTCCTTTTTGCCCATCTGGCTGCTGCCGGCGTCCAGATAGGTCACATGGGCCCCCTCCTGGGTGGCCGCCACCTCGAAGGAGCAGCGGGTCCGGGTGGAGGTCTTTTCAAACAGCAGCACGATGTGCTTTCCCTTCAAAACGGGGGCGTGGATGCCGGCGCGGCGCTTGGCCTTCAGGTCGTGGCCCAGGTCCAGCAGGTAGCGGATCTCCTGGGGGGTCAGGTCCATCAGGGTGAGAAAGCTTCTTCCTTTCAGATTGACAGCCATAGGCGTTTGCTCCTTATCCTATCTCTTCACATATTTTGATATTTGTTCTGGATGCCCGTTATGAACGGGCGGGCAGGTCCTCCCGCACCAGGGGCATGGACATACATCTGGGGCCGCCCCGTCCCCGGCTCAGCTCGCTGCACGGGATGGTGTGGATCTTGACCCCCTGGTCCTCCAGCAGCTGGTTGGTCACATAGTTGCGCTCATAGACCACCACCTCGCCGGGGCCGATGGCCAGGGTGTTGCTGCCGTCGTTCCACTGCTCCCGGGCAGCGTCGATCTGGTTGCCGCTGCCGCATTTCAGCAGGGACACCCGGTCCAGATGCAGGTGCTTCTTCAGGATATCCTCCAGCCGCCCCTGCTCCTCCTGGATGTGGATCTTGCCGTCTTGCAGCTCCATCACATAGACGGTGATCTGATTCAGGATATTGGGGTGTACGGTGAATTTGTCTGTATCCACCATGGTGAAAACGGTGTCCAGGTGCATGAAGGAGCGGCTCTTGGGGATATTGAAGGCAAGGATCTTCTTGAAGGTCTTGCTGATGGACAGCACCGTATGGGCGAACTTATCGATGCTGTCCTCCTCCGTCCGCTCCGAGATGCCCACCGCCAGCACCTCCGGGCTGAGGACCAGGATGTCCCCGCCCTCCAGGGAGGAGGACTCCCCCCGGTCGTACCACTTGGGGGCCTTGGAGTAGATGGGGTGGTGTTCAAAGATGAACTTGCCGAAAAGGGTCTCCCGGTGCCGGGTCTGGGTGTGCATCCGGTGGAGGGAGACGCCGGTGCCGATGGTGGCGAAGGGGTCCCGGGTGAAATACAGGTTGGGCATCGGGTCGATCAGGAAAGGGTAGTCGTCGCTCCGGTAGCTGAGGAAGTCCGCCAGCTTCCCGGTCTCGAAGCCCCGGATATCGCTCTTTCGGATCCCCGCCATCATCACGTCCACCAGCTGCCGGTCCTCCATGTCTCGGAAGTAGTCCCGGACGATGGAGCGCATCCGGTGGCCCTCCACCCCCGCCTCGTCCAGGAACTGCTCGATCAGCGCCAGCCGCAGCTCCCCGTCTCCGGCGATGGTCTCCGCCACCAGGTCCCCCAGGTAGACCACCTCCGCCCCGCTCTCCCGCAGGCACTGGGCGAAGGCGTCATGTTCCTCCTGGGCCACTTTCAAATAGGGGATATCGTCAAATAAGAGCCGTTCCAAATGCTCCGGCATCAGGTTTTCCAGCTCCCGGCCCGGCCGGTGGAGCATCACCCGGCGCAGCTTGCCCACCTCGCAGGTGTTGTGCAGGCCGGTGTCATAGGTCGTCTTGGGCACTGCCATCACTCTCCTTTACGCGGAAGTAGTGTGGCTGGCGGCGGGGCGTTTTATGCCGGCCTTAATTTGCCTTTTGCCCAAAAGACAGCAAAAAGGGGACGTCCCCGCGTCCCCTTTTGCAGTCAGATCGTTTCGTCTATCAGCAGATCTCCAAAGACATCGGAAACTTGCAGCGCATAGGTCTCGACAGATGCCTCCGCCATGGTCTCCCGGATGACACCCTCCCATTCCTCCTGGGTGGCTGCCAGATCGGCCCCTTTGAGCGTGACTGCCAGCTGGAGCCCGCTGTCGCCAGTCTCGGTCAGGAGCGCGGACGCGCTGTCTACAGCGTCCAGCGCCAGCAGGTCTGCGTCTAGCTGCTCCGTCAGGGACAGCATCCAGCCAGACTTAGCATCGTTGGGCGGTATAACGGTCGTGGTGCCGTCCTCGTTGATCTGCTCCAGTACATTGGTATCATGGGCAGGTGCGCCGTCCCCGGCGGCGCTACGGCTCCTGAGAAAGTCTATACAGACAACGGCCATCACGATGATGGCAGCGCCGCACAGCAGCAGGCAGATATTTTTGCCGGATAGCTTCATTCTACGTTCCTCCCAAGAAAAGATCTGTCAAAACAGCGGTTCGTCTTTACATAGTATATCACGATCGCGAACGGCTTTCAACGCAAAATTTTCCTATCGATCCTCTCTCAGGCTGGCTACGATCTCCCCCAGGGTCTGCCAGTCGGCCTGGAGGGAGGCCAGACGCACCTCTCCCGCCGGGGTGAGCCGGTAATACTTCCGGGCCGGTCCGTTGGAGATCTCGCCCCGATAGGTCTCCGCCAGTCCGTCCCGGGCCAAGCGGCGGAGGACGGCGTAAAAGGTACTTTCCATCACGTCCGGGAAGTAGCGGTGCATCTGCTGGATGATATCATAGCCGTACTGCTCCCCCTTGTGGAGGCATTGGAGCAGGCACAGCTCCAGCACGCCTTTCTTTAACTGCGCGTCCATGCTGCCCCCCGTTCCATGCACCGGCGGATATAGAGCCCCGACCCGATCGTCACCGCTGCCACGATCAGATAGAGCAGAAAACAGAGCAGCGCGCCCCGCCGGGCCGAATCAGGGTACAGCTTCGCGTCGCCCATTGCGTTCGAGAGGAGGGCCATACACATCATCGTCCCGGAAGTGTAGACGGCGCAGGGGAAATAGCGGATCGAGACCGCCGCGCTGCGGTAGAGGTGCCAGATCAGCAAAAGCGCCATCAGATACCAGAGGAGCGTAAGGGCTATGGCCAGCGCTTCGCCCTTAGGCAGAACGAACAAAAAGCCCTGGGGATCATAGGCATATAACAGCCCCTTCGCCTCAAGAGAGAACCAGTAGAGAGCGATGACAGCTGCCCCGGCTGCGGCTGCCGCTGGCAGGCCATATGCCAACGGCAACGGTCTCTTATGGGAGTATGCTCCCTCGATCTCCGCCCTTACGGTCCCGTTGAAGCAGCGGAACAGGGACGGTGGCCCCAACAGCAGCGCTGGCAGGACCGCCAGATGGGCGTCCATGCCGAATCCGCCGCCATGAAAGACGCTGAAAACGCCCAAATGGAGCCACACCGCCACCGCCAGCAGTCCCCACCAGAGATAGCGCCAGCGGTCTGTCCGCAGGGGCCAGTTCTCCTGCACCAAGGCGTCCGCCGCCGCCTCCGGCGTACCGATGCTCTGGACCAGCGTGGCCTCGCTCTCCCCCCGCTCCAGCCCCAGGGAGAAGTGATCGGCGTAGTCAGTCAGCATCTCCACCGCCTGCTGCCCGGAGAAGTACCTCGCCAGGCGGCGCCCCAGCCGGTCCATCCAGGCCGCCGCCGTCAGGGCGGGCCGGCCCTGTTTTCGTTCCATACGCAGGTCTCCTTTCGGCCTACTGTTTATAAAACAAGTGTTGATAGGATAGTAGCACAGCGGGCCGGTTTTGTCAAGAAGAACGTCAATATTTGAGTGACGTGAAAAAATTTTACCCATGCGGAAAAGATTTTTATGAAAAAACCTAAAAAGCGGCATTTACATCAACGGAAGTTTGTGTTATTATTCTATCTGTAGGGCTTCATACACCCCCCGGACGGGGGAGAAGTATTGAAATTGCAGGAGGATAAGTATCTATGGCAAGAAAGTTCAAGACCATGGATGGCAACAATGCCGCCGCCCACGTTGCGTACGCGTTTACGGAAGTGGCGGGCATCTACCCCATCACGCCGTCCAGCCCCATGGCAGACCTGGTGGACCAGTGGGCCGCCCAGGGCCTGAAGAACATCTTCGGCACCACCGTCAAGGTGTCTGAGATGCAGAGCGAGGCCGGCGCCGCCGGTACCGTTCACGGCTCTCTGGGCGTGGGCGCGCTGACCACCACCTTCACCGCCTCCCAGGGCCTGCTGCTGATGATCCCCAATATGTACAAGATCGCCGGTGAGCTGCTCCCCGCGGTGTTCCACGTCTCCGCCCGTACCGTGTCCAGCCACGCGCTGAACATCTTCGGCGACCACTCCGATGTCATGGCCTGCCGCCAGACCGGCTTCGCTATGCTGGCCGAGGGCAACGTCCAGGAGGTCATGGACCTCTCCGCTGTGGCCCATCTGTCCGCCATCAAGGGCCGGGTGCCCTTCCTCAACTTCTTTGACGGTTTCCGTACCTCCCACGAGATCCAGAAGGTGGCCGTCTGGGATTACGAGGACCTGAAGGAGATGTGCGACATGGACGCCGTGGAGGCCTTCCGTCAGCACTCCCTGAACCCCGAGCATCCCAATATGCGCGGTTCCCACGAGAACGGCGACATCTTCTTCCAGCACCGTGAGGCCTGCAACCAGTACTATGACGCTCTGCCCGCCGTGGTGGAGGAGTACATGGCCAAGGTCAACGCCAAGCTGGGCACCAACTATCAGCTGTTCAACTACTATGGCGCTCCCGACGCCGACCGGGTCATCGTGGCCATGGGCTCCATCTGCGACGTGGCCGAGGAGGTCATCGACTACCTGAACGCCCACGGCGAGAAGGTGGGCCTTGTCAAGGTCCGTCTGTACCGCCCCTTCGCCGCTGACAAGCTCCTGGCCGCCATCCCCGCTACCGCCAAGAAGGTCGCCGTTCTGGACCGGACCAAGGAGCCCGGATCCCTGGGCGAGCCTCTGTATCTGGACGTGGTCACCGCCCTGGCCAACGCCGGCAAGAGCGAAGTGACCGTCATCGGCGGCCGCTACGGCCTGGGCTCCAAGGACACCCCGCCCGCCAGCATCTTCGCCGTCTATGAAGAGCTGAAGAAGGCCGAGGCCAAGCGCCAGTTCACCATCGGCATCGTGGACGATGTCACCAACCTGAGCCTGCCCGAGGTCCCCTCCCCCAACACCGCTGCCGAGGGCACCATCGAGTGCAAGTTCTGGGGCCTTGGCGGCGACGGCACCGTGGGCGCCAACAAGAACTCCATCAAGATCATCGGCGACCACACCGACAAGTATGTCCAGGCCTATTTCCAGTATGACTCCAAGAAGACCGGCGGCGTCACCATCAGCCACCTGCGCTTTGGCGACAAGCCCATCAAGAGCCCCTACTACATCAACAAGGCCGACTTCGTGGCTTGCCATGTGCCTGCCTACATCGTGAAGGGCTTCCCCATGGTCCGGGACGTGAAGCCCGGCGGCACCTTCCTGATCAACTGCCAGTGGAGCTTCGAGGAGCTGGATCGCCACCTGCCCGCCGTGGCCAAGCGCTACATCGCCCAGAACAACATCAACGTCTACACCATCAACGCCATCGACCTGGCCGCTGAGGTGGGCATGGGCAAGCGGACCAACACCATCCTCCAGTCCGCCTTCTTCGCCCTGGCTAAGGTCCTGCCCGAGGCGGAGGCCATCCAGTACATGAAGGATGCCGCCACCAAGAGCTACTCCAAGAAGGGCATGGACGTGGTGGAGAAGAACCACAAGGCCATCGATGCCGGCGCCACCGCCTTCAAGAAGATCGACATCCCCGCCGCCTGGGCCACCGCCGAGGACGCTCCTGTGGAGGAGGCCCTGGAGGGCCGTCCCGAGCTGGTGAAGATGGTGAAGAACATCCTCACCCCCGTGGACAAGATGGACGGCGACAGCCTGCCCGTGTCCGCCTTCATGGACCATGTGGACGGCCAGTTCGAGCAGGGCGCCAGCGCCTACGAGAAGCGCGGCGTGGCGGTGATGGTCCCCACCTGGGATCCCGCCAAGTGCATCCAGTGCAACAACTGCTCCTATGTCTGCCCCCACGCCACCATCCGTGCCTTCGCGCTGAACGATGAGGAGGTCAAGGCCGCCCCCGAGGCCACCAAGACCGCCGCCATCAAGGCCGGTAAGGGCAAGGGCACTTACACCTACGCCATCGGCGTCTCCCCCCTGGACTGCATGGGCTGCGGCGTCTGCGTCGAGGCCTGCCTGGCCAAGGACAAGGCCATCACCATGGTGCCCCAGGAGGGCGAGGCGGCCCAGCAGCCCGTCTGGAACTACCTGGTCAAGACCAGCCAGAAGCCCGACATGCAGGACAACACCGTCAAGGGCAGCCAGTTCCGTCAGCCCTACCTGGAGTTCTCCGGCTCCTGCGCCGGCTGCGCCGAGACCAGCTATGCGCGCCTCGTGACCCAGCTGTTCGGCGACCATATGTATGTCTCCAACGCCACCGGCTGCTCCTCCATCTGGGGCGGTCCCGCCGCTACCTCCCCCTACTGCACCGATGCCCAGGGCCGCGGTCCCGCTTGGTGCAACTCCCTCTTTGAGGACAACGCCGAGCACGGCTTCGGTATGTACCTGGGCCAGAAGGCCATCCGCAATTCCCTGGCCGATATGACAAAGGCCCTCATCGCGGTGCCCCACACCTATCAGCCTCTGAAGGACGCCGCCCAGAAGTGGCTGGATACCATGGACGACGGCAGCGCCAACCAGGAGGCCACCAAGGCATATATCCAGCTGCTGGAAGAAAGCATCATGACCGTGGACGATATCGTCGCGTTCACGACCAGCCCGGATGCCGCCAAGGTCTTTGGCGACCAGCTGCCCCAGTTCCAGGCTCACGCCAAGGAGCTGAAGGACAGCGGCGCCCAGTACTGCGACTGCGACGCCTGCAAGCTGGTGAAGGCCATCCTGGACAAGAAGGAGTACCTGAACAAGAAGAGCGTGTGGATCTTCGGCGGCGACGGCTGGGCCTACGACATCGGCTACGGCGGACTGGACCACGTGCTGGCCTCCGGCGAGGATGTGAACGTGTTCGTCTTTGATACCGAGGTCTACTCCAACACCGGCGGCCAGGCCTCCAAGGCCTCCAACATCGGCCAGGTGGCCCAGTTCGCCGCGGCCGGCAAGGAGATGAAGAAGAAGAGCCTGGCGGAGATCGCCATGAGCTACGGCTACGTCTATGTGGCCCAGGTGGCTATGGGCGCCAACACCGCCCAGACCATCAAGGCCATCACCGAGGCCGAGGCCTATCATGGTCCTTCCCTGATCATCGGCTACGCCCCCTGCGAGATGCACTCCATCAAGGGCGGCATGATGAACTGCCAGAAGGAGATGAAGAAGGCTGTCGAGTGCGGCTACTGGAACATGTTCCGGTTCAACCCCGCCGCCGAGGTGAAGTTCACCCTGGACAGCAAGGCCCCCGCCGGCGGCTATCAGGAGTTCCTGATGAACGAGGCCCGGTATGCCCGTTTGACCCGGGAGTTCCCGGAGCGGGCCGAGGTCCTGTTCGCCAAGAACGAGGCCGCTGCCAAGGAGCGCTACGAGCATCTGCTCAAGCTGGTGGAGCTGTACAAGTAAGACCGGTGCGCATTATGGCCCTCGTGCGATGCACGGGGGCCTTTTCTAAGGTGCAAAGGAGCGGTGACGATGGGAAAGACGAATTATGAGATCACCCGGGACCGGATGGAGCAGGCGTTTCTGGCCTACGACCAAGAGGAGATGATCGCCCGATACTGTCTGGCCCACGACAAGGACTATCTCTACCTGCCCCTTCTGGGCCGGGACTGCCGGATCGGCCGGACCACGGGCCGGGTGGAGTGGTCTAAGGACGGCTTCCAGACGGCGGAACACGCCGGGTTCGATGAGAGCATGACCATCTTCGACGTGCTGTGCTATGGGGAGGGCGGCGGCCTGGCGGGGCGGCTCGTCTCCATGGAGCATCTGCCCGGCGCGGTCCGCACCGCCAGCATCGAGCAGGGGATGTTCCGGGCGGCGGCGGAGCGGTTCGAGCATCGGACCGAGGCCCTGGCACGGGCCTGCGAGGCGCTGGGAGGCCGGCGAGAGGCCGTTGGGGATGTGGCCTACCGGCTCCCTCTCTTCCCGTTCCTGCCGCTGGTCCTGCAATTCTGGGACTCTGACGAGGAGTTCGGTCCGGTGGTCAAGATCATGTGGGACGAGAACGTCCTGCGCTATATGCACTACGAGACCACCTTTTACGCGGTGTCCCACCTCTGGCGGCGGCTGGCGGAGGAGATGGAGGCGTAGGATGGACGGCGGGACAGAGCGGACAGGCTGCTATGCCTTCTTTCTGATCAAGAGCGCCGGGGTGCTGGACTTTGATGAGGGGTTCCTCCCAGAGCCGGACAGCGCCTTTGACCCGGACGAGATCACGGCGCTGCTGGGGCTCCAGCCCTTCCGGGCCCACCGGGCCGGCGAGGCCCGGCCTGGCGGCAGGGGGCGGTATCCCTTCTCCGCCTGGTATGGCTGCCGTCAGGCGGAGCCGGCCGTCAGCCGGCTGGACCAGTGCGGCCGGATCGCGGCGGCGCTACGGCCCCATATCCCAGCCCTGCGGGCGATTCGGGAGCGGTATAACGTGACGTTCAGTATAGAGATCGATCCCCAGTCCCCGGACGAGGGGGGCGTCATCGGTATGACTCATGACGTGATCGAGTTCTGCTATCTGACCGGGACAGAGATCGTGGTGGATCTGTTCTGCTATCGAGATATGTAACAGTGTAAAATTCCTCTTGCTTTTTTGGCAGAGGGGTGGTATACTGTATTTGCCTGAAAACGCGGAGAGTTATTCAAGGCATTCACGCAAAGGTCGGCCCCCTGGGGAGCGCTATCTCCCCAGGGGGCCATTCTAGGCTTAGCGGCCCTTGCTGTGACCGGCAAAATACTATGCGTATCTTCAAGAAGGATCTGGGTATGTGGAAGAACGAACTGAAAACGCCCTTTGGCGCGGTCCATATCTTTCAAAACGGCCAGCCGGTACACTTTTTAGCTGTGCCGTTCGACTACGGCATCTATCTGGCAGACGGCACGCAAAAGGTGCCCCAGGGGCTGTACCGGCTCTACCCTGACAGGGACAGCCTGAGGAAAGGGGATATCCTCCTCTGCAAATTTGACAGCGGCCAGCTGCGGAATGACGGCGGCGGCGAATATATGGTCAATATCGTTGGAACATATAACGGTCATACGATCGGTATGGGCGCGCCGGATTCCGAGGATATCGAGAGGCACTACACCCAGCGGGAGCGCGTTTTGCCGTATAAGACCTGGGGCGAGACGGCTCGCGGATTTGAGATCCATATCATAGATACGCCTAAGGAGCGTCCCTGTGAAAAGAGCTTTGAGGAGCTGTGCTTCATCGTGGCCTGGGAGCCCGGGACTACGGACGAGGCATGGAATCTGATCTCCTTTGTGACGACGTGAACGATAGCGGATAGCCAAGAGACATAGACAGCCCCTGGAGACGATCTCCAGGGGCTGTTCCGGTCCTTGCTGATAGGGGGGCTTACCGGCACCAGCTGCGGCAGTGCCGGGCCGTGGTGGAACAGCTGCCATCGCAGAAGCCGGCCTCATGGGCGTTCCCGCAGCAGAGCGTGCCGCTGTGGGTGTGGAGCCCGGAGAGCTTGCAGCCATCCACGGCGCAGAGCTGGCGGCAGGCGCCGTCGCAGAAGCCCGCCTCGTGGTCGTAGCCGCAGTAGGTCACGCCATCGTGGCTGTGCCGGCCGGTCTCCGTGCAGTCCTCCACCTCGCAGAGGGCGTAGCAGCTGCCGTTGCACACGCCGCCGGCGTGGTCATAGCCGCAGTAGGTCAAGCCGTCATGGGCATGGCGGCCAGCTGTCGTGCAGTCATCATAGGGGCAGACGGTGATCTCCGTCTGGACGGCGTAACTGTGATGCCCGCCGTGGTGTCCGCGGTGTCCGTGGGCCAGGGCGGGAATGGTCAGGAGGGCCGCCAGCAGGAAGCAGAGCAGGCCCACCGCAAAAGGTGTTTTTCGCATCGGTCCCATCTCCTTTTACAAAGTATGTGCAGCGCTCTTATATGAACAAGATCAGTATAGCACTTCCTGCCCCAAAGTCAAGAGTGAAAATTGGGAATCGTATACAATGCCTGGAGCGCCGCGGCAGGGGCGGGAAACATTCCCGCGGCCAGCGGCCGCCGCGGATATTGACACATAGGCGAAGTTGATGTAAAGTGAAGGTGCGAAAGGGAGGTGGGCTCTATGATCATGGAGGGCTGTCAGGGCAAGCCCCGGACGCCTACGATCAAGGAGAAGATCTGCCCCCAGTGCGGGAGCGTTATCGAGATCTTCTCTGTGGATACGGAGGTAGCCTGCGAGAAATGCGGTTTTGTCGCGTATAACGATGAACTCAGCTGCGTCCAGTGGTGCAAGTACGCCCGGCAGTGCGTGGGCGATGAGATGTATGAAAAAATGATGGAGATCGCCGCGGCCCAGAAGCGGCACCGGGAGGAGGAACGGCATGGTCAGAAGGATCGTTGAGATCGACCAGGAGAAGTGCAACGGCTGCGGCGCCTGCGCCAGTGCCTGCCACGAGGGCGCCATCGGCATGGTGGAGGGCAAGGCCCGCCTATTGCGGGACGACTACTGCGACGGCTTGGGCGACTGCCTGCCCGCCTGCCCCACCGGGGCCATCACCTTTGTGGAGCGGGAGGCGGCGGCCTATGACGAGGCGGCGGTCCAGGCGGCGAAGGGAGCCTCCGTTCCGGCGGCGGCGCGGTCCTCCCAGCTGCGGCAGTGGCCGGTGCAGATCAAGCTGGCGCCGGTGAACGCGCCCTGGCTCGCTGGGGCCGATCTGCTGATCGCCGCCAGCTGCGCCGCCTATGCCTATGGGAGCTTCCACCAGGACTTCATCCAGGGCTGTGCCGTCCTGATCGGGTGCCCGAAGCTGGATGGGGTGGACTACTCTGTCAAGCTGGCGGAGATCTTCCGCGCCAACGATATCCGCAGCGTTACGGTGGTCAGGATGGAGGTGCCCTGCTGCGGCGGCCTTCCGTATGCCGTCCAAAGGGCGCTGGAGGGGCGGGATATCCCCTACAGCGTGGTCACAATCTCCGCGGAGGGGGAGATCCTGTCCCGTACATAACGGCGGGATACGATGATAGACGATAAACGAGGGACTGCTCCGGCAGTCCCTCTCAGCCTGTCGAAAAACGGCCGGCTTTCCATTAAGGTTGACATTACACGAGACCTGTCAAACTTTGCGCAGATCGATTGACAACTTGTTTCGTTGCGGATATCCTATATTATAAACCTATAACATTTGTCAAACGTATTACATCCGTCTGCTTTGAGATGAACGTTATGCCGCCGCCTTGTGGTGGCGTCTGACTGCTTTCATGTCACATTAAGCGATCTGATTCGAATGAGAGGATGTGTTTGCTATGGCGCTACCGTATGTGATCAAGGAGACTGAGGACTACTATCCGCTTTCTGTGCTGTTCCATGAGAGCGGTATGGAGATCGAGATCAGCGAAACGCCGCCGGAGGGTATGGTGAAGATGTGGCGGATGGAGGACGCCGCGACCGGAGAACTGATCGCCGCCGTTACCCTGCAGATCAGGGATAGCGTCTATACCCTCGGTGATCTGGCTGTCAGGCAGGATCATCGGAATAAGGGCTACGGAAAGATCATGCAGAATGTCGTATTTGATGAAGCCCGCAAAATGGGGATCAAAGAACTTTGGGGCAGCGCAAAGGTCCCAGATTATTACTACCGCCTTGGCTGGGAGCGCATGGATCGGGACACATCTCCACAAGTTGCCGCGGCCAGCTGCCATACATGCAGCAGGCGCGGTAAACAGTGTTTCCCGCAGGTCATACGGATGATCCTTTAGCCTGCCGGCATCACGAGTTCATAGGAGACTATGAAGATGAAGCTCGGAATCATCTTGGCTTTCCTTGCCCGATATCACTGCAAATGGTCGCGGCAGTAAGGAGGGACCGCCGAAGTAGTCCCTCCTTACTGCCGAAAAGGTCTGCCTTTGGGCAGACTTTTTCGATAGGCTGGGGCGGCTGACCTAGGTCAGCCGCCCGCGCGGTCTATATGGGCCGAGCCGTGCCGGACCGGCACAGCCTCAGCTGATGCTGAACAGCAGCTCCCGATAGCTGGGATAGGGCCAGTAGGAGGCGGGGGTGATGACCTCCAGACCGTCGGCGGCGGCCCGGGCCTTTTCCATATCGGAGAAGATGACGTTGCGGTAGTAGCGCAGCTCCGCCGCCATGTCGCCGGTGGGCGCGTTCTCCAGAGCGTTCTCCAGGGCGTGGCAGGTGGTGAACAGCTCCTTGGACAGCTCCGTCATCCGCTTCAGTAGCGCCTCCTCCAGGGTGCAGTCGATATCCGCCACGGCGGCCCGCTTGGTGGTGATGGTCTCCGCCAGGTGCCGCATGGCGTGGGTGGCGGCGGGGTAGATATCCTTGCGCACCATGTCCACCATGGTCAGGGCCTCGATGTGGATGGTCTTGACGTAGGTCTCCATGTGGATCTCATGGCGGGCCCGCATCTCCTCCTTGGTAAAGACCCCGTGGCGGGTGAACATCTCGATGTTCTTCTCATCCAGGAAGTGGGGCAGGGCGTCGGCGGTGCAGGTGTAGTTGTCCAGGCCCCGGCGCTCCGCCTCCTCGATCCAGGCGTCCTCGTAGCCGTTGCCGTTGAAAACGATCCGCTGGTGGGCGGTCAGCTCCCGCCGAATCAGGGCGGCCAGGGCGGCGTTGAAGTCCTCCGCCCCCTCCAGCTCGTCGGCGAACTGCCGCAGCTCCTCGGCCATGATGGTGTTCAGCGCCACGTTGGGGCCGGAGATGGACTGGCTGGAGCCCAGCATACGGAACTCGAACTTGTTGCCGGTGAAGGCCAGGGGGGAGGTCCGGTTCCGGTCGGTGGTGTCCTGGGGGATGGCGGGCAGCACGTCCACACCGATCTGGAGGGTCTTTTTGCTCTGGTCCTCGTAGGCGGTGCCGTGGATGATGCTCTCCACGATGGCGTTCAGCTCGTCGCCCAGGAACACGGAGATGATGGCTGGCGGGGCCTCGTTGGCCCCCAGACGGTGGTCGTTGCCGGCGTTGGCCACACCGGAGCGCAGGAGGGCCTGGTACTCGTCGGCGCCCTTGAGGAAGGCGGTGAGGAACAGGAGGAACCGGGCGTTCTGACTGGGGGTGGAGCCGGGCTTGAAGAGGTTCAGGCCGGTGTCGGTAGAGATGGACCAGTTGTTGTGCTTGCCGGAGCCGTTGACCCCGGCGAAGGGCTTCTCATGGAGCAGGCAGACCATGTCGTGGCGGGCGGCCACCTTCTTCATGATCTCCATGGTCAGCTGGTTGTGGTCACAGGCGGTATTGGCATCGGCATAGATGGGGGCCAGCTCGTGCTGGGCCGGGGCCACCTCGTTGTGCTTGGTCTTGGCGGCGATGCCCAGCTTCCAAAGCTCCTGGTCCAGGTCCGCCATATAGGCGGCGATCCGGGGCTTGATGGCGCCGAAGTAGTGGTCGTCCAGGTCCTGCCCCTTGGGGGAGGGGGCGCCGAAGAGGGTCCGGCCGCAGAGGCTCAGGTCCTCCCGCTTGCTGTAGACCGCCTTGTCCACCAGGAAGTACTCCTGCTCCGGCCCCACCTGGGGGATGACCCGCTTCACGTCCGTCATGCCGAAGAGCCGCAGCACCCGGACTGCCTGCTTGCTCAGGGCCTCGCAGGAGCGGAGGAGGGGGGTCTTTTTATCCAGGGCGTGGCCCCCGTAGGAGCAGAACACCGTGGGGATGCAGAGGCTGCCGTCCTTGATGAAGGCGTAGGCGGTGGGGTCCCAGGCGGTGTAGCCTCTCGCCTCGAAGGTGGCCCGCAGGCCGCCGGAGGGGAAGGAGGAGGCGTCCGGCTCCCCCCGGACCAGCTCCTTGCCGGAGAAGTGGAGCAGCACCCGCCCTCCCTCCCCGGGGGTGATGAAGCTGTCGTGCTTCTCGGCGGTGACGCCGGTCATGGGCTGGAACCAGTGGGTGAAGTGGGTGGCCCCGTGCTCGATGGCCCAGTCCTTCATGGCGTTGGCCATCTCGTGGGCGATATCCAGGGTCAGGGGCTTATTCTGGGCGATGCAGGCCCGCCAGGCGTTGTAGCAGGTGACGGAGAGGCGCTGGCGCATCACGTCCTCACTAAAGACCAGGGAACCGTAGATGTCAGTCAATTTTGCTTCCATGCGTATGCTCCTTTCGCCGAATGGCGTGTAATAGCGTTCATTCACCGGAGGCCCCGTAGTTGCCCAGCACCCGGGCGCTGGGGTCGTCCACGTCGCAGCCCTCCCAGTCCCGGTTGGGCATCCAGAAGTCCGCCACCATGGCGGCCTGGCCGGGGTAATATTTCTCGAAGATCTCCCGGTACAGCAGGGACTCCTTGGTGAAGGGCTTGGCGTGATAGCTGTAGCGCTCCGCGGCGGCCTGCCAGTCCGGGCCGTAGCACTCCTCCGCGTAGGCTTTCAGGTCGTCCACCAGGGAGTGGCCCACCGCGTCGGAGAAAGCGGCCTTCTCCCGCTGGAGGATGCTCTCCGGCAGGTAGTCTCCGGCGAAGGCCCGCCGGAGGAGGTACTTGCCCTTGCCGTAGACGTTGACCTTTTTGGCCGGGTCGATGGCCATGACATAGCGGACGAAGTCCAGGTCGCCGAAGGGGACCCGGGCCTCCAGGCTGTTGGCGGAGATGCACCGGTCCGCCCGAAGGACATCGTACATATGGATCTCGCCGATCCGCTTCACGGCCTCCTGCTGGAAGGCCGCCGGGGAGGGGGCGAAGTCGGTGTACTTATAGCCGAACAGCTCGTCGCTCAGCTCCCCGGTGAGGATCACCCGCAGGCCGCTCTGCTGCCGGATGGCCCGGCAGACCAGGTACATCCCCATGCTGGCCCGGATGGTGGTGATATCATAGGTGCCCAGGAGGTAGATCAGCTCGTCCAGGGTGTCCAGCACGTCCTGGCGGGTGATGTGGATCTCGTGGTGGCGGCTGCCGATATAGTCCGCCACCTGCCGGGCATACTTGAGGTCGATGGGGTCGGTGTCCATGCCCACGGCGTAGGTCTCGATGGGCTTTTCAGACTGCCGGGCGGCGATGGCGCACACCAGGGAGCTGTCCAGCCCGCCGGAGAGGAGGAACCCCACCGGGGCATCGGCGTCCAGACGCTTGGTCACTCCGGCGATCAGCTTCTCTCGAATGTTCCGGCACACCGTGTCCAGGTCGTCGGTGCAGACCGTGTCTACCTGGGTGATATCGCAGTAGCAGTGGAAGGCCCCGTCCAGGTAGTAGTGCCCCGGCGGGAAGGGGCAGACCTTGCCGGTCAGGCCCATCAGGGCCTTGGGCTCGCTGGCAAAAAGGATGTGGCCGCTCTGGCTGTAGCCGTAGTACAGGGGGCGGATGCCGATGGGGTCCCGGGCCGCCAGCCAGGAGCCGGTCCGGCCGTCATAGAGGACCAGGGCAAATTCCGCGTCCAGCAGGGAGAACATCTCCACGCCGTGTTCCCGCCACAGGGGGATCAGGATCTCGCAGTCGCTGCCGCTCTGGAAGGTCCAGCCCCGCTCCTCCAGGGCCGCCTTCATGGGCCGGAAGCCGTACAGCTCCCCGTTGCAGACCAGGGTGCAGCCGTCCCGCTGGAAGGGCTGCATCCCCGCCTCGCTCAGTCCCATGATGCTCAGCCGGTGGAAGAGCAGCGTCCCGCCGGCGGTCTCGATGGTCCGGCTCTGATCCGGCCCCCGGCTCTTCAGGCAGGCGAAATGCCGCTCCAGCTCGGCTCTGCTGATATCCTGCCCTGTGTATCCCATGATCGCGCACATAAAAACCTCGCTTTCTGACCCAGGCGCCAAAAAGCAAAAGACACCTGCGTCTCTGCCGGCGTCCAAGATTCAAGTAAGGATCTTAGGACGAATCGCCGGTATCCGCGGTGCCACCTAAATTGCCGCCCCTATATGAACGGCCCCTTCGGGTCCGGCCTTTCGGTAGACCCTATGGCTGTAACGGGCCAACCCGTCTTCCCTACTAGGTGTGGACCTTTTGGGTCGAGGCTCCAGAGTGTTATTCGCGAAAGCTCTGCCACGGGGTTCCCACTATCTCCCGCTCACTGAGGGTGACCGCTCCCGATACTTGTCTCCATCAAAGCCTGTGCGCTTTTGAGTTATGCTGAAATCATACACGCAATGTCCCCAGGTTGTCAACGTTTGTTTTTCACAAGAAATTTTCCGTCCGGTCAAATTATTTCTGTAAGCTTTGTGCGCGGGGAAGGGGGGCGCGCCCCCCTATATCAGTTGTCTGCCTTTTTCATCAGGAGGAGGCCGCACGCCTGGCAGTGATAAGCTCTTGCGCCGGGGTCGGAGAGGGGCTTTGAGTGGAAACATATTTTTGTGACTTCTCCGAATGTGGGCTTAAACAAACAGATTTTGATAAAATAATTCGTTTTTTATTGTAAAGAGCAAGCAAAGATTCTTGACAGCTATCCATAGTATCGTCACACTGTCAACAGCCTGTCATCAATGTGGCGATATCTTTTTTTCTAGCTTTGTGCTATGGTGTTCCTGCCTATTTTTGATATATTGGAGGGAACTATGCCAATGAGCGAAAAGACCGAAGCTATCCTGGCGGAGATCCAGCAGAACATCGTAGACCTGTCCGGCGATATCATCGCCCTGGAGGCGTTCTGCCGCCACAGGGAGGTCCTGCGGCTGCGGCGGGGGTGCAGCGCCTACCTGCGGCGTCTGGAGGACCATACCCACCAGCATCTGTCCGAGATCTCCCAGCTGGCGGATGTCCTTCTGAGGGCCGCTGGCGACGCTCCCAGAAAGATCCCAAATAAAATCCCCGCAAGGACTACCAAAATCGAGAAAACTATGGTATGATACCGTAATATGAGAAGTCTGCGGAAAGGAGGCGCTGCCTTGACCTGGAAAAAACGGCTGGCGCGGATGGGCCTGCCCATCCTCACCGCCCTTGCCCTGACCGGGTGCCTGTTCGGCGCCTCTTTCAACGAGCTCTATCAGCTCCCCCGCCTGCCGGCGGAGTATACCGAGCTCCAGGCCCAGCTGGACGCCATCCAGGACCAGGACGCGGAGTACGCCGCCCCCACCTCCGGGGCCAACATCCAGCCGGTGCAGCTGGTGGACCTGGACGGCGACGGCACCCAGGAGGCGGTGGCCTTCTTCCGCCGCAGCGGCGACGAGCAGCCCCTGAAGATCTATATCTTCCAGACCGATGACGGCGCTTACCGCCAGACGGCCCTGATCGAGAGCAGCGGCACCGCCTTTTACAGCGTCCAGTATACCGACATGGACGGCGACGGCCTCTCGGAGCTGCTGGTGAGCTGGCGGGCCTCCCCGGAGCTCCAGGCCCTCACGGTCTATGGTCTGCGGGGCCTGGACCCGGTCCCCCTGATGACCACCAACTATGTCCGCTTCACCGTGGGCGACTTAGACCAGGACAGCCGCCAGGAGGTGACCGTCCTCCGGGGAGACGGAGAGGACAACGTGGCCGAGTTCTATACCTGGCGGGAGGACGGGTCCCTGGCGATCCAGTCCAGCACCCGCCTGTCTATGACCATGGCGGAGCTCCAGAGCAGCACCATCGGCACGGTGGGCGAGGGAGAGCCGGCGCTGTTCGTCACCGGCGTCCTGGACGAGACCTGGGCCGTGACGGATATCCTGGTCTGCCGGGAGGGGCGGCTCACGGACCTGACCATCAGCCCCACCACCGGCGTCTCCGGGGAGATCGCTCGCTATGTGGGCCTGCGGCCCATGGACGTGGACGAGGACGGGGTGACGGAGGTGCCCGTCCCCGTGCCCCTGCTGGAGGTGGAGGACCTGGCCGCCGGGACCAGCGCGGACTGGAAGATCTCCTGGCGGCGCTACGACAGCCTGGGCGGCTACCGGGAGGCCTGCCAGACCTACCACGACCAGGAGGAGGACTGGTTCCTCTTCCTGCCGGAGGAGTGGGACGGGCGGATCCGGATCCGCCGCAGCGGCGCCGGCGACGAGCGCGCCACCGTCTTCAGCTTCCAGCGGCAGGGCACTTTCGTGGACTTTTTGACGATCTACACCCTCACCGGCGCCAACCGGGAGAGCCGGGCGGTCCGGGGCGGCCGCTTCATCCTCCTCCGCCAGGGGGGCAGCACCATCTATGCCGCCGCCTTCACGGAGGAAGCCGCCTCCTGGGCCCACACCATCGACGAGGAGGCCCTCCGCTCCCGCTTCCGGGTGATACAGCGGGAGTGGGGCAGCTGAGACCTTACGAGAAAGGAAGGACGCACCATGGCAAGAAAGGTCCTGGTCCTGGAGGACGAGTCCAGCATCCACAGCTTTATCGTCATCAATCTGAACCGCGCCGGCTATGATGTGGTGGAGGCCGAGACCGGCGAGGAGGCCCTGGAGCGGCTGCGAGAGGACCCGGATGTTCGGGTGGCCCTGCTGGACATCATGCTCCCCGGCATCGACGGCTTCGAGGTCTGCCGCCGGATCCGGGCCACCAATACCCGCATCGGGATCATCATGCTCACCGCCCGCAGCCAGGAGATGGACAAGGTGACGGGCCTGATGACCGGGGCGGACGACTATGTGACCAAGCCCTTCTCCCCGGCGGAGCTGACCGCCCGGGTGGACGCCCTCTTCCGCCGGGCCGGCGGGGGCATGGCCATGGAGCAGGCCGGGGAGATCTACCAGGATCCCTTCCTGCTCAACACCCGCAACCGGACCCTGGAGAAGAACGGCGTCCGGGTGAAGCTGACCCAGGTGGAATACTCCATCATGAAGATGTTCATGGAGAACCCGGGGAAGGCCCTGAGCCGGGAGGAGATCTTAGATATGGTCTGGGGCAAGGACTACTTCGGCGAGCTGAAGACCGTGGACGTGAACATCCGCCGGCTGCGGCTGAAGATCGAGGACAACGCCCAGAACCCCACCTATATCACCACCGTGTGGGGCTATGGCTATAAGTGGGGCTTCTGATGGATAAGGAGAGCAGGGCCGCGCCGATCCGGATCCGGGGCCTGCGGAAGCGGTGGCTCCTGAACACGCTGCTGCCGGTGCTGCTGGCGGTGGTGATGGTGGTGGGGGTGTTCGCCGCCGGCATATCGGACTACTACTACAACGGGATGCGCTCGGATATGGAGAGCAAGGCCAGCAACGGGGCGGAGGTGTTCAACACCATCGCCATGACCAGCTACAATGCCTACTACCAGATGGCCAGCGCCTATGTGGAGGAGTTCGAGGAGAAGGACTGGCTGGAGCTGCAGTTCATCACCAGCAGCGGCCGGGTCCTGGTCTCCAGCTACTCCCGCCTCACCGCCGGGCTGCGGGTGGACACCGCCGACGTGTCCGCCGCCCTGGGCCAGGGGGAGACGGGGGCCTATAAGGGCCGGGACCCCATCACCGGCCAGACCATCCTCTCCGTCTGCGCGCCTCTGACCTTCGAGGGCCGGGTGGTGGGGGCGATTCGCTATGTGTCCGCCACCAACGACGTGGACCGGAAGATCCTGTTCAACGTCCTGGCGGTGACCGGCATCGCCCTGCTCTGCCTGCTGCTGGTCTACTTCACCAGCATCGTCTTCATCAACAGCGTGGTGGAGCCGGTAGCGGAGGTCACCCAGACCGCCAAGCGGATCTCCGGCGGCAGCTACGGCATCCAGCTGGAGAACCACTACAGCGACGAGCTGGCGGAGCTGGTGGACGCGGTCAACGATATGTCGGAGAAGATCAAGCAGGCCGAGCAGATCAAGAACGAGTTCATCTCCTCCGTCTCCCACGAGCTGCGCACGCCCCTGACCGCCATCAACGGCTGGGGGGAGACCCTGCTGGCCGAGGTGGACAGCGGCGGCGACCCGGAGCAGCTGCGCCGGGGGCTGGGGATCCTACTGAAGGAGAACCGGCGGCTGACGGGGATGGTGGAGGAGCTGCTGGACTTCTCCAAGATGGAGGACGGCCGCTTCATCCTCCATGTGGAGCAGGTGGACCTCCAGGCGGAGTTCGAGGACGCGGTCTACACCTATCGGGAGCTGTTCCGCCAGGAGCGGATCGAGCTGCGCTATGACGACGGCGGGACCATCCTGCCGCCGGTCTCCGGGGACCCGGAGCGGCTGAAGCAGGTGTTCTGCAACGTGCTGGACAACGCCGCCAAGCACGGCGGGGCAGGGGGGCGAATCGAGGCCGCCGTCTCCGTCCAGGGGGACCAGGCCGTCCTCACCGTCCGGGACCACGGGCCGGGGATCCCGGCGGAGGAGCTGCCCTTCGTGAAGCAGAAATTCTATAAGGGCTCCTCCAAGGCCAGGGGGTCCGGCATCGGCCTGGCGGTCTGCGAGGAGATCGTCCAGCTCCACAACGGGTCCTTCCACATCGCCAACGCCGAGGGCGGCGGCGCCATCGTCACCATCTGCCTGCCCCTGCGGTAGGCCGGAAGGACCTTTATCTTACTTTTCAGAATAGAAGGATATCCCATGAAGCAAGAACAGACAAAATTTCGCACCACCATCGGCGGACAGGCCCTGATCGAGGGGATCCTCATGCGGGGCCCCAACAAGCAGGCCATCGTCGTCCGGGACCCCAAGGGAGGACTGGTCATCCAGGAGGAGGAGCTGCGGCTCATCCGGGACCGCTATCCCATCCTGGGCCTGCCCCTGGTCCGGGGCAGCGTCACCTTCCTAGATTCCATGTATAGAGGGGTGAAGGCCCTCATGTTCTCCGCGGACTACTACCCCGAGGAGGAGACGGCGGAGCCCTCCAAGTTCGAGCGCTGGCTGGAGAAGAAGCTGGGCAGCGGGCGGATGGAGAAGCTGGTGGTGGTCCTGGCGGTGGTCATGGCCGTCTTTTTCTCCATCGGCCTCTTCATGCTGCTGCCCACCTTTTTAGCCGACCTGGTCACACGGGTCTCCGGCAGCGTGCTGCTGCGGAATCTGGTGGACGCGGTGCTGCGGATCGGGATCTTTATGACCTACCTGATCCTGGTCTCCCAGATGAAGGACATCAAGCGGGTCTTTGCCTACCACGGCGCGGAGCATAAGACCATCTTCTGCTATGAGCGGGAGCTGCCCTTGACGGTGGAGAACGTGCGGATCCAGCCCAAGCACCACCCCCGCTGCGGCACCAGCTTTCTGCTGGTGGTCATCGTGGTGGCGATCCTGTTCAACACGGTGCTGTTCTCCCTGTGCCCCGTGGGGAACGTGTTCCTGCGGATGCTGATCCAGCTGGCCCTGCTGCCGCTGGTGGTGGGGATCACCTATGAGTTCAACCGCTATGTGGGCGGCCACGACAACGCCTTCACCAATATGCTGGCCCGCCCCGGCCTGTGGATGCAGAACTTCACCACCAACGAGCCGGACGACTCCATGATCGAGGTGGCGATCGCGGCCATGGAGCGGGTCATCCCCACGGAGAAGGGCAAGGACAGCTGGTAAGGGGGGCCGTATGGATCTGACGCCGATGCTGGACCACCTGGCCCAGCTGGAATGGAACAACGACCGGGACTGGTTCCACGCCCACGCCAAGGAGCGCAAGGCGGCCAAGGCGGACTTCGAGGGGCTGGTCCTCTCCCTCATGCTGGGGCTGGCCCAGGAGGACCCCCGGATCCTGGACTACCGCCCCGTCTCCCTGACCTACAGTCTGGTCCGGGACACCCGCCGCCCCCAGAAGGGCGGCCCCTACCACACCGCCTTCCGGGCCTCCCTCAACCCCTGGGGCCGCACGCCGGTCCCGGTGGGGGCCTACCTCTATGTCCAGCCGGGGGACCGGTCCTTTTTAGGGGGCGGCCTGGCCATCCAGTGGTTCCGGGAGGCCACCCGCGCCGTCCGGGACCACATCGCCTGCCAGGGCGGGCGGTGGCAGTCCATCATCACCGCGCCGGCCTTCCTGGAGAGCTTCGGCCAGGTCCAGGGCGAGCGGCTGCGGAAGGTGCCGGCGGGGTACGAGCCGGACCATCCCCAGGGGGACAGCCTCCGGCAGAAGAGCTGGACCATCACCGCCCCCCTGCCGGACAGCCTCTTTCAGGACCAGGACGGCCTGACGGGGCGGATCCTGGCCCTCTGCCGGGAGATGGCCCCCTTCCAGAGCTTCCTCAATGAGGCCCTCCAGGGCCTCCAGATGCCCGAGTGGTGATCGATCACACCGGAGGTGACACCATGCCCATTACCTATAACGACCTCTATCTGAACACCCGGCAGGTCCTCCGGGCCGACGGCTCCCCTGCCGCCACTCTGGAGGCCCGTGAGATCGTCTGCTTCGCCGGCGGCAAGAGCCGGGAGGAGCTGATCCGGGACGGCCGGCTCTATGTCCCCCCCGCCATCGAGCGGCGGACGGCGGAGCTGCTCTCCCGCCGGCTGGCCGGGGAGCCGGTGGCCTATCTGATCGGCGAGTGGGAGTTCTACGGACTGTCCCTGGATGTCAGCGAGGCGGTCCTTATCCCACGGGTGGACACGGAGGTCCTGGCCGGGGAGACCATCGACTATATCGGCGATAAGGACGCCCGGGTGCTGGACCTGTGCGCCGGCAGCGGCTGCGTGGGGCTGGCCGTCGCCGTGAACTGCCCCAACGCCCAGGTGGTGCTGGGGGAGCTGTCGGAGGCGGCGGTGCGGATCTGCCGGCAGAACATCCGCCGCTGCGACCTGGCCAGCCGGGTCACGGTGGAGCCGCTGGACGCTTTGGAGCGCCCCCCGAGGGACATAGGCGAGTTCGACTGCATCGTCTGCAACCCCCCCTACATCCCCACCGGCGACATCGCCAGTCTCGACCCCTCCGTCCGGGACTTCGAGCCCCATCTGGCCCTGGACGGCGGCGCCGATGGCTGCGCGTTCTTCCAAGCGGTGTCCTCCCTGTGGCGCACGGTCCTCCGCCCCGGCGGGCGGCTGTGCTTCGAGGTGGGCATCGGACAGGCCGACGCCGTCCTGCGCGTCATGCGGCAGAACGGCTTTGGCGATATCAACGTGATCTCCGATACGGCAAAGATCCCCCGGGTGGTCTACGGCACCCTGTGGGAAGGGAATATTTGAGAAATACTCGATCAGAAAGAAGGGCACGATATGGCTTCCAAAAAAGAAAAGAACGTAGTAGTGACCCCAACCGCCGTCCCCCCCGCCGAACGGAAGCGGGCGATCGCGACCGTCATGCAGAACATCGAAAAGACCTATGGCAAGGGCTCGATCATGCGCCTGGGGGAGTACCAGAACGCCAACATCGAGGTGATCCCCACCGGCTCCCTGGCCCTGGACCTGGCCCTGGGCATCGGCGGGCTGCCCCGTGGGCGCATCATCGAGATCTATGGACCGGAGTCCTCCGGTAAGACCACCCTGGCCCTCCATGTGGTGGCGGAGGCCCAGAAGCGGGGGGGCGAGGCGGCCTTCGTGGACGCCGAGCACGCCCTGGATCCCACCTATGCCCGGGCCCTGGGGGTGGATACAGACAACCTGCTGATCTCCCAGCCCGACACCGGCGAGCAGGGCCTGGAGATCACCGAGGCCCTGGTCCGCTCCGGGGCGCTGGATGTGATCGTGGTGGACAGCGTGGCGGCCCTGGTGCCCCGGACGGAGATCGAGGGGGAGATGGGCGACAGCTATGTGGGCCTCCACGCCCGGCTGATGAGCCAGGCCCTGCGGAAGCTCACTGGCGCGATCAACAAGACAAACTGCATCGTCATCTTCATCAACCAGCTCCGGGAGAAGGTGGGGGTGATGTACGGCAGCCCCGAGGTCACCACCGGCGGCCGGGCCCTGAAGTTCTACGCCAGCGTCCGCATCGATGTCCGCCGGGTGGAGGCGCTGAAGAGCGGCTCGGAGCTGATCGGCAACCACACCCGGGCCAAGGTGGTCAAGAACAAAATGGCGCCCCCCTTCCGGGAGGCGGAGTTCGATATCCTCTATGGCGAGGGGATCAGTATGCTCAGCGAGCTGATCGAGCTGGGGGTCAAGCTGGACTTCATCCAGAAATCCGGCTCCTGGTTCTCTATGGGGGAGACCCGGATCGGCCAGGGCCGGGACGCCGCCCGGAAGTACCTGAAGGAGAACCCGGAGGTGGCCGCCCAGCTGGAGGCGGATATCCGGGCGAACTTCTACAAGCTGATGAACTCCCAGTCCAAGAACGCCGCCAAGGCCGCGGGCCGGGCGGTGGACGTGTCCGCCGAGGACTTCGACGACGGCGCCGCGCCGGACGACCCTTCCCCTGATGACCGTCCCCCCGACGACGGCCTGGAGGGCGCGTGAGGCCCTTTGGATACGAGCCAAATAAAAAAGGAAGTCATTTTCTAAGATGAAGATCCTGGAATTGAAGCCCTCCCAGCGGAAAAAGGGACGGTTCCTAGTGAAGCTGGAGGACGAGAGCGTCCTCCGGGTGACGGAGAACGAGCTGCTGCGCTACGACCTGTCGCCGGGGACCGAGCTGGACGGGGAGACCCTGGAGGCGCTGGCGGCGGAGGCCAAGCGCTCCGCCGCCAAGACCACGGCGGCCAACATCATCGGCAGCCGGGCCCTGTCCAAAAAGCAGCTGACGGACCGGCTCATCCAGAAGGGGGCGGAGGCCGCCGACGCCCAGGAGGCCGCCGACTGGCTGGAGGAACTGGGGGCGGTGGACGACCAGTCCTACGCCGCCGCCCTGGCCCGGCACTACGCCCGGAAGGGCTGCGGCCCCGCCCGTGTCCGGGAGGAGCTGCGCCGCCGGGGCATCGACCGCTCCCTGTGGGAGGAGGCCCTGGAGGAGCTGCCGGACCCAGCGGACACCCTGGACGCCCTCATCCAAAAGAAGTGCCGGGGGGACCTGTCCGACCGCCGGGAGCTGAAGCGGGTCAGCGACTTCCTCCTCCGCCGGGGGTTCCGGTGGGAGGACATCAAGGCGGCCCTCCGACGGTATACGGAGCTTCAGGAGGACTGATCCTCCTCCGCCAGCTCCTGGGCCAGCCGGAGCCCCAGCCGCACTCCCTGCCGGAAGGCGTCCTCCTCGTGGTGGGTCGTGAAGGCGAAGATCTCCCACTCCAGCTGCTTGGCCGCCGTCTCCCCCATCGCCCTGTGCAGATGGTCCAAGAGCTGTGCCTCTTCCGGCGTATAGGGCGGGTCAAAGATCGGTTTTGCATGGCTATCGCCGTGATAGATCGTTCTGATCGCGCTGAACATATCGGCTCCTCTCTCTGTCTGGTTCGGTGGTTCACTTAAGCTGTGACTGTATTATAGTGGTTCACTGGTTCACTGTCAAGAGGGAGTTTCAAAGCCTTACCCTTTACATCCCTGGTCCACGGGTGTATATTGCAAGCGAGGTGATCGCCATGGCTACTGACAAAATGCGTTATACTGTATCTGTGGATAGAGAATTGTTTCAACAGATCGAAGATTTTCGTTTTGAGCGCCGGTTCCAGACGCGTTCAGAGGCGACTGTAGAACTCATACGCTTAGGCTTAGAGCAGCTCAAAAAGGAGCAGGAGAGAGCGACGGAGCTATGATAAAAATATTGTTTGCAGAGCGCCTGCGTCAGCTGCGCAGGGAGCGGAATCTAACGCAGAAGCAGCTAGGCAAGGAATTGGGGTGGCGCGAGAGCGCCATCAGCATGATGGAAAACGGGAACCGGGGAACGACGATCGAAAAGCTGGCAGCGCTGGCGGAGTATTTCCATGTGTCCACGGACTACCTGCTGGGCATCACCACCGACCCGGCCTGGGTGGGCGGGCCACGGGTGGCCTTCGTGTCCTTGGGGTGCGCCAAGAACGTGGTCAACTGCGAGCAGATGATGGCCCTCTGCCGGGAGGCGGGCTTCACCCTCCAGGAGGACCTGCCCGGCGCGGCGGTGGCGGTCATCAACACCTGCGGCTTCATCGACAGCGCCAAGGAGGAGGCCATCGCCCATATCTTCCGGGCCGTGCAGATGAAAGAACAGGGGCTGGTGGGCAAGATCCTGGTCACCGGCTGCCTCTCCCAGCGCTACGCCGAGGAGATCCGCCGGGAGATCCCGGAGGTGGACGGCCTGCTGGGCACCGGCAGCTTCAAGGACATCGTCCCCGCCATCCGGGAGGCCCTGGCCGGCAGCTCCCCCTGGCTCTTTGGGGATATCAACGCCCCGGTGGACGAGCTGCCCCGGATCCTCACCACGCCCAAATATTATGCCTACATCCGTATCGCCGAGGGCTGCGCCAACTGGTGCGCCTACTGCATCATCCCCAAGCTCCGGGGCCGCTACCGCAGCCGCCCCATGGACAAGGTGCTGGCGGAGGCGGCGGAGCTGGCGGCCAGGGGCGTGGGGGAGCTGATCGTGGTGGCCCAGGACGTGACCCGCTACGGCATGGACTGGGACGGACAGCACCATCTCTCCCAGCTGCTCCATGAGCTTTGTAAGCTGGACTTCCACACGATCCGGCTCCACTATCTCTACCCCGACCAGATCGACGACGAGCTGATCGAGACCATCGCCAGCGAGCCCAAGATCGCCAAGTACATGGACATCCCCCTCCAGCACTGCAACGATGAGATCCTCCGCCGGATGAACCGGAAGGGGACCAAGGCGGAGATCCTGGCCCTGCTGGAGAATATCCGCCGGCGCATCCCCCATGTGGTCCTGCGGACCTCCCTGATCACCGGCCTGCCGGGGGAGGGGGAGGCGGAGTTCGAGGAGCTGTGCGATTTCTTGCGCCAGACCCAGATCGAGCGGGCCGGCGTGTTCCCCTACTCCCCGGAGGAGGGCACCCCCGCCGCCAAGATGACCGACCGGGTGGACACCGAGGAGGCCGTCCGCCGGGCGGAGCTGCTGGAGGAGATCCAGTCCCGGATCATCGACGCATATAATGAGAAGATGCAGGGCTGTCCCCTGGCCGTCCTCTGCGAGGGACAGGAGGGGCCCTGGCTGGTGGGCCGCAGCTACGGCGAGAGCCCCGATATCGACGGCCGCATCTACTTCACCGGCTCCGCCGTCCCCGGCGATCTGGTGACGGTACGCATCACCGGCGCCATGGACGGCGAGCTGGTGGGGGAGCAGATGGACGGCCTCGCAGACGCGCCGGACCTGATACCTTTGGAGGATGAGACATGAACCTGCCCAATAAACTCACCGTCCTGCGGATGGTGCTGATTCTGCCCTTCCTGCTGGCCCTCTATTGGGAGGTCCCCTTTGGCCGCTATATCGCCCTGGGGATCTTCATCATCGCCAGCCTCACCGATATGGCCGATGGCAAGATCGCCCGAAAGTACAACTTGATCACGGACTTCGGCAAGTTCATGGATCCCCTGGCGGACAAGATGCTGGTCACCGCCGCCATGGTCTACTTCGTGGACATGGGCCAGATGGCCGGCTGGGCCCTGCTGGTGGTGCTGGTGCGGGAGTTCGGCGTCAGCGGCCTGCGGATGGTGGCCAGCGACAAGGGCCGGGTCATCGCCGCCGGCTGGTCCGGCAAGGTCAAGACCGCCGCGACGATGGTCTGCATCGTGCTGATGCTCCTGCCCATCCCGCCGGTGGGGAACAGCCTCTGCGTCTGGGTGATCGTGGGGACCACGATCTATTCCGGCGTGGAGTACTTCGTCAAAAACAAGGACGTCCTCAGCGATATGTAAGATATATAAGAGCTGTGCTGTGTGGTGTAAAGAGAAAGGGAGGTGGCCAGGATGGCCCAATTTTTCAGTGCCCTCTCGGCGGTGGGGGTCATATTCGGCCTGGTGCTGACCGGGGCCTTCTGCGGCTGGCGGGGGTGGATGAAGCCGGAGGACAAGGGGTTCTGCATCAAGGTGGTCATCAACATCGGTACCCCCGCCATGTGCCTGTGCAGCATCCTGAACCAGGTGGATATGGATATGCTGCGGGAGTGCGCCGTGCTGGTGGGGCTGTCGGTGGCGGCGCTGGCGGTGCTGCTGGCGGCCTCCCTGCTGGTGTCCAAGGGGATGGGCCTGCCCAGGAGCAAGGCCGGCAGCTTCGTGGTGATGAGCGGCTACGCCAACGCCATGTTCATCGGGATGCCGGTGTGCCAGCTGCTCTTCGGCGAGGCGGCCATGCCCTACGCCTTGAGCTACTACCTGGTGAACATGGTCTGCTTCCAAAGCGTGGGACTGTTCCTCATGCACTACTTCGGGGCCAAAGGAGGCAGTCCCTCTGTCAAGTCCGCCCTGCTCCAGATGCTGAAGCCCCCGCTCCTCTCCGTCCTGCTGGCCCTGGCGCTGATGGCCCTGGACCTGCGGCCGCCGGAGATGGTGATGAACTGGCTCCAGTACCTGAGCAACCTGGTGACGCCCTTGGCGCTGCTCTACGCCGGGTATGTCCTCTATGAGAACGGCCTGCGGAACTTGCGGATGGAGCGCAGCCACTGGGCCGTCATGTTCTTCCGGTTCCTAGCGGCCCCGGCCCTGGCGGTGCTGCTCTGCCGGCTGGCCGGCGTGGGGGGCCTGGCGGCCCAGGTGCTGGCGATCGAGATCGCCACCCCGGCCATGACCCAGACGGTGGTCTATGCCGCCGACACCAACCAGGACGAGACCTATACCCTGATCGGCATGGCTACCACCACCTTAGCCTGCTTCGTGGTGATCCCTGTCCTGATGGCCCTCCTCAGCTGACGGGCCTCTCCGGGGGGATATCCTACATTTAGGAGGTGGGCGGATGGCCCAATTCTTCAGCGCCCTCTCGGCGGTAGGGGTCATACTGGCCCTGGTACTGACGGGGGCCTTCTGCGGCTGGCGGGGATGGATGAAGCCGGCGGACAAGAACTTCTGCGTTCAGGTCGTGATCAATATCGGCGTCCCCGCCATGTGCCTGAGCAATATGCTGACCCGGGTGGATATGGACCTGCTGCGGGAGTGCGCTGTGCTGGTGGGCCTGTCTGCCCTGACGCTGCTCCTGATGCTGCTGGTGGCGCTGCTGCTGGCAAAACTGCTGGCCCTGCCCCGGAGCAAGACCGGCAGCTTCGTGGTGATGTGCGCCTACGCCAACTCCATGTTCATCGGGATGCCGGTCTGCACCCTTCTCTTCGGGGAGGAGGCCACGCCCTATGTGCTGTGCTACTACATCGTCAATACGGTGGGGTTCCAGAGCATCGGGCTGTTCATCATGAACTACTTCGGCGCCCAGAGCGCCCATCCCTCTATCAAGACCACGCTCCGCCGGATGCTGAAGCCGCCTCTGATCACCATCGTGGTGGCCCTGGTGATGGTGGCCCTGGAGATCCAGCTGCCCAAGATGGTGATGAACTGGCTCCAATATTTAGGCAACCTGGTGACGCCTTTAGCCCTGCTCTACGCCGGGTACGTCCTCTATGAGAACGGCCTTCGGAGCCTGCGGATGGAGCGCAGCCACTGGGTGGTGATGCTGTTCCGCTTCGGCATATCCCCGCTGCTGACGGCGCTGCTGTGCCGCTGGGCAGGGGTGGGGGAGCTGGCGGCCCATGTACTGACCATCGAGATCGCCATGCCGGTGATGACCCAGACGGTGGTGTTCGCCGCCGGCAGCGGCCAGGACGAGACCTATACCCTGGCCGGCATGGCCACCACCACCCTGGCCTGCTTCGTGGTGATCCCCATCCTGATGGCCCTGCTCTGCTGACAGCGTTTGCACCTTGCAAACCGGCGCGGCCCGTGATAAAATAGGGGCATAAGAGAGCGGCGGAGCAAGGAGGGGAACGTTATCATGTGCAAAATGATGGAGGATATGTGCAACGAGTCCCTACAGGAAGGTATCCGTCAGGGCCTGCGGGCCACGGCGCTGCGGATGCTGGAGGCGGGGGAGTACACCCTGGAGCAGATCGCCCAGATCTCGACCCTCTCCCTGGAGGAGGTCCGGCAGCTGCGGGAGGACCCCTCCTGTTAAATAAGGATGGACTTTCCCGGCGGAAGGTGGTATACTGTTCCGGTATCTAGTGACGACCCCAGAGAAGGAGACTGCGCCAGTGAAACGAGCGGTGATCCCCCCGGAAGAGACGGCCCGTCAGCGGGCGTATGAACAGAAGATCCTAGCCCTCCGCCAGGGGGGCTTGGCCCATGTGGTGACCTATGGCTGCCAGCAGAACGAGGCCGACAGCCAGCAGCTGCGGGGGATGCTGGCCGCCATGGGCTTTGGCTTTACAGACGACCCCGCCCAGGCGGACCTGGTCCTGCTGAACACCTGCGCCATCCGGGACAACGCGGAGCAGAAGGTCTACGGGGCCTTGGGCCGGCTGACCCATATCAAGGAGAGGCGGCCGGACCTCCTGGTCTGCCTCTGCGGCTGCATGGCCCAGCAGGAGCGGGTGGCGGAGAAGGTCCGCCGGTCCTACCGGCTGGTGGACCTGGTGTTCGGGCCCCAGGCACTGTGGCGGTTCCCGGAGCTGCTCTATGAGGTCCTGACGAAAAAGGGCCGCGTGTTCTCCATCGAGAACGAGCGCGGCGCCATCGCTGAGGGCGCGCCGGTGGTCCGGGACAGCGCCGTCAAGGCCTGGGTCTCCATCATGTATGGCTGCAACAATTTCTGCTCCTACTGCATCGTCCCCTATGTCCGGGGCCGGGAGCGCAGCCGCTCCCCTGAGGACATCTTAGCGGAGGTGGAGGGGCTGGTCCGGGACGGCTACAAGGAGATCACCCTCCTGGGCCAGAACGTCAACTCCTACGGGAAGGACCTGGAGACGCCTTTGGACTTCGCCGGCCTGCTGGCCCAGATCGACCAGATCGACGGCGACTTCTGGCTCCGCTTTATGACCAACCACCCCAAGGACACCGGGGACAGGCTGTTCGCCGTCATGGCAAAAAGCCGCCACATCGCCCCCCAGCTCCATCTGCCGGTCCAGTCCGGCAGCGACCGGGTGCTGCGGGCCATGAACCGGGGCTACACCCGTGCCAGCTATTTGGAGAAGGTCCGCGCCCTGCGGGAGAAGATCCCCCAGGTGGTGCTGACCAGCGATATCATCATCGGCTTCCCCGGGGAGACGGAGGCGGAGGCCATGGAGACCATCTCCCTGGTGGAGGAGGTGGGCTATGACGCCCTCTTCACCTTCATCTACTCCCCCCGTCCCGGTACCCCTGCCGCGGAGATGCCCGACCCGGTGAGCCGGGAGGAGAAGCAGGTGTGGTTCCAGCGGCTGCTGGATGCCCAGAACCGGTTCTCCGCCCAGCGCCACGCCGCCTACGTTGGCCGGAAGGTGCCCATCCTGGTGGACGGCCTCAGCGGCGATGAGGCCTGGCCCCTCTCCGCCCGTACCCCCGGAGGGCGGCTGGTCCATCTGCAAGGGCCGGCGGAGGCCGTGGGACGCTTCGCCCAGGCGGACATCGTGGACAGCAACACCTGGGCCCTGTTCGGTCACCTTTGACCGTAGATCATCCGCCCCAACGCCAGCGTTTCCCGGAACAGGCGCGCCTGCTCCAGGCCGTGCTGTGCGTTGAGGGCGTCCTCATATGCGAAGAAAAGACCCTGCTGCTCCTCCGGCAGCGCCGCCAACAGCGCCATGCCCGCATCATGCTCTTCCCGGCGGGCCTCCAGGGACTCTTCGTCCCTTGGCAGCGTTGGCATATGTTCCGACATCATCCCATCATACAGGCATCGTATGTAATCAAACATGAAAGCACCTCCAAACGACCAAATGAGCATATCGTTGCTGATAGTGTATCACGCTCATTCGGCCATGTCAAGGGAGAATCGGAGTTTTTATGAAGTTAGCAGAAAATTTGATCATGTACCGGAAAAGCAAAAAGCTGACACAGGCAGATATCGCACAGAGGATCGGCGTAGACGTGCGCGCATACCAGCGGTATGAGTATGGCGAGCGCTATCCCCAACTGCCGCTCCTGATCGCGCTGGCCAATTTATACGGGATATCTATCGATGAGTTGGTAGGGCACGAGGTAGAGGGAAATGAGGATAGCTGAAAATTTAGTAGCCCTGCGGAAGAGGAGGGGCTTATCTCAGGTGGCGGTGGCGCATCTGTTGGATATTGGAGAGAGGACGTATCAAAACTATGAGTATGGTACGAGCTTCCCATCTCTTCTGACGGCCATTGCGCTGGCCAATCTATACGGAGTATCCATCGATGAGTTGGTGGGACGAGAGAGGAAAGTAATATGAACGAGCATAACAACGAGCCGCAGGAAGGCATATATGTGGATTACACAAAGTGGCGGCGAACGCTGTTTGGAGGCATGACCATAGAGGAATTGAACGCTGCCGCCGTCGCTTTTTCCGAAAAGGACCCGCTTTGGCCCCAGAATAAAGACAGATAGGACAGGAGGTCCCTTCTATGGCAGAGATGACTCCCATGATGCGCCAATACCAGGAGATGAAGGAGCAGAACCCGGATACCATCCTATTCTTCCGCCTGGGGGATTTCTATGAGATGTTCAACGACGACGCCCGGCTGGTATCGGGGGAGCTGGATCTGACCCTGACCACCCGGGACCGGAACAAGCCGGAGGAGGAGCAGGTGCCCATGTGCGGGGTGCCCTACCACTCCAGCGAGGCGTATATCTCCCGGCTGATCGCCAAGGGCTACAAGGTGGCCATCTGCGAACAGACCGAGGACCCGGCCCAGGCTAAGGGGCTGGTGAAGCGGGACATCATCCGGGTGGTGACCCCCGGCACCTTGATGGAGAGCTCCATGCTGGACGAGCAGTGCAACAACTATATCTGCGCGGTCTATATGGACAGCCGGGGGGCGGCCCTGGCCCGGTGCGATATCTCCACGGGCCAGTTCGTCACCTCTGCCTACCTGGAGGGGGACTACCTGCCCCATCTGCTCAACCAGCTGGGGGCCTGCCCTCCCAGGGAGACCCTGCTCAGCCGGAGCGCCTGGGGCTGCGGGGAGCTGCGGGGGTATCTGACCGAGCGGCTGGACTGCCGCTGTGAGGACGCCGGGGACAAGCGCTTTTCCCCCACCACCGCGGCAAGGACCCTCCGGGAGATGGGCCTTTCCGACGGCGCTATCCCGGACAGCCCGGCCCGGCAGCTCATGGGCCAGGCCGCCGGCGGCCTGGCCGCCTACCTCCGGGAGACCCAGAAGGCGGACCTGGGCCATCTGGGCCCCATCGAGACCGAGGGGGAGCATATGGAGCTGGACCTGACGGCCCGGCGGACCCTGGAGCTGACGGAGACCTTTCGGGGCGGCGAGAAGCGGGGGAGCCTGCTCTGGGTGCTGGACCGGGCTAAAACGGCCATGGGCCACCGCCTGCTGCGCGCCTGGCTGGAGCAGCCCCTCTGCTCCCCCGCGGCGATCGGGCGGCGGCAGGAGGCCGTGGCGGCCCTGGTGGCGGACACCGTGGCCAGGGAGGAGCTGATCGTGGCCCTGCGGCAGGTGCCGGACCTGGAGCGGCTGATCGGCCGGGTGTCCTACGGCACGGCCAACGGCCGGGATATGCGGGCCCTGGCGGAGGGATTACAGGTCCTGCCCGCCCTCCGGGCCCAGGCGGCCCCCCTCCCCGCCGCCTATCTCCAGACCCTGGCGGGGGAGCTGGACGACCTGACCGGCCTGCGGGAGGAGATCGACCGGGCCATCGAGCCGGACGCGCCCCTGACCATCCGGGAGGGCGGCATCATCCGGGATGGCTTCGATGGCGAGGTGGACCGCCTCCGGGACATCCTCCGCAACGGCAAGGGCATGATCGCCGCCGTGGA
Organism: uncultured Clostridia bacterium; assembly: GCA_947173485.1. Taxonomy (GTDB): domain Bacteria; phylum Bacillota; class Clostridia; order Oscillospirales; family Oscillospiraceae; genus CAMWFH01. Next base: position 456,563 of record CAMWFH010000001.1, on the reverse strand, counting down.
GGCACGGGAGAAGGAAAAGACCGGCATCAAGAGCCTGAAGGTGGGCTACAACAAGGTCTTTGGCTACTACATAGAGGTCTCCAAGTCCTATTACGACCTGGTGCCGGAGACCTACATCCGCAAGCAGACCCTGGCCAACTGCGAGCGCTTCATCACCCAGGAGCTGAAGGAGCTGGAGGAGACGATCCTCACCGCCGGGGACAAGCTGAGCCAGCTGGAGTACCAGATCTTCACCCGCCTCCGGGAGGAGGCGGCCCGGTGCGCCCACCAGGTCAAGACCTCGGCCCAGGCGGCGGCGGCTTTGGATGTGCTGTGCGCCTTCGCCTCCGTGGCGGTGCGCTATCACTACTGTCGGCCCACGGTGAACAGCGGCGGCACCATCGAGATCCACGATGGGCGGCACCCGGTGGTGGAGCGGATGCTGACCGGGTCCCTCTTCGTGCCCAACGATACCTACATGGGGGAGCGGGAACACCGGGTGGCCATCATCACCGGGCCCAATATGGCGGGCAAGTCCACCTATATGCGCCAGGTGGCGCTGATCGTGCTGATGGCCCAGCTGGGCAGCTTCGTACCGGCGGCCTCGGCCCATATCGGGGTGGTGGACCGGATCTTCACCCGGATCGGGGCCAGCGACGACCTGGGGGCGGGCCAGTCTACCTTTATGGTGGAGATGACGGAGGTCAGCGAGATCCTCCGCAGCGCCACCCGGCGGAGCCTGCTGATCCTGGACGAGATCGGCCGGGGCACCAGTACCTTTGACGGGATGTCCATCGCCCGGGCGGTGCTGGAGCACTGCGCCAAAAAGCTGGGGGCCAAGACCCTCTTCGCCACCCACTACCACGAGCTGACCCAGGTGGAGCGGGAGCTGCCGGGGGTCACCAACTACAACATCGCCATCAAGGCCCGTGGAGAGGAGATCGTCTTTCTGCGGAAGATCATCCCCGGCGGGGCGGATAAGAGCTACGGCATCGAGGTAGCCAAGCTGGCGGGACTGCCGGAGGGGGTGGTCCGCCGGGCCAGGGCGATCCTAAAGGAGCTGGAGTCCCCCGTGGGCGCGCCGCCGCCGGCGCCGGCAGAGGCGCCGGACCAGCTGGAGCTGGGGAGCGTGAACGAGGGAGAGGTCCTGCGGCGTCTGCGGGAGAGCCACCCGGACACCATGAGCCCCTTCGAGGCGCTGTCGTTCCTGTATGAGCTGAAGCAGAAGCTGCTTTGATAAGGACTTTTACCGCAGCCTGATAGACTGCGTTCGATAGAGACTGGTTGGAGGACCCATATGGCCAAGAAACGGGCGGCGAGCGCCTATCTGACAGACTTTGAGATGATGGCAGGCGGCGTCCTGCTGTGCGTGTACCTGCTGTTTTTGCCGTTCCTGTCGGACAAGCTGTTCGACCAGGCGGCCTACCTGCTGGGGACGGCGGTCCCCGCCCTCCTCCGGGAGCAGATCGTCTACTGGGTGCTGCTCCTGCTGGCGGCGGGGATCTTCTGCCGGCTGCTGGTGACGGCCACCCAGTACCTCTGGGCGGCCCTCAGCCAGACGATCGCGGCGGCGGGACTGTCGCTGGTGCTGTTCTATGGGCTGAATGAGCTGCTGTTCCGTTTCTTCGAGGTGGTCCTGGGGGCGAAGGTGAATTTGAGCGACACCATCATCACGGCCCAGACCGCCAAGGCCCCCCAGGAGTCCCTGCTGGTGATGGTGGTGCTGATGCCCATCGTGGAGGAGCTGCTGTTCCGGGGGTATGTGTTCGGCCTGCTCCGGGGGAGGGACCGGGTGATGGCCTACGGGGCGTCCTGCCTGCTGTACACGGCCCTGTATATAGGCCGGCTGCTGCTGGAGGGGGGCGGCCTGCCGGGGGTGGCGCTGGTGCTGCAATACTTGACGGTCTCGGCGGTGCTGGCCTGGTCCTACGACAAGACCGGGACCATCTGGACGCCGGTCCTGGTCCATATCACCGTGAACGCCCTGGCCTGAGGGGCGCTCCCTCTTGCGGCAGGCGAAAAGGAGGCACTATGTCTACGATCCTACAGCTTCCCTCCCATATCGCGGATCTGATCGCCGCCGGCGAGGTGGTGGAGCGGCCGGCCAGCGTGGTCAAGGAGCTGGCGGAGAACGCCATCGACGCCGGGGCCAAAGCGGTGACCGTGGAGATCCAGCGGGGCGGCATGGCCTATATCCGGGTCACGGACAACGGCGCTGGCATCGCGCCGGAGGACGTGCCCACGGCCTTCCTGCGCCACGCCACCAGTAAGCTGCGGAGGGCGGAGGACTTGGGGGCTATCGGCACCCTGGGCTTCCGGGGGGAGGCCTTGGCGGCGATCTCCGCGGTGAGCCGGATGGAGGTCATGACCCGCCGGGCGGCGGATACCGCCGGCACGGCGCTGTCCCTGGAGGGGGGCCTCCCCGGCGGGGCGGAGGCGGTGGGGTGTCCCGCCGGTACCACCATGATCGTCCGGGACCTGTTCTACAACACCCCCGCCCGGCTGAAATTCATGAAGAAGGACAGCGCGGAGTCCGCCGCTGTCGGGGGCTTGATGCAGCATATGGCCCTGAGCCGCCCGGATATCGCCTTCCGGTTCCTGCGGGACGGCCAGGAGCAGATGAACACCCCCGGCTCGGGGGACCTCCACGCGGCGGTCTACGCCGCCCTGGGCCGGGACTTTGCCCTGGCGCTGACCCAGGTGGAGGGGGCCTCCGAGGGGCTCAAACTCTCCGGCTATGTGACGGAGCCCGTGGCGGGCCGGGGCACTAGGGGGATGCAGATCTTTTTCGTCAATGGCCGGCTGATCAAGAGCCCGCTGCTGACCGCGGCCCTGGAGGAGGCGTACCGGAACCAGCTGCTGAAGGGGCGGTTCCCCGGCTGCGTCCTCCATCTGGCGGTGCCGGTGGACCAGGTGGACGTGAACGTCCATCCGGCCAAGACGGTGGTGAAGTTCCTGAACGAGCGGCCCATCTTCTCCCTGGTCCACCACACGGTGGAGGACGCCCTCAGCGCCCTTCGCCCCGGCCAGTCCCCGGCCCCTAAGGCGGCCCCTACGGCCCGGAGCGTGCCCCAGAAGGGGTTCTACCAGACCATGACGGCGGAGCAGTACCGGGCGGGCTGCGCCCAGAAGGACCGGGGCTACAGCTTGCAGGTGTCCCCGGACACTGCGGAGCTGCCCGACCGGCGGGGGACCGCCCGGGACAGCGCCCGCATCATCGACCCGAAGCCCCCCCGGCAGGTCCCCCCTATGCGGAGCTGGGAGGCGCTGATGCCAAAGGTCCAGGGCCCCGCCGTGAAGGACGCGCCGCCGGCGGTCCCGCCGCAGGAACGTCCGTCAGAGGTCCTGCCCAAGGTCCCGGATCTCCCATCGGAGGTCCCGCCTAAGGTCCTGCCCCAAGATCTTCCATCGGAGGCCCCGCCGGAGGCTGCGCCGCCGGTCCGGGAGCCGGAGCAGCTGGCGATGCTGGCGGAGCCGCCGCGGCCCTGGCGGCTGGTGGGGGAGGTGCTGCGGACCTATATCATCGCGGAGGACGGGGAGGACGTCTGGCTGATCGACAAGCACGCCGCCCATGAGCGGATCAACTTCGACCGGCTGAAGGCGGACCCGGAGCCGCCCATGCGGCAGGCCCTGCTGGCCCCCGCCGCCATAGACCTGCCCCCGGAGGACGCCGCCGCCCTGCTGGCGGAGCTGCCGCTGCTGGCGGAGTTCGGCTTTGCCGCGGAGGACTTCGGGGACGGCACGCTGCTGGTACGGGAGGTCCCCTCCGATATTGGGGAGGGCCAGCTGCGGGAGACGCTGGAGATGCTGGCGGAGCGCCTGCGCACCGGAGGCACCGCCGACCCCGCCGCCGCCCGGGACGCCATGCTCCACACCATGGCCTGCAAGTCCGCCATCAAGGGCGGCTGGCACAGCGATGAGCGGGAGCTGCTGGTGCTGCTGGAGAAGGTCCGGCTGGGGGAGGTCCGCTGCTGCCCCCACGGACGGCCTGTGGCGGTCCGGCTGACGAAGTACGAGCTGGAGAAGATGTTCAAGCGGGCTTGAGAGAGGGGATAGATCATGGAGATCAGATGCGGCCGCTACCGCCATTTCAAGGGGAAGGAGTACCAGGTGCTGGGGGTGGCCCGGCACTCGGAGACCATGGAGGAATTGGTGGTCTACCGGGCACTCTACGGCGAGGGCGGGCTGTGGGTCCGTCCCGCGGCCATGTGGGCCGAGACGGTGGAGCGGGACGGGGAGACGGTGCCCCGGTTCCGGTACATCGGGGAGGACTGACGAGCCCTATCGTCCAAAATAAGAGGCCCCGCGCTTCCCATCCCAAGGGAGAAGCGCGGGGCCTGTATGTTTTTTGCCGTGCTGGGCTCACGCCTCCGGCGCGACGCCCTTGCACACGTTGACGATGAAGTCCTGGACGTTGGTGACGATGGTCCGCACCGACAGACTGCCCCGGTCCCGGAGCTTGTTGACGGCAAATTCCGAGATGTCCACCGAGTAGAAGTACACAGGCCGGACGGTACCGTCCACCAGACGGTAGGAGGGGGTCATGTTGCCGGTGGCCACGGTGTGGAGGGTGGAGGCCATGCAGATGACGGTGGTGGCCTTTCGGATCTGCTCCCGCATGGCGTCCTGGCCCTCGTAGACGTTGCCGTAGACCTCCGGCAGGGGCCCGTCGTCCCGGACGGAGCCCACCAGCACATAGGGGACCTGGTGCTTGACGCACTCATAGATGATGCCGTCCTTCACCGCGCCGCTGTCGATAAAGGCGGTGGTGGAGCCGCAGGTGCGGATGGCGTTGATGGTGTCGATATGGTTGTAGTGGCCGTTGGGCTGGCTCACCTGGGTGTAGATATCCTGGCCCAGGGCGGTACGGAGGTAGCCGGCCTCCAGGTCGTGGGTGGCCAAGGCGTTGCCCGCCAGGAGGACATGGACGAACCCGGCCCGGACCAGGGCGGCGAAGGCGTTGCGGGCGTCGGAGTCGAAGGCACAGGCGGGACCTAAGACCCAGGCGATGGTGCCGTGGTCCCGCTCGTAGCGGAGCAGGTCGTAGATGGAGTCGTAGTCCACGGAGTAGGCCGTCTCCCGGGAGCGGCCCTGGCGGAAGGCGAAGGTCTCCCGCTCGCCGCCGGCGCTCTCGAAGCCGCCGGCATGGACATAGATGCCCTCAGAGCCGTCCTCCGTGCGGCCCAGCACCACCAGGTCGCCGGCTTTCAGATTGCGGAACTCTACCACGGCGATCTTCCCCTCCCGCAGGACCGCTACGCAGTCCATACGGCTCTCCTCCGCCAGCAGCCATGCACCGTCGGTCTTGAAGTATTCAGGGAAGATGGTGGTGGCGTGGTAGCCCGCCGGCGCTACACCGTCCTGGGGGGCGGGGGCCAGCCGGGCGTCCGGTGCCGCCTGGAAGAGGGGCGTGTCGAATTGGGGGGCGTGGTAGACAGGCAGAGTGAAGGACATGGGGCACCTCCTGATAGAAGATATAAGATGTCCCCTATGATAGCACAGGCCGCCGGGAAACGCAACCGGTATGCCGGTGGCCGTCCGGGTCACATCGGCTTCAAATTCTTATCGAGCCGGTCCACCAGCCAGGCAAAGCGCTTCGCCCGTCCGGCGTCGGTCTTGGCATCGAGGTAGGCCCGCCGGTCTTGCCGAACAGGAGCCAGACGCCGGGGCTGGACTGGCAGTTGGCCCGCAGCCACTGCCGGAAGTCCTCTCTGGTGGCAAATGTCAATAGGTCGCTCATGGTAAGGGCCTCCTTTCCGGCCTGCGGTCATGATAGGCAGGCCGCCGCGCCGGTAGGGGCCAGCGCGGCGGCCTGATCGTCTCATTTAGAATACTGTCAGAAAATGGAGAGAGGGTAGACGTGGACTCCCTCGCCCAGCAGGATGGGGTCATCGCACGGGGGCAGCTCGAAGCCTGCGGCGATGACTTCCTCCCGGGTGGCTCGTTTGAGGGTGGCCTGTCCGTCGGCAGAGAAGGTGACGATGTGGAAGCCCTCCCCCAGGGGGATGATATCATCCTCATAGAGTTGCTGTCCGCCTACGGCGGCGAGCATGAAACAGAGACATACGGCGGCTGCCAGGATCCAGATCTTTTTCATATACGACCTCCGAACAAAAACAACGGGAAACGATCATAGGAACAGCACAGAGCGCCCGTCAGGCCAGCGGGCCCTTCGTGTCTCTTATTGTACACTGTTTTTCCCAGATGTCAATCGAAAATGACTATCCCGCTGCCGCTGCATGTAGCAGCCAAAAGCCGCCGCGCCGGGGATACACTGGCGCGGCGGCTCGTCCGCCGGATCCTTATACGGTGGCGTACTCTCCGTCCCAGAGGACCTTGCGGAACTTCAAGGGATCGGTGTTGCCCTCGGTGGAGAACAGCAGCACCTGGCTGAACCGGTCCAGGCCCAGGGCCTCCCGCAGCTCCTTGTAGGTGTCGTCCTCCATCAGGGCGGCCAGCAGGCCCATCCCTACGGCCCCGGATTCCCCGGAGATGATGGTGGGATCGCCCTTGACCGGCACCCCCAGCATCCGCATCCCTCGGGCGCTGACCCAGTCGGGGCAGGAGACGAAGGCGGAGACGTGGTTGCGCAGGATGTCCCAGGCGATGATGTTGGGCTCGCCGCAGGCCAGGCCCGCCATGATGGTGGTCAGGTCCCCTTCCACCTTCCGGGGCTCGCCGTCCCCGGCCAGGGCCCCCTGGTAGAGGCAGTCCGCCGCCTGGGCCTCCATCACGATGAACTTGGGGGGATCGGCGGGGAAGAGGTTGGTGAAGTAGCCCACCACCGCTCCGGCCAGGCTGCCCACGCCGGCCTGGATGAAGATATGGCTGGGGCGGTTGACCTCCAGCTGGCGGAGCTGGTCTGCCGCCTCGCTGGCCATGGTGCCGTAGCCCTGCATGATCCAGGTGGGGATCTCCTCGTAGCCGGGCCAGGCGGTGTCCTGGATCACCACGCCGTGGCGGGTCCCGGCGGCCTCTTTGGCGGCCATGCGGACGCACTCGTCATAGTTCACGTCCTCGATGGTCACCTGAGCCCCCTCCTTGACGATGTTGTCGAACCGGCTCTGGCTGCTGCCCTTGGGCATATGGACCACGGCCTTCTGCCCCAGCCGGTTGGCCGCCCAGGCCACGCCCCGGCCGTGGTTGCCGTCGGTGGCGGTGAAGAAGGTGGCGTGGCCGAACTCCTTTTGGAAGGCGGCGCTGGTCAGGTAGTCGTAGGTCATCTCCGACACATCGCGGCCGGTGGCCTTGGCGATGTAGCGGGCCATGGCGAAGGAGCCGCCCAGCACCTTGAAGGCGTTGAGCCCGAAGCGGTGGGCCTCGTTCTTCACATACAGGCCCTCCAGCCCCAGGTACTTGGCCATCCCCGACAGGTCCGCCAGGGGCGTAGGCGCGTACTGGGGGAAGCTGCTGTGGAAGAAGCGGGCCCTGGCGATGTTGGAGAGGGACATGATCGGCAGATGCTCGTCCCGGCTGGCGGGCATATGGTTAATGGCCCATTTGATGGGGGGTCTCATAGAAGTCTACCTCCTAAATAATTTTTAGTTTGCCTAAAAATCTGTTTGCTCCTTTATCATACTACGATCCCAGAAATTGTCAAGCCCTTTTGCCTGGGAAGTTGACCAATGTTTTCTGGAGCAGGGCCGCATTTTTGTGATAGGCGCATATGCCTCTGGGGCGCGAGAGATAAGTCCCTGGACGGCGGCAGGCAGAAGGGCCGGGACATGATCGTCCCGGCCCTTTGCGTTCCCATATGGCTTTATTTCACAGCATGAGTGGTCAGCTCTGACCGTTGCATAGATGACAGCCGAATACCGTCAAAAACACATGGTGCTTTGGGCATTGGGGATAGCCGCATAGAATCGGATCGTCCGGGTCCTCCCTGGTGTCGCACAGCCAGCTCTCGACAGCGCCGTGATCGATGATATCCGGCTCTGCCATGGAGATCAGTTCATGGAACCGGTCCAGACAGGGGAACAAAAGCGCCTCATTAGGCGGATAGTCCAGAAGCTCCCATCCGGTCCGCCTTTTGGCCGCCTCGATGACACACAGCCAAAAGCGTTTCATATCATCAAAGCCCCTATCGTTCCAGGGCATCTCGCAGATATCAAAGCCTACCGTGCCGCCGCCGGCGGCGCTCTGGTCCTTTTCCAGCAGCCAGACGATCATACGCTTTTCGGTATCGGTCTTTGCGAGACGGGTCCCGCTCAGTCCCAGCACATCGATCAAAACGCTCGTCAGGCCGTTGCTCATGGCAAAGTGCCTGCCAGCCGCATCCAGTGAGATGATATTCCCCATATCCCCGCTCCAAGTGACAGCAGATATCCCCAGATCTGTACGTTACTCCGCAAAGACTTTGCCCAGCTCGATAAAGCAGCCCTCCAGGACGTTGACCTTGGCGATGTCCCCCTCCCCATAGACCTCATGGGGGCACAGCAGGCCGCCCTGCAAGAGAAAGACCTGCACAGTCCGCTCCTTGGGGCTGACGATCCAATACTCCCGCACCCCAGCCCGCTGGTAGAGCTTCCACTTGACCAAACGGTCGTGGCGCATGGTGGAGGGGGAGAGGATCTCCATCACCAGGTCCGGCGCGCCCTTGCAGCCGTGCTGGTCCAGCTTGCGCTCATCGCAGATGACGGAGATATCCGGCTCTACCACGGTGTCCACGTCCTCCGGCCCATCGCCGTCCTCCTCGAAAAGACGCACGGCAAAGGGGGCGGCGTAGACCTGGCAGGCTTTCCCCTCCAGGAAGTTGGCGATCTGGCGGAACAGCTCGCCGCTGACCCTTTGATGGATCCGGGCCGGTGGGGCCATCATCACCGCCTCGCCGTCCAGCAGCTCCATACGGCTGTCCGGCCCCTGGGCCAGATAGTCTGCGAAGGTCCTAGACTGCTTTTTCAAAGGTGCGTCTCCTGTTATCTCATCATGCCCATCAGACCCGCCGCCAGGCAGCGCCGTCCTTGGTGTCGGTGAGCTCGATGCCCTGGGCTTTCAGCTCGTCCCGGATGCGGTCGGCCTCGGCGTAGTTCTTGGCCTTTTTGGCCTCGTAGCGCTGCATCACCAGGGCGTCGATGGCCGGGTCCCCCTCGCCGGTGATGGTATAGCCCCCCTGGACGGCGGAGGCGGTCTGCTTGGCCTGCTGGGCCCGCTTCTCGTCCGCTTTTTTCAAAAGGTCCAGCCCCAGCACCTGGTCGAAGGTGCCCAGGATGGCCCGCTTGGTGGCGCCGTTGGTCTTGGCTTTCAAGGCGTCATAGACGCAGGTCACCGCCATGGAGGTGTTCAGGTCGTTGTCCAGGGCGGCGGCGAACTTGTCTGCGTAGGCGTTCAGCGTCTCCCAGTCCACCTCGCCGTCCCCGCCGTCCAGGGCGGCGATCCGGCTGATCAGCTTGTCGTAGGCCGCCTTGGCGTTGTCCAGGTTCTCCCAGGAGAACACCAGGCCGTTGCGGTAGTGGCTCTGGAGGCAGAACAGGCGGTAGACCAGGGGGTCGTAGCCCTTCTCCTCCAGGAGGGAGACCGTCAAGAACTCCCCCTTGGACTTGCTCATCTTGCCGGCATTGGTGTTCAGATGGTGGACATGGAACCAGTGGGGGCACCAGGGGTGGCCCAGGTAGGCCTCCGACTGGGCGATCTCATTGGTGTGGTGGGGGAAAGCGTTGTCCACGCCGCCGCAGTGGAGGTCCAGATAGTCCCCGTTGTACTTCATGGAGATGCAGGAGCATTCGATGTGCCAGCCGGGGTAGCCCACCCCCCAGGGGGAGTCCCACTTCAAAGCCTGGTCCTCGAATTTGCTCTTGGTGAACCAGAGGACGAAATCGTTCTTGTTCCGCTTGTTCTCGTCCTCCTCCACGCCCTCCCGGACGCCCACAGCCAGGTCCTCCTCGTCGTGGTCGTTGAAGATATAGTACCGCTCCAGCTTGGAGGTGTCGAAGTACACGTTCCCCCCGGCCACATAGGCATAGCCCTTGTCGATCAGGGAGGAGATGACCCGGATGAACTCATCGATGAGCCCAGTGGCGGGCTGGACCACGTCAGGGCGCTTGATGTTCAGCTTATCGCAGTCGGAGAAGAAGGCGTCGGTGTAGAACTGGGCGATCTCCAGGACGGTCTTATGCTCCCGCTTGGCCCCCTTGAGCATCTTGTCCTCGCCGGTGTCGGCGTCGCTGGAGAGGTGGCCCACGTCGGTGATGTTCATCACCCGATTCACATCATACCCCCGCCACCGCAGGGCCTTCTCCAGCACGTCCTCCATGATGTAGCTCCGCAGGTTGCCGATGTGGGCGAAGTGGTAGACCGTGGGGCCGCAGGTGTACATCTCCACATGGTCCTTGGTGTGGGTCTGGAACAGCTCTTTCTTGTGGGTGGCGGAATTATAGAGATACATGGTATATATCCTCCTTGTTGTTCGTTCGTTTATTCGTGCAGCTCCAAGGGCAGGCCGTCCGGGTCGTGGAAAAAGGTCATGCGCCTCTGGGTATAGGGGTCCATGCGGATGGGCTCACACTCGATGCCCCGCGCCGCCAGCTCGGCAACGGCGGCCTCGATATCGTCCACCCGGAAGGCCAGATGGCGCAGTCCCCGGGTCTCCGGCCAGCTGGGCCGCTCCGGTGCACCGGGGATGGAGAAGATCTCCAGCTCGCTGTCCCCGAACTGTAGGTCCAGTTTCCAGTCGCCCCGGTCCTCTCGGAAGTTCTCCCGCAGGATGGGAAAGCCCAGCTTCTCCACATAGAACGCTTTGGCCCGCTGATAGTCTGAAACGATGATCGCCACATGGTGCATCCGGTCAAACAGCATGGCAGTTCCTCCTTCTTATCCTACCGGTCCTATCATATCGGTTCCCCCAGCCCCTCCATGACCTCCATCAGGGCGGCGTAGCTCTCCTGGGTGTTCGCGCCGTAGAGGCCCTGATAGTCGCCGCCCATATCCATGACCACCAGCAAATTGTCCGGGCGGTCACTGTAAAAGGAGGTCTCGGTGACGAACCAGTTTTTCTGGAGCGCGGGCCGCTTGGTCAGCCTGGAACGAATGACCGCCAGATCTGCCTCGGTAAACTCGAAAAATTCCTCCGGGCTGTATTCCAGCTGAAAGACGGCCTCATAGAGCAGCGTTGCCTCCAGGAAACTGCTGACTGTGGGGGCGGACAGCAGCCGGGGAGAGGGGCCTTCCAGAAGGTACACCGGCGGGTCGGGGAGGGCCAGATCCGCCCGCTGGACGCACGCCTGGAAAACGCTCTGGTTCTCGTTGAGCAGAATCAGATCGTCATGCTCCTCCAGCCACTTCCACTTGGAATAGTGTCCCGGAAAGACCCAGTCGTCCTGACACTGGTTCAGCCGCTTGGTGTGGCCAAAGGTCCTCCAAAAGTCCTCTACCACGGCAGGGAGCGCGCCAAATCTTTCCCGCACGCCGTCGATCTCCGCCTCCGTACAGCCCTGGGGCTTAGCAACGCCATAGAGGGTGCGGACGATCTCCCGCAGTTTCGTCATCTCCATCAGCAGACCTCCTATCGGGACCGCCCACGGCCTCCTACAGCAAAAAGCGCCTCCTGCCCATAGGGCAGAGAGGCACAGTGTGCGGTCCCACTCTCTTGTTTCGCTCATGTAGGCCCATAACGCGGCCCACCCGGAGGGCATTGCCCCTCCCACTCCCGGACGCACCTTCCCCCCGCGCCCTCCAGGTCCGCTCTCAGCCGGTGGCGGGCCGTCTCTGTCCGGGGACGCTGCGGGGTACTCTTTCCGTTCATCGTGGTATGTGTCCACTATATTACCAAGCTGTGCCGGCGGTGTCAATAGAGAGACGGCAGACTTTTTTCGCTCCCGGCGCGCCGGCCTGGGATCGACCGGCGCGCTGGGGGACGTTGTCAGCGCCGTCCGCCCCGGGAGCCGCCGCCTCCGCGGGACGCGCCTCCGCTCCGGGACGCGCCGCTCCTGGAACCACTGCTCCTAGAGCCGCTGCTCCTGGATCCGCCGAAGCTCCCGCCCCGGCTGAATCCGCCTCCGCTGCTCTTGGAGGGCCCGCTGCTGCGGCTGAATCCGCCGCTGCTCCGGGAGGAGCTGGACCCGCTCCGGGAGGCTCCGCTGCCACCGAAGCTGCTGCCGCTGCCGCGGGAGGCCCCGCTACCGCCAAAGCTGCCGCCCTGGTGGAAGCTGCCGCTGCCTGCCGGCGGGGAGCTGTGTCCCCCTCTGGGGGGCCGGGGCGGCGGGGGTGGTCCGTGATGGGGCGGCGGGGGCGGGGGACGCCGCCGGGGCCGTCCCCAAAAGACAGGGCGGTAGATCACCGGCGGCACGGGGTAGCTCCGGTAGCGCCGGCGGTAGCTGCTGTAGCGGATGCCGTCGAAGATCACCCACAGCAGCAGGATGATCACCAGCAAAACGATCAAAGTCCCCAGCACCGGGGAGCCTCCTGCGGACGTGTCCTGATACGCATCCTGGGGGAGATAGCCCTCCCGGACCTGGATGTCATAGTGTCCCTCGAACCAGCGGATGTATGCGTCGAAGGCGGTCCGCACGGCCCGGTCATACCGTCCGGCGGCGAAGTCGTCCTCCATCTCGTAGATCAGATCGTTCAAGGTGTCCTCATAGCGCTCCAGCCCCGTCCCCAAGGCCACGCAGTAGTCCCCCTGGAGGCCGCTTTCGGAGACGTTGCCCGGCGCCAGCAGGATCACGATGCCGTTATCCCGCTCCTGGGACCCTACGCCGTACTGCGCGCCCAGGTCCTCCGCAAAGTCGAAGATATCGGTGCGGCCAGTGGAGTCCACCGTGGCCGCGAACACCATGCCGCCGCACTGGTAGAACAGGCTCTCGTTCATGCTGGTGATATAGCGCTCGGTCTCGCCGTTCAGCAGGCCCGCCCGGTCGTCCACGCAGACGAAGGAGGGGATCGGGGTATCGCTGCGGTCCGGGGGCTTCCTGATCTGCCCGATCGCCGCGGCGGCGATGACGGCCAGGACCAGCACCGCCACGGCTACCGGCTTTTTGCGGAAAAAGTCCATACTCATCCTCCTTGGCAAGGAGCGTCAGCCACGCATCTCCAGCAGCTTCTGCTTCAGCTCGCCCTCGATGCGGCCCAGGACCGCCTCGGCCTCCCGGCGCTTGGCCGCGCCGTCCTTCTGGATCTGGATCACCTCGTCCAGGGTGGAGATCAGCTGCTCATTGGTGTGCTGGAGGGTCTCGATATCGATGATGCTCCGCTCGGCCTCCCGGGCGGTCTCGATGGTGCCCATCTTCAGCATATCGGCGTTCTTCTTCAAAAGCTCGTTGGTGGCCTCGGTGACGGCGGCCTGGGCCGCCGTGGCCTGGCGGGAGTGCTCCAGCCCCAGGGCCAGGACCATCTGGCTCTTCCACAGGGGGATGGTGTTCACCAGAGAGGACTGGATCTTCTCCACCATGAGGGTGTCGTTATTCTGGAGCATCCGGGTCTGGGGGCCCATCTGGATGGACACCATCCGGGTCAGCTCCAGGTCGTGGAGCTTCTTCTCGAACCGGGTGCAGAGCTGGGCCAGGTCGTTATAGGCCTGGGCGTCCTCCTGGGCCCCGGTGGTCTCGGCCCGCTTCCGCAGCTCCTCCAGCTCGCCGGCGCGGACCACCTCCAGCTTGCGCTTGCCTGCCAGGATATACATGGTCAGCTCTTTATAGTACTTCAGGTTCAGCTCGTAGAGCTGGTCGAACATGGCGATGTCCTTCAGCAGCACCACCTGGTGGTTCTCCAGCTCCCGGACGATCTTGTTCACGTTGGTCTCGGCGGTGGAGAACTGGGCCTTCATGATCTCCAGCTTGGTGGAGGTCTTCTTGAACCGGCCGAAGAGCCCCTTCTTCTCCTCCTCCTGACCGAAGCCCTTCACCTGGGCCACCAGCAGGCTCAGCGTCTCGCCCACCTCGCCCAGGTCCTTGTTCCGCACGCTGTTCAGGGCGTTCTCCGAGAAGGCGGCCACGCTCTTCTGGGCCGCCGCGCCGTATTGCAGGACCATGTTGGTGTCCCGGATGTCGATCTTCTGGCTGAACTCCTCCACCGCCTTCTGCTCGGCAGGGGTCAGGATGTCCTCCATCTTTGCTGCCGGCGGCTCCTCCTTCTTCGCCTCCGCCAGAGGGGCGGTAGGAGCGGTCTCCAAGGTCAGCTGGGGGGTGGGGTCCAGGGTCAGCTGGGGCACGCTCTCCTCAGCGGGAGTGGGGGTCAGGGTCAGCTCAGGGGTCATGCTGTTTTGGTCACTCATAGTCTTCTCCTCCGTCCAATATGATCATTTTCTCCGCCTGCTGCTCCTGGGCCGACAGATAGGCGTGGGTCAGCGACGCCGCCATCCACGCCCCGGCGGTGAGCAGGGGGAGGGCGCGCCGCTTTGCCTCCAGCGCCAGGTAAAAGTTCGCCCCGGCCAGAAAGCCCTCCGCGATGGATAAGGTGGTGTAGATCATCCAGTGGTGTCTCATAGCAAGCTCCTTTCCGCTCTTATGATCTGATCATTCTAACTTGATATCCGTACCGTCCATATTTTTGATAGTCTCCGCGGTCAGCTGCTCTCCCGTCAGGCCCTCCCGGGCCAGCATGGCCTCCATGGCGGAGATATCCGTGGAGATGTCCATAGCGTCCGCGCCAAAGAGGCCGTCCAGCTGCCGGGCGAAGGCGGTGACGATGGTGTCCAGCATCTGCTCCACCTTGGCCATGGTGCCGGAGATGTTCTCCCCGGCCACCCCCTGGCTGCTCATCTCGTCATAGGCGCGCAGCAGCTTCAAGGTGGTGGGGAGGTAGTAGTCCATGAACCGGCGGATCTGGGGCAGCTTCTCCGGGTCCGATTGGACCTGGGCGAAGATCTTGCCGCTGATCCGCTCCATCTGGTCGATGGCGGCGCTGACCTTCTCGTCCTGGATGCGCTCGTTGAGCCGGCGCATCTCCGTGATGGCCTGGGCCCCGTCGGTGAGCATCTTCGCCAGCGCGGGATCTTCAGCAGCCTGCTCCGCCTCCGTCTGGGGCGTCGGGACATCGGGGGCCGGCTTCGGCTCCTGGCAGAGGCTGGCCCCGATCAGTCCCGTCACCAGGGAGACCGCCCCGGCAACGGCAAAGTGCCAGGGCCGGTACAGGGGCAGGATGCAGGCGTAGATAGGCCAGATGGCCGCCGCCAGGTAGACCGGCAGGACCTTGGACTTCTTTTCCATAGGCGTTCCCTCCATTTTTACGCTTCGGCGCTCTCGCCGTCGTCCTCCGGCGCTTCTCCTGACAGCGCCTGGAGGGAGAGGGCGTAGGCCAGCAGGGTCAGGGCCCCGGCGGCGGCGGTGAGGCACTCCG
This sequence comes from uncultured Clostridia bacterium, assembly GCA_947173485.1. Lineage (GTDB taxonomy): Bacteria > Bacillota > Clostridia > Oscillospirales > Oscillospiraceae > CAMWFH01. The sequence goes on along the minus strand of CAMWFH010000001.1, from coordinate 441,317 downwards.
CCAGGTCCACCGCCGTGGCGGCGGCGGTGAAGCCCAGGACGATGCCCAGCCCCAGTCCCCGGCACAGTCCCCGGGAGACGCCCTGCCCGTAGCCGGTGGCGGCGACCTGGTAGGAGCCGTAGGCCAGGGCGGCCAGGGCCAGGATCTCGATGCCGTAGCGGGCGGTGACCGGATAGGTGCCGTGGGCCAGGTAGGCCGCCACCAGGCTCAATAGGAAGAACACCACCGGCGGCAGCAGGAACAGCCCGGCCACCGTCCCATCGGTCCGCCAGCGGCGCAGGGCGTAGAGCTGGGAGCCGGTGAGGCAGGCGGCGAAGGCCCCCAGCACCAGGTCCAGCTCCGTCTTGCCGCTCTGGATATAGCGGAAGAAGTACAGCCCGCCGCTGAGGAGGAAGAGGAACGCCCCCGCCACCAGCAGGCTGGGGAGGACCCCCTCCAGGGGGGCGAAGCACCTGGTGAAGGACAGCTTCTCCGCCGGCGGCGACCAGATGGGGGCCAGCATGGCCAGGATGGCCGCCGCCAGGAACAGGGCGCAGAGGATGTTGATCCAGCTGCCCTGGAGGGCCAGCCCGGTCTCCGCCTCGAAGCCCAGGCGCATCTGGAGGGCCCGGAGGACCGCTCCCAGGAGGCCCAGGCCCAGGGCGGCAGGGGGCAGGAGGTGTGTACGATCGTTCATAGACAAGCATTTCCTTCCTTGGGAAAGATCGGGGCTGCTCCCAGCCCCTAAATGGCTACGATACAGTATAGCACGTCCTTTTGGATTTGTCATCATTTTTTGGACAGGCCGCGCATAGAGTAACGATATCAGTTTGAGAGGAGGGGCTGTCCGTGCGCAGAAGCTTTGCCATATCCCTCTGCCTGGTACTGTCGCTGTTCCTGTTCCCCTGGCTCCATGCCGCCGCTCCCCCGGAGGACGCTCCGCCGGACAGCGCGGACAGCGGGGATAGAGGGGACAAGGCCCCCCTGCTCCCCCCCGCCGGAGACGCCCGGCCCCAGCCGGGGACGGATGCCGGGATGGTCCTCCGGGTCAAGCGGGGGGAGGGAATCGAGGAGATGACCATGGAGACCTACCTCCGGGGGGTGCTGCGGGCGGAGATGCCCGCTTCCTTCCAGCAGGAGGCGCTGAAGGCCCAGGCGGTGGCGGCGCGGACCTACATCCTCTATAAGACGGCCCACGGGCCCATCGCCAACCACCCGGAGGCCGACGCCTGCGATGATATCCACTGCTGCCAGGCCTTCAAGAGCGAGGAGGACGCGGCGGCGGGGTGGGGGGCCATGACCTTGCAGTATGAGGAGAAGGTCCGTTCCGCTGTGTCGGAGACGGACGGGGAGGCGGTGCTGTACCAGGGGGCGCCGGCCCTGACGGTGTTCCACTCCTCTTCCGCCGGGGAGACGAGGGACTCCCTGGAGGTCTGGGCCTCCGATGTGCCCTATTTGAAGAGCGTGGCCTCCCCCGAGGGGGCGGGGCAGGTGCCGAACTACAACAGCCAGGCCGGGTTCACCCCGGAGGCCTTCAAGACCGCCCTCCTGGCCCGGTACCCGGACGCCCGCCTGGGGGGCGAGCCCTCCAACTGGTTCACCAACATCCAGCAGGAGGAGAACGGCACGGTGACCAGCCTCCAGATCGGGGGCGTGACGGTGAAGGGGACTGAGCTGCGCTCCCTCCTGGGCCTGCGCAGTACCGCCTTCACCATCTCCTTTGGGGAGGGGCAGATCCTCTTCTCCACCACTGGCTACGGCCACGGCGTGGGCATGAGCCAGTACGGGGCCAATGTGATGGCGGAGGAGGGGAAGGGGTACCGGGAGATCCTGACCTGGTACTACACCGGCACGACAGTGGGGCCGTATCCCTCCGGTTGAAATGGGCATACTAGGGGGGCGGAAGGAGGCGTTCATCTTACTATGGAGATAAAAAAGCAGCCGCATCCCCCCACCCAGCGCTGCCCCGGCCAGCCGGACGGGCCCAGCGACGTGATCAACAAGTACGGCACCTATGAGGTCCAGCGGACCGCCGGTCAGGAGAACGAGTACCCCCAGATCGCGGCGGGGCTGGCCAAGGACGCCGCCCGCCGCCGGGCGGAGCGGAAACGGCCCACCGAGGCGGACGGGACCAGGATCGAGTGACGCGCTGTAGGGGCGAGAGCCCCTACAGTTTTTTTGCTGTCCGGCGTGTCCGGGATACATAGATTTTCGGACAAAATATTTTTTGATAAAAATTTTGGCAAATACATTAAGTTTTGAGAAAACAGGACGATGATAGTTGTGTACGGAAAAGGTATCTTCTAAACCTGGAAGATGCCCTTTCCGGCGAGGGCCCGCGGCCCTCCCCGCAGGAGGCGGGGACGAAGAGGCGGCAGGCTCCCCCCAGCGGTCTTGCCCGGTCTGATCAGCCGGTCGAGATATGTGCCCCTGCGTCCGATCCACCCTGACGCCATGGCCAGGCCGGCAGGGAGCGGACGGCGCGAACATGTGCGGCGGCAAAGGAGATGCCAAGGCACAATAATCTTTTTTCTAAGGAGAGAACGACTATGCGTATCCAGCACAATATCATGGCGATGAACGCCTACCGCAACTACAACAACAATAACAAGGCCCTGTCCGGCAACCTGGAGAAGCTCAGCTCCGGTTACAAGATCAACCGCGCCGGTGACGACGCCGCCGGTCTGGCGATCTCCGAGAAGATGCGGGCCCAGATCACCGGCCTGAACGCTGCCCAGAAGAACGTCAAGGACGGTATCTCCCTGGTCAAGACCGCTGAGGGCGCCATGCAGGAGATCCAGGACATGCTCAACCGCATGGACTACCTGGCCACCCAGTCCGCCAATGGCACCTATCAGGACGAGGTCGATCGTGAGGCCCTCCAAAAGGAAGTCAACCAGCTGAACGAGGAGATCAACCGCATTTCCGAGTCTGCTAACTTTAACGGCATCAAGCTGCTGGACGGCACCTGGGATGCCGATGCCAAGGTCCGTGGCGTCAATACCGCCCAGAAGGCCCTGGACGCCGCACAGGCCGCCCTGGACAAGGCTAAGGAGCCTGTTACCGTTACCCCCGTGCAGAAGGATCTGAAGGCAGAGGACATCAAGGGTATGATGCTGCCCCTGGTCTCCAACGGCGGAGCCGGTGCGCCTACCGATGTGGGCAACAACACCATTCTGGAGACCGAGCCCATCAAGCTCCAGGAGCCCAGTTTCCAGGTCAGCATGAACGGCACCACCTACACCATGGGCACTGATGGTGTTAATAACGCTAATGGCGTTGTTGTTGCTACTGACGGCCTGAAGCTGACTATCGGTGGCGGCAATTTCACCCTCACCGAAGCGGACATGAAAGCTTATCTCGAAAATGAGAAAGGCGTAGCGGCTGCTGATATCAAGGCGGGCACCAAGCTGGATAGCAAGGATCTGGCTGCGGCTATCGCCTATAAGATTCAGAGCAATACCGCTGGGAACGGTGTCGGTAGCGCTGCTGCCGCTTTGACTGGCGTCACCGCCAAGAACGTGTTTAACGATGGCACCTACGCTTGGAATGTCAGCGCCAAGGGCGACAACTTGATCTTTGAGTTCAATGACCAGAATGCTACCCCCACTACTTCTCTGAACAAGTACTATGATACCAAGGCGGAAGCAGCGTATGCAACTACGCTGACCAACCCCACCATAAAGGCCACCGCTGGCACCTTCACGGCAACTGTGACACCAGGTGTTCTTGGTACTAATGCCGATGGCAGTGCTACTAAAGATGGCAACGATACGGTCTACTCTGTTGAGGCTAAGATTGGTGGCGAAACATTGACCTTCAAAACAGCGGGACTGGCTTACAATGCCAACGCCAGTGCTGTGGCCGCTGCGCTGAATAATGCCACCGCCACCAACGCCGCTGGTGAGACAGTGAAGCTGAAGGATTACTTCACCGCTGCTGCAGGCGGTACTGGCAATAATGATCTTATCTTTACTGACAAGACAAAGGGCGAAACTGGTAGCGGTAACTCTATCACCAGCATTACTGCTGCGGCGGGAGCTGGCACTACTGTTGGAGACAACGGCAACACCGCGCCAAGTGCTGGTGCCATTACTTCAACGAAGGGCGAGGATGCCTACACCATCGGTATCGGCAATGGTTACATCAACGCTGGTACCGAGGTCGTCATCCCTGGTGTGCCCGCCAAGTCCGATTTGCTGGCCAGCACCACTCTGGACTTCACCAACCTGGACATCACCGATGGTATGAAGGTCAAGCTGGGTGACACCACCTACACCTTCGCCGTGGGCGCGGACAGTAAATTCAAGAACGAGGCCAACGTGATCGATTTGACCGATACCAAGGCCTCTGATCTGAAGACTGTCGCCGAAAACGGCAATCAGGATGCCCGCAACCTGGCCCTCAGCCGCCTGACCGAAGCCGCTAAGGACAACGCCACCTTCACCGTCTCTCACGAGACCGGCGCTGGTGCCAAGCTGGATCAGATCGGCCTGAAGCAGAAGGCCGAGGTCAAGGAAACCACCGATATGTCCACCCTGGACAACTTCGCCAGCTATATCGGCGTTTCCACCGTTGATCCCGAGGCCACCAAGAAGGCACAAGCCGCCGCTGACGCCGCCCGGGACGAGAACATCAAGGCCGCTACTGCCAAGGTGGAAGAGGCCAAGAAGAACCTGACTGCCGCCGAGAGCGTTGAGGGCGGCAAGGCTCTGAACCTCCAGATCGGCGACACCAGCGACGCTTTCAACCAGCTGGGCGTGAAGATCGGCAGCATGAAGACCACTGCCCTGGGCGTTGACGGCCTGGATATTGGCAGCGCCGATAAGGCCGCCGCTGCTATCGATACTATCAAGAACGCCATCAACTATGTGTCCTCCGTCCGCGGCGATCTGGGCGCTTACCAGAACCGTCTGGAGCACACCGCCAACAACCTGAGCGTCATGGCAGAGAACATCACCGATGCCGAGTCCACCATCCGCGACACCGATGTTGCCGAAGAGATGATGAGCTACGTCAAGAATAACATCCTGGTCCAGTCCGCCCAGGCTATGCTGGCCCAGGCCAACCAGGTGCCCCAGGGCGTGCTCCAGCTCTTGGGCTAATTCCCAGGGATACGCAAGTTTATTTACCCAACGCAAAACGGGGGCGGGCTTCGGCCCGCTCCCGCTTTCTGCTAAAATGAGGTGTTACCATGGCTGAAAACCCGATACTCATTCAAACCGTCTTAATACCTGCTTACTATAAAGATTTCCGCTGTATCATGGGAGACTGTCAGGACAACTGCTGCGATGATGGCTGGAAGATCGAGTTCAGTAAAAAGGACTATCTGGCCATCAAGCGGGCGCCGAAGAGCCCTGAGGTAGAGGCCCAGATGCGGGCGGGGATGCGCCGCCTTCGGGAGCGGGAGCATGACGGAAGGTATGCCGAGTTCCGAGTCACAGAGGAGGGCCGCTGCGCTTTCCACACCCCGGAGGGGCTGTGCCGTCTCCAGCTGGAGTGCGGCGAGGAGACCCTGCCCAAGGTCTGCCGGGTCTACCCCCGGCGTGAGGTCTATACGCCCGCCGCTCTGGAACGTTCCCTCAGCCCCTCCTGCGAGGGGGTGCTGGCCCTGCTGTGGGACTTGGAGCAGGGCATAGACTTTATCGAGGACCCACTGCCAAAAAATAAGCACCGGAACGTATATCCGGTCAACCCGGCGGAGACCCGCTTCGCCGCCATCCGCTCCCTATGGATCGATGCCCTCCAGGCCCGTGCCCTGCCGCTGCCCCGGCGGCTGATGCTGTTGGGCCTGCTGACCCAGCAACTGCGGGAGCTGGACTGGAACGATGGGGAGGCCCTGGACAACTGGCTATGTCAGAGCGCGGCCCTTTTAGGGGACCCTGCGGCCCTGGACCTTTCCCGCTTGGCCCGCGATCAAAAGCTGTTCCTGAGCAACGGCCTCCAGCTGCTCATCCGGCAGTTCCGCGCCCTAAAGGACGTATCCGGCGAGCTGCTGGCCACCGTGACCGACCGGTCTGCCATAGAGGGGCTGGACCTGGGCCGGGTGACGATCAACGCGGGCCGCTATGAGGCGGCGGAGGCCAAGCTGGCCGCACTGCTGGGCGGCTCGGAGCATTTCTTGGAAAACCTGATGGTGACCATCACCTTCTTCCTGTCCTTCCCCTCCCTCAAATCCCCGGAGGAGCTTTGGAAGAGCTACGTCAACCTGTGCAACCTCTACAGCTTCTACCGGTTCGCCGCCGTCTGCGCCATGGACAAGGAGGCCCGCCGGGAGCGGCTGTTCCACGTCCTGGTCCATGTGAGCCGGTCCCTGATCCACAACCCCACCCAGCGGTCCCGTCTCCGGGACGAGCTGTTCCAAAACGACAGCGCCACCCTGGCCCATATGGCCATCCTGGTAGGCGGCTGAGGGGGCGGATACCGCCGCCCCGGCGGAGAGCCGGGGCGGTCTCTTTATGCAGGCAAAAAAGAAGTGACCGCCCCTGCCCTCAACAGCTGCGGTCACTTCTTGACCAACGCATAGGGGGCTGACCGCTTACCGGCAGCGCCCTTTCTATTTTTAAGTATAACCGCTTTCTTCCCATTTGTCAACCATTCCATAAAACAGCGCATTGCAATTTGCCAGCCAGTTGTGCTAAAATAGCCAGAGAACGACCCAGGGAGGGACTGGCCATGAGAGGACGGATACGAACAGCGGCGGCGGCGCTGGGCATCGCGGCGCTGCTGACGGCGCTGGCGGGGCTGGGGGCCCTGGAGCGGCTGGACCTGGCCGCTTCGGACGCCTGGTACCAGTCCCGGTCCGCCGCGGACCCGGCCGTCGTCCTGGTGGGCATCGACCAGCGGGCCCTGGAGGCCATCGGCCCCTATGACCAGTGGGGCCGGGACGTGATGGCCCAGGCCATCGAGATCCTGAACGGCCAGGAGGACCGCCGCCCCGCCGCGATCGCGGTGGACGTGCTGTACACAGGCGAGACCGCCCCGGCGGCGGACCAGGCCCTGGCGGATGCCGCCGAGCGCTATGGCAATGTGATCGTTGCCGCGCTGGCCGTGTTCGGCGATGCCTGGCAGGAGACGGAGAAGGGGCCGGACCTGGTCCGGGGGGCCATCATGGACCTGGACCTGCCCTACCCCGCCCTCCGGTCCGCCGCCGGCTTGGGCCATATCAACGCCATGCTGGACACCGACGGCGTCCTCCGCCACCACTTCCTGTCCCTGGACCTGCCCGATGGCACGGTCCTCCCCTCCATGGCTCTGGCGGCGGCGGAGCGCTACTGGACCTATCACGGCCTCACCCCGCCGCCTATGCCGGAGACCGGGCCCCTGGGGTCCTGGTACATCCCCTTCTGCGGGGAGCCGGGGGACCTCAGCCAGTCCTTCTCCGTGGCGGACCTGCTGGCGGGGGAGCTGGATTCGGGCTACTTCGCCGGGAAGATCGTCCTGATCGGCCCCTACGCCCTGGGCCTCCGGGACAGCTACCCCACCTCCATCGACCACGCCCAGCTGATGCACGGCGTGGAGATCCAGGCCAACGTGATCCAGGCCCTCCTGCGAGGGGAGCACAAGCGGGAGGCCGGGACCGGGGCGCAGTTGCTGGCGCTGTTCCTGCTCCTGCTGGCCTGCCTGATAGGCTTCTGGAAGCGGCCCGTTTTGCCGTCTACCATCCTATGGGCAGGGGTGAGCGCCGGATGGCTGCTCCTGTGCCGCCTGGCCTACCAGGCCGGCTGGGTCCTCCATGTCCTATGGGTCCCGGCGGGGGCGAGCGTCCTCTATGCCGGCAGTCTGGCCGCCAACTACGTCCAGGCCGCCCTGGCCCGCTGGGAGGTCACCCGGCGCTTCAAGCGCTATGTGGCCCCGGAGATCGTCAACGAGATCTTGGCCGGCGGCGAGGAGGCCCTGGCCCTGGGGGGCCGGCGGCGGGAGATCGCCGTGCTGTTCGTGGACGTGCGGGGCTTCACCGCCATGTCGGAGAAGCTGAGGGACGACCCGGAACGGGTGGTGGAGATCCTGGACCGCTACCTGACCCTGATCGCCGGCTGCATCCTCCACAGCGGCGGCACCCTGGATAAATTCATCGGCGATGCGGCCATGGCCTTCTGGAACGCGCCGCTGGCCCAGGAGGACTATGTGATGCGGGCCGCCCAGGCGGCCCTGGAGATGGTCCAGGGGGCGTCGGCCCTGGCGGCGGAGCTGAAGGAGCTGTATCAGGTGGATATCTCCTTTGGCATCGGCATCCACACCGGCCCGGCGGTGGTGGGCAACATGGGCTCCCCCCAGCGGATGGACTACACCGCCATCGGCGACACGGTGAACACCGCCTCCCGCTTGGAGAGCAACGCCCGCGGCGGGGAGATCCTGATCTCCCAGGCGGTAGTGGACGCCCTGGCGGGCCGGGCCAAAACAGCGCCCCTGGACCGGGAGGTCCATTTGAAGGGGAAAGAGAAGGAGATCTCGATCTACACGTTGGAGGGGATCGGCAAACTGGACGAGGAGCGTGGTACATATGACGGCTGAGCGGAACAAGCGGGAGACCTTGACCCACCACACGATGGCGGCGGTGGGCGGCTTTTTTGGGGTGTACGCCATCATGCTCCGGGGGGGCAACTCCGGCTCCGCCGCCACGGGGAACCTGATCAATCTGGCCGTGGCCGGCCTGGACGGGAGCGTGGGGGAGCTTTTGATCCGCCTGGGGGTGCTGGCCTGCTACACCGTGGGGATCGTCACCGCCACCCTGACCCGGTACCGGTGCCGGCGGCAGGGGCGGGACTTCCGGCTCTGGGCCGCGGCGATCGACGCCCTCCTCTGCCCGGTGCTGGCCCTGATCCCGGAGACGGTGGACCCGCTGGTGGCCCTGTACCCCATGTTCTTCGCCACCGCCTTCCACTGGATGGCCTACTATCTGGCCGCCGGCTACAACGCCTCCACCATCTTTTCCACCAACAACCTCCGCCAGTTCGCCGAGGGCCTGACGGAGTATCTCCTGACCCGGGACAGCGCCCACCTGCGCCGGGCCCGCTTCTACGGCGGCACGCTGCTCTGGTTCCATGCCGGGGTGGCCATCGGCTGGGGGAGCGTGCGCCTGTGGGGCATCCCTGGGATCTGCGCCTGCCTGCCCCTGGTGGCGGCGGGCCTGGCCGCTACCCTGTGGGAGGACCGCCTCCCTGCCGCTAAAGCGGCCTGATACCGGTCTGATCTTGAGAAAGGAGGACACACCATGCAGGAAACAGGCTGGACCCAGCTGCTCTATCAGATGGCCGCCTCCCAGACCCTCACCCTCCGCCAGGCGGCCCTCCGCCTCCAGGAGGACGCCCATATCCGCGCCCTCCGGGAGACCCTGGCTAAGTATGCCGGCCTCCCCCCGGAGGACAAGAGCGCCCTCCAGTCCTTCTACACCCAGCGCCTCCTGGACAGCAGCCCGCCGGGGACGGCCCGGGCCTCCCTGGAGCGGAAGGTGCGGATGTGGCTGGGGGAGGACGTGCAGTCGATCAGCAAGCAGGGGGCCATCCAGCTCTGCTTCGCCCTGGGGCTGGGAGTGGAGGAGGCTGGCACCTTCCTCAACCGGACCTGCGGCGAGGGCTTCCACTGGCGGGACGCCGGGGAGCTGGTCTACCTCTACGCCCTGGAGGAGGGCCTTGCCTATCCCAAAGCCCAGGCTCTCTGGGAGACGATGAAGGAGAAGGGCCTCCTCACTGGCGGCAAGGGCACGGAGGCACATACGGCCCTGGTCCGCCAGGAGGCCCGGCAGCTGGGCAGCGAGGAGGCGTTGGAGGAATACCTGCGGGAGCACCAGGACCAGCTGGGGGCCATGCACAACACGGCCTATGAGCTGTTCCGGGCCTACCTGGACCTGCTCAGCGACCCGGAGAGCGAGAACGAAGGGGATAAACAGCTGAGCGTCCGCAAGATCACCGACACCTACCTCCACCAGCGCTTCATCCCCCGGATCAAGAAGGCCGCCAAGAACGACAAGACGGCGGAGGACCTGGTCCTCTCCGCCCTCCAGCGGAGCATCCAGCAGAGCTGGCCTGATGAGACCACCCTCTCCAAGATGCTCAACCGGAAGATCGACGTCTCCCGCAAAGCCCTGATCCTCCTGTTCCTGGCCACCGACGGCGACACCAAGGAGAGCCTGGCCGCCCAGGACTGGTACGATCTGGAGGAGGACCTGGAGGAGGAGCCCTTCGAGGACCTGTATGCCCGGCTGGACGCCATGCTCCTAGACTGCGGCTTCGCCCCCCTGGACTCCCGGGCCCCCTTCGACTGGATGGTCCTCTACTGCATGTGCGCCCGGGAGAGCATCTTCATCGACGGACGGATCCAGCGGTTCCTAGGCCAGATCTTCCCGCCGGAGGTCCGGCCGCCTGTCAAGCCGAAGGACGAGCCGAAGCCCTGAGCGCCGCTTGGCCGGAGCCGCCCGGAGATCGGCTGCAAAGCCCCGCTGGGCCCTGTGGTATCCTGTTTGCAGCCCCGAAAAGGGGCGAGATCCAAAGGAAGTGGGTGTAAGGCGATATGGATGACCGCAGAGCGCTGGCGCCAGGAACGATCCTGGCCTTTCCGGGGATGGCGTGTACCCTGCTGGAGGAGATCGGCCGGGGGTCCAATGCCATCGTATACAGAGGGACCTATCCCGACCTGCTGAGCCAGGGCCAGGTCCATACGGTCCTGGTGAAGGAACTGTTCCCCTACCACCGCAAGGCCGCCATCTTCCGGGGGGAGGATGGCCAGATCCACCGTGCCCCCGAGGGGGAGGAGACCTGGGCGCTCCACCAGCAGAGCTTCGCCCACGGCAACCAGATCCATCTGCGCCTGCTGGAGCGCTACCCCGACCAGACCGGGGCCAATCTGAACACTTACCCCCTGAACGGCACCCTCTACACCGTCCTGGGCTACAACGGGGGCCGCTCCCTGGCGGAGGAGCCCCCAACGGAGCTGCGGCGGCTGACGGTGCGGCTGCTGGGGCTGCTGGACGCCCTGGAGGCCTTCCATGAGAGCGGCTTCCTCCATCTGGACATCGCCCCGGACAACATCCTGCTCACCGGCCAGGGGGACCGGGAGCGGGTGCTGCTGATCGACTACAACAGCGTCTGGGACCTCGCCGGTCCCGGTCCGGCCCCCTATGCCAGCGTCAAGGCCGGCTACAGCGCCCCAGAGGTCCGCACCGGCCAGCTCCCCAGTGCCGCCTCGGACCTGTACGCGGTCACGGCCGTCTTTTACCGCTGCCTCACCGGTCAGGCCCTGACCCCCTTCCAGATGAGCCGCCCCGCCCTGCCGGACGTGACGCCCTACCTGGGGGACGTGCCGGCTACGGTAGCCGGCATGGTCCGGCAGATCCTCCGCCGGGGCCTCCAGACCCTGCCCAGGAACCGCTACCAGACCGTGGAGCAGATGCGCCAGGCGGTCCAGGAGCTGCTGGACCGGATCGACGGAGTGGGGGTCACCCACGCCGCCCTTTGGGAGAGCGGCCGGCGGACGGCGGAGCGGGCCGCCCGGGAAAACCCCTCCCTGGCCTTCCTCCGGCGGGAGGAGGAGCAGTTCCCCGCCTCTGTGCGCCTGCCGGACGGCACAGCCGCCCCCGCCGGGGCTTGGCTGGAGGCGCTGCTCCACACCGGCTGCCCTGCCGCCCTGCTCACCGCCTCCGGCGGCATGGGCAAGACCACGGCCCTTTTGCGGGCCGCTCTGGGCCAGTCCTACGCCCCCGCCCAGCCGGCGGTCCTCTATATCTCCCTCTTCGGCTGGCGGGAGGGGGACGCGAATCATATCCATGACCGCATCCTGGAGGAGCTCCGGTTCAAGCGGGACCAGCGCAGCTTCGCCGACGCCCGCCACGCCCTGGACCAGCTGCTGGCGTCCCCCTTGCAGACCCGCGGGGGTCCCCGGCCAGTGCTGGTGCTGCTGCTGGACGGCCTCAACGAGGCCGCCGGCGAGACCCGGCCTCTGGTGGAGGAGATCCTGGCCCTCTCCCGTCTGCCGGGGGTGGGGCTGCTGGTCTCCACCCGGACCGAGGAGGCGGCGCTGCCCTTCCCCCGGGTGGAGCTGGCGGCGCTGACCGGGGCGGAGGTGGAGGCGTGCCTGGCCCAGCGGGGCCTGCTGGCGCCGGATTCGGCGGCGCTGCGGGAGCTGCTGCGGACGCCCCTGCTGCTGTCCATCTTCATCCAGTCTGCCCAGGCGGAGGAGCGGCAGATCGCCGTGGAGAGCCAGGAGGAGCTGCTGGAGACCTACTTTGCCGCCCTGCTGACCAAGGAGCTGCGCACCCTGCCGGAGGACACGGAGGAGCGCTGGCGGATCGAGGCTGCCCTGGACCTGGTCCTGCCCGCCATCGCCGGGGAAGTGTCCCGGCGGCAGCGGGCCCTGACGGACCGGGAGCTGCTCCCGGTGGTGGAGCGGTGCTGGCGGCTGTTCTCCTCCCGGATCCTGCGGCGGGCCTTCCCCCAGTGGATCGGCCACAGCCGGGCGATCCGGGGCGGGGCCGCCGGCGGGGAGGAGTGGTATGGACAGATGGTCCATGCCCTGCTCTGGAAGCGGCTGGGCCTGCTGGTCCGGGACGAGGAGGGCCGCTACCGCCTCAGCCACCAGATCGTGGAGGACTACCTGGCGGAGCGGGACCGGGAGGTCCGGCGGCGGATCTGGCGGTGGCAGCGGCTGCGGCTCCTGCTGTCTGCGGCGGCGCTGGTGGTGCTGGTGCTGGCGGGGACGGCGGTGTATGCCCGGTATATCCGCCCCGCGCCCTATGACAGCGGCTACGCCGACACGGTGCTGACCTGCGCCGCCAAGGCCTATGTGGATGCGGGCCACCAGTACGAGGCCCTGCGGGCCCTGGTGGACTGCGCCCTGGAGGACCCGGCGGACTACCCGGCCCAGCGGGCGCTCTACCAGGCCGCGGCGGACTTCCAGTCCCTGGACGCCTTCGGCGGCTACGGCGCGGAGGCCCTGGAGCGGATGCTGGCCACCGGGGAGGTGGTGCCCTGGTCCGGCGAGGCTATGGACGAGGAGCGGTGCCGGATGCTGCTGGAGCTGGCCGGGGAGCGGTCGGCGGACTATGAGGCCCTGGCGGAGACGCTCCACTATGTGATGGAGGACGAGCGGGCCCGCCAGCGCTACGGGGAGAGCTATCCCGAGGCCCTCTCAGAGCTGATCGATATGGATGCCGACATCGCCGCCATCCTCTACCGGATGGTCTGTGCCCCCCACGAGGCGGGGCGGTACACCGGCTCCTCTGTGGAGGCGGTCAGCTACCAGTCCACCCTTACCTCCATCCCGGTCCAGAACCGGCACCTGCCGGAGGAGACCGGCCCGGATAAGCTGTCCGATGAGCTCCGGCGCCTCCAGGGGGAGCGGACCTCTCTTCGGGAGAGCTTGGCGATCACCACCCCCCTGGGGGCCTGCCGGGACGCCGGCCGGTAAAGCATAGGACCTGTCCGATCTGCGAGATCGCTGCCCTGGGGGCGGCGGTCTTTTTTTGTTCGGAAACGGTCTGCAAGGACCGGCCAAGGGCCGTGGTACCATGACGCTGTCAACAGACAAAACACCGGACCACAACAGATAACGATATAGGAGGATACAACGATGGCAAGCAAGGAAGTACAGATCTACGACATCATCGAGAAGCGGGCGGGCAGCAACATTGCTATGCAGGGCCTCTCGGGACTGATGGGCTTCCCCTTCACCCTGGCGGCGGACGTGGCCGTGTTCTTCACCCACTACGGCCCCATGCTCAACGACATCCGGGCCGCCTACCACCGGTCCCCGGTGACCGCCGCCTCCTTGGCGCCGGTCCTCAAGGGCTGCAAGCAGGAGCTGCTGTCGGATATGGTGTTGGACAAGGTGGTGGGCAACATCCCCCTCTTCGGCCTGCCGGCCAATATGATCTGCGCCAAGGCCATGACCTGGCGGCTGGGGATCCTCTTCGGGATGCTCTCCGCCAGAGGGGAGGAGATCGACCTCCACAACGTCCTCTCGGCGGTGCGCCTGATCCGGGAGCTGTTCCCTCAGCGGGAGTCCTTCCTCTTCAAAAAGCCCTCCGCCTCCCTGGTGGAGAAGCTGCTGCTGACCGTGGAGGGGGACAGCGTGGAGAGCTTTGAGCAGAAGATGGACCGCATCCTGGACGCCCTGGCGTCCTGACGGCGGAGACAGAAAAGCAGCGAGAGACAACAAGACATAAGGAGGATGCTCCCATGAAACGGACCGATATCTATCCCATGATCGCCGCCTGCGTCCGCCGCATCCTGGCCCCCGGGGCCAGGGCCGGCGAGCTGGAGGAGCTGGCCGGGCAGATCTGGCGGGGCTATGGCCGCTCCCTGCCGGCGGACGCCGTCCAGCGGTGGGGCGCCCTGGCCCTCCGGGGCCAGGACGGCCTGCAGGACCGGGCGTCAGCGGAGAGGACCCTTCGGACCGTGACATGGCGGGTGGGCCTGCTGGCGGCGCTGCTGGCCGCCCACGGCGCGGAGCGGGAGGGGGAGCGGTTAACGCGCCTGGTGTGCCGGCTGGTGCCGGCGGGCGAGACGCCCAGCCGGGAGACCGTGGAGCGGCTGCTGGCCCTGGCGGAGGGAGAGCGGAGCCTGGAGGAGACGGCCCGCCGGGTCCTCTGGGCCCTGGAGGGCGGGCGGCAGAACAGCCTGTCCAGCATCTACAGCCACCCGGTGGACTCCCGCCTGGTGAAGCTGCTGGACACTCCGGCGGTCAACGGGATGTTCCGGGCCCTGGTGGACTTCAGCGCCGATACGGCCATGGGGCAGATGCTGGCGGCCAGCGTCCCGGTCAACGCCAAGAACTACGCCGCCCTGGACCGAATCGTGGACAGCTGTGTGGAGCGGCTGGAGATCCGCCGGCCCTATGTGGTGGTCACCAACCACCTCCCCGGCATCAACGCCGTCACCTTCGGCAGCGACGAGGAGCCCTATATCGCCATCACCAGCCTGATGGTGAAGATCATGAAGGAGGACGCCATGCGCTTCGTGATCGGCCACGAGTGCGGCCACATCGCCATGGGCCATGTGATCTACCACACCGCCGCCAACGCCCTGGGCAGCCTCAGCCAGCTGCTCCCCCTGGCGGGGCCCCTGATCAGCCAGTCCTTGGCTTACCCCCTCAACGCCTGGTCCCGCCGCTCGGAGATCACCGCCGACCGGGCCGGCTTCCTCTGCTGCGGCAGCGTGGAGACGGCCAAGAGGACCCTCTTGCAGCTGGAGAGCGCCCTGGTCCCGGCAGAGGAGCTGGACATCGAGGGCTATATGGAGAGCAGCCGGCGCTTTTTGGACAAGGGCGTGCTGCGGCGGCTGGGGGAGTACGGCTCCAGCCATCCCCTGACCCCCAAGCGCATCGCGGCCCTGGACCTGTTCGCCCAGAGCGCGGCCTGCCGCCAGGCCCAGGGGTTGGACGCCCCGGCGGACGCCATGCCCACGGAGGAGCTGGACCGGCGGACGGAGGAGATCGTCAAGGTCCTCTGACCGGGACCGGCGGAAACGCTTCGCAACAGGGGGCAGGGGGCTGTGCTATCCTATACTTGTCAAGAGGGAAACACACCTATCAGGCACACCTACTAAACACACAGGAGAGATAATAGGAGGTAACACCATGAATGGAAGCGCATTGCTGTATCTCGCGGCCAACGAGCTGAAGGCCTACTACAACCAGGCCGATGATGTGGTCAGAGCCGTGATCGGCCATGCGGCCACCGCCGCCGGGGCGGCGGCTCTGGCCGGAGCCCTGCCGGGGGCCGGCAGCACAGCGGCGGCGGCGGTCGCCGTGGGGGCCATCGTCACCATGTATGTGAACCTGGGCAACATGCTGGGCATCCGCCTGGGCAAGGGACTGCTGAAGAGCCTGGCCTCCGCTATCGTAGCGGACCTGGCCGGCTCCGTGGCGGCGGCCCTGGTGGTGGGCACGGTCCTCTCCTTCATCCCCGGCCTGGGCACCATCGGCGCGGCGGGCATCATGGGCCTCACCAGCTTCTGCTATGTCTACTTGGCCGGTATCCTCTACATCAAGATGGTGACCAAGATCGCCAAGAGCGGCAAGTCCATCGAGCACATGAGCGAGGCGGACATCCAGCGGATCCTGCGGCAGGAGACCGGCGGCATCGACATGAAGGCGGCTGTAAAGGAGGCTGCCAGCGCCTATAAGAAGAATAAGGCCTGACCCCTTTTCATTGGCCGGGAACTGTGGTATGCTAGGGAAAACGGGAAAGGACGGGAGACTATGATCGACGCGGTCATCGCCATCGGTGAGATCGACTATATGCGCAGCTTCCAGGCCCTGTTCCCCATGGTGTGCGATAAGTGCCAGTCCATGGAGACAGAGAACTACCTGGTCCGCCTGCTGCAAAAGGTGGGGAACGCCTCCACGCCGGTGCTGACGGCGCTGCTGGCCCCGCTGCCGGAGGGGCAGAAGCGGGAGCTGCTGTGCAGCCTGGCCGGAGCTTTCGGCCCGGACCTGACGAAGGCCCTGAACCATGTGCTGGCCAAGGACAAGGTGGGCCAGGGCCTCCAGTTGGGCGGCACGGCCCTCACGCCGGAGGGGGAGGAGATGTTCCTCTCCCTCTCCGGCATCCAGGTGGACTACAAGACCATCCTCCACAGTGAGACGGTCCGGGAGAAGGCCGCCCGGACGGCGGACCACCTTCTGCGGGGCTACATCGGGAAGCCCATGGCCCAGCGCATCGCAAAAAAGGGCGTGGACCACGCCGCCGCCCTGGCGGGGGCCATGCCGGGGACCAGTGAGCGGGTCGTCCTCTCGGTGCTGGAGCAGCCCAAGACCCAGGCGGCCATCCTCCGTCTGGCGGAGGACGCCCTGGAGAGCCGGGGGCTCTGCCTCCGCCTGCTGGGGATGCGCTTCCAGCCCAGCCGGCCCGCGCCGGCCCCCGTCCGGCAGAGGCTCCACTTCTCCCACGAGCTGGAGGAGGCCCTGCTGGACAGCCTCAGCGCCTACCTGCGGGCTGCCGTGGCTATGAAGGAGGGAGAGCGATGAAGGGGACCATGCTGCAAAAGAGACTGCTGGCGCTGCTGCTGGCCCTGACCGCCGTCCTGCTGATCGGATGCGGCGGGCAGGAGCAGGAGAAACAGGAGGAGCGGGAGGCGCTGCCGGAGGAGCTGACCCAGCGCATCCTCTCCGACTGGTTCGACTACCTCTTCGCCTGTGAGAACCTGTACGGCGATATGCAGTGGGCCGCCAGCTACATCCAAGACTTCGGCGAGAGTGCCGACTGGGACCATCTGCTCCGGGCCAGGATGGCCCTCCACACCGCCCAGCAGTACATCGCCCAGCGGGAGAAGCCGGAAGGGACTCTGACGGACCAGGACTACCTCGCCTGCCTGGACAGCGGCCGGGACCTCTCCTTCGTCCAGCCGGAGATCGGGGGCTTCGCCCAGGATAAGCAGGCGGAGCTGACCAGGTGCGCCCTGCTGGAGACCGGGCTGCAAAGCGCCGTGTTCACCCGCCGGGAGGCCGCTGCCCTCCAGGAGGAGGCGGCCCTCTATGACGCGCTGGCCGCCTGCCATCTGCGCTATCTGGCCATGGCCACTAACTACCTGCTGCTGGAGATCGATGATCCGGCCCAGACTGAGAAGTTCTACAGCTTCATCGAGGAGAACTGCCCCCTGCTCTTCGCCGCCTGGGACGGCTGGGTGGGGGATAAGGACCAGGCCCTGGAGACCGCCAGCGGCGCCCTGGACGAGATCGAGGCCCTCCGGGGCCAGGCGGCGGCGCTGAACGGCCGCACCCAGGCCAGCTTGGATATGTATCGGGACGCCGCTGCCTCCGGCGACTGGAGCGAGGTCCGGGAGAACGTGGCGGAGATCTCGGAGCTGCCCCTGGTCCTGCCCTGCCCGGCCTGGTATGACTCCCAGCGGGCGGCGTGCTACTACTACTGGACCAACGATGACGGTTCCCGGACCATCCCCGGCGAGCGGGAGGAGATCCCCCGGGGGGCCGATGGGTGCGCGATCTCTGTGTCGGAGGTGTCCCAGGAGGACTTTTTGGCCTATCTGGACTACCTCCAGGTCCTGGGGGCGGCCCCCTTCGCCCAGCAGGAGGGCACGTCCTACTACGACCTGGCCGGCAGTACCTTCGCCCTCACCTGGGAGGAGGGGGAGGCCCAGTTCTTTATGCTGGAGCGGCCCGTCTGCCTGGTGCCGGACTGGTATTTCTTCTACCTCCTTGCATAAAAAGTCCAGCCCGTCCCCCAAAACGCATCTTGCGGAACGGCTCGATCTGTGGTACACTGTGAAAAAGTACCAAAAAACGCTGGGATCAAGGGGGATCTTATCATGCAAGCACTGCGCACCATTCGAGAGGGGCTCCAAAACGGGACCTGCCGGGACCAGCTCCGGCCCGCCTATGGCCGGGCCGTGGCGCATGGGGAGGCGCGGCTGTTGAAGCTGCTGGACGCCTTCCAGGCCCATTTTGGCGCGGGGGACGACACCCCCATCATCCTCTGCTCCGCCGCCGGACGCACCGAGCTGGGGGGCAACCACACCGACCACCAGAGAGGCCATGTGCTCACCGCCAGCATCAGCCTGGACACCATCGCCTGCGTCCATCCCACCGGCAACTACATCGTCCGCCTCCAGTCCGAGGGCCAGCCGGCCATCGAGGTGGACCTCCACGACCTGGCGCCCCGGAAGTCGGAATACGGTGACGCTACGGCCCTGGTTCGGGGCGTGGCCGCCCGCCTCACGGAGCGGGGGTTCACCCTGGGGGGCTTCGACGCTTATACCACCACCGAGGTCCTGGCCGGCAGCGGCCTCAGTTCCTCCGCCGCCTTTGAGGTGCTGGTGGGGGAGATCTTCAACCACCTCTTCTGCGGCGGCGTGGTCACTCCCACGGAGAACGCCCAGATGGGCCAGTACGCGGAGAACGTCTTTTACGGCAAACCCAGCGGCCTGATGGACCAGATGGGCTGCGCCACCGGCGGCGTCATCTCCATCGACTTCCAGGATGAGGCCCATCCGGTGGTCCGGCAGGTGAAGGTGGACCTGGACGCGGCGGGCTATGCCCTGTGCATCATCGACTCCAGGGCCAGCCACGCCGACCTGACCGACGACTATGCCGCCGTCCCCCAGGAGATGCGGGCCGTGGCCGCGGCCATGGGCAAGGAGGTCCTTTCCCAGGTGGACCCCGCCGATTTCTATGCCCGCCTCCCGGAGCTGCGCCAGACCTGCGGTGACCGGGCCATCCTCCGGGCCATCCACTTCTTTGACGACGACGCCATCGTGGACCAGGAGCGCACCGCCCTGGAGCGGGGCGACTTCGATGCTTTCCTGGCCCTGGTCCGCCAGTCGGGCCTCAGCTCCTTCCGCCACCTGCAAAACGTCTGCACCTACCGGAAGCCCCGGGAGCAGGCGGTGGTGCTGGTGCTGGCCCTGGCCGAGCGGTTGCTCCAGGGCCGGGGGGCCTGCCGGGTCCACGGCGGCGGCTTTGCCGGCACGGTCCAGGCCTTCGTGCCCCTGGATCTGCTGGAGAGCTTCCGGGCCGGCATCGACCGGGTCTTTGGGGACGGGGCCTGCCATGTGCTCACCTTCCGCCCGGTGGGGGCGCTGACTTTGATCTCTTGAGGAGGGGACGATATGGACCGGAACATTGACCGCCTGGTGGCCTATGGCCTGCAAAAGCACCTGATCGAGGCGAGCGACGCCATCTGGGCCCGGAACGCCCTGCTGGCCCTGCTGGACAAGAGCGACTACACCGAGGGCCCCGCCGTGGAGGGACCGGTCGATCTGCCCGCTGTCCTCTCCGCTCTGACGGAATATGCTGTCTCCGCCGGGCTGGTCCACGACGACAACGTCAGCCGGGACCTGTTCGACACGGCCCTCATGGGCGTGCTGACCCCCCGGCCCAGCCAGGTCATCCAGACCTTCCGGGCGAAGTACCAGGAGAGCCCCCAGGCCGCCATGGACTGGTACTATACCTTCTCCGGCGACACCAACTACATCCGCCGGGACCGGATCGCCCGGGATATGAAGTGGACCGTGGACACAGAGTACGGCGCCCTGGATATCACCATCAACCTCTCCAAGCCGGAGAAGGACCCCCGGGCCATTGCCGGGGCCCTGAAGCAACAGTCCGCCGCCTACCCCGCCTGCCAGCTGTGCTACACCAACGAGGGCTACGCCGGCCGGATGGACCACCCCGCCCGCCAGAACCACCGGATGATCCCCCTGGTCCTGGATGGGGACGAGTCCTTCCTCCAGTACTCCCCCTATGTCTACTACAACGAACACTGCATCCTTCTGAACAAGTGCCACACCCCCATGCGGGTGGACGGCCATACCTTCCGCAAGCTGCTGGACTTCGTCACCCAGTTCCCCCACTACTTCGTGGGGAGCAACGCGGCCCTGCCGGTGGTGGGCGGGTCCATCCTGACCCACGACCACTTCCAGGGCGGGCGCTACACCTTCCCTATGGAGCGGGCGGAGGCCCTGGAGACCTTGACGGTGCCGGGCCATGAGGACGTGGCGGTGTCCATCGTCCGCTGGCCCATGACGGTGCTGCGCCTGCGTTGCGGCGACAAAGCGGCCCTCCTGGACCTGGCGGACCACATCCTGGAGCGCTGGCTGGCCTACACCGACGCCGAAGCCAACATCTTTGCTGAGACGAACGGCGAGCCTCACAACGCCATCACCCCCATCGCCCGCCGCCGGGGGACGGACTACGAGCTGGACCTGGTGCTGCGGAACAACCTGACCACCGATGAGTATCCCCTGGGGGTCTACCATCCCCATCAGGAGATCCACCACATCAAGCGGGAGAACATCGGCCTGATCGAGGTCATGGGCCTGGCGGTGCTGCCCAGCCGGCTGAAGGCCGAGCTGGCCCGGCTGGAGGAGGTCCTCCTGACCGGCGGCGACCTGGAGGCCGATGAGCTGACCGCCAAGCACGCCCCCTGGGCCAGGGAGCTGCTGGCCCGCCACACCTTCACCCCCGAGAACGCCGCGGAGATCCTCCGCCGGGAGGTGGGCCTGGTGTTCACCTGTGGTCTGGAGCACTGCGCCGTCCTGCCCAACAGGGACCACCTCCACCGGTTCCTGGAGACCTTATAAAATCAAAAGTACCGACCCGATTCGGGGCCGGCCAGCTGTCATCAGCTGGCCGGCCTTTTTTGCGCCTGCCCCAGCCGATCGGGCCCATTTCTGGGCAGATCGTCCGATCTGGGCGGTCAAATGTCCGAGAGATCGAGCAAACTTCCGCTTGACGGGGGCCTTTTGGGCGGCTATAATAACCTCACAATATTTAGTTAAAAAAATTTAGCTAAATAATTTTTATGATCATAAGGAGACCGACTATGGATTTCGAGAAAGTACGCGGCGTGATCGCCGAGACCCTGACCTGTGACATCGAGAAGGTGACCGACGAGGCCCGCCTGATCGAGGACCTGGGGACCGATTCCCTGACCCTGGTGGAGCTGGCAATGGCCATCGAAGAGGCCACCGGCGTCACCGTGGAGGACGACGCCCTGCCCACCCTAAAGACCGTGGGAGATGTGAAGGACTATCTGGCCGCCCACGGGGCGTAAGGACCCCGGCCCGCTGAGAGGAGAGATCCACATGACCGATTCGGAACTTTTTGAACTGATGGACCGCTTTGAGCGCAGCTCCCTCCAGACCCTGAAGCTGTCCAGGCCGGGGTTCTCCCTGGAGCTGGGACGGGGCGCTGCCGGCACGGCGGCCATCCCGGCGGCCCCGGCGGCAGCGAGCGCCCCGGCCAAGGAGGAAGCGGCGGACAGGACGGTGGACGCCCCCTTGGTGGGCACCTTCTACGCCGCTCCCGCCCCGGACCAGCCCCCCTTCGTCACACCGGGGGCCCGGGTGTCTAAGGGGCAGACGCTGTGCCTGATCGAGGCCATGAAGATGATGAACGAGGTCCTGGCCCCCTGTGACTGCGTCATCGATGCGGTCCTGAAGACCGACGGGGAGCTGGTGGCCTTCGGCGATCCTCTCCTCCGCTATACGCCATGCTGAAGCGGGTCTTGATCGCCAACCGGGGAGAGATCGCCCTGCGGATCTTACGCTCCTGCCGGGAGGCGGGGGTGGAGACGGTGGCTGCCTACTCCCAGGCGGACCGGGACGCCCTCCATGTCCAGCTGGCCACCCAGGCGGTGTGTATCGGTCCGGCCAAAGCGTCGGAGAGCTACCTGGACCAGAGGGCCCTGCTGTCCGCCGCCCTGGCTACCGGCTGTGACGGGCTCCACCCTGGCTATGGTTTTTTATCGGAGAACGCGGACTTTGCCGACGCCTGCGCCCAGGCGGGAGTGACCTTCATCGGTCCCAGCGGGGACACGATCCGGGCCGCCGGGGCCAAGTCCGCCGCCAAGGAGCGTATGCGGGCCGCCGGCGTGCCAGTGACCCCCGGCTCCAACGGACCGGTCCGGGACGTATCGGAGGCCCTGGCCGCGGCGGAGCGGGTGGGCTACCCGGTGATGCTGAAGGCCAGCGCCGGCGGCGGGGGCCGGGGCATCCGCCGCTGCCAGAGGGCGGAGGAACTGCCGGCCCTGCTGGCGGAGGCCCAGGCGGAGGCCCGGGCCTGCTTCGGAGACGACGAGATGTATCTGGAGAAGCTGGTCCTCCATCCCCGGCACATCGAGGTGCAGATCCTGGCGGACCGCTTTGGGAACGTCATCCATCTGGGGGACCGGGACTGCTCCCTCCAGCGCCGCAGCCAGAAGCTGGTGGAGGAGGCCCCGGCCTGGGGCCTCAGCCCCCAGGTCCGGCAGGCCATGGGGGAGGCGGCGGTCCGGGCCGCCCGGGCCGTGGGCTATGAGAGCGCCGGGACCGTGGAGTTCCTTTTGGACCCGGACGGGGAGCATTTCTACTTCATGGAGATGAACACCCGGATCCAGGTGGAGCATGGCGTCACCGAGCTGATCACCGGCGTGGACCTGATCCGCCAGCAGCTGCGCATCGCCTCCGGCCTGCCCTTGGAGCTGCGGCAAGAGGACATCCGCTGGACCGGCCACGCCATCGAGTGCCGCGTCAACGCCGAGGACCCGGCGGCGGATTTCCGCCCCTGTCCCGGACAGGTGCGCTTCCTCCATCTCCCCGGCGGACCGGGGGTGCGGGTGGACACTGCCCTCTTCAGCGGCTGCGCCATGCCCCCCTACTACGACTCCCTGGCCGCCAAGGTCCTCACCCACGCCTCCACCCGCTTAGAGGCTATTCGCAAGATGCGCCGGTGCCTGGAGGAGCTGGCCCTGGAGGGCTTCCCTACCACGGCGGAGCTGTGCTACCAGCTGATGTACCACGCCGCCTTCGTCCGGGGCGGCTGCGCCACCGACTGCCTGGATACCTATCTCCCGGAGCTGTTGGATTTCTCCAAGCGTGCCGCGGAGAGTGAGGAGGCCACATGAGCGATATCTTTGCCAAGCGCCGGTCCCGCCTGCTGGCCATGAAGGCCCTGCGGGACCGCTACGTTCCCCCGGACCGGGCGGTGACCTGTCCCCAGTGCGGCCAGGTCAGGGACCAGCAGGCCCTGCCCCTCTCGGTCTGCCCCTGCGGCCACCACTTCCCCGTGGGGGCCTACTACCGGCTGGGGATCACTTTGGATCACGGCTCCTTCCGGGAGCTGTACCCCGACCTGGGCGCCCAGGACCCCCTGTCCTTCCCCGGCTACTGGGAGAAGCTGGCGGAGGCCCAGCGCCGGACCGGCCTCCGGGAGGCCCTGGTCTCCGCCCTGGGGACCATCGATGGGCAAAAGTGCGTGGTGAGCGTGCTGGATGGCCGGTTCCTGCTGGGGTCCATGAGCAGCGTGGTAGGGGAGAAGCTGACCAAAACGATCGAATACGCGGAGAAGAATCGCCTGCCCCTGATCGTCTTTTCCGCCAGCGGAGGGGCCAGGATGCAGGAAGGGATCCTCTCCCTGATGCAGATGGCCAAGACCGCCGCGGCCCTGGGCCGGTTCGATGAGCGGGGCCTGCTCTACATCTCCGTCCTCACCGACCCCACCACCGGCGGCGTCACCGCCAGCTTCGCCTCCTTGGGCGATATCATCCTGGCCGAGCCGGGGGCGCTGATCGGCTTTGCCGGTCCCCGGGTCATCCAGCAGACCATCGGCGAAACGCTGCCGGAGGGCTTCCAGCGGGCCGAGTTCCAGCAGGAGCACGGCTTCGTGGACGCGGTGGTCCCCCGGGACGCGCTGCGGGACACCCTGGCCCGGCTGCTGCGTCTCCATAGAAAGGGGGGCGCGTCATGAGCGATAAGATCGCCGCTGCCGGGCGGGTGGCCATCGCCCGCCACCCCCAGCGGCCCAATATATCCGACTATATCGATGCCCTGTTCACCGACTTCTTCGAGCAGCGGGGCGACCGGCTCATGGGGGAGGACGCCTCCATCCTGGGGGGCATAGCCCTCTTCCATGGCCGTCCTGTCACCGTGATCGGCACCCGAAAGGGCAAGACCTTGGAGGAGAACCTGACCTGCCGCTTCGGGATGCCGGACCCGGAGGGCTACCGGAAGGCCCAGCGGCTGATGCGCCAGGCGGAGAAGTTCCGCCGCCCGATCGTCACCTTCGTGGACACCGGCGGGGCCTATCCCGGCCTGGAGGCAGAGGAGCGGGGCCAGGGGGAGGCCATCGCCCGGAGCCTTTTGGAGATGAGCCGGCTGCGGGTCCCCATCGTCACCATCATCACTGGGGAGGGCAACAGCGGCGGGGCCCTGGCCCTGGCAGTGGCCGACCGGGTGCTGATGCTGGAGAACGCCATCTATGCCATCCTCTCCCCCGAGGGCTTCGCCTCCATCCTGTGGAAGGACGCCAAGCGGTGGGAGGAGGCCAGCGGCCTGATGAAGCTGACCGCGCCGGAGCTTTTGGAGCTGGGGGTGATCGACGAGATCGTCCCGGAGCCCGCCGGCGGGGCCCATCTGGCCCAGGCCGCCGCCCTCCGGCAGGTGGACGAGGCCCTGCGCCGCCAGCTGCTCTCCCTTGCCAAGGAGAAGGGGAGCGCTCTGGTGGAGCGCCGGTATCAAAAATTCAGACGCATGGGAGAAAAGGTATGAACGGCATCAAGATACGGGGCACAGGCCGGGCCCTGCCGGCCCAGGTCCTGACCAACGAGGACCTCAGCCGCCGGGTGGACACCAGCGACGAGTGGATCGCCGGGCGCACCGGCATCCGGGAGCGGCGGATCGCCGGCACGGAGAGTCACAGCGGCCTCTGCGCCGCCGCCGCCCGGACCGCCCTGGACCGGGCGGGGCTGACGCCGGACCAGGTCGGGGTCTGCCTGGTGGCCACCATGACGGCGGACACCCTGATCCCCAGTGCCGCCTGCATGGTCCAGAGGGCCCTGGGCCTGCCCTATGACACGGTGTGCCTGGACATCAACGCCGCCTGCACCGGCTTCCTCTATGCCCTCCACACGGCGGAGTGCCTGCTGGCCGCCGCTCCCCGGCGGTTCGGCCTGGTGATCGGCTGCGACCTGTTCAGCCGGGTCATCGACTGGACCGACCGGTCCACCTGCATCCTCTTCGGCGACGGCGCCGGGGCGGCGGCGGTGGAACACCGGGCGGAGTGGCCCTCCATCGGCGCGGTCCTAGGCTGCGCCGGCAACGACACCTACCTCCGCTGCCCCGGCCCCGGCCAGCCGGACACCTATCTCACCATGGAGGGGCAGAAGGTCTTCAAATTTGCCCTGGAGGCGGTGCCCTGGTGCATCGACCGGGTGCTGGAGCGCCATGGGATCACGGCGGAGGACGTGGACTTTTTCGTGTTCCACCAGGCCAACGCCCGCATCATCGACCTAGCCGCCAAAAAGTACCACATCCCCCCGGAGAAGTACCGGACCAACATCCGGCGCTATGGCAATACCTCCGCCGCCAGCATCCCCATCCTTCTCAGCGAGCTGGCCGAGGAGGGGAAACTGCCAGCCGGGACACGGATGCTGCTAGTGGGCTTTGGCGGCGGGCTGACCTGGGGCGGGGCCCTGGTAGGAACTTGTTAGGGAGAACAGTATATGAAGAAACTGAACGAGCTGCTGGGGACCGAGCTCCCCATCATCCAGGGCGGCATGGCCAACATCGCCGACGGCGCCTTTGCCGCCGCCTGCTCCAATGCCGGCGCCCTGGGCATCATCGCCGCCGGCGGTATGCGCACGGCGGACCAGCTCCGGGAGCAGATCCGCATCTGCCGGGAGCGGACGGATAAGCCCTTTGGCGTGAACCTGATGCTGATGAACCCCATCGCCGGGGAGCTGGCCCAGGTGATCACGGAGGAGCGGGTGGCCGTGGTCACCACCGGGGCGGGCAATCCGGGGCAGTACGTCCCCGCCTGGAAGGACGTTGGCATCAAGGTGATCCCCGTGGTGGCGGCGGCGGTGCTGGCCAAGCGCTTGGAGCGCTCCGGTGTGGACGCCGTCATCGCCGAGGGCACGGAATCCGGCGGCCATGTGGGGGAGATGACCACCATGGCCCTGGTGCCCCAGGTGATCGATACCGTGGACATACCGGTGATCGCCGCCGGGGGCATCGCCGATGGCCGCCAGCTGGCGGCGGCCCTGAGCCTGGGGGCCTGCGGCGTCCAGATCGGCACCTGCCTGCTGGTCAGCCAGGAGTGTCCCATCCATGAGAATTACAAGCAGGCCCTGCTGCGGGCCAAGGACAGCGATACCACCGTCACAGGCCGGTCTATCGGCGGGCCGGTCCGGGTGCTGAAGAACAAGATGGCCCGGGAGTACCTGGCCCTGGAGAAGCGGGGGGCTACCCTGGAGGAGCTGGAGAAGGTGACTCTGGGCGGCCTGCGCCGGGCCGTGGTAGAGGGCGACGTGGACACCGGCAGCGTGATGTGCGGCCAGGTGGCCGGTATGCTCCGGGAGATCCGCCCTGTGGCGGACATCCTCCAGGGCCTCTGGCAGGAGGGGATGGACGTGCTGGAGGCGTCCCGGCAGAGATGGCGGTGACGATCAGGAGGAAGGCCCTCCCCCTGCCCATCCTACAGGGGGGCATGGGCGTAGGCGTCAGCCTGGACGGCCTGGCCGGGGCGGTGGCCGCCTGCGGCGGCATGGGGACCATCTCCACCGCCCTGTGCGGCTATCGGGAGCCGGACTTCGCCCGGGACCCGGACGGAGCCGATCTCCGGGCCCTGGCCCGGCAGGTCCGCCGGGCCAAGGAGACGGCCAACGGCCGGGGCCTGGTGGCGGTGAACGCCATGGTGGCCACCCGTCAGTACGCGGACAGCGTCCGAACGGCCCTGGAGGCCGGGGCGGACGCCATCGTCTGCGGGGCGGGCCTGCCCAAGGACCTGCCCGCCATCGCCGCCGGGGTGCTGGAGAGCGATGCCGCCCTGGCCCCCATCGTCAGCAGCGGCCGGGCCGCGGCCCTTATCTGCCGCCTGTGGGACAAGCGCTATGGGCGGGTACCGGACTTCGTCGTCCTGGAGGGCCCCCTGGCCGGGGGCCATCTGGGCTTTTCCCCGGAGGAGGCGAGAGAGGCCCAGGTGGGCCAGCCCCGGCCCCTGGGCGAGCTGCTGGCGGAGGTACTGGCGGCCCTGGCCCCTTACCGGGAGGCATATGGCCGGGATATCCCGGTCTTCGTGGCCGGCGGGGTGAGCGGTGGGGCGGAGATGGCCCGGTATATGAAGGCCGGGGCCGCCGGAGCCCAGTTCGCCACCCGGTTCATCGCCACGGCGGAGTGCGACGCCAGCCTGGGCTTCAAGCAGGCCATCGTGGCCGCCGGGGAGGAGGACGTGACCATCGTCCAGAGCCCGGTGGGGATGCCGGGGCGGGCCCTCCGCAGTCCCCTGATCCAACGGGTCCAGGCGGGGGAGCAGCCCCGGCCCCGGTCCTGCCGCCGGTGCCTGGTCCCCTGTGACGTATCCACCACCCCCTACTGCATCTCCAACGCCCTGATCGCGGCGGCGGAGGGGGACTGGGAGAACGGCCTCTTCTTCTGCGGGGCCAACGTGGGAAGGGTCAATGCCCTCTCCACGGTGAAGGAGCAGATCGAACAGATCATGACAGAATGGAGGGAGGCCCAGTGAGACTTGGGTTCCTATACGCTGGCCAGGGGAGCCAGCACCCCGGCATGGGCACCGATCTATATGAGGCGTTCCCGGCCTTCCGGGAAGTCTTTGACCAGGCGGACTTGGACTTCGACCTGAAAAGCACTGCTTTTACCGACCCCCTGGGCCAGCTGGACCAGACCCGCTATACCCAGCCCTGCATGGTGGCCTTCGCCGTTGGCCTGACGGCGGTCCTCCGGGAGCGGGGCATCGTCCCCGCGGCGGCGGCGGGACTGAGCCTGGGGGAGTATGCCGCCCTCCACGCCGCCGGCGTCCTGGACGGCCAGACGGCGATCCGCACCGTGGCCTTCCGGGGCGCGGCGATGGAGCGGGCCGCGGCGGGCGTGGAGAGCGCTATGATAGCGGTCCTGGGCCTGGGGCGGGAGCCTCTGGAGGCGGTGTGCCGGGAGGCGTCCGCTAAGGGGACCGTGGTCATCGCCAACTACAACTGCCCCGGCCAGCTGGTCATCGGCGGGGAGCGCTCCGCCGTGGAGACCGCCGTTGCCCTGGCCAAGGAGCGGGGGGCCAAGCGCTGTATGCCCCTGCGGACCAGCGGCCCCTTCCACACGTCTCTGATGGCCCCCGCCGGCCGGGAGCTGGCGGACTACTTCCAGACCGTCACCTTCCATGCGCCGGAGATCCCGGTCCTGTTCAACTGCCTGGGCGGGCCCCGGCAGGAGGGCGATGCGATCGCGGATCTGCTGGTCCGGCAGGTCCAGAGCAGCGTCTATATGGAGGACTGCATCCGCGCCATGGCGGCGCTGGGCCTGGACGGCATCATCGAGATCGGACCGGGGAAGGTCCTCAGCGGCTTCGTCCGCAAGACCGCGCCGGAGGTGCCGGTGTGCGCCGTGGAGACCGCGGCAGATGTGGAGCGCCTGCCGGCGTGGCTGGCGGCGCTGGGAGAGGAGAAATGACCATGGAGTTTCAAGGACAGACCGCTGTCGTCACCGGCGGCAGCCGGGGCATCGGCCGGGCGGTGTGTTTGGAGCTGGCGAGGGGCGGGGCCAATATCGTCCTCTGCTATGCCGGGAACGAGGAGGCCGCCCAGGAGACGAAGGGAGCCTGCGAGGCCCTGGGGGCCAGTGCCTTGGCGGTGCGCTGCGATGTGTCCGACGCCGGACAGGTGGGCGCCTTGATGGAGGCGGCCCTGTCGGCCTTTGGCCGGATCGACATCCTGGTCAACAACGCCGGCATCACCCGGGACGGCCTTCTGATGAGCATGAAGGAGGCAGACTTCGATTGGGTCATCGCCGCCAACCTGAAGGGGACCTTCCTCTGCATGAAGGCGGTGAGCCGGCAGATGGTGAAGCAGCGCTTTGGGCGGATCGTGAACCTCAGCTCTGTGGTGGGCCTCCGGGGCAACGCCGGTCAGGTCAACTACGCCGCCAGCAAGGCCGGCGTGATCGGCATGACCAAGTCCGCCGCCAAGGAGCTGGCGGGCCGGGGCATCACGGTCAACGCCGTGGCCCCCGGCTTTATCGAGACAGATATGACCGCCGCCATGCCGGAGAAGGCCCGGGAGGCCCTCCTGCCCGCGATCCCCCTGGGGAAGCTGGGGACGGCGGAGGACGTGGCCCGTGCGGTGGCCTTTCTTGCGGGGAACGGCTATATCACCGGCCAGGTCCTGTGCGTAGACGGCGGCATGGCCATGTAAAAAAACAGCCGTCCCAGATGGACGGCGAAAATTGACAGAACGGGGCGACCCGTGGTATACTGGATGAGCCTCCGGCAGGAGGCTGAGAAGGATGCCGGAAAAGGCGGCCAGCCACTCCCTTGCGAAAGGGGGTGATGCGGATGGGACAGAGGCGCAGGACACATATCCTGCGGTTCCTGGTATGTTTGTTCACCACCCTCGCGGTGATGACCTACATAGCCCCAAAAGTGTGCTGACTGCCCGGTAGCACGAGCAGTCAGCATAGTCCACTATTCTGACATGTAAGGGCTGACCGTCAAGGCGCCCCTATCTGTTTCCATTATACCGGAGGCCCCCCGCTTTGTCAAGCACACGGCGGGGGCTTTTTGTCCCCTTTAGAAGAAAGACGAGGGAGCGAATGAGCAAGAGACGAGTTGTGATCACCGGCCTGGGGGCCGTCACGCCCCTGGGCCTTACGGCGGCGGAGAGCTGGCAGGCGGTCCGGGCGGGGAAGTGCGGCATTGGCCCCATCACCCACTACGACACCACCGGCCGGAAGGTGACCCTGGCGGCAGAGGTCCGGGGCTTTGACCCCGCCAACTACTTCACGCCCCAGGAGGCCAAGCACATGGGGCGCTTCACCCAGTTCGCCCTGGCCGCCGCCAAGGAGGCCCTGGCCGGTCTTCCGGCGGAGGGTATGGACCTGGACCGGTGCGGCGTGATCCTGTCCAGCGGCATCGGCGGTCAGGCCATCACCGAGACCGAGTGCCTGAAGGGAGCGGAGCGGGGCTGGGACAAGGTGTCCCCCTTCTATGTGCCCACGGCCATCTGCAACATGGCCGCGGGGCAGATCGCCATCCACGCCGGGTTCCGGGGGATGTGCTCCTGCCCGGTGACCGCCTGCGCCGGCGGCACCAACGCCGTAGGCGACGCCTTCCGGTATATCCGGGACGGCTACGCCGACTGTATGCTCTGCGGCGGGGCGGAGGCCAGCATCACCCCCTTGTCGGTGGGGGGCTTCACCACCATGAAGGCCCTCAGTACCGCCACAGACCCCGCCCGGGCCTCCATCCCCTTCGATAAGGAGCGCAGCGGCTTCGTCATGGGCGAGGGCGCGGGGGCCCTGCTGCTGGAGGAGCTGGGCCACGCCCTGTCCAGGGGCGCGGCGATCTACGGGGAGATCCTGGGCTATGGCGTCACCTGTGACGCCTACCACATGACCGCTCCCCGCCCTGACGGCAGCGGCGGGGCCAAGGCCATGGCGGCGGCCCTGGCGGACGGCGGCGTGGCGCCGGAGCAGGTGGACTATATCAACGCCCACGGCACCTCCACCCCCCTCAACGACTCCGGGGAGACCGCCGCGATCAAGACGGTGTTCGGGGACCACGCCAAGGAGCTGCTGGTCAGCTCCACCAAGTCCATGACCGGCCATATGCTGGGGGCGGCGGGGGCCGTGGAGGCGGTGTTCACCGCCCTGGCCCTCCGGGACGGATTCGCCCCGGCCACGATCAACTACCAGGTCCCCGATGCGGCCTGCGATCTGGACGTGGTGCCCAATGTGGGCCGGGAGGTCCCCCTGGGCTACGCCCTCTCCAACTCCCTGGGGTTCGGAGGGCACAACGCCAGCATCCTGCTGAAGAGATGGGAGGGCTGATGGTATGAAACTGAACTCTGACCAGATCGCGGAGATCCTGCCCCACCGCTACCCCTTTGCCCTGGTGGACCGAATCGAGAACTGCACCCCTGGGGTGGAGGCCACGGGGATCAAGTGCGTCAGCGTCAACGAGCAGTTCTTCTGCGGCCACTTCCCCCAGGAGCATGTGATGCCCGGGGTGCTGATCCTGGAGGCCTTGGCCCAGGTGGGCGCGGTGGCTATTTTGACTGTGCCGGAGGACAAGGGCAAGCTGGTGCTGTTCGGCGGGGTGAAGAACGCCCGGTTCAAGCGGAAGGTTGTCCCCGGCGACGTGCTGCGGCTCCACTGTGAGCTGACGAAGCGCCGGGGGCCGGTGGGCATCGGGACCTGCACCGCCGAGGTGGACGGTCAGATCGCCTGCACGGCGGAGCTGACCTTTGCCGTCCAGTGAGCCATTGCCTTTTTCCTGAAAAGCTGTTATACTGACAGAAACTAGGGAGGGGGCCCGGCCATGCTGAAGGACGCTTTTTTCACCGTGTATACCAAGTTCAAGCTGCACTTCTACCAGGAGATCTTCCGGCGCTTCCAGAGCCGGGAGGCCAGCCTGACCACCATGGAGACCTTCTGCGTGGAGAGCATCCAAGCCCTGGGCAGTCCCACGGTCAACGAGTTCGCTACCTTTATGTGCATCTCCACCCCCAACGCCGCCTACAAGGTCAACAGCCTGGTGGAAAAGGGCTACATCCGCAAGATCCGCTCGGAGCGGGACCGGCGGGAGTATCACCTGGAGGTGACCCAGAAGTATATCGACTACTACAACATCAGCACCTCCTACATGGCGGAGGTCATGGACCGGATCCTGGCGCGGTTCTCCCCGGAGGAGTGCGCCAAGCTGGAGGAGATGCTGGAGGTGGTCAGCCAGGAGCTGATGCCGGAAGTACAGATCCCCAGAGCGCCCAAATGAGAGCGCCCTGGGGATCTTGCGGCTTTTATCAGGATGATAGACGAAAGAGGGGGGGTCTGATGAGGTATCGAATCGTTCCTATGCTGCTGGCGCTGCTGTGCCTGCTGTCTGTCCCGGCCCAGGCGGCGGAGGGCAGCTGGACCTGTGACCGCGATGTCGAGGGCCGTTTGGCCGCCTGGATGGAGGAGAACGGGGACCGCAACTGCTGGGCGGATACGCCCTATGGGGAGCAGTTCCCCGGCGCGGTGCGGTCCGGGGACTTCTACTGGTCCCACCGGGAGGACCGGTATGCCGCCATCGTTGCCACTGCCTATGATATGCCGGCGGATTTAGGCGGGGCGGAGCAGCCGGAGGTGGTGTATATCCCCGCAGAGATCGATGGGCACCCGGTGCGGGAGATCGGAGAGTGTGCTCTTTCGTATGTGAGCCACCCCGTCGTCCTGCCGGAGGGGATGACAGTGATTCGCAAGTGTGTCGCTGCAGATCTGTCGGGCGTCCCCAGTATCACGATCCCGTCCACGGTCACCCTGATCGAGGATGGCACGTTTTGGGGAGACGATCGGCTGACGGAGATCGTCCTGTCAGAGGAAAACCAGCAGTATAAGATGCAGGACGGCCTCCTGCTGAGCGCTGACGGGAAGAGACTGCTCTGGGGGCGGATCGATGGAACGGACACGGAGTTTGTCATCCCGGAGGGCGTTGAGGCCCTTGGGTTTGGCTGTATCGGAGGAAAGAGCAATCTCCCTCTGCGTGTCACCGTCCCAGAAAGCGTGCAGTATATCGGGATGCGCGCACTGGAGATGTGCTGTAGAGACACCACGCCTTTGAGCAGTATCTATTTCGATGGTATCCCGGCGGAGGTAGAGGAAAGAGCGGTGGAGGCGAAAAGGGCATCCTTCTATTTCTCGGTCCTCCCCCACCCGGAGGAGCCCCACTATTTTGATAACGATGAGCAGTTCCAAAAGTTCCTGTCACTTTTGCGGGAGGGGTGCCGGGACGAGGAGGCTTTTTTGGCATATGAGGCCGCATCACCGCCGGAGCAGGAGACTCCAGACCTGCCGGCGGTACCGCCGCCCAGTACGATATCCCTTCCGAACGCTTTCCCTCCCACACGGTCGCTCCATGGGGCTCACAAGGGGATCCGCTTCGTGCCCAAGTCCTTTGGCGGTCAAACGCTGCCGTTGCTGGGGGTGGTCCTGCCGGTGATGGGAGCGGTAGCGGCGTTGGGCGGGCTCGTCTGGTACAGACGGCGGAAGAAGCCCTAGCGCCGCCGGCCCCGGTGGTACAGGTGGGTGTAGATGGTGCGGAACAGGGAGGAGGCCATCATGGCCCCCACGGCCAGGGCCGCCGCCATGCCGAAGGTGTGGAGCAGGGTGTCCAGGAACGCCTCGTTCTCCCCGGCCACGCAGTGGCGCATGGCGTAGTAGATGCCCCCGCCGGGGACCAGGGGCAGCAGGGCCACCAGCAGGTAGGCCGTCACCGGGCACCGGCGGACCCGGGCCATCAGCTCGGAGTAGACCCCGATAGCGGCGGCGGCTAAAAAGGCGGCGAAGATCGTCTTGCCCCAGAGCAGGTAGACGAGCCACCCCAGAGCGCCGCCCACGCCGCAGATCAGCTTGCCCACGCCGTGGATATTGAACACCAGCGTGAACCCCACGCAGGCCAGGAAAGCGCAGGCGCAGGGCAGGAGATAGGTCAGGAAAAAGGCTGTCATACACTTACCCTCCCTCAGAACAGCTGGGCGATGCCCAGCCCCACGGCGGAGCCCAGGGCGATGGCCGCAGCCACCAGGATCGCATCGGCAGTGCGGCTGAGACCGGAGACCACGTCTCCGGCCATGATCTCCCGCATGGCGTTGGTCAGGGCCACGCCGGGGACCAGGAGCATCAGCACGCTGATCGTCACCGTGTCCAGACTGCGGCCCAGTCCGATCCGCACGAGAAAAAGGGACAGCAGGGAGGCGATGGCGGAGCAGATGACCGTGCGGAAAAAGGTGTTGGAGCCGATCAGCCGCTTGCCGTAGAGCAGGCAGATCCCTACGCCCAGCCCGCCCAGCAGGGCCCCCAAGGTATCCAGGACGCCCCCGCCGAAAAGGGGGGCGAAGAAGGCGGCGGCGATGGCGTGGCCCACCAGGACCTGCCAGGGCGCGTGGCGCCGGGGACACTGGGACAGCCCCATCACCAATGCCTCCGCCTCCTCCAGAGGCGGCAGCTCGGCGCAGAGATGGCGGCAGAGGTCGTTGCACCGCTCCAGCAACTCGATGTCCGTGCCGTGGCTGGCGATGCGGCGCATCCGGGTGATGGGATGGCCCTCCGGGGTGTTGACGCTGGCGATGATGCAGTTCGGGATGGCGAACACCTCGGCGGTGGGCAGGTCGTAGGCCAGGAGCAGCCGTTCCATCGACTCCTCCACCCGGTAGATCTCCGCGCCGCTGGCCATCAGCTGGCAGCCCATCTCCACGGCGATATTGAGCAGCTTATCATGATCCATCCGCTCACCTCCCGCCGATAGGATATAGCATTTTGCGGCAAAATACAAGCGGCAGTCTGATCAGAAAACAGCTTTACAGAAAATGTATTTTGTGCTATAGTGTAAGTAAGACTAGGACCTGCGGGCACACCGGCTGGAAAGGAGCGGGCATGGACCACGGGGATACGATGAAAAAGACAGACTGCAAAAAACAGGTGATCTTATTCCTGCTATATGGCGTTATCGGAGGACTGTCCCTCTGGGTCTTGCATATGGAGGATAGGTTGTTGGGTGTTTTGTGGTTTTGCCTTTTAGGCTTCGGCGCGTTGTTCTTTTCACTGGAGCGGCGGACGGGGCTGACGGCAAAGGAGAAATACCTCCCGCTTTTGCTCCTGGGTACGATCGCAGTATGGGTACAGACCGTGCGGTATCGCTCGTTGGCGACCTTGTCCGCAGCGCTCATGTGTACATCCACCTACCTTTTTGAGCGAAAAGGGACTTTTGGAAAAGACCAGGACCATCAGGACAAGTAAATAAGAAGGTCCCCCAGGCGAGATGATCTGCCTGGGGGACCGTTGCGTTGTATCAGCTGGCGTTACTTGCTGGCGTAGCCGCCGTCCACGGGGATGATCGCGCCGTCCAGATAGTCGGAGGCGTGGCTGGCGAGGAAGATGCAGATGCCCTTCATGTCGTCGCCGGTGCCCCAGCGGTGGGCGGGGATGCGGTCGGTGATCTCCTTATACCGGGGGTTGTTCTGGTCCAGGAGGGCCGTGTTCATCTCCGTGGCCATGTAGCCGGGGGCGATGGCGTTGACGTTGACCCCCCGGCCGGCCCACTCGTTGCACAGCGCCTTGGTCATCTGGGCCACGCCGCCCTTGGCCGCGGCATAGGCCGGCACGGTGAACCCGCCGAAGATGGACAGCATGGAGGCGATGTTGATGATCTTGCCGTACCCGGCCTTCAGCATCTCCCGGCCCGCCAGCTGGCAGAGCTGGAAGGGGGCGGTCAGGTTCACCTCCACCACCGCATCCCAATCTTCGATTGGGAACTCCTCGCTGGGGTGCCGCCGCTGGATGCCGGCGCAGTTGACCAGGATGTCGATCTTGCCCCCCAGCAGCTCCAGGGACTTGGCAAAGGCGGCGTGGAGGGCCTCCCGGTCGCTGATGTCCGTCACCACGCCGTGGCAGTTGAAGCCCCGGCCCCGGAACGCCTCCGCCACAGAGAGAGCCTTCTCGCTGGTGCCCCAGATAACGACTTCGGCCCCGGCCTCCATCAGGCCCTCGGCCATGCCGTAGCCCAGGCCACGGGTGGCCCCGGTGACGATGGCCTTGCGGCCCGTGATATCAAACAAGTTCGTCATATCTCATCCCTCCTGGCTGAAAAGGCCCACGACCTTCAGATAGTCTCCCGGATGCTCGCTCAGCTCCTGGAGCATATGGGGCAGCTCCTCATAGGGCACCACCTTGGAGATGATCTTCTCCACAGGCACCCTGCCGGTGTAGATCAGGTCGATGGCCTCCTCGAACTCGCCCGCGCCGTTGCGGGAGCCCCGGACCTGGAGCTCCTTCTTGGTGATCAGGTTGGTGGGCAGGGTGATCTCGTGCTTGGGCCAGCCGGTGAGGGCGATGCGGCCGGTGTAGGCGGCGTAGTCCAGGGTGCTGCGGACGCCGGCGTCAGACCCGGAGGCCTCCATGACGCACTCTGCGCCCCGGCCATGGGTGATCTCGTAGACCTTGGCCACCGCGTCCTCCTTGGCGGGGTTCACGGTGTAGGGGATGCCGAAGGACTTTGCCAGCTCCAGCCGCTCGTCCACCACGTCGGAGAGGATGGGGATGGCCCCGTAGGCCAGGGCTCCCAGGCCGGCCAGCAGGCCGATGGCTCCCGCGCCGATGATGACGATATGTTCCCCCGCCTTCAGCTGACAGGTGTGGAGGCCGTGCATGGAGATCACCAGGGGCTCCGCCAGGGGGATGCGCTCCCAGGGCATATCCATGGGGACCTTCCGCAGCATATGGACCGGGTGGGCGAAGTACTCGCACATGGACCCCTCGCCGTGGACCCCCAGGCAGACTAGGGTCTCGCAGCAGTTGGTCCGGCCCTGGGAGCAAGGGTAGCAGTGGCCGCAGTAGACATAGGGGTCTAAGACCACATGGTCCCCCTTCTTGATGCCGTACTGGTTGTTCTCGCCCACTTCCTCCACGATGCCGGCGGTCTCATGGCCGATGACGATGGGGTAGGAGGACACGTTCACATTGGTGCCCCGGAAGGTGGACACATCGGTGCCGCAGATGCTGGCGGCCACCACCCGGATCAGGGCATAGCCCTCCCGGACCTGGGGCTGGGGCAGCTCCACCACGGCGGCCTGCCCGGCGCCCTGTACTTGGATACCTTTCATGATGCTTTCGTTCCTTTCTTCTCCGTCCGGCCTGGGTCCGCCCCAGGCCGGATCTGATCGTTTTGTCAGCTCGCCTGCTTACTTGTCGTACTCCAGATAGGCGCCCTTCATGGGGGAGGCGGCCAGGTCGGAGAACAGCCGCAGGGAGCCCCTCTTGTACTTCACCGGCTTGGGCTTCCAGTTCTTTTTCCGTTCCGCCAGGATGGCCTCCATCTCCTCGGGGGTCTTTCTCTCGCCCTTGACGCCTACGATGGCCAAGATCCGCTCCTTCACGTCCAGCTGGATCAGGTCCCCCTCCTCCACCAGGGCGATGGGGCCGCCGGCCTGGGCCTCCGGGGAGCAGTGGCCGATGACGGGGCCGGTGGACGCGCCGGAGAAGCGGCCATCGGTGATCAGGGCGATGGACTTGCCCAGCTCCTTATCGGAGGAGATGGCCTCACTGGTGTAGAACATCTCCGGCATACCGGAGCCCTTGGGGCCCTCGTAGCGGATGAACACCGCGTCGCCGGGCTGGACCCTGTGGTGGAGCACCGCGTCGATGCAGTCCTCCTCGCAGTCGAAGGGACGGGCGGTGAGGACGGCGGAGAACATCTCCTTGGGGCAGGCGGTGTGCTTGATGACCGCCCCCTCCGGGGCCAGGTTGCCCTTGAGGATGGCGATGGAGCCATCGGTACCGATGGCCTTGTCGTAGGGCCGGATGATGTCCTCCTTCGTCAGATGGAGGTCGTACTTCCGGTTGGCCTCATCCAGCCAGGTCTGGCAGCGCTCATAGAACCCGTTCCGCTTCAGCTCCTCCAGGTTCTCCCCCAGGGTCTTGCCGGTGACGGTCATCACATCCAGATGGAGGACGCTCTTGATCTCCTCCATGATAGCGGGCACGCCGCCGGCATAGTAGAAGAACTCCGCGGGCCAGCGGCCGGCGGGCCGGAGGTCCAGCAGGTAGTGGGCCCCCCGGTGGAGGCGGTCGAAGGTGTCCCCGGTGATCTCGATGCCGAACTCGTGGGCGATGGCGGGGAGATGGAGGAGGGTGTTGGTGGAGCCGGAGATGGCCGCGTGGACCATGATGGCGTTCTCAAAGCTCTCCAGGGTGACGATATCGCTGGGGCGCATATGCTCCATGGTGGCCAGCTTCACCGCCAGCTTGCCGGCGTTCCTGGCGTACTCGATCAGGTCCGGGCTGGTGGCGGGCAGCAGGGCGGAGCCGGGGAGGGTGAGCCCCAGGGCCTCGGCCATGATCTGCATGGTGGAGGCGGTGCCGATGAAGGAGCAGGCGCCGCAGCTGGGGCAGGCGTTGCACTTGGCCCAGGTGAGCTTCGCCTCGTCGATCTCGCCCCGCTCGAACTTGGCGGAGTACATCCCCAGCTGCTCCAAGGTCAAAAGCTCCGGGCCCGCGGCCATGGTGCCGCCGGTGACCACCACCGCGGGGATATCGACCCGGGCCAGGCCCATCAGGTTGCCGGGCATCCCCTTGTCGCAGCTGGCGAGGTAGACGCCGGCATCGAAGGGGGTGGCGTTGGCCTGGATCTCGATCATATTGGCGATCATCTCCCGGCTGACGAGGGAGAAGTTGATGCCGTCGGTGCCCTGGCTCTCGCCATCGCACATATCGGTGCAGAAGTATCTGGCGCCGAAGCCGCCGGCCTCGGCGATGCCCTCCCGGGCGGCCTCCACCAGCTTGTCCAAGTGGCCGGAGCCGGGGTGGCTGTCGCCAAAGGTGCTCTCTACGAAGATCTGGGGCTTTGACAGATCCTCCAATTTCCAGCCGGTGCCCAGACGGAGGGGATCCAACTCCGGGGCGACCTGCCGCATTTTCTGACTGGTCAGCATAGGTGGCATCCATCCTTTCTCGATATTGCAGTCTGTGATAGGGGCGTTCGCTGTAAGATCTATAGGGGGGACATGTGAAAAGCTGGGGGGAGCGGGGGAAATGACACTGTTTTTATGGTAGCACGAGACGTCCTACATTACAAGTCGGTATTTGTCCTAAGTATTCCTAATATTTTTTGGTAAGATCAACGGATATATCGCCGGGAGGGCATATCACCAGGTGGTTTTGCATAAGAAATGGGCATAGAGTTTATTGGAATGACCAAAAATAGCGGGGGAGAACGAAAAATATTTGACATGGGATGTGTGACGTGTTATGTTTGGGGGGTGAAAAGCTGGCGCGTCGCAGGGGAGCGGCGGGCCGCACCGAACGATCTTTGGTCATTTTTAGGAAGGAGAGATGTCCTACTATGCTGCTGCTCGTGTTCCTGATCTCTATCGCTGTGCTGCTGCTGTGCATCATCAAGATCAAGCTGAACCCCTTCGTGGCCCTGCTGGTCTGTGCCTACGGCACTGGCCTCATGGCCCTGGCGACCTATGCCGGCGGCACAGCCCCGGAAAACTTCTCGTCGATCGCGGATGTCACCGCCTGCGTCACCAACAACTTCGGCTCCACCCTGGGCTCCATCGGCATCGTCACCGGCCTGGGCGTCATGCTGGGGATGTTCATGTACGAGTCCGGCGGTATCGACAAGATCGTCGATAAGGTGCTGGAAATGGTGGGCCCCAAGCGGAGCCCGTACGCCGTGGCCGTGGCCGGCTTCATCACCGGTATCCCCGTGTTCGGCGATGTGGTCTACATCATGTTCGCCCCCATGCTCCGGGTCCTTTCCCGTAAGACCAAATACTCCATGGCAGCCTACGGCTGCGCCATCTCCGTAGCCACCACCTGTACCTTCGCTCTGGTGCTGCCCACCGCGCCGCCTCTGGCCGTGGCCGGGGCCATGGGCGTCAACGTCGGCATCTTCTTCTTTTACGCCCTGATCTCCGCCTTTGTGGGCATGTTCGTTGGCGGCATCATCTACGGCGGCATCGTCAATAAGCAGGACCAGAAAGCTGGAAAGACCTGGGACTTCTCCGATCTGGACGCCGAGCTGGCGAAGAACGCCGAGAAGGCTGCCGCCTCCAAGCCCAAGATGGGCGCGGGCATGGCTATGTCCATCCTGCTGGTGCCCATCTTCCTGATTCTGATCGGCTCCTTCTCCGCCCTGCTGCTGCCGAAGGATAACCCGGTCCTGCCCATCCTGGCCTTCCTGGGCGATAAGAACGTGGCCATGACCATCGGCGTGCTCTACGGCGCCTTCGTCTCCCGCAAGCATCTCAACCGCTCTATCACCGAGATCATGTCCTCCGGCGCCGACCAGATCGGCCTGGTGCTCCTGATCACCGGCGCCGGCGGCGCTTACGGCGGCGTCCTCAAGGCCTGCGGCATCGCCAACGTCATCACCGACGGCCTCCAGAGCTTCCATATGCCCGTCCTGGTGATGTGCTTCGTCATCGCCCAGGTGCTGCGGATCGCCACCGGCTCCACCACCGTGGCCCTGACCACCACCGCCGCCATCGTCTCCTCCGCGGCGGCCGCCTCCGGCATCTCCCCCATCCTGTGCGCCATCGCGGTCTGCGCCGGCGGCATCGGACTGTCCCTGCCCAACGACTCCGGCTTCTGGGCCATCTCCCGGTTCTTCCACCTGAACGAGGTGGACACCATCCGGGGCTGGACCTTGGGCGGCTTCGTGGCCGGCGTGACCATCCTGGTCTTCGTCTGTATCCTCAGCCTCTTCCAGGGGTTCCTCCCCGGCCTGATCTGATCGGATCGTCCAAAGCCCGCCTGCCTGTTTTTTCCTGCCGGCAGGCGGGCTTTCTGCTTGCAATTTTCGAGGAGATTTGCTAGAGTATACCCAGAGGGGGGATCGCCGCCGTGAGACAGGAAAGTCCATTTGAGACCATCAAAACGAAAGATGCCTCTCTGCCGGAGCGGACGGCGGAGCAGATCTCCCGCCTGATCGTGGAGCAGCGCCTGACCAGCGGCGACCGGCTGCCCAGCGAGTTCGAGCTGGCGGAGATGTTACAGGTGGGCCGGGGGACCGTCCGGGAGGGGGTCAAGCTGCTGGTGGCCCGGAACGTGCTGGAGATCCGCCGGGGCCGGGGGACCTATATCGCCTCCGACCCGGGGGTAGTGGAGGACCCGCTGGGCTTCGCCTACTACCCCGACAAGTTCCGACTGGCCATGGACCTGCTGGAGGTCCGCGCCCAGGTGGAGCCCTGGGTGGCCCGGACCGCGGCGGAGCGGGCCGGGGAGGCCGACCTACGCCGCCTGCGGGAGACCTGCGCCGCCGTGGAGCAGGATATCCTGGCGGAGCGGGACCACTCGGTGAGTGATGTGCGCTTCCATGTGGCCATCGCGGAGTGTACCCAGAACCTGGTGGTGCCCAAGCTGATCCCCATCATCACCTACGCCATCCGGCTGTTCGTGACGCTGACAGAGAGCCGGCTGAAGATGGAGACCCTAGTGGACCACCGGGAGCTGCTGGAGGCCATCTGCACCCAGGACGGGGAGCGGGCGGCGGCGGTGATGGAGCGGCACCTGGACTATAACCGGGCACTGCTGGAGAAGCTGCGCGCCGCGCTGGCCCCGTGAGGGCGGGGCCGCGGAGCGAGATAGGCCCAAGGGACGGACGGCAGAGCTGTCCGCCCCTTTTTGCTGGCAAAATAGCCAATAGCACGCCCTTTTGGGGGCAAAATTCGGCAAAGCGGCCGTTGACTTTTACAAAGCACCATGCTACTATGTTAAAGCATGAAAGCGCTTGACGGAGGTGACGCTATGGCAGGTGTGCATAATGAGGGCACCGGGCTGCTGGTCCGCGCCCTCCTCTCCCTGCGGGACGAGGAGGAGTGCCGGCAGCTGCTGGAGGATCTGCTGACGGCCCGGGAGCTGCTGGACCTCAGCCAGCGGATCTTGGTGGCCAGTCTGCTGGAGGAGGGGCTGGTCTACAGCGAGATCGCCCGGCGCACGGGGGCGTCCAGCGCCACTATCAGCCGGGTGAACCGCTGCTACGCCTACGGCGCCGGGGGATACACCGCGGTGGTGCCCCGGCTGCGGGGCGGGGAGCAAAAGGAGGGATAGGATGGAAGGGACAGAACGGATCGCCGGCCGGCTGCGGGAGCTGTACCGCCAGCACGGCTATGTCCAGTATAAGATGAGCAAATTCGAGCCCTACGACCTGTATGGGCGCAACAAGGACTTCCTGGTCAGCGAGAGGATCCTGACCTTTACGGATACCGACGGGCGGCTGATGGCCCTGAAGCCGGACGTGACCTTGTCGATCATCAAGAACGCCAAGGGCGGCGGCGGCCTGCAAAAGGTGTACTACCACGAGAACGTCTACCGGGTCTCCTCCTCTACCCACGGCTTTCGGGAGATCATGCAGGCGGGGCTGGAGTGCCTGGGGGAGATCGACCTGACGGCCATGGGCGAGGTGCTGCTGCTGGCGGCGAAGAGCCTGGAGACGGTCAGCGGGGACTACCTGTTGGATGTGAGCCACCTGGGCTTCGCGGCGGGCCTGCTGGACGCGGGGGACGTGGCGGAGGCGGACCGGCGGGAGATCCTGGCCCGGATGGGGGAGAAGAACGTGCCCGCCCTGGCGGCCCGGTGCCGGGAGCTGGGGCTGGCGGAGAGGGTGGCGGCGGACCTTGTTGGCCTGACGGGCCTCTATGGCCGCCCGGCGGAGGTGC
Organism: uncultured Clostridia bacterium; assembly: GCA_947173485.1. GTDB lineage: Bacteria > Bacillota > Clostridia > Oscillospirales > Oscillospiraceae > CAMWFH01. The sequence goes on along the minus strand of CAMWFH010000001.1, from coordinate 398,710 downwards.
TGCCGGCCCTTCGGGGGATGGTCCGCAACGACCGGATGGCGGCGGCACTGGAGGAGCTGGAGGCGGTGTGCGCCCTGCTGGGAGACCGGGGGGACCATCTGCGGCTGGACTTCTCCATCGTCAACGATATGCGCTACTACAACGGCTTCATCTTCCGGGGCTATCTGCCGGGCCTGCCCAGCGGCGTCCTGGCCGGAGGCCGCTACGACAACCTGCTGCGGAAGATGGACCGGCAGGATGCCGCCATCGGCTTCGCGGTCTATCTGGACCTGCTGGAGCGGCTGGAGCAGCCAAAGGAGCGCTTCGATGCGGACGTGCTGCTGCTGTACCAGAAGGATACGCCCCCGGCGGTGGTGCTCCAGGCGGCGGAGGAATGCCGCCGGCAGGGCCGGAGCGTCCGGGTGGAGCGGCAGGCGCCGGAGGGACTGGCCTTTCGGACCATACAGGAGGTGCGGTGATATGGAGTTCATCAACATCGCCCTGCCCAAGGGCCGGCTGGGGGAGAAGGTCTACCGGCTGTTCGCCGAGGCGGGGTACCCCTGCCCCTCCATCCTGGAGGAGAACCGGAAGCTGGTGTTTGAGAATAAAGAGAAGGGCGTCCGCTACTTCTGGGTCAAGCCCACGGACGTGGGGATCTATGTGGAGCGGGCCGCGGCGGATATCGGCATCGCCGGGAAGGATATCCTGCTGGAGTACAAGCCGGAGGTCTACGAGCTGGCGGACCTGGGGGTCGGGCGCTGCCGGATGTGCGTGGCGGGAAAGAAGGGCGTCCACGACAGCCGGGAGAACACCCTGCGGGTGGCCACCAAGTTCCCCCACATCGCCAAGGCCTACTACAGCTCCCTGAGCCGGGAGATCGACATCATCAAGCTCCATGGATCCATCGAGCTGGCCCCCCTGCTGGGGCTGAGCGATGTGATCGTGGACATCGTGGAGACGGGAAAGACCCTGTTGGAGAACGACCTGGAGGTGAAGGACACCATCGTGCCCATCAGCGCCCGGCTGATCGCCAACAAGGTGAGCTATAAATTCAAGCACAAGGAGATCACGGCCCTCTGCCAGCGGGTGGACGCTCTTTGTCAGGAGGGAAAGCTATGATCAAGATCTATGACAGTGGAGTCCTCCCCCTGGAGCAGATCCTGGCCCGGGAGGAGGACCGGACGGACGTGGCGGCGGCCACGGCGGAGATCGTCGCTGCGGTCCGGCGGGACGGTGACGAGGCCCTGCGGTATTACGCGAAAAAATTCGACAGGACGGACCTGGGGGAGATCGAGGTGCCCCAGGAGACCTTGGAGCGGGCCGCGGCGTCCCTGGATCCGGCCCTCCGGGCCATTTTGGAGGAGGCGGCGGAGAACATCCGGGACTTCCACCGCCGCCAGGTCCGCAACAGCTTCGTCATCAGTGAGAGGGACGGCGTGGTCCTGGGCCAGAAGGTGACGCCCATTGACCGGGTGGGCCTGTATGTCCCCGGCGGCACGGCGGCCTACCCCTCCACGGTGCTGATGGACTCCATCCCCGCCAAGATCGCCGGCTGCGGCCAGGTGGTCATGATCTCCCCGCCGTCGAAGGACGGGGAGATCGCCCCGGTCATCCTGGCCGCGGCCAAGATCGCCGGCATCGACCGGGTCTTCCGGTCCGGCGGGGCCCAGGCCATCGCGGCTCTGGCCTACGGCACCGAGACCGTGCCCCAGGTGGATAAGATCGTGGGCCCCGGCAACGCCTTCGTGGCGGAGGCCAAGCGGCAGGTCTTTGGCCAGGTGGCCATCGACATGATCGCCGGCCCCAGTGAGATCCTGGTGGTGGCCGACGGGAACAGCGACCCGGACCATGTGGCGGCGGACCTGCTGAGCCAGGCGGAGCACGATGTCAACGCCAGCGCCGTGCTGATCACGGACAGCGCCCCCCTGGCCCAGGCCGTCAGCGCCGCCCTGGAGCGGCAGCTCCAGGCGCTGCCCCGCCGGGAGATCGCCGGGGCGTCCATCGAGAGGAACGGCAAGATCATCCTGACGCGGGACATCCCCCAGGCCATCGACATCGCCAACGCCCTGGCCCCCGAGCATCTGGAGCTGTGCGTAGACAGCCCCTTCGACTACTTAGACCGCGTCCGCCATGCCGGGTCCATCTTCCTGGGCCGTTTTTGCCCGGAGGCCCTGGGGGACTACTTCGCCGGCCCCAATCACACCCTGCCCACCAGCGGCACCGCCCGGTTCTCGAATCCGCTGTCGGTGGATGATTTCGTGAAAAAGTCCCAATTCACCTACTACGCCCCCGCCGCCCTGGAGCGGGCGGCGGACAAGATCGCCCGCTTTGCCCGGGAGGAGGGCCTGGAGGCCCACGCCAGGAGCGTGCTGATCCGCTGCAAGAAGGAGGAGAGCTGATGAGCCGTTATATGAGCAGCCGCTTTGCGGACCTGGAGGCCTATGTCCCTGGGGAGCAGCCCCAGGATATGCAGTATGTGAAGCTGAACACCAACGAGTCCCCCTTCCCCCCCGCTCCGGCGGTGACGGAGGCGGTGAAGGCGGAGATCGACCGCCTGAACCTCTACCCGGACCCGGAGGGGAAGGTCCTGCGGCAGAAGCTGGCGGAGCTCTACGGCGTGAAGACGGAGAACATCTTCCTGGCCAACGGGTCTGACGAGCTTTTGAGCTTCTTCTTTATGACCTTCTGCGACCGGGAGCGGGGCGTGGCCTTCCCGGCAGTGAGCTACGGGTTCTACCCCGTCTACGCCGACCTCTATGGCCTGGACGCCCAGATCATCCCCCTCCGGGAAAACTTCCGGCTGGCGGCGGAGGACTACTGCGGCATCGGCAAAAACATCGTCATCGCCAACCCAAACGCCCCCACGGGCCGGACCATCCCTCTCTCTGACATCGAGAAGATCCTGCGGTCCAACCCGGATCATGTGGTCATGATCGACGAGGCGTATATCGACTTTGGCGGGGAGAGCTGCCTGCCCCTGCTGCCGAAGTATGACAACCTGCTGATCTGCCAGACCTTCTCCAAGTTCCGCTCCCTGGCGGGGGGCCGGCTGGGCTTTGCTATAGGCAGCCCCGGCCTGATCGAGGACCTGGATACGATCAAATACTCCACCAACTCCTACAATGTCAACCGCCTGACCATGGCCGCCGCCGTGGCCGCCATCGACAACAACGGCTATTATGTGGCCAACAGCCGGACCATCCAGGCCAACCGGGCCTACACCGTGGCGGAGCTCAGCAAATTGGGCTTTGAGACCCTGCCCAGCATGGCCAACTTCATCTTTACCCACAGCCCTAAGGTGGACGGCGGGACCCTCTACCAGGAGCTGAAGGCCAGAGGCGTCCTGGTCCGGCACTGGGACAAGCCGGAGATCACTGGGTGGTGCCGGGTGACCATCGGCTCCCGGGAGCAGATGGACATTTTCCTGGAGAAGGTCCGGGAGATCTTAGAGGAGGCCGGCTGATATGCGCACCGCACAGATCGACCGCAGGACCGCGGAGACCGATATCCATCTGAAATTAGACCTGGACGGCACCGGAAAGAGCGATATCCGCACTGGCTGCGGTTTTTTGGACCATATGCTGACCCTCTTCGCCCGGCATGGCCGCTTCGATCTGACAGTGGCCTGTAAGGGGGATACCTATGTGGACGACCACCACACCGTGGAGGACATTGGCATCTGCCTGGGGGACGCCTTTGCCCAGGCCCTGGGGGACAAGCGGGGGATCTTCCGCTACGGCTCCACCACCCTGCCCATGGACGAGGCGCTGATCCTCACCGCCGTGGACCTCTCCGGCCGGGGGATGCTCTGCTGTGACCTGGCGATTCCCGCCGGGAAGGTGGGGACCTTCGACACGGAGCTGACGGAGGAGTTCCTCCTGGCCCTGGTCCGCCGGGCGGACATGACCCTCCACGTCCGGCAGCTGGCGGGGAAAAACAGCCACCACATCATCGAGGGCCTGTTCAAGAGCCTGGCCCGGTCCCTGGGGGGCGCCGTGGCCATCGATCCCCGGTCCGCCGGGGAGATTCCCTCCACTAAGGGGGTGCTGTGATGATCGCCATCGTGGACTATGGCGTGGGCAACCTCTTCTCCCTGACCTGCTCCCTCCGGGCGGTGGGGGCGGAGGCCGCCGTCACCGGGGACCCGGCGGTCCTGGAAAAGGCGGACAAGATCATCCTCCCCGGCGTGGGGGCCTTCGGCGATGCCGCTGCTCTCCTGCGCCGGAACGGCCTGGATAAAACGGTCACCCGGCTGGCAGGCCAGGGCAAGCCCCTCTTGGGCATCTGTCTGGGGATGCAGTTGCTCTTCGACTACAGCACCGAGTACGGCCATCATGAGGGCCTGGGGCTGATCCCCGGCTCTATCCAGCCCATCCGGCCCGTGGTGCCGGCGGGCTATAAGGTGCCCCATATCGGCTGGAACGCTCTCCACTTCCCCCGGCCCCACCCCCTGTTCCGCTATCTGACCGAGGGGGACTGCGTCTACTTCGTCCACTCCTTCTATGGGACGGACTGCGCCGCCCACACCATCGCCACCGCGGAGTACGGCCCCGAGCTGACGGCGGCGGTGGCGAAGGACAACGTCTGGGGCGTCCAGTTCCACCCGGAGAAGAGCGGGAAGGTGGGGCTGAACATCCTGCGGGCTTTCTGCGAGGAGGTGGGCGTATGCTGATCTTTCCCGCTATCGACTTAAAAGATGGGCAAGTGGTCCGCCTTTACAAGGGCGACTTCGCCACGGTCCACCAGGTGGCCCAGGACCCGGTGGCCACGGCGCGGGCCTTCCTGGATGCCGGGGCGGGGCACCTCCATATGGTGGACCTGGACGGGGCTAAGGACGGCCAGCGGCGAAACAGCGAGATCCTCCGTTCCGTGGCCAAGACGGGCCTGCGTATCGAGCTGGGGGGCGGCCTCCGGTCCATGGAGGACCTGGAGGCGGTGTTCGCCTTGGGGGCCTGGCGGGCGGTGATCGGCTCCGCCGCCGTCAGTGACCCGGCCCTCGTCCGCGCCGCTCTGGAGAAGTACGGCCCAGAGAAGATCGCCGTGGGCATCGACGCCAAGGACGGCTCGGTCCGCACAGCCGGCTGGCAGGCGGATTCCCGCTTGGACTACCTGGCCTTTGCCAAGTCCATGGAGACCCTGGGTGTCAAGTACCTGATCTTTACAGACATCGATACCGACGGTACCCTTACCGGCCCCGCCTATCCCCGTCTGGCGGCGCTGCAAGAGGCGGTGGACTGCTCGATCACCGCCTCCGGCGGCGTCTCCTCCAACGAGGACCTGCGGAAGCTGGCGAAGATGGGGCTCTATGCCGCCATCGTGGGCAAGGCCTGGTATGCCGGTGCGGTGGACCTGAAACAGGCCGTGGAGGAGTGCCAATGATCGCAAAACGTATAATTCCCTGTTTAGATGTCAAAAACGGTCGGGTGGTGAAGGGGGTCAACTTCCAGGGGCTGTCGGACGTGAGTTCCCCGGTGGAGCTGGCGAGATATTACAGCGACTGCGGCGCGGACGAGCTGGTGTTCTACGACATCACCGCCTCCGCCGAGGGACGCGCCCTCTTTACCGATATCCTGACCGAGACCGCCGCCACCGTGTTCATCCCTCTGACCGTAGGGGGCGGCATCAACACGGTGGAGGACTTCGACCGGGTGCTGAAGTGCGGCGCGGACAAGGTCAGCGTCAACTCCGGGGCCATCCGGGACCCCTCCCTGATCCGCCAGGCGGCGGAGCGGTACGGGGACCAGTGCGTGGTCCTCAGCGTGGACGCCAAGCGGGTAGACGGGACCTTTCATGTCTTTGCCAAGGGGGGCCGGGAGGATACGGGGATGGACGCCATCCAGTGGATCCGCGCCGGGGTCCAAAACGGCGCGGGGGAGATCGTCCTCAACAGCATCGACACCGACGGGGTGAAGGGCGGATTCGACCTGGAGATGCTCCAGGCGGTGTGTGAGGTGGTGGACGTGCCGGTGATCGCCTCCGGCGGGGCCGGGCGGGCGGAACACTTCGTGACCCTCTTCGAGACCCTGCCCAAGGTGGACGCCGGCCTGGCCGCCTCCATCTTCCACTTCGGCGAGGTGTCCATCCCGGAGCTGAAGCGGACCCTGGCCAGCCGGGGCATCCCCATGCGGCTGGTATAAATGATAGAAGGGTGTGATATCATGTTGAAAATAGACGATTTGAAATGGAACGCCCACGGCCTTATCCCCGCCATCGTGGTGGACGCCGCCAGCGGCGACGTGCTGACCCTGGCCTATATGAACCGGGAGAGCCTGGCCATCAGCATGGAAGAGGGGCGGACCTGCTTCTGGTCCCGGTCCCGGCAGGAGCTGTGGCGGAAGGGGGAGACCAGCGGGAATATCCAGTATATCGTGGACATCACCGCCGACTGCGACCGGGACGCCCTGGTGGTCCGGGTGAACAAGACCGGCCCCGCCTGCCATCTGGGGACGGACTCCTGCTTCAATGGCAAGGTCTTTATCGGCCAGGCCCCGGAGCCCTTCGCCGTGAAGGGGCTGTACCGCCTGCTGGAGGGCCGGAAGGCGGACCTGCCCGAGGGGTCCTACACCACCTACCTTTTCCAGAAGGGCCTGGACAAGATCCTCAAAAAGGTGGGGGAGGAGTGTACCGAGGTCATCATCGCCGGCAAGGCCGGGGACAAGCGGGAGACGATCTATGAGATCGGGGACCTGATGTACCATGTGATGGTGCTGATGGTGGAGATGGGCATCTCCGTGGAGGACGTGATGAGCGAGCTGGCCTCCCGCCATGTGATCGACCACAAGGTCAAGCAGGAGAAGATGACATGATCCAGAACCTCCACACCCACACCACCTTCTGCGACGGGAAGGATGCCCCGGAGGAGATGGTCCGGGGGGCCATCGCCGCCGGGTGTACCTCCCTGGGCTTCTCCGGCCACGCGCCTATGGAGGCGCCCAACGACTGGGTCATGGACGTATCCGCCATCCCCCGCTACCGGGCGGAGGTGGAACGGCTGCGGGAGGCGTATGCCGGGCAGCTGGAGATCTTCCTGGGGCTGGAGCTGGACTACTGGTCCCCGCCCCCTGGAGACGGCTGGGACTACCTGATCGGCTCGGTCCACTGCGTCAAAAAGGACGGGGCGGAGCTGATGGTGGACTACACCGCTGAGGATTTTTGTCAAAATATCGCGACATATTACAGTGGGGACTGCTATGCCTTTGCCGGGGACTACTACCGGCTGGTGGGGCAGGCGGCGGAGCGGACCGGCTGTCAGATTGTGGGGCACTTCGACCTCATCACCAAGTTCAACGAGGGGGATAAGCTCTTCGACACCGCTCACCCCCGCTACCGGCAGGCGGCCTTGGACGCGTTGGACGCCCTGGCGGCCCAGGACGTGATCTTTGAGATCAACACCGGGGCTATGTCCCGGGGCTACCGGAGCGCCCCCTATCCGGCGGCGTGGCTGCTGAGCGCCATGAGGGAGCGGGGGTGCCGGATCTGCATCACCAGCGACAGCCACAGCGCCGGCACCATCCTCCACGCCTTCCCCCAGGCGGCGGCGTTGGCCGAAGCCTGCGGCTATCGGGAGACCATGGTGCTGACCCATGAGGGCTTTGTCCCTCAGCCGCTGGCGGCGTATCAGGGCGGATAAAAAGTATCTCCATGGATGCCCAGTGTCCAAACATGAAAAAAAGCGCCGCAGACCTTTTATGATCTGCGGCGTTCTTGCGCCCCTATATTTTCTTATGGCGCTACGCTTTTTCCCCGGCAAATATGACCGTCACAGCGGTCCCCGCACCCGGCCCGCTTTGCATGGTGATCTTCGCGTTGTGATACTGGGCGATATGCTTCACGATAGACAGCCCCAGTCCTGTGCCGCCGGATGCCTTTGACCGGCTCTTATCCACACGGAAGAACCGCTCGAACACTCTGGACTGGTGCTCCGGCGGGATGCCGATGCCCGTATCCTTGACGGTGACAACGGCCCCCGCTCCGTCCTTGGAAACGGCGATCTCCACAGAGCCGCCTTCTACGTTGTATTTGATCGCGTTGTCACAGAGGTCGTAGATCATTTCGTGGAGAAGGCCCCGCACTCCCTGCACCTGAACACGTTCGCCCGCAACAGAGATATGGACCCCCTTTTTCCTGGCGGTGTCACGCAGAGCAGACGCCGCGCCCTCTGCCGTCTCCAAAAGGTCCACCGTTTCCCGCTCTGGCGCGATGCCCTCGTCCAGCTGGGAGAGATGGATGATGTCATCCACCAGCGCCACCAGCCGTGCGGACTCCCTGCGGATGGTCCCGGTGAATCGCGGCACGTCCTCCGGCTCTACCAGGCCGTTCTCCAGCAGCTCGGCGCTGCCCATGATGGATTGCAGGGGCGTTTTCAGCTCATGGGACACATTGGCCGTGAATTCCCGGCGGCGGCGCTCGGCCAGGGCCTGCTCTGTCACATCAAAGGCCAGCAGCACCGTCCCGATCACCGCGCCGTCCGACTCGATTCGGCTGGCGTCAAATTGTATTTCACGGCCGCTGCGCCGCGCCCGCATCTCGCCGTGCCCCGTTTCCAGCGCGGCCAGAATGGCTTGGCTCAGCTCGTGGCTGTGGTCTACCGTCAAAAGATCCTTTTGGACGCAGGTATGATCGGTCCCAAACAGCTTTTGCGCCGCCGGGTTGATGCTTAAGATCGTCCCCCCCTGGTCCAGCACGATCAGCCCTTCGTTCATGCTCTCTGTGATCTGTTCAAATTCATCCGTTCTGGCCCGCAGCTCCCGCAGTTGGGCGCTGATCTGTCCGCGCTGCTGCTGGATGCGCCGCAGCAGGGGCGACAGCTCCTCGTAGGCATCGTTCTCCAGAGGGCGGTCTAAGTCCAGGCGGTTGAGAGGCCGGACGATCCGGTCCGCCATATGTTTGGCCAGCACGGCGGAGAGGATGACCGCGAAAAGTCCCACCAGCAGGATCGGCTGGAGCATGACCAGCACCAGGGCCAGCACCGTCACCTGCCGGATGGAGATGCGGAGCACAGTCCCATCGTTCAGCGCTCGGGCATAATACAAGGTCCGCTCCGACCAGGTGTCGGAGTAGCGGACGCTGCTGCTCTCGCCCGCCGCAAACGCCTCCCGGACCTCGATGCGGTCCCCGTGGTTCGCCATATCCGCCGCGGGCTCCGCCGTATCGAACAGCACCGTTCCGTCCGCAGCGATCCAGGTCAGCCGGTACTCCGGCGTCCAAGTGTAGCGGTGATCTCGGGCCGTCAGCCGCTCCAGATATGCCTGTCCGCGCTCCTCCACCGCGTAGGCCGCCAGCCGGAGCTCATCCTTGAGCTGATCGGCCTGCACCGTGCCGAAATAGTCGTACAGGCAGCCCAGTATGATCGCAAGCTCAGCCAGCAGCACCGCTGCCGCCACCGTCAGGATCGAGCGGAAGATCTTTTTGCTCATGACATCATCTCCCAGCGATAGCCCACATTGCGGACCGTCTTGATCATCGCCCCGTAGCCCCCCAGCTTTTGCCGCAGGGTGCGGATATGCATATCCACCGTGCGGGTCTCACCGAAGTGATCGCAGTCCCAGACGGCGTCCAGGAGCTTTTCCCTGGTGAACGCCCTGCCGGGGGCGGAGAGGAACAGCCGCAGCAACTCAAATTCTTTGAAGGTGAGGGCGATCTGCTCCCCGTCCGCCGTGACCGTATGCTCCGCCAGGTCCACTGCCAGACCACCCGCCGTCAGGACCTCCTGGTCCCGCCTGGGGCGGCACCGGCGCAGCACCGCCTTGACCCGGGACACCAGCTCCATCATGCCGAAGGGCTTTACAAGGTGATCGTCCGCCCCCAGGTCCAGGCTCTGGATCTTATCGTATTCCGCGCCCTTTGCGGTAGCCATGATCACAGGGATGTCCCGAAAGCCTGGGTCCGCTTTCATGTGGCGGAGCAGCTCTACCCCATCCATCCCCGGCAGCATCACATCCAGGATCACAAGTTCCGGTATCTGCGATCCCAGTGCCGCCAGGAAGCCCTCGCCATCTTCAAACCCCTGTGCCTCAAAGCCAGTGGAGCGCAGGGTATACAGTTCGATCTCACGGATGCTGGCGTCATCCTCCACACAGTAGATCATGCCGGCCCCTCCTTTTCCTATGGGGATATTCTAACACAGCGGCGAAGTGCTGTCGACCGCTCAGGTCAGTGCGTATTTGCGGCCGTACTCCCAGTACCGCTCCTGGAACGCCTCACTGCCGTTGCGAATGTCCCGCAGGGATCGGTGGAGATCCATAGTATCCTGGGCGGCGTCGATCACACACCCGGCAATGTTGGAGCAGTGGTCTGCTGTGCGCTCCAGATTAGTCAGCAGGTCCAGCCAGGTAAAGCCCGCGTCGATGGTGCAGTCGCCCTTTTGCAGGCGCAGGATGTGGCGGGTGCGCAGCTGCTCCTTCAGCTGGTCGATGACCTGCTCCAGCGGCTCTACCTTGGCGGCGGCGGACAGATCGTTTTGCAGCCAAGCGGTGAGAGATAGGTCCAAGATATCGCTGACCGCTCTGGAAAGGACCATAAGCTCGCTTTGGGCCGCGTCGGTGAAACGGAGCTCTTTTTTTCGTAGCTCCTCCGCCGATTCCAGGATATTGACCGCATGGTCGGCGATTCGCTCAAAATCACCGATCAGCTTCAGCAGCTTAGCCGCCTCCCGGTTGTCTGCCGCGCTGATCCGCCGGGCGCTCAATCTCACAAGATAGGTGCCCAAAATGTCCTCATAGTGGTCCGTCCTGTCCTCCTTCTCCCGGACACAGGCGGACAGCTCTGAAGAACTGTCCTTTAAGGAGGCCAGGGCATCTTTCAGGGCAGATACGGCGGCCTCCGCCATATCCGCCGCCACGGCGTGGCAGCGTTCCAGGGCGATGGAGGGAGTGGCGAACAGACGCTCGTCCAGCTCCGCGAACGGCTCTGGCTGGCTGGCGTTGGGTACGAGGGCTGTGACCAGCCGCTCCAAAAAGCCGGAGAGGGGCAGCATGAGGATGGTGCAGAGCACGTTGAACACGGAGTGGGCCATGGCGATGCCCACCAGCGAGGCCGGTTCCTCCAGCAGTGGGGGACGGAGGATGGCCCGCAGCAGACAGAACACAGTCAGCCAGACCGCCGTGCCGATGGCGTTGAAGGAGAGGTGGACCAACGCCGCCCGTTTCGCGTTCCGGTTGGCGCCCACGGAGGAGAGCATGGCGGTGACGCAGGTGCCGATGTTCTGCCCCATGATGATGGGGATGGCCGCGCCGTAGGAGACCTGTCCGGTGATGGCCAGGGCCTGCAAAATGCCCACCGAGGCGGAGCTGGACTGGATGACCGCTGTCAGCGCCGCGCCGGCCAGCACCCCCAGCACCGGGTTCTGGAACATGACGAACATCTGCTGGAACGCCGGGACCTCCCGCAGGCCGGACACCGCCCCGGACATGGTCTCCATACCGAACATCAGGGTGGCGAAGCCCAGCAGGATCATGCCAGTGTCCTTCTTCTTCGCGTTTTTGCAGAACATATAAAAGATGATGCCGGTCAGGGCCAGCACCGGCGTGAAGGAGGAGGGCTTGAGCAGCCTGACGAACACGTTCCCGCTGTCGATCCCCGCAAGGCTCAGGATCCACGCTGTGACGGTGGTGCCGATGTTGGCACCCATGATGATATTGATGGCCTGCTTCAGGGTCATGAGCCCGGAGTTGACAAAGCCCACCACCATCACCGTGGTGGCCGAGGAGCTCTGGATCACCGCCGTGACCCCCAGGCCCGTCAGCAGGCCCGCGAGCTTGCCGCTGGTCAGTTTTTCCAAAAGGAAGCGGAGCTGTCCCCCGGCCCGCCGCTCCAGGGCCTGCCCCATGATGCTCATGCCGAACAGGAACAGGCTCAGGCCGCCGGTCAGAGTGAGTGCGTCAAAGATATCCATCCGATCCCACCTCTTTCTTACATCGTTTGTGAGCTTATTCTAACAGCCGGATGTAAGATCTGTTACCAGGTTTTTGTAAGATCTATGTAAAATTTGATGAGAGGTGCGTGGGCGGCGCATGACCTTCCTGTTTTATGAGGCGGGCGTGCTGAGCGCGATAACAGGGTTTGACTTTTCCTGTCCTGACAGGTAGAATAGAGAAAATAGGATCGATAGGAAAAGGAGATGTGCCATATGAAGTCTAAAATGCTGTTGGAGCAGTTCCGGCAGGAGGCGCCGGGGTCCCCCTATCTCACGGGCGGCTATCTGAGGCAGCTGTGCAAGCGGCAGCGAAGATATATCCCCATCCCCAAGGTGCCCCTCCCCAAGATCCCGGGGCTGACCGGCGATCACCAGCGGGAGACCCTGCTGGAGTGCGACGGCTGGAAGATCCAATATATAGAGACCTCCCACTGGGTCGTCATCTTGAACCCCAAGGGCCTCTGCCGGGCCATCGGCAAGCGGAAGCAGCTCTTAGCGCCCATCCTGGGCCATATCCACGCCCAGGCCCGTCTGGCCGAGCTGGGGCCCCAGGAGAGCTATGGCATCGTCCTCTGCGGCGGCGGGGCCAAGGGCGCTTTCCAGCTGGGGGTGTGGAAGCGGCTGGAGGAGCTGGGGGTGCTGGACCAGATCACCGGCGTTGCCGGGGCGTCTGTCGGCGCGCTGAACGCCCTCCTCTTTGCCCAGGGGGACTATCAGAAGGCGGAATCGCTGTGGCTGTCCTTCCAGGACGGGGACCTGGTCCAGCCCAACGAAAAGCTGCTGGGGAACCTGGCCTCCTCGATCGGGAACGGCGTCCTCAAGCTGTGCCTTGGCGGGGCCTTCCCGGCGAAGGAGCTGCTGGATGTCCTCACCGATTGGCGGGAGAACTGGGGCGCTTTCAGCACGGAGAAGCTGGAGGGGATCGTGCGGGAGAACATCTCCGTGGAGGCCCTCCGGCGCCGGCCTACCTATGTCTCCCTGGCGGCGGCCATCGTGCCCCGGCTCCATAAGCTGGGGAAGACCAGCGCCTTTTTCCAGTCGGAGTACGCCTATCTGGACCCCCTTTGCTCGGAGCCTGTGGAGATGAACGTGAGGAAGGTGCTGGCCTCCGCCGCGCTGCCCGGCGCCTTTACGCCCAAGGGGGTCGATGGGAAGATCTGCATCGACGGCGGCGCTTTGGACAACGCCCCGGCCTTTCCTCTGATCCGGGCGGGGTACCGGAGGATCCTGGTCATCCATCTCAGCCGCCGGAAGAAGGAGAAAAAAGAGAAGAAGGACAAGCAGGCCTCCTTTGAGAAGAAGCTGCGGAAGAAGCTGACGGATGAGGAGCTGGCCGGTGTCACCTTCTGCCACATCTGGCCGGAGGAGAAGCTGGGGGACATCCTGAAGATCGACCCGGACCGGACCCGCTGGCGGATCCAGGCCGGCTATGAGGCCGCCTGCGCCCAGCTGGACAGCGGCTTTTTCCGGTCCTGACCCTTCGGCACACTGGGAGAAGGAGGCTCTATGCTCTATCTGGTCGCCACACCCATCGGCAATCTGGGGGACCTCAGTCCCCGGGCCGCCGCTACCCTGGCGGAGGTGGACTTCATCGCCGCCGAGGATACCCGGGTGACTTTGAAACTATTGAACCATCTGGGGCTGAAAAAGCCGCTGGTCAGCTACCACCAACACAACCACGTCACTGCCGGTCCGGCGATCCTGGCCCGGCTGCGGGCGGGGGAGAACTGCGCCCTGGTGACGGACGCCGGCACCCCCGCGATCAGCGATCCGGGGGAGGAGCTGGTCCGCGCCTGCGGCGAGAGCGGGGTCGAGGTGCAGGCGATACCCGGCTGCTGCGCCCTGGTCAACGCCCTGGCCCTCTCCGGCCTGCCCACGGGCCGGTTCACCTTCGAGGGCTTTTTGTCCGTGAACCGCTCCAGCCGCCGGGCCCATCTCCAGTCCCTGGCGGAGGAGGAGCGGACCATGATCTTTTATGAGGCCCCCCATAAGCTGCTGGGGACCTTGGCGGACATGGCGGCGGTCTTTGGCGGGGACCGGCCCGTCGCCCTCTGCCGGGAGCTGACGAAGCTCCACGAGGAGACGGTCCGCACCACCCTGGCGGAGGCGCTGGAGCGCTGGCAGGCTACGCCGCCCCGGGGGGAGTTCGTCCTGGTGATCGCCGGCGCGCCGCCCCGGGAGAAGGCCCAGGTGACCCTGGAGGAGGGCGTGGAGCTGGTCCTGCGCCGCCGGGAGGCGGGCATGGGATTGAAGGAGGCCGTCCGCCAGGTGGCGGCGGATACGGGCCTGCCCCGGAACCAGCTCTACGATGCCGCCCTGCGGGCGTGAGGGACCTATGGACGAGGGATTGATCTATGAGGTGCTGTCCGTGGTAGGGGAGATCCCGGCGGGCAAGGTGGCCACCTACGGCCAGATCGCGGGATTGATCGGCAGGGAGAAGAACGCCCGGCTGGTGGGGCGGATCCTGCGGCTGTCCGCCGGATATGGACACTATCCCTGTCACCGGGTCGTGGACCACACCGGCCGGACGGCCCCCGGCTGGCCGGAGCAGGCCGGGCTCCTGCGGGAGGAGGGGGTCTGCTTTTTGAAAAATGGACATGTAGATCTGCGGAAGGCCCGCTGGGAGGGCTGACGCGCTAGATCGGAGGGGAGCGGCGAAAATATGGCTTTGTTTCAATGGCTGAAGAACGTATACACGGCAGGCCAACAGCCTGCCGTACACATCCCGGATAGTCCCCATGCACTACTGGTCCGAAAGCGCTTTCATTTCTTCGGTTTGGTCCAGGGCGTGGGGTTCCGCTATGAAGCCCAGCGGATCGCGTCCCAGTTGGAGCTGGTGGGCTGGGTACGGAACCAAGGTGATGGGAGCGTCGTGGTCGAGATCGAGGGCAGGGCGAACTATATCGAGGCGTTCCTCCTGGGGATCGAGGCGGTCCCGCGGTTTGACATCACCGATATACAGGCGGAGGACCTGCCGCTCTCCCGGACCGAAACGTCATTCAGGCCGATCTATTGACCGGATATCCACGGCTCTTTTGAGCTGGCCGGCGGTGCAGACATATGCGCCGCCGGCCTTCTTTTTGTCCAGTTGGAAGGGAGATCGTTTGAGGGGCAGGCGGGGGGATAGGGTCTAAAGGCCAAAGGCATCATCATACCTGATCGTACCGCACAGCTCTTTTGCAGCCGGGTCTAATTGGAGCGCCATGAAGTTCTCATCAGCCACCTCGAAGGGGGGCTTGATTCCCAAACGGCTGGCGGGGCGATAGCCGGCTTTGGGGTAGTACCCCGCGTGCCCAAGAACGACCGAATAAGGGAACCCCAGCTCCTTTGCGATCCGGTGTCCCTCTGTGATCAGCGCCAGGCCGATGCCCTGCCGCTGGTATGCCGGCAGAACAGACAAGGGCGCCAGCGCAAGTACGGTGTGGCCGTCCACATCCGCTTTTGTGAAGAGGATATGTCCGGCGATGCCGCCGTCCACCACCGCTACAAGGGATAGCTCCGGTACAAAGGCGCCGCTGTTTCGCAGCCGGACCACCAGATCCTGCTCGTCCCCGTCGCTGTGTTCCGCCGTTGCAAACGCCGCCTTCACCACCTCATAGACCCGGTCATGATCTGCTCTCGTTTCCTGTCTGATCGTCATATGCTCACATCCGCTCCTTTTTCTGTGCCCTAGGGATATCGATCATGCGGTCATCCACCGGGTCCCAGAAGCAAAACCGGGCCTCGCCGCCGTGGTCCCTCAGTTGCTTCTTGAACTCACTGATTTTCAGGATGAAGCGAAAGACCTCCTTGATAGGCCGGGAGATATCCGCCTTGGCGATACAGGTACTGCCCAGCCACTTGTGTTCCTCGCCGTAATACAGCGTTGCAGCACAGATGTCGTTTTGCAGGATGCCCCGGATATCCGACACGAACTCTTCGTAGCCGTCCTCCGGGTCATAGTGGCAGTGGAACGCATCAAAGGTCAAGGTGAACTCATCATCCAGATCGATGAAGAGTTTCTTGTCCTGGTGGGGGTCCAGGACGGTGATGCACACATTATCTTCTGTCAAATAGGCATACTCCTCGTCACTGTCCCCTGCGTGGTGGACCTCGAACGGCACGTCCCCCAGGAGCGCCAGCAGTTCCTCTGTTCGCTCTGCCGGGCGGATATCCTCGCTCATAGCATGACCCCCTTTTGAATTGATCAAATAGGCTGTTGCTTTGCAGTATATACAAAGCATAGATGGAAATCAAGCGGCTATATTGATTTGGCGGCTAACATCGATTATAATAGTGCCATGATAGTACAGGTGTGGCAAAGCCTTACCAAACCAAGGGTATTCCCGCATACGATCAAAACGGGACAAGGAGGTCCTGTATGCAACGGAGATCTTTCTGGAAGATATCGTTCTGCCTATTAGTCGTCCTTGTAGTTTGTTTGATAGCGCTGGCGAAGATCAAGCGTTCTCCCTGGTATGTTCTTGAATACGAGTCGATACCATACCAAGAAGAAGCAATAGATTTTTTTGATAAGAATAAAAGCAGTCTGTTGCTGTTATCTAATGATGAGGCTGCATTTAGTGATTTGCCAGCAGGTTTTAACTATTATCTCTTCCAGTTTTCCGACATTGATGACTTGGACATTCCTAACAGCTCCAAAAAAGTGCTTTTAGCGATGGAGGCTTCCACTCCTAAACAATACAATGTGTTGCTCTGGCCTAACAGGATAGAGGTGCGAATCTGCTTTAATACACATCTTTTGGTCGTTTTGACGGATGAGGATGATATGCTATATGGTATAGAGGACAACGTAACGGATCTGGGTGATGGATGGTCGATGCATGTAGCCTATGTTCGCCGTGGATAAGATCGTACTGTGAGCCCTATATGCTTCGGGCCTGGCCTGCTACGGTCGATCAGAACACAGAGCTTCGGTATGGAGGAACAAGATGGATGATCGTGTAGAGGTGTGGGAATTTGATGAGACCATCAAAGACTATCATCACCGGTTAGATGGGCTGGAGGTCCAATACACCGTTGGCGAAAAACTCAGGATATCGTTCATTGATGCGGAGCGGCCTTCTGGAGATGGGGGTAGCTGTAGACCAATGCATAAGTATACGTTCGTTTTCAGTGAAGATCTCAAAGCTGCGCAGATCATCAATGTGATGAGCCGAGAGCCAATCGATAGCATCATAAATGGATGGATCTATGAAAAGAAGCTGGTGGCACCTTTTTGTGCGGTATTTAGACTGACGGATTCGGAATACCTCCGTTGGTTTTACGATTCTGACATTGGCGGAACGCGTGACATATTGTCAGCGGATGACCTTGTACATTACCTTTTTGTCACGGTGGATCAGATCTATGAGGTCATTGACATTGTCCCGCCTACTATCGAAGTTGAAGATATCTAGCGCCCCGCAGATATGAAAGGGCAGGCGGCGGATGCTCCGCGGCGCGCCCAGCCGGAGGTGGAATGAGCATGACGGATAATATGGTCTGGGCAACAGGCGATACCCACAGCTGCTTCACAAGGTTCGAGGAGCAGTGCTTCCCAGAGCAGAAGGAGATGGGCCGGGACGACTATGTCATCATCTGCGGTGATTTCGGCGGGATGTGGTCCGGCGGCCAAGGGGACGCGGAAAAGCTGGACTGGCTGGAAAGCAGGCCCTTCACCACGCTGTTCGTGGATGGGAACCATGAGAACTTCGACCTGCTGAACGCCCTCCCTGCCCAGGAATGGCACGGCGGGAAGGTCCATCGTGTCCGTCCTCATGTGCTCCATCTCATGCGGGGACAGCTCTTCGACATCGGCGGCAGGACCTTCTTCACCATGGGCGGCGCGGCCTCCCATGATATCCAGGACGGCATCCTGGACCCGGCGGACCCGGACTTTGAGGAGGCATACTGGTCCATGCGGCGGCGGAGGCAGAGGTTCCGGGTGAAGGGCCTATCCTGGTGGCCAGAGGAGATGCCCGCAGATGAGGAGTATGCCGCCGCGCTAGAGACGCTGGAGCGGGCCGGCTGGCGGGTGGACTATGTCATCACCCACTGTGCCCCCACCGGTGTCGCGCAGAAAGTGAACACGGAGTATAACCAAGATAGGCTGACAGACTTCCTGGAGAGGGTCTGCCGGCGGCTGGACTTTCGCTGCTGGCTGTTCGGCCACTATCATGGCGACCGGTATGTGACCAAAAAGCACATCCTCCTCTGGGAGCAGATCGTCCAGGTTTTGTAGGCAGGAGGCATCCGGCGCTCCAGCGGCAGACTGTGGCTAGGGGCCGGAGCATACGGGCACTTGCACGGCGGCGCGGGGTCTGCTATACTGGACAAAAATATCACCCTGCTGGACACAGCGGAGTAGAAATGGGGAAAAAGATCATGTATCCTATCGACTTCCAGAAGAAAAAAGGCTTCATCTGCGACATGGACGGTGTCATCTACCACGGCAGCCGCGTCCTTCCCGGCGTCCCGGAGTTCATCCAGTGGCTCAATGAGGAGGGGAAGTCCTACCTCTTTTTGACCAATAACAGCGGCTCCACCCCTCGGGAGCTCCAGCAGAAGCTGGCCCGCATGGGGCTGGACGTGCCCGAGAAGCACTTCTATACCAGCGCCCTGGCCACGGCGGCCTTCTTGAAGAGCCAGGCCCCGGGCTGCTCGGTCTACGCCCTGGGGGAGGCCGGGCTGCTCAATGCCCTGTATGACGCGGGCATCACCATGAACGACATCGACCCCGACTATGTGGTGATCGGGGAGAGCCGGAACTACTCCCTGGATACGGTCACCAAGGCCATCGATCTGGTCCTGGGCGGGGCCAAGCTGATCGGGGCTAACTCGGATGTCTCCGCCCCAGGGGAGAAGGGCACCGTCCCGGCCTGCGGCGCCCTGGTGGCCCCCATCGAGATCGCCACCGGGGCAAAGGCGTACTTCTGCGGCAAGCCCAACCCGCTGATGATGCGCACCGGCCTGCGGCTGCTGAAGTGCCACTCGGAGGACGCGGTGATGGTGGGCGACCGGATGGACACCGATGTGATCTCCGGGCTGGAGAGCGGTATGTCCACTGTGCTGGTCCTCTCGGGCATCTCCACCCCGGAGACGCTGAAGACTTTCTCTTACCGTCCCTCCATGGTCCTGAACGGCGTGGGGGATATCGTCCGGGCGGCCCGGGGAGCGCTCTAAGCTCCCCAGGCCGTCTTGTCTTTATATCTTGCTGTCCGTCCAGCCGCCGCTCCAGGCAGCTTTTTTCCTTGTCCCTGCCAGGATGCCGCCCTTGCCTGGGAGGGCGGACCTTTCAGGAGCAGAAAATTCGATAGATGATTGTAATATCCTGGCGGATATAGTATGATAGGGACAATAGATAAGACCAGGAAAGGCGGGCGGACCATGCTGCAAGCGGACTTGTTGGAGAGCATAACGGAGACCCGGTATCTGTCGGCGGACAACTATCCCGTCTATCGGACGATCATGCGCATCTTCTATCTGGAGCACCAGAAGATGCACTACCAGATGGACCAGGATACGATCCTAGCCCTGCTGCGGGAGCAGGCCATGTTTGCCCAGTATGCCCCTGAGCAACTGGCCCTGGACCTCCAGCAGCTGGTCAAGTGGAAGGACCTCACACCCATCCAGGACCCCCGCAAGCCCCGCACCATCGCCGAGTTCAAGAACCGGCAGTTCCAATATATGATGTCCCAGGCCGCCATCGAGATCGAGCGGATGACCATCACGCTGGAGAATCTCTCCACGCGGACCGCCGGCCTCTCTGTCAGCCCCTTTCGGCGGATTCGGGCGGCCCTGCACCAAGCGGAGCAGCTGGACGCCCTGTCCCTTTGGGAGGTCAACGACTGGTGGCAGGAGCTGCAGGAGGACTTCCGGCGGCTGCGCCAAAACCACCAGGATTTCCTCCGGGAGTTCTATGGTCCGGGGATGGAGATGCAGATGCGGTCGGTGGACTTCATCGTCTATAAGCAGAATCTCGTCCGCTATCTGGAGGAGTTCATCCAGGACCTCCAGTACAGCGCCGCCCAGATCGGCGCCCAGCTCGAAAAATTCTCCCAGGACCAGGTCGCCCATATCTTGGAGCTGGCCTGGCGCAGTGAGCTGGAGGTCCCCCGCCCCCAGTCCGAGCAGTCCCCCCAGTGGGAGGCCGGGCTGCGGGAGCGGGACCGGGGCGTCTGGCAGTCGCTGACCGACTGGTTCACCGGCAGCGAGAGCGCCGCCCGGCAGGTGCTGAACGTGACCAACGAGGTCATCCGCAGGACGGTGCAGAACGCGGCCCTGCTGGTGCAGATGGAGAACATGGGGGTGAGCAACAAGGCGGAGCTGCGCCATCTGCTCACGCTGTTCGCCGGCTTCCAGACGGTGGAGGAGGGCCACCGCCTCGCCGCCCTGGTGTTCGGCACCCAGCAGGCCAGGCACTACGCCTTCGACCATATCCGGGAGACGGAGCGCATCGACCTGAGCCCCTACGACGAGCCCCCGATGGATTACCTCCTCCAGCCCCGGACCCGGTCCTACAAGCCCCGGATGGACCGCACGGGCTTCGCGAACAAGAGCGCCGAGAAGGCGGCCCAGCGGCAGAAGATCCTGGAGGCAGAGCGGGCCCTCCGGCAGGAGATCATGGGCCATATCCGGGACGGGAAGCTGGACCTGGCGGCCCTGGAGACCCCCGTCTCCCCCGCGGTGCGCACGGTGTTCCTGTCCTGGGTGGCCCTGGCCGGCCTCAGTCCCGACAAGCGGGGCCGGACCCAGTACGGGCAGACATATACGCTGCAAAAGCGGGGGGAGCAGACCTGCCGCCTGCGCTGCACCGACGGCGTCCTGACCATGCCTGACTGCGTACTGCTCTTCGAGGAGGCCGGCTATGTATGAATTTCGCACGCTGCTGGACCGGTTCTGGGTCACCAAGGCACAGGACCGGGAGCTCTACTTCAGCCTGAAGCGGGCGCTGCCCGACTGCCGCCGGCTGGTCAGCGAACTGCTGGGCTGGAACCTGGTGGTCAACGAGGCGGTGATCAAGCTGGAGAAGGTCCCGCCCAGGGCGGCGCCCTGGATGGGGATCGCCTCCTTCCAGGACCCCTTGGACTACTGCCTGCTGTGCGCCGTGCTGCTGTTCCTGGCGGACCTGGACGACGGCGCGCCCTTCCTGCTCTCCTCCCTGACCCAGGCCGTGGAGACCTTCCTCGGCGAGCTCCAGCCGGTGGACTGGACCAGGTTCCCCCACCGCAAGTCCCTGGTCCGGGTCCTCCAGTACGCCCAGGAGATCGGGCTGGTGGAGGTCTACGACGGGAACACCGCCCTTTTCAGCACGGACCAGGCCCAAGAGGTGCTCTATGAGAACACCGGCCTGTCTAGGCACTTTCCGGTGCATTTTGGCCGGGATATCATGGAATACCGGTCCATCGAGGACTTTGAAGCCCCCTCCTGGGAGGGGGACGAGACCGGGCAGCGCCGGCGGCGGGTCTACCGGCAGCTGGCCCTGGCCCCTGGTCTCTACTGCTCCGACCAGACCCAGAGCGACTACGACTACATCAAGAACCAGCGGCGGACCATCAGCGGGAACCTGGACCAGTTCCTGAACGGGGAGCTCCAGCTCTACCGGAACGGCGCCTTTTTCCTCCTGTCCGAGGGGGAGCGCTGCGGGGTGCTCTACCCCAACACCCAGGCCCTGTCCGACGCGGCGCTGCTGCTGTGCGCCCAACTGCGGGAGCAGATCCTCCAGGGCGTCTATCCCCGCCGGGAGGACGATACCGTGCTGCTCACCCGCCGGGAGTTCCGCTATGAGATCGAGCGCTGCCAGGCCCGGTACGGGAACGGCTGGGGCTCCCGGCTGCGCGGCTGCTCGCTGGAGCGTATCTGCCAGGAGCTGACGGCGTATATGGCGGACTGGATGCTCCTGGAGGAGCTGGAGGAGGATATCCTGCTCTATCCGGCAGTGGGCAAACTGGTGGGGAGCTACCCCGCCTCCTATCAAAATGAGACTGGGGAGGGAGAGGACGATGGACCGTTGGAAGATGAATAAATTGGGGTTCCTCAACTTTTGGCTGTACGACCAGGAGGAGTTCCCCCTCCAGGACGGCCATATCCTGCTGCGGGGGGACAACGCCGCCGGGAAATCTATCACCACCCAGAGCTTCGTTCCCTTCATCCTGGACGGCGATAAGCGCCCGGAGCGGCTGGACCCCTTCGGCTCCAGGGACCGCAAGATGGAGTTCTATCTGCTGGGCGACAACGAGCGGGAGGAGTCCACCGGCTATCTGTATCTGGAGTTCCGGCGGCCCGGCGCGGAGGAGTACCGGACCATCGGCATCGGGATGCGGGCCCAGCGGGGCAAGGGGATCGACTTCTGGGGCTTCTGCCTCCGGGACGGACGGCGGATCGGGCCGGAGGGCCTCCAGCTGTACGAGCGGATCGGGGCGCAGAACCTGCCCCTCAGCAAGCAGAAGCTCCATAAGCTCATCAACGACCCCCAGTGCTGGGCGGAGAGCCCCACGGTCTACAAGAAGATGGTCAACGACCAGATCTTTCGGTTCGAGGACATCCGGCAGTATGACCACCTGGTCCAGCTGCTGATCATGGTGCGGGCCCCTAAGCTGTCCAGGGACTTCCGCCCCAGCGAGGTCAAGAAGCTCCTGGACCTGTCCCTCCAGGTGCTGACAGACGAGGACCTGTCCGCCATGGTCAGCACCATGGAGCAGATGGACGCCCTGGAGGACACCCTCCAGGGCTACCAGGCGGCTATGCAGAACGCCAGGATCATCCGAAACGAGTACAACCGGTATAACCAGTATATCCTGGGCAACAAGGGCCGGGCATATTTGAAGGCCCGGGGGGATGTCCAGAGCCTGGGCGCCCAGCTCCGGGACGCGGAGGACCGCCGCGCCGGGCTGGGACAGGAGCTGGAGGAGCAGCGGGAGCTGGCGCGGCTGTCGGCCGCCCGGCTGGCGGAGGCCCGTGCCCAGCGGGCGGCCATCGGAGACGACGATCTGACCGCCAAGCGCGCCCAGCTCCAGCAGGCCCAGGAGAGCTGCGCCCGTCTGTCGGCCCAGTTGGAGCAGGGGGAGGCCCAGCTCCAGAAGCTGACAGAGGGGATCGCCCGGCGGGAGGTCGCCCTGCGGGCCCTGACCCAGGAGCGGGAGGACGCCCGGGTCGGGGTGCGCCAGCTCCTGCGGGAGCTGAACGGGCAGAACGAGCTGCTGCGCCTGGGGCAGGAGCACGACCAGTATGTCCATGACCTCCAGGCGGAGCGGGCGGATGCCGGGCCTGTCCTGGCCGCCCTCCGGCAGCGGGGCCGGCAGATCGACGAGGTCCTGCGGGTCCTCCAGAGGGCGGAGGAGGCGAGAGAGGTCTACGATGCCGCCTGTCAGGCCCTGGATGGGGCCGAGAGCGCCCTGCGGGACGCCCAGATCCTGTCCAGGGATGCCCAGACCCAGGAGCGGGACGAGCGGGACAAGCTGCTGGAGGCTTTTGCCCGCTGGCGGGAGCAGAGCGCCCAGCTGGACCTCCCCCAGGAGGTCTGGCTGGAGATCCGGCGTGCCCTCACCACCTACCGCGTACCGGCGGACTGGAGTCCCCTCCGGGACCAGATCGACGGCTGCGCCCGGCGGGCGGAGTCCGAGCTGCGATCCCGGCTGCTGCGGGCGGAGGACCGCCGGGATGCCTTATCGGAGCAGCAGCGGGAGCAGGAGCGGACGCTCCAGCAGATCTGGTCGCAGTCTTCGCCGGTCCCGCCCCGCCAAAACCAGATCCAGGCCACCCGCCTCCAGCTGATGCTCCGGGGGATCCCCTGCGCCCCTCTCTACGAGCTGGTGGACTTCGCCCCCGGCCTCCCCTCGGAGGCGCAGGACCTGCTGGAGGCCCAGCTGGCCGACACCGGCCTGCTGGACGCCCTGGTGGTCCCGGAGGCGCATCTGCCCGAGATCCGGGAGCTGCTGGAGGACTATCCAGACCGCTTCCTGGTCCCCGGTCCCCCTGTCGGGCAGCCGCTCCGGGGCCTGGTCCCGGACGCCGCGGGGCGCTTCCCCCGAGAGACCGCCGCCTGCCTGGCGGGCATATCCGGCGGCAGTCTGGAGGCCGAGACGGCCTTGCTCCCCGACGGCCGGTTCCGCTGCGGGATGCTCCGGGGCCGCAGCCACGCGGCCGGTCCCGCTGGGTTCGTAGGCGCCGCCGCCCGGGAGGCCAACCGGCAGCGCCAGATTCAGGAGCTGGAGGAGCAGCTGGAGCAGCTGGCCGCCAAGGCGCGCACCGCCCAGGCCGAGGCCGCGGACTGCGCCAAGCGGCTGGCCCAGCTGGACCAGGAGCGCGCCCAGATGCCGGAGGCCGGGGAGCTGGACCAGGCGCTGGCGCTGCTGGAGCAGGCCCGCCGGGAGCTGCGGCAGGCCGAGGAGGCGCGGCAGCAGCGGCTGTCCGCCGTCCAGGCGGCAAAGCAGGCCTGGTCCGGGCTGGAGGAGAAGGGCCGCCGCCTCAGCGCCGGCCTGCCCTATGGGCTGAAGGTCCCGGACTATGAGGAGGCCCAGGAGGCCGCTGTCGGCTACCGGGATACCCTGGACGACCTAGAGCGCAGCTGCCAGAAGCTGGGATATACGGCCCGCTCCATAGAGAGCGAGGAGGACACCATCCAGGAGCAGCAGGACCAGGCGGCAGATCAGCGGAAGTCCAACGAGATCGCCCGGCGGTCCCTGGGCGTCAGCCGGTCGGCCGCCGGGGCCCTGCAAGCCTACCTGGACCGGCCGGAGAACCAGGCCCGCGCCCGCCGTCTGGCGGAGCTGGAGGAGACGATCGAGGCCCAGGACCGGGAGAATCGGGGAGCGGAGGCCCGATGCATCCGCCTGGAGGAGCAGGTGAAGAGCGCCGGCGCTCTGATCGAGCAGCGGAAGGGGGACCTGCTGAACGCCACCATCGAGGAGCAGGACCTGGAGCGCTACTTTTTGGAGGACCTGGCCCTGGGCTTCTCCGGGCTGGACGAGACGCTGGATCTGGAGGAGCGGGCCCGGCAGGCGGCCAGTAAGATCTTGCCCGCCGACCGGAAATATACGCCGGATCATATGGCGGATGCCCTGCGGAGCAACTACCAGCGGTCCAACAGCAGCCTTCTGGGCTATCACCCGGAGATCAGGCTGGTCTTTGACGCCCCGGCCCGGACCGGCCACCTCCGGCAGCGCCTGTGCATCCTGTTGAAGAAGGGCGGGAAGGAGCTGTCCCTCTACGACTTTATCCGGTCCCTCCAGGCCGATATCGACTCCACCGGGAGCATTTTAGAGGACCGAGACCGGGAGCTGTTCGAGAACATCCTGACGGAGACCATCAACCAAAAGCTGCGGGCCCGCATCGAGGAGCGGGATATGACCGCCCTGATGGCTACGTTGACCACCTCCATGGGATTGACCTTCAGCTTAGACTGGAAGGAGAAGCGGTCAGAGGGGGAGGGCGAGCTGGACACCGCCCATCTGGTCACCCTGCTGAACAAGGACCGGGCCCTGCGCACGCCGGAGGACAGCCAGAAGGTCTCCGCCCATTTCCGCAGCAGGGTCAAGCGCGCTAGGGAGGAGGCCCATGTCCGGGGGGTATCGGTCAACTACGCCGACCTGATCCGCTCGGTCCTGGATTATCGGAGCTGGTATGAGTTCCACCTGTTCTACCAGCGGGGCAAAGAGGGGAAGCGGGAGCTGTCCGACCGGGCCTTCAACCGGTTCAGCGGCGGGGAGAAGGCCATGGCTGTGTATGTGCCCCTCTTTGCCGCCGTCTCGGCCCAGTATCAGAAGAGCGGGGAGGCCTGTCCCCAGCTGCTGGCCCTGGACGAGGCCTTTGCCGGGGTGGACGACCAGAACATCAGCGCCATGTTCGAGCTGATGGGGATCCTGGATTTCGACTATATCATCAACTCTCAGGCGCTCTGGGGCTGCTACGCCTGCGTGGCCGACCTGGACATCGCCGAGATGCACCACCCGCCTGACGCCCCGGTGGTCACGATCCTGCGCTACCACTGGAACGGCACCCAGCGGACCCTGGAGGACAGCCTATGAGCGAACAGGCCAGGGCCTGCGCGGCCTATTTCAAGACCCGCCCCGGCTACCGGCGCATCCTGACGGAGCTGCTGAAAAAGTACCAGCGCTTTGGCCGGCCGGCGGGGAGCGTCTGCCTGCCGGACGCCAGCCGGGAGGAGTGCGAGGCGGCCCGGAGCTTCTTTGGCTGCTCCTTTTCTCCCCCGCTGCGGTTCCAGACCGCCGCCTTCGAGGCGGAGCTGCAAAGGGGGGCTTTTCAGGGGGCCAGTCTACAGGAGGTGCTGGAGGCGTATTTCGGCATCGAGATCCAGACCAAAAAGGAGGCCAGGGCGGGGGTGGACCGCCGCCTGTCCGCCCTTCTCCGCCAGGCGGCAGAGGAGGCGGAGGGAGAGACCAGCCTGGGATGGCTCCGGGCGGCAGAGGAGACGCCCCTCCTCCGCCGGGAGGCCGCCAGGGCGCCGGAGGCCCTGGGACGCAGTCTGTCCCAGGCCTGCCGGGGCATGGACCGGCTGGAGCGGGCCCCTGGCGGTCTGGTCCGGCTGGCCGTCCTCAGCGCGGAGACCTCCGGGGATCCCCATGCCCTGGACCAGGGGACCCTATCGGGGAAACTGTTCCTGCACCTGCTGGCCTTCCACTCCGGGACGGAGCTGCCAAAGGGCGCGGAGCAGCGGGACAGCCTGTACTATGAGAACGGCATCCTGTGCGACAGCATCTCTAGCCTGGTCTCCCAGGTGGGGCTCATCCTTTACAAAGGGGAGGAGGAGCACCCCGCCCACCGGGCCTTCCGGCAGGCCCATGAGATATGTACCCTGTCCCTGGCCAATCTGTCCAGGCTGACGGGCGCGCGGAGCCCCTCCGGGCGGGCCTATATCGTGGAGAACGAGATGGTGTTCACCCAGCTCTGCGACCAGGCTGCCCAGTTCCACTCCCCCCTGGTCTGTACCTCCGGCCAGCCCTCGGTGGCGGCGCTGCGGCTGATCGATCTGCTGGCGGCGGAGGGCACCGCCCTGTTCTACTCCGGCGACCTGGACGGCAAGGGCCTGTCCATCGCGACGCAGCTGTGCAGCCGCCATCCCCGGCTGCTGCGGCCCTGGCATATGTCGCCCCAGGATCATGGCCTGTGCCGCTCGGACATAGCGCTGAGCCCCGCCAGCCGGTCGCTCCTGCCCGGCTGTGCCGGGACGGCCCTGGCGGAGACCGCGGAGGCGGTCGGGCGGTCCGGCTATGCCGGCTATCAGGAGCTGCTGCTGCCGCTGCTGGAGGCGGACCTGACCGAGACGCCGTAGCTCTGGAACAGCTCTATCGTTTGGTCCGCCTGGACTTTGTCCCCCAATAGGTCGAACGAGGGGAGGAGCAGCAGGTCGATCTTGCCCCGTATCGCGGCGGATACCGCCGGCGCTAAGCCGCTCTGGGGGAACGCCGCGCCGCTTTTCGCGCAAAGGGAGGTCCCCGCCACCAGGCCGCCCGCGCCGGCTGCCTCCTTGGTCAATGCCTGGATCTGCTCCAGGCTGTCCCCATAGATCCATACCCGCATCGAGACCCCTCCTTTAGAACGCTCTATACGAAACAACTATGACGGAGGCCCATGGGATATGCGCCCGCCATAGCTGTTGTAAGCCTATCTCCGCGTTTTTATACGGTATGATGCCAAATGATACCAAGAAAGGGCGCGAGAGCGCCCAAGAAAGAAGTGCTGTGAACGTGAAGCGCATCCTATCCCTTTTCCTGGTCCTCCTGCTGTGTGCGATCCCCCTGGCCCCAACGGCCGGGGCCGCCGGCACGAAGCTGATCGCCATCACCTACGATGACGGTCCCAGCCTGTATACCAGCGCCCTCCTGGACGGCCTGAAGGAGCGGGGGGCCAAGGCCACCTTCTTCATGGTGGGCACCAATGTGGCCAGGTATCCCGCCACTGTCGCCCGGGTCTACCAGGAGGGGCACCAGGTGGCCAACCACAGCTACAGCCACCCCCAGCTGACCACCCTCTCTTACGCCGGCGTCCAGGAGCAGATCCAGTCGGTCAACGCCCTGCTGGACAAGGCCTGCGGGGCGGGCACCCATTATATGGTCCGTGCCCCCTACGGCAGTATCAACACCACCGTGTCCCAGGCGGTGGGCGCGCCGCTGATCCAGTGGTCGGTGGACCCGATGGACTGGAAATACCGCAACGCGGAGACGGTCAAGAACAGCATCATCCGGCAGGCCCACGATGGGGCCATCATCCTGGTGCATGATATCCACGCCACCTCCGTCCCTGGCTCGCTGGCCGCCATCGACTACTTACAGGCCCAAGGCTATGCCTTCGTAACGGTCCAGGAGCTGTTCCGCCGCCGGGGCGTGACGCCCCAGAACGGCGCACGGTACAGCCAGGTCTCCCCCAACGGGACCGACCTGGGCCCGGTCGATGCTCCCGTCATCACCTCCCAGCCGGAGGGGGCGCAGCTGCGCATCTCCATCACCGCCCAGGAGGGGGCCGCCATCTACTATGCCCTGGGGGACGGCGTCCTGAACCAGGAGAGCCAGCGCTACACCGAGCCTTTCCTGGTATCCACCCCCTGCACCCTGCGGGCAGCGGCGGCCTTCGATATGAACGGCAGCCGCAGCGAGATGGTGGAGATGGTCTTTGCCACGCCGGTCACCGCCGCACCGGAGATCCGCGTGAAAGACGGCCTGCTGTCCATCGGCTGTGCCACCCTGGACGCGGAGATCTTCTTCACCCTACAGGGGGCCGCGCCCCAGCTGTACACGGGCCCCGTGCCCATCGACCCTGCCACGGAGATCGAGGCCTGGGCCCAATACCCGGACTATCTGCCCAGTCAGACGGTCCGGGCCAGCTACTCCCCCCGTGAGAATCTGTTCCGGGACGTGTTCCCCGGGCAGTGGTACTATGAGGCGATGGACCGGGCCGTGTCCGCCGGGTATATGAAGGGGATGGGCAAGGGCTGTTACGCCCCTGGAGGCGAGCTGCAAAGAGGGCAGCTCCTGGTCATGCTCTGCCACTATTCCGGGGAGACCGCGGCGCTGGAGACCGATCTTCCCTTCACTGATGTGCCCCTGGACGCCTACTACGCCGGAGCGGTGGCCTGGGCCTATGAGAAGGGCATCGTAGGCGGCGCGGGGGGCCGCACCTTCGCGCCGTCCCGCACGGTGACCCGCCAGGAGATGGCCAAGATCCTTTATGGCTACCTGCGCACCTTGGATACCGCCCTGCCCGATGGGACCGGCGCCGCCGGACGGTACGCGGACCGGGAGGAGATCGCCCCCTGGGCCTATGAGGCCGTGGAGCAGCTGACGGCCATCGGCCTGCTGTCCGGCGACAGCGGGAGCGCCTTCCACCCCGCCGCGGGGGCCAGCCGGGCCCAGGCCGCCCTGGTGCTGACGCGCCTGGCGGACTATATGGACGCCCAGACAGAGACCGGCAGCCTGGACAGCGCTGAATTTGCTATTGTACATTGAACGCCGGCATGGTAAACTGAGAAAGAACGCTTTTGACGGCGAGATGGGATGGAAGGAGAGCGCAGTCGTGACAACAAGGGTAGACGCAGACTTACAGGCATATTTCCGCGTGTTCCAGGACAAAGATCATGTGGAGGAGACCGACATCCAGTGTCTTTTGGATGCCTACCAGCAGAAGTTCGCTGTGGACCTGGTCTTCATCGGAGAGATGCAGGTAGACCGGAAGAGCATCATCTTCCCCCATATCAGCAGCAGCCGGCAGGACCTGCGCAATACGGTCCTGCCCCTCCAGGGGGAGGACATCGCCAGTCTCTATGACCAGGAGGGCCTGGGCGCCGCCGGCAGAGGGCGAGACCTCTCCGCCCTCCACTACGGGATCTTCCAAAACGGGGAGTATGACGGCAGCGTGGGCATGGCGGTCCTCCATCCGGGCCGGGTCTGGACCGGGGAGGAGCGGCTGGCGGTGCAGCGGCTGGGCCGGGCGCTGCGGCATATCCTCTACATCGACCGGGGCAACCGGGTCAACGCGGAGGACCTGAAAAAGCTGGACCAGCAGGAGAACATCCTGGAGGCCATCTTCAATATCAGCGACTGCGGGATCATGCGCCACAGCCTGGACGGCAGCCGCCTCTACAGCGTCAACCAGGCCGCCCTGGATATCTTGGGCTACGCCAGCCAGGCGGAGATGGTCGCCGACGGCTTTTCTCTGATGGCCAGCACCGTGCTGGACGAGGATAAGCCCAAGCTGCGCCGGTCCATCCAGGCGCTCAAGCGGGCCGGTGACAGCACCAGCATCGCCTACCGGGTCCGCCACCAGGACGGCACCATGCTCAACGTGGTGGGCAAGGCCACCCTTCTGGAGGAGGAGGGGGAGCTGCTGTGCCAGCGCTTCTTCATCGACTGCACCGCCCAGCGGGCCCAGGAGGAGCGGGAGATCGCCGAGGAGAAGCGGCAGCAGGCGGAGATGATCCAGGCGCTGACCCTGGACTTCGGCGCGGTCTACCTGGTGGACTTAGACGCCAAGGCCATCGTCTCCAGCCAGCTCAGCGACAGTTTCCTCCAGCGTTACGGCAACGTCTTCCCCGCCGGACTCTCCCTGGAGGAGGGGGCGGCACAGTTCGTCCAACGGTCGGTCTGTGAGGCGGACCAGCCGCTGATGCAGCGGATGGCCTCCCCTGCCGGGCTGGCCCAGGAGCTGCGGGACAGGTCCTATTGCTTCGCCAACTACCGGGCCATCTCCCAGGGACAGGTGGAGTACTTCCAGATCAAGGCCGTCCGAATCGGGGAGGTGTCCCACCGGATCGTGGTGGGCTTTCGCAGCGTGGACGAGGAGACCCGCCACGAGCTGGCCCAGAAAAAGCTGGTGGAGACCTCCTATGAGATCATCGCCGGCCTCAGCAGCGACTACAATTTCATCGCCCTCCTGGACCCGGAGACCGGGAGCATGGGGGTCTATAAGGCCAACGAGGACCTGCCGGAGGTCCTCCACGCCCTGGCCGGGCGGGAGAGCTATGTCGATGCCATCACCGCCTACGCCGACTATGTCCACGAGGACGACCGGGCCTTTTGGTTCGAGGCCACCCGGATCGAGACCATCCTGGAAAAGCTGGAGGACAAGGACCTCTACAATGTGAATATCCGCAACGCCAGCCACGGGAAGACCGAGTATGTCCAGTTCAGCTTCACCCGGATCGGCACAGGGCAGGATACCCAGATCGTGCTGGCCAAGCGGCTGATCACCGAGATGATGGAGCAGGAGCTCCAGCACCGGGCCCTGGTGGAGAACGCCCTGGCCCAGGCCAAGCGGGCCAGCCGGGCCAAGAGCGACTTCCTGTCCAATATGAGCCACGATATCCGCACCCCTATGAACGCCATCATCGGCTTCACCTCCCTGGCCGCCGCCCATGTCGACCAGCGGGAGCGGGTCCAGGAGTACCTGGGGAAGATCATGTCCTCCGGGAACCACCTGCTGAGCCTGATCAATGATGTGCTGGATGTGAGCCGCATCGAGAGCGGCAAGGTCTCCATCGAGGAGCGGCCCTGCAGCCTGACGGAGATCCTCTGCGACCTGCGGGACCTCCTCCAGGCGGATATCAGCCAGAAGGGGCTCCACTTTACAGTGGACCTGTCCGGCGTTCAGGACGAGGCGATCTTCTGCGACAAGCTCCGGCTGAATCAGATCTTGCTGAACCTCCTCAGCAACGCCGTCAAGTTCACCCCGCCCGGCGGCAGCATCTCCGTGCGGATCGTGGAGAAGTCCGCCGCCGCGGGCCTGGCCAACTTCGTCTTTTATGTCAGCGACACCGGGATCGGTATGGACGAAGCCTTCCTGGACCGGATCTTCGACCCCTTCGAGCGGGAGCGCACCTCCACGATCAGCGGCATCCAGGGCACCGGCCTGGGCATGGCCATCACCCGGGACCTGGTGGAGCTGATGAACGGCAGCATCTCCGTATCCAGCCGCCAGGGGGAGGGGACGGACTTCACCGTCTCCCTCACCTTCCGCCTCCAGAATGTCCCGGCGGTAGACTGGACCATCCCCGCCCTGGCCGGGCACCGGGCCCTGGTGGTGGACCGGGACCAGCGGGCCTGCGACAGCGCCGTTCGGATGCTGGAGCAGATGGGCCTGCGGCCGGAGGGGGTCCTCTCCGGGAAGGAGGCGGTGGCCCGCCTCCGGCGGGCCCTGGCGGAGGAGGATGTCTACCATGTGTGCGTGGTGGACCGGCATACGGCGGATATGGAGGGGGTGGAGACCATCCGCCGCCTCCGGGCCGCCGCCGGGGTGGAGATCCCCATCCTGCTCCTCACCGCCGTGGACTGGTCCGATATCGCCGCTGCGGCCCGGCAGGCCGGGACGGTGGGCTTCTGCGGCAAGCCCCTGTTCTTCTCTGAGCTGCGCGGCTGCCTCCTGTCTGCCCTCACGCCCAGCGCCAGCCAGGGAGAGGCGGTCCCTCTGCCCACCTCCCGGGCCCGGGGGCGCATCCTGCTGGTGGAGGACAACGAGCTGAACCGGGAGATCGCCACCGAGCTGCTGGAGGAGGCGGGGTTCCAGATCGAGGCGGCGGAGAACGGACAGATCGCGGTGGATATGCTCCTGGCCGCGCCCCTGCACTACTACCGGCTGGTGCTGATGGACGTGCAGATGCCGGTGATGGACGGCTATACCGCCACCCGGACCATCCGGGCCCTGCCGGACCCCCGAATCTCCTCCATCCCTATCCTGGCGATGACCGCCAACGCCTTCAAGGAGGATAAGCAGGCGGCCCTGGAGTGCGGCATGAACGGTCATATCGCCAAGCCCATCGACGTGGTGGACCTGCTGGAGACGCTGGACAGCATCCTGCTGGAGCTGTCGTGACTTATCCATTTCGACAGATCTGCTTCCCTTGGACAAGCTTCGATTTGTTGACATTTTAGACGAAAACCATTTGATATTTTTGGGCAAAAGTGCTATCCTACACCTTGCCAAACGCCCGGTCCGCCTGCCACCCTCCGTGGCCGGCAGACCGGGTGCCTTTCAAAAATAGCGAGGTGTTTTTTATGGAAACGATCTTAGTCTGTCTCTCCTTCGCTCTAGTGGGGGGGCTTCTCATGTCCCGGCTGGCGAAGCGGCTGGGGCTGCCGGCGGTGACCGCCTACCTGATCGGGGGATTGCTGATGGGGCCCTACTGCCTGGGGGCCCTGGGCCTGCCGGGGCTGGGGTTCAACAGCGCCGGCCAGGTAGCCTCCCTGAACATCCTCTCCCAGACGGCTCTGGGGTTCATCGCTTTCACCATCGGCAATGAGTTCCGGCTGGGCCAGCTCAGGAGCATGGGCCAGCGGGTGATCGTGGTGGGCGTCTTGCAGGCGGTGCTGACCACCGTCCTGGTGGACGCGGCCCTGGTGGGCCTCCACTGCATCGCGCCCCAGCTGATCAGTGTCTCCTCTGCCATCACCCTGGGGGCCATCGCCGCCGCCACGGCCCCTGCCGCCACTTTGATGGTGGTCCGCCAGTACAAGGCAGATGGGCCTATGACCCATCTGCTGCTGATGGTGGTGGCTATCGACGACGCGGTGGGGCTGGTCCTCTTTTCCGCCTCCTTTGGTGTGGCCGTCGCTTTGGAGAGCGGCGCTGTCAGCCTGGTGAGCGTGCTGGTGGAGCCAGTGGTGGAGATCGTCCTCTCCCTGGGCCTGGGGGCCCTGGCCGGCTGGGTCCTCTACCGGGTGGAGAAGCATTTCCATTCCCGGAGCAAGCGGCTCTCCATCTCCATCGGCTTCGTGCTGCTGACGGTGGGGCTGTCTATGACCACCTTCCAGATCGGCGGCGTCCACTGCTCTTTCAGCCTGCTGCTGGTGTGCATGATGACCGGCACCCTGTTCTGCAACATCTGCGACTTCAGCGAGGAGCTGATGGAGCGGGTGGACAGCTGGACCGCCCCGCTGATGGTGCTGTTCTTCGTCCTGTCCGGCGCGGAGCTGGACCTGAAGGTCATCTCGGAGCCTCTGGTGCTGCTGATCGGGGTCGTGTATATCCTGTCCCGGTCCGCCGGGAAGTATCTGGGGGCCTATGTCAGCTGCGCCGCCACCGGGTGCAGCGAGAGCATCACGAAGCATCTGGGCATCACCCTGCTGCCCCAGGCCGGCGTGGCCCTGGGCATGGCATTGACTGCCCAAGAGCTGTCGGACGGGACCATGGTCCGCAGCGTGGTGCTGTTCTCCGTGCTGGTCTATGAGCTGGTGGGGCCGAACCTGACTAAGTGGGCCCTCACCGCCGCCGGCGAGATCCAGCCGGA
Organism: uncultured Clostridia bacterium; assembly: GCA_947173485.1. Classification (GTDB taxonomy): domain Bacteria; phylum Bacillota; class Clostridia; order Oscillospirales; family Oscillospiraceae; genus CAMWFH01. The sequence goes on along the minus strand of CAMWFH010000001.1, from coordinate 364,604 downwards.
GGGCCGGACCTCCGCCCGCCGGACCAACAAGCCGCCCAAGTCCCTGGACCTGGCCCGCTGAGGCGTCCCAGGGGCGCAAAAGGACCGGGCAGGCCGCTGTCAAGAGCGGCCTGCCCGGTCTTGCTGTTTCGTCCGGGGATCACGCCTGGGCGAAGAGGAGCATCCCCACGGTGTTGATGGCGAAGTTGGCGCACATATGGACCAGCCAGGAGGTCCAGATCGCACCGTCACGGGCGTTCAGCCAGTTAAAGAGGCCGCCGCCCGCCGTCAGCCCCGCCAGGGCCAGGAGGAAGATAGGCAGGGGGAACCAGCCCAGCATCATGGCGGTGTGATAGAGGGCAAAGAGGACGGCGGAGAACAGGAACGCCCCCCGCATCCGCCCTGCCAGGGAGAGGTAGGCGAAGCCCCGGAAGAAGAACTCCTCCAGCAGGGAGTTGACGAAGGAGATATACAGGGCCACCCAGAGGAAGGTGTCCTTGGTCACCCCCGCCGGCAGGTTGCTGAGGACCGGCGAGAAGTCCACCACGCCCCGAAGGAGGAAGTAGCCGGCCAGGATGAGGGCGTAGACCGCCGCCCCCAGGGCGATGGCCCGGGGCAGTCCCCGGCGGGAGGGGCAGAAGAGGGCGGCAAGGCGGAGGGACCTGTCGAAGCGGCCATAGAGCAGGGGGACCGCCAGGAACAGCAAAAGCTTCACGGCGGACTTCACCCAGTACCCCGGCTGCCAGACCCCGTCCACCAGCAGCATCACGCCGGAGCAGAGGACCGCCAGGGCGGCGGGGAGACAGCGTCTCATAGCAGCTCCCCCAGATTCTGTATGTACCGGTCGCAGATCTCCCGCATATCCGGGGCGGTGTCGCTGAAGTAGGGGTCGTAGACCCCCACCACGGTCATGCCGGCGGCCTTGGCCCCCTTGCAGGCGGAGAGGGAGTCGTCGAACAGCACGCACTCCCGGGGGGGCACCCCCAGCAGCTCCGCCGCCCGGCGGAACAGGGCGGGGCCCTTCTTGTCCAGGCCCTCCTCCTGGGCATAGACGATCCGCTCGAAGTAGCCCCCCAGGTCAAGGTGGTCCAGGGCGGCCTGGCAGTGGGCCGGCACGCAGGAGGTGACGATGGCCATCCGGTGGCCCTGCTCCCGGCACCGGTCCAGATAGGCCCGGACATGGGGCTTGATGGTCACCTCGGTGCTGTACTTGTCCGCCGCCAGCTCCATCCACTCGGCGATGATGTCCTCGCAGCTCTCCTCCAGTTGAAGGAACTCTTTGGTAAAGACCGCGCACTGGGAAAGGACCGTGTGGGCCACCCCCTCCCAGTATTCTCTCGTATAGGGCGCGCCCCGGCGGGCTAGGAAGGTCTTGTCTACCTCCACCCAGACTCCGTTGGAGTCCACCAGGGTACCGTCCAGGTCAAAAAGCAACATCTGTTTCCTCCGTCCAGAACCGCCAGGGGAAGTCGATGGCCTCCCCGGCGTAGTCGATGCCGATCCGTTTGCCGGTATGGATCCGGGAGATGGCCGCCGGGGGCAGGCCCGGCAGGCTGTCGCAGAGATAGAGGGCGTCATTGCCCAGGGGCAGGGCGTTCTCCGCCCTGGTGACCGCCATGGCCCGGCAGAGCTTGCCGGGACCGCTGCAAAAGTTCTTTCGCTGGTAGGCCGTCAGCTCCGCCAGGGACCGGCCAAAGCGGTTTTGGGCCATAGCTTCCAAGCCCTGGACCGGCACGGCCCCCCGAATCAGCACCGCCGAGGCGGTCCCCTCCGGCTCCGTCACGAAGTTGAGGCAGTGGTGCATCCCGTAGATCAGGTAAACATAGGTGGTGCCAGGGGCGGCGTAGAGGGTCTCCGTTCGGGGGGTGTGGCGGCCTCCGTAGGCGTGGCAGGCCTTGTCGATGGCGCCCACATAGGCCTCCGTCTCCGTCAGGCGGCAGACCAGGTCCCCGGCGGCCGTCCGGCGGACCAGATACTTCCCCAGCAGCGCCTGGGCCGCTGTCACGGTGTCCCGGTCAAAAAAATCTGCTGTAAGCCTTGCCATTTGCGCTCCTTTTTGATAAACTATCAAATCGTGTACATCCCAGTATAACAGAAAAAGAATCTGATCGCAACAGTGAGGTGTTTCCATGTCCCCTTCCCTGCTCAAAAAGCTGGCTAAGCCCATGCTCTTTTCCGCCGCCTTTATCTGGGGCAGCTCCTTTTTCATCATGAAGAATACCTTGGACGCCCTGCCGGTCCTCTACCTGCTGGCGATCCGCTTTACCACCGGCGCGGTGCTGCTGGGGCTGCTCTGCTGGAAACGGTGGAGGCAGTTCACCAGGGACTACCTCTGGCGGGGGGCCCTGATCGGCGTGTGCCTCTTTTTGGCCTACTACATCCAGACCTGCGGCCTGGCGCTGACTACACCGTCGAAGAACGCCTTCCTGACGGCGATCTACTGCGTGCTGGTCCCCTTCTTCTACTGGGCCGTGGTGGGGGACCGGCCAGACCGGTTCGACCTGATCGCGGCGGTGCTGTGCATCACCGGCGTGGGCCTGGTGAGCCTGAACGGAGAGCTGTCGATCAATCTGGGGGACCTGCTGACCATGCTATGCGCCGTGTTCTACGCGGCCCATCTGGTGGCGGTGGCCAAGGTCTCGCCGGGGAAGGACATCTACCTGCTGACCGTCCTGCAATTCGCCTTCGCGGCCCTGTGCGCCTGGGTCCTGGCGCTCCTCCAGGGGCAGCCCTTCCCGTCGGCGGCCCTGGGGGACCGGGAGGTGCTGTTCGCCATCGCCTATCTGGGCGTGATGGCCACCACCGTGGCGCTCCTGTTCCAGAACGTGGGGCAGCTCCACTCGGACACCGCCTCCGCATCGGTGATCCTCTCCCTGGAGTCCGTGTTCGGGGTGATCTGCTCGGTGATCTTCTACCACGACCGGGTGACGCCGCCGATGCTGCTGGGGTTCGTGCTGATCTTTGCCGCCGTGCTGTGTGGGGAGACGAAGTTCTCCTTCCTGCAAAAAAAGCCCCGGACAGCGCCGCCTGTAAACACATAAAAGACCGGGGACTGTGCCGATGGGCACGGTCCCCGGTAGTTTTTATGGGTCCTAGACGTTTTGCCGCCGGTCACACCCGGTTGATCGCCGGGATGACCATGGGGCTGCGGCGCATGGTCTTGAAGAGATAGCTGCTGACAGCGGAGCGGACCGAGCTGCGCAGCTCGGTACAGTCGATGCGCTGCTTGCTGCCGCCGGGCCTGGCCGATGCCGCCGCGTTCTTGACCACGTCCTGGAGGGCCTTCATGGTCTCCTCGTTCTCCTTCACATAGATGAAGCCCCGGGTGATGATCTCCGGCTCCCCCACCAGCTGGCCGGTCTGGCGGGACAGGTTCAGGATGACCACCACGATGCCGTCCTCCGCCAGGATCTTCCGGTCCCGCAGGACGGCGGCGCCCACATCGCCTACGCCGCTGCCGTCTACCAGCACCTCGCCGGCGGTGACGCTGCCGCCCATCTTGATCGTCCGGGCCGTCAGTTCGATCACGCTGCCCACCTCCGGCAGGATGATGTTCCGCCGGTCCATGCCCATGCTCTCCGCCAGGGCGATATGCCGGCGCAGGTGCCGCTGCTCCCCGTGGAGAGGGACGAAGAACTTGGGCTTGGTGAGGGCGTGGATGATCTTCAGCTCCTCCTGGCAGGCGTGGCCGGACACATGGAGCATATCCGACTTGTCGTAGACCACGTCCACCCCCTTGCGGAACAGCTCGTTGATCACCCGGCCAATGGTCTTCTCGTTCCCCGGGATGGCGGAGGCGGAGATGATGACCTTGTCCCCCGGTCCCAAGTCGATCTGCCGGTGGTTGCCGAAGGCCATGCGGTAGAGGGCGCTCATCTCCTCCCCCTGGCTGCCGGTGGTGACGATGACCTGCTGCTCCAGGTTCAGGTTCTTGATCTTGTTCACGTCCATCAGCACGCCCTTGGGGACCTTCATATAGCCCAGCTCCGTGGAGACCTTCATGATGTTCTCCATGCTCCGGCCAGTGACCGCTACCTTGCGGCCATGGGCGGCGGCGGCGTCGATGACCTGCTGGATCCGGTGGACGTTGGAGGCGAAGGTGGTGACGATGATCCGCTGCTTGCAGCCGCTGAACAGCCGCTTGAAGGTCTCGCCAACGGTCCGCTCGCTCATGGTGTAGCCGGGGCGCTCCACGTTGGTGGAGTCCGCCAGCAGGGCCAGCACCCCCTCCTTGCCCAGCTCGCCCAGGCGGCCTAGGTCGATGACCTCGCCGTCGATGGGGGTGGAGTCGATCTTGAAGTCGCCGGTGTGGACCACCACGCCCAGGTCCGTATGGATAGCGAAGGCCACGGAGTCGGCGATAGAGTGGTTGACGTGGATGAACTCCACATAGAACTTGCCCACCCGGATCATCTCGCCGGCCTCCACCGTGATTAGCTTGGTGGTCTTGAGCAGGCCGTGCTCCTCCAGCTTCAGCTTGATGAGGCCGGCGGTGAGACGGGTACAGTAGATGGGCATATTGACCTGCTTGAGGACGTAGGGGATGGACCCGATGTGGTCCTCGTGGCCATGGGTGATGAACAGCCCCCGAATCCGGTTCTTCTGCTTGATCAGGTAGCTGACATCCGGGATGACCAGGTCGATGCCGTACATATCGTCACCGGGGAAGCCCATGCCGCAGTCCACCACGATCAGCTCCCCGCCGTACTCGTAGACGGTCATGTTCTTGCCGATCTCGTCCAGACCGCCAAGAGGGATGATCTTCATTTTCGTTTTTTCTGCCAAAAAATTTCACTCCTTTTTGTTGTATATGTAGAAAAGGGCGAAAACAAGGGACCCTCCGGCTGCCGGGACAGGCCCGGACCGCCGGAAAGCGCCCATGGAAACAGGGGGGCTTCGTCCGACACGATCGGACAGCCCCCTGCCGTTTTCGTCATATATCGCCGGGAGGAGCAGCTCCCGGTCAATTCCTAAGTTAGAAATGTGGGTAGATATATGAAAGCGGCGCAGCGCCGCAAAACGTCCAGATCCCCGCCGCCGGGGAGGAGGAGACATGCTGGCTGAGCCTATTATAACACAAGTTCTTCGATTTGTATACTACAATTTTCCGGGCCGGTCCCGGCATAGCGGGGAGCCCCCTTCCGGGCGGCTCCCCGCCGGCTCTATCAGGACTTGACGCCGGTGATCTGCCGCAGGCGCTTCTTCACCGCCTTGCCCGTAGGCGTGGCGGCCAGACCGCCCAGGGCCGTCTCCCGCAGCTCCACCGGCAGACGCCGGCCCACCTCGCCCATGGCGTCGATGACCTCGTCTACCGGGATCTGGCTGCGGATCCCCGCCAGGGCCATATCGGCGGCGGCGATGGCGTTCATGGCCCCCATCACGTTCCGCTTGATGCAGGGCACCTCCACCAGGCCGGCCACCGGGTCGCAGGCCAGGCCCAGCACCATCTTCAGCGCCATGGCCACCGCCTGGCAGATCTGGTCGAAGCTGCCGCCCCGGAGGGTGACCAGGGCCCCGGCGGCCATGGCCGATGCCGAGCCTACCTCCGCCTGACAGCCGCCGGCCGCCCCGGAGATGCAGGCCCGGCTGGCGATGACGGCGGCGATCCCGGCGGCGGCGTAGAGGGCCTCCAGCATCTTGTCCTCGGGGATCTGCTCCCGGCGGCACAGGGGCAGCAGCACCGCCGGCATGGTGCCGCAGGACCCGGCGGTGGGAGCCGCCACGATCCGGCGCATACAGGCGTTGCTCTCCCCCATGGCCAGGGCCTCGGCGATCACCTCCGCGGTGAAGCTGCCGCCGATGGTGTCCCCGGCTTCGGCATACTGCCGCATCTTCAGCCCATCGCCGCCGGCCATGCCGCTGGAGCTGCGGCGTGAGCCGGTGTAGATCTCCGAGGCGTCCACCATGGCCCGCCAGATCTGGCGCATCTTCTCCATCGACGACTCTCGGCTGACCATGCGGTCGTCCATGTCCGTCTCCAGCACGATCTCCCACAGGGCTTTCCCCGTCTCCTCCGATACCCGCCGGATGGCCTCCATAGAGCGCAGTTCCATCTCACTCCACCTCCTTCTCATAGTAGGTCACATGGGTGACCCCCTCCACCTCGCCCAGGAACAGCCGGGTCACCGGCGGCACGGCCTCGTCGGTCTCGATGACCATGATGGCGCTGCCGCCCCGGGCCTCCCGGCACAGGTTCATGTTGGCGATGTTGATCTTCTGCCGGGAGAGAAGGGTGGTCACCTGGGAGATGGGGCCGGCGGCGTCCTGGTTGTGGATGACCAGGGTGTTGTAGTCGCCGGTGAAGCTGACGGCGATGCCGTTGAGCCGGGTGACCAGGATCCGCCCGCCGCCGGTGGAGCAGGCCTGCATCTCCAGATGGGCCCCCTCCGCCCCCTCGGCGATCACCACCACCGTATTGGGGTGGACATCCCCCAGGTCCACGGTCTCGAAGGTATAGGACAGCCCCTCCTCCTTGGCCACGTCGAAGCTGGAGGGGATGCGCATATCGTCCGGGTGCATCCCCAAAAGGCCCGCCACCAGAGCCCGGTTGGTGCCGTGGCCCGGCCCGGTGGAGGCGAAGGAGCCGTGGAGGCAGAGCCGGGCCTTGACAGGCCGCTCCCCCAGGAGGGTGCGGGCCATGTGGCCGATGCGCACCGCCCCGGCGGTGTGGGAGCTGGAGGGGCCCACCATGATGGGCCCCAGCATATCAAAAATATCGATCATAGGATTGTTCCTTTCCGCTGTTGGTAGTTTAAGAGACCAGCACCGCGCCGCTGTCCGCCGTCAGGTCCAGCCCTCCGGTGGCGTAGACGGTCCCGTCCTCCGTCACCAGGACCATATCGAAGCGCTCGCCGGCGCTCCGCCAGTAGGCAACGGCGTCCTCCAGGCCCATGATGAACAGGGAGGTGGAGAGGGCGTCGGCCATGATGCCGTCTGGGGAGAAGATGGTGACGGAGGTCAGGTCCGACGCGGCGGGACAGCCGGTCCGGGGGTCTAGGATGTGGATATAGGTCTGGCCGTCCTCCTCAAAGAAGCGCTGGTAGCCCCCGGAGGTGACCACCGCCATATCCCGCACCGGGACCGCCAGGAGATAGCCCCCCTCCGGGTCCTGGACCGCCACCCGCCAGGGGCTGCCGTTTGGCTTGCTCCCCAGGACCTGGACGTTGCCCCCCAGGCTCACCAGGGCGCTCTTGACGCCGTGGGCCCGGAAGATCTCCATACAGCGGTCCGCGGCGTAGCCCTTGGCGATGCCGCCGAAGTCGATCTGCTGCCCCGGCGACAGGGACAGGGTGCTGCCATCGAAGTCCATGGCCCCGGCGTCCACCAGGGGCAGGACGGCGGACAACTCCGCCTCCGTGGGGACATAGTAGTCCTGGGAGGGGAAACCCCATAGGTCCATCAGGGGGTAGATGGTCACATCGAACAGCCCTCCGGTGGACTGCCAGACGGAGAGGCTGGCGGTGAGGAGAGCGGCGGTGTCGCCGGAGACCGGCCCGCCCCCCTCCCGGTTCAGCCGGGAGACCTCGCTGTCCGGCCGGCCGGTGGAGAGAAGGGCGTCCAGCCGCAAGATCTCCTGGACTGCCTCCTCCAGAGCGGCGGCGGCGTGGGGACCGCAGGCGGTCAGCTCCATAAAGGTGTCCATGGCGAAGATCTGCCGGGTGACAGACCGTCTCTGGGTCCAGTACCAGATCCCGGCCAGCAGCAGCGCCAGGGCCAGGAGCGCCAGGGATAGACGGCGGGACATAAGCGCGGTCCTCCTATCTGTACAGGAAAGGCCCTGGCCCGCGGGCCAGGGCCTCTATTGGATGTGCGGAGAGATGTGTACGGCCGTGGGCCGGTCAGAGGATCTTGTGGCTGGGCTTGCTCAGATCCAGGCCCCGGATGACCTTGCGCAGGGGCAGGACCGCCGGGGGGGAGACGGAGAGCTCATCCACGCCCATGCGCAGGAAGGTCTCGGTCAGGGTGGCGTCCGCCCCCAGCTCGCCGCAGATGCCCACCCAGCAGCCGTGCCGGTGGCCGGCCTCCACCGCGTGGCGGATCATCCGCAGCACGGCGGGGTGGTGGGGATCGTAGAAGGCGTCCAGCTTGGGGTTCTGCCGGTCGATCGCCAGGGTGTACTGAGTCAGGTCGTTGGTGCCCAGGGAGAAGAACTGGACCTCCTCCGCCAGCTCCTCCGCCATCATCACGGCGGCGGGGGTCTCGATCATGATGCCGATCTCCACCTCGCCCACAGCGGTGCCCTGGGCCAGCAGCTCCTTCCGGCACTCCTCCAGGACGTCCTTGGCGTCCCGGACCTCCCGGACGGAGATAATCATGGGGAACATGATGGAGATGGTGCCGAAAGCGCTGGCCCGGAGGATGGCCCGGAGCTGGGTCTTGAAGATCTCCCGCCGGGTCAGGCAGATGCGGATGGCCCGGTAGCCCAGGGCGGGGTTCTCCTCCTTGTCCAGGCCGAAGTAGTCCGCCTGCTTGTCCGCGCCGATATCCAGGGTGCGGATGATGACCTTCTTCCCGGCCATGGTCTCCGCCACCCGCTTATAGATGGCGAACTGGGCGTCCTCCGAGGGGAAGTCCTTGGAGTCCAGATAGATGAACTCGCTGCGGAAGAGGCCGATGCCCTGGGCGTCGTTCTGGAGGACCAGGCCCACGTCGCCCACGTTGCCGATGTTGGCGTAGACCTTGATCTCCTTGCCGTCCAGGGTGACGTTGGGCTTTTTCTTCAGCCCCTGGAGGAGGGCCTCCTGCTTCAGGTCCTCCTTGCGCTTCTCCTCCATGGCGGCCAGCAGCTCGGCAGCGGGCTCTACATAGACGCAGTGGTTATAGCCGTCCAGCACGGCCAGCTTGCCGTCCCAGCTGTCATTGAAGTCCACGCCGATCAGGGCGGGGATGTTCATGGTGCGGGCCAGGATGGCGGTGTGGCTGTTGGAAGAGCCGTGGCGGGTGATGAAGCCCAGGAGCTTGCTCTTGTCCAGCTGCACGGTCTCGCTGGGGGTCAGGTCGTCCGCTACCAGGATGGCCGCTTCCTCCCCCAAGAGGTCCTTGTCCCCCTGGCCGGTCAGGATGTTCACCACCCGGCCGGAGATGTCCTTCACGTCCACGGACCGGGCCTGCATATAGGCATCGTCCATGGCGGCGAAGGTGGCGGAGAAGTTCTCGCCGGTGGTGGTCACCGCATACTCCGCTGTGGCGCTCTGGGTCTCGATGATGTTCTTGACAGCGTCCAGATAGTCGTCGTCGTCCAGCATCATCTGGTGGATCTCGAAGATCGCGGCGTTCTCCTCGCCCACTTCCTCCAGGGCCTTATCATAGAGGCCCCCCAGCTGCTTTTGAGCGGCCAGCCGGGCGCTCTCGAACCGCTCCAGCTCCTCCGCCGGGGTCAGAGTGGAGGTCTGGGCAGTCTGGGTCTCCTTCTTCTGATAGATGCGCAGAGGGCCGATGGCGATGCCGTTCAGGATGGATCTTCCGGTGGCTACCTGCATAGTGCGTCCCTTCCCTTTTTACAGATTTTCCTTGAAGAACTTCTCCAGCGCGGCCGCGTTGGCCTCCTCATTGCCGCCCTCCAGGGTGATGGTGACGACATCGTCCTTCTTGACGCTAAGGCCCATGATAGCCATCAGCTTGGTGCCGGCGGCGCTCTTGCCGCCCTCCTTGGCGATGGTCACGGCGCTGTCCAGCTCTTTGATGGCCTTCACCAAGAGGCCGGCGGGGCGGGCGTGGAGCCCGATGGGGTCTGTGATGGTATACTGGAACGATCTCATGCTCACTCTTCCTTTCTTTGGGCCTGCTCGGAGGCAGTGCCCGGTAGTTAGGTTTATTTTACACTATCTATCCCTAACTTTGCAACCTGTTTTTTATCATTTTCCCAAATTTCTATGGCCCGGGACGCCGGCGGGACGGGACACCGACCGTTGACGGGGGGGTGCCGGGCGTGGTATACTGGCGGCATCAGTTTTGAGCGGAGGTCCTGCGGCATGAAACAAAAGATCCTATCCCTGCTCCTGTCTCTTCTCCTGGTCCTGCTCCTGGCCGCCCCCGCCGCCCAGGCGGCCTCCGGTGAGGCGCTGCTGGCGGCGGACACCCTCTATACCCTGGGCCTGCTCCGGGGGGACGGGGACGGCTATCAGCTGGACCGGGCGCCCACCCGACTGGAGGCGCTGGTGATGGCGGTGCGGCTGGCCGGCCAGGAGCCGGCGGCCAAGCGCTTCCAGGGGGACCATCCCTTCACCGATGTGCCCGCCTGGGCAGAGGGCTATGTGGCCTGGGGGTATGCCAACGGCCTGGTCAAGGGGGTCTCCGGCGGCCGCTTTGGGACCGGCGAGGCCAACGCGGCCCAGTGCGCATCCCTGGTCCTGTGGGTGCTGGGCTATGACGGCGGCGACTTCTCCTACGCCACCGCCACCCTGCTGGCCTGCCGCTTGGGCCTGCTGGACCAGGTCCAGTGGCCCGCCTTCACCAGAGGGGACTACTTCCTCCTCTGCCTCCGGGCACTGACGGCCCGGATCGAGGGAGCGGAGACCACCCTCCTTCAGCGGCTGCTGGAGCAGGGCGCTGTAGAGCGGGGACGAGCCAACGCCCTGGGCCTGGCGCCCCGCGCGCCCCTGACGGCCCGCCAGGCGGCGGACCGGCTCTCCGCGGCGGTCTTTTACATGGACTCCTATGAGACGGAGGAGGACCTGGCGGAGGGGATCCCCACCAGCAACGCCAGCGGCTTCTTCATCTCCGCCGGCGGCCTGGCGCTGACCAACCAGCACGCGATCGCCAAGAGCATCTGGTCGGTCATCACCACCACCGGCGGGGAGCAGTATCCCGTGGAGCGGGTGATCTTCGCGGACGAGGGGCTGGATATCGCCCTGCTCCAGATCGCCGCCCTGCCTGTAGAGACGGCAGGAGAGGCGGGGGAGACGGATGAGAGGGAGCCGGCGGTGTTCCCCTACCTGACCCTCCAGCGCAGCGACACCATCCACAACGGGGACATCGTATACGCCCTGGGCAGTCCTTTGGGATTGCAGGATTCCATCTCCAGCGGCATCGTCAGCAACCGGCAGCGGGCGCTGGAGGGGTTCACCCTGCCGATCATCCAGAACACCGCCCCCATCTCCCAGGGCAGCAGCGGCGGCGTGCTGCTGGACCAGTACGGAGACGCCATCGGGATCACCAGCGCCTACTACATCTATGGACAGAGCATGTATATCGCCGTCCCCTTGGACCCGGTCTTTGACCTTGACTGGACTGGAGAGGGGATGACCCTGGCGGAGTACCACGCCACCCTTCCGGTGGAGGAAGATCTGACCTGATCGTCCATGTCCCCATAAGGCCCGCCAATGAAAAAGAGGAAGCGTCCGCTTCCTCTTTTTATATGCCCCGATCAGCCCAAACGGCTGCTGGGGATCATCTCCGACCGGCCGGCTATGTAGCCCTGGCGGAAAAAATGACGGCATTCCATCTCCGCCTGGTCGTAGAGGACCTCCGCGTAGTCCTCCAGTAATTTGGCGGCATCCTCGCCGAAAAGTGCGGCGGCCTGCCGCAGCAGCTGCATCTGACGAACGGAGAGCTGGGAATACGCCTCACTGCGGTAGAGGTCGCCCTCGTCGAAACGGGGGGTACGGACGTATAACTGCTCGATGTGCGGGGTCATATCTATATCCTCCTTCTGTTCGACACGCGGACCGTGCCGTTTATGAGGGCAGTATACCAGATATTGGGTGTCGAAGGCAGGCGCTCCCTGTCGAGAGGATGGGACGATCTGTAAAAAATCCGGGGGCTGCGGCGCAGCCCCCGGATTTGTATTATCCTCCCATTTTATCCTTGTCCTCTGTCTCCGTCTCTGTCCCCGCCTCCGGCGGGTCCGCCGGAGCCGGCGGCAGCACCGGCTCGCTGATCATATGGACGCTCCGGGCGGGGGGCTCGATGGTGCCGTCGCCCTTGGGCTGGAGGTTGGTGCCGAAGTACTCCTCCTTCTCCGGGTCCCGGCCCTCCAAAATGGCCATCATCTCCTGGCCGGTGATGGTCTCCTTGCGGAAGAGGTACTGAGCGATCTCGTCCAGCTTCTCCCGGTTCTCCTCCAGGATGGTCCGGGCCTCGTCGTGACAGCGCTGGAGGATGGCGATGACCTCCTGGTCCGCGGCGGCAAAGGTCTCCTGGGCGCAGTTCATGCTGTAGCCGCCGTCCAGGTACTGGCTCTGGATGCTGCCTAAGGCCATCATGCCGAACTTTTCGGTCATGCCGAACCGGGCCACCAGGTTCCGGGCTAGGTCCGTGGCCCGCTCGATGTCGTTGGCCGCGCCGGAGGTCTGGGTGTCGAACACCAGTTCCTCGGCGCACCGGCCCGCCACCAGGGTGCGAATCTCCGTTAGGATGTCTTCCTTGCTCATGAGGAACTTCTCCTCCTCCGGCAGGTGGAGGGTATAGCCCAGGGCCCCCTGGGTGTGGGGGACGATGGTGATCTTGGTCACCGGCTGGGCGTTCTTCTGCTTGGCCGCCGCCAGGGCGTGGCCCACCTCGTGGTAGGCGATGATCTTCTTCTCCTGCTCGGTGATGACGGTGCCCTTCTTCTCCGCGCCGGCGATGACCACCTCGAAGGCGGCCAGCAGGTCCTCCTGCCGGACGGCCCGGCGGCCATGGCGGACCGCCCGGAGGGCGGCCTCGTTGACGGTGTTGGCCAGGTCCGCGCCTACGCAGCCGGCAGTGGCCTGGGCGATCTTCTCCAGGTCCACGTCCTCCGCCAGGTGGATCTTCCGGGTGTGGACCTGCAGGGTGGCCAGACGGCCGGCCAGATTGGGCCGGTCCACGGTGATCCGCCGGTCGAACCGGCCGGGGCGCAGCAGGGCCTTGTCCAGCACCTCGGGCCGGTTGGTGGCGGCCAGGACGATGATGCCCTTGCTGGGGTCAAAGCCGTCCATCTCCGCCAGGAGCTGGTTGAGGGTCTGCTCCCGCTCGTCGTTGCCGCCACCGAAGCGGGAGTCCCGGGTCTTGCCGATGGCGTCGATCTCGTCGATGAAGATGATGCAGGGGGCCACCTTGGCCGCCTCCTGGAAGAGGTCCCGGACCCGGCTGGCGCCCACGCCCACGAACATCTCCACGAAGCCGGAGCCGGAGATGGAGAAGAAGGGCACCCCGGCCTCCCCGGCTACGGCCTTGGCCAGGAGGGTCTTGCCGGTACCGGGGGAGCCCACCAGCAGGGCCCCCTTGGGGAGCTTGGCGCCGATGGCGGTGTACTTGGCGGGATTGTGGAGGAAGTCGATGATCTCCTCCAGACTCTCCTTGGCCTCGTCCTGGCCGGCCACGTCCTTGAAGGTGACGCCGGTCTGCTTCTCCATATAGACCTTGGCGTTGCTCTTGCCCACGCTGCCGATGCCCCCCAGGCCGCCCCGCTTGGCCATCATACGGAAGAACAGGCTGAACACCGCTACCATCAGCACCATGGGCAGGACGTAGCCCATCATCAGCTCCATGAGGAAGGGCGTCTCCGGCTCATAGACCCGGTAGTACGTCACCCGCTCCTCCTCCGGGATGTCCTGGTTATGGGTATCCAGGCGCTCCGTCAGGCCGGTGTTGTCGATCTGCATGGTGAAAAGGGTGAAGTTCTTGTCGTGGGAGTTGCCGTCCTGGTCCACATAGACGAAGTCCTCCTGGGTGGTCAGCCAGATCTGGCCGTTGTTCAGGAAGGCCACCTCCGTCACCACGTTCTCATCGATCAGATCCAGCATCTCGTCATAGCTGATCTGGATCGTGCGCTTGGCGGTCTCGGCGGTGGTGACGTAGTTGCTGAGGTAGTTGAGGCCCACCGTCAGCACCAGGGCCCAGCCCACCAGGATCAGCAGGCCGTTGTACCGGTTGTTGTTCCCATTTTTGTTATCATTTGGCTTTTGGTCGTTTTGATTTGGCATAGTATCCTTCTCCTTCTATCTCTATCCGCGGCAGGGCACAGACGATCTTTTTTGGGGGGGCGGCTACATTCGTACAGCATAGAGTATACCACGTTCAGACGGTTGGAACAAGGAGAAACCTTGTCGTTTTTATAAAATTTCTGTAAATAAAAAGAATGCTCTTTATCGGCTGGCGATCCTGTGTTACAATAGGGCGGATAAAGAAGGAGGCTGGAGAGCTATGGAGAACAGGATGGAGAAACGGACAGAGGACCGGGAGGACCTGCTGGAGGGGCGCAACGCCGTGGCGGAGGCCCTCCGGGCCGGCCGGACGGTGGACAAGCTGCTCATCGCCAAGGGCGATACCGACCAGGCCCTGGCCCGGCTGGCGGCCAAGGCGCGGAAGGCCGGGGCGGCGGTGGTGGAGACCGACCGGCGGAAGCTGGACGCCCTCAGCCAGACCGGGGCCCACCAGGGGGTCATCGCCTATCTGGCGGCGGCACCCTACGCCCAAGTGGCGGATATCCTGGCCCTGGCCCGGGAGCGGGGGGAGGCCCCCCTGGTGGTGGTGTGCGACGAGCTCAGCGACCCCCACAACCTGGGAGCTGTCATCCGCACCGCCGAGTGCGCCGGGGCCCACGGGGTCATCATCCCCAAGCGGCGCAGCGCGGGGCTGACGGCGACCGTGGCCAAGGCCAGCGCCGGGGCGGTGAGCGTGCTGCCGGTGGCGAGGGTGACCAATATCCCGGCGGTGCTGGAGGAGCTGAAGCGGGAGGGCCTGTGGGTCTACGGCGCGGCGGGCGAGGCCGCCGGCACCCTCTATGAGACCGACTTCAAGGGCCCCACGGCCATCGTCATCGGCAGCGAGGGGGACGGCCTGGGCCGGCTGGTCCGGGAAAAATGCGACGGACTGGTGAGCATCCCTCTGCGGGGCCAGATCTCCTCTCTCAACGCCAGCGCGGCGGCGGCGGTGCTGCTGTATGAGGTCCTCCGGCAGCGGCTGGGCCTGTGACCGGCTATGGAACAGAACAAACAGGAAGCGATGCAGGACACCCAGGACCTGCTCCAGAGTCTGGGAGAGCTGCCGGAGGTGGACCCCGCCCTCTTCGATGTGGAGCAGATTCTGGCGGAGTTCGGCAGCGCGCCGCCGGAGACAGAGGCGGCAGCGCCGGTCCAGCGGCCGGAGCAGGCGACCTCCCCGGCGGAGGGGATACAAAAAGAGCCCGTCCCGGAGGGGGGCAGACGGTCCCTCCTGTCGGAGGGGACAAAAAAAGTCCCCCTTTCAGAGGGAACGAAGCGGGTGCCCGTCCCAGAGGGGGCCAAAAAGACGCCGTCCACCGGCGGGACGAAGAAAGCGGCGGCGGGCACAGCCGCCAAAGGGCCGGAGAAGCCGCCCAAAGCGCCGCCTAAAACACCGCCGAAGGCGCCGCCCCATGAGCCGAGCGAGCTGGAGAGCATCGTCTCCAGCACGGTGGGGGCGGTGCTGGAGGAGCAGAACGAGGCCCGGCAGGAGGCCACCCGTCAGATGAGGCGGCGGCAGCGGGACTACCGGGCCAAGACCCGCGCTGAGCCGGAGGAGGCCCCGGAGTTCCAGGAGGAGGAGCCCAGTTTGCCGGCGGCGGCCATGCGGCTGAAGCTCCGGCAGCGGCGTCTGCGCCGGCTGGCCTCCAGCGCCTTGGTGTTCACGGCGATCCACTGGGCCCTGGCGCTGCTGGAGCGCTATGGGGTGTCGATCCCCCTCTACTCCACCCTCTCCACTGCCAGGCTGACGGTCTCCCTGACCCTCCAGGTCTGCGTGATGGTGTGCGCCACGCCGGTGCTGGTCCGGGCCATGGAGGAGCTGCGGAAGGGCCATGTGGGCTGGGCGCTGCTGGCGTCCCTGGGCGCGCTGGCGGCGTTTGTGGATACGGCCACCGCCTCCCTGCTGTCGGACCGGTGCGCCGGGGAGAGCCTGGGGGGCGTGGCGATGGTCACCACCACCATGGCCCTCTGGGGCGCCTGGCTGGAGAGCGCCGCCCTCCGGGAGACCCTGCGGGTGGCGGCCCTGGGCAGGCCGGCCTATGTGGTGGATGTGAGCCAGAACGGGGCAGTGAAGGGCAGCGGCGGGACCCGGACCTTCTATAACCGCACCGTCAGCGAGAACGACGCCGCCCACTGGCAGCAGCTGCTGCTGCCGGTGGTGCTGGCTGCTATGGTGGTCTTTGCCCTGGTCAGTTCCTTTGGGCAGGGGAAGGCCCAGGATTTCTTCTGGTGCTTCTCCGTGATCCTGACCGCGGGCACCGCCCTCTCCCTGCCGGTGGTCTACGGCCTGCCCTTCTTCCGGCTGGCGGAGCGGCTGGGGCGGTCCGGCGGAGCGGTGGCCGGGGCCTACGGCGCCAGCCAGCTGGACCGGTGCCGGGAGATGGTCCTCACCGACAGCGACCTCTTCCCGCCGGGGTGCGTCCGGCTGAAAAAGACCACGATCTATGAGGACGACCGGCAGAAGGTGGCGGTCTTCGCCGGGAGCCTGGCGGAGGAGCTGAACGCCTGCTACACGCCGCTGATGCGCGCCTTCATGCAGGAGGAGCGGGGACGGCGGGAGGTCCTGGTCCACTTCCATATCCATGAGGACGGCGGGGCCTCCGCCTCCATCCGGGGGGAGACCGCCGTGCTGGGCAGCGCCCTGACCCTGCGGAAGCAGGGGGTCCACCTGCCCCGGTCCATCGAGCAGAAGGAGGGGCTGTATTTGGCCATCGATGGCCAGCTGGCCGCGATCTTTGCCCTGGAGTACACCTCCCGGGAGGGGGTGGAGTGGGCCCTGGACGCCATGCGGCGCAACGGGATCACCCCCCTGCTGGCCCTCCGGGACGGGGCGCTGAACCCCAAGTTCCTCAAGCAGAAATTCGGCAGCGACGGCGGGGCGATCCTGCTGGACGCGGCGGCCAAGAGCAACCTGGCCAGGGCTCCCTACGACAGCGACCCCAAGCCCAACGGCTTGCTGTACCGGGAGGGGCTGGCCCCCTTCTTCGAGGTGGTGGCCGGCGGCAAGCGGCTGACCCGGCTGGTCCGGGCGGGGAACCTGCTCTCCCTCTTGGGGACGGCGGCGGGGACCCTGCTGGGGTACTACCTGTCCTTCGCCCGGGCGGTCACTCTGTTGACCCCCGCCATGCTGCTGCTGTTCCTCCTCCTCTGGCTGGTGCCGGTGCTGGTGCTGGGGTGGGGGGCGGACAAGATCTAGCCCTCATCCTCCCCGGCGCAGCCGCCGGCGGGCTCCTCCCAGGAGGAGAGGTGTTCCTCCACCTGGCGCTGGAGAATCAAGTCCTCCACAGTCTTTACGCAGCCTGGCAGGTCCTTGAGGACCTCCTTCTCCCAAAAGTGGACCGGCGTCCAGCCCATGGCCTGGAGCCGGGCGTCGTTGCGCCGGTCCCGGGCGATGTTCTCCTCGATCTTCTCGATCCAGTAGGCCCGGTTGGCCTTCAGCCGGTCCTTTCGCCGGCTCCAATCGTAGCCGTGCCAAAATTCCCCGTCTACGAAGATCGCCAGCTTATACCTGGTGACGGCGATATCCGGGGAACCGGGGAGCCGCCGGTCGTTCAGCCGGTAGCGGCAGCCGGCGTGCCAGAGGGCCTTGGCCAGGGCGGTCTCCGCCTTCCCCCGTTTGAGGCGCACATGGGACATCCGCCGCCGGGTCTCGGGGGTCGAATCGTAACTCTTTGGGTGCTTCATCGGGCCAGCCCTCCGGTCTGCCGGAGCTGCTGAGCGATGTAGGTGTTGTTCAGCCAGAAGCTCTGCTTTATGATCTGCCGGCCGTCCGGCAGGGAGCAGGTGTCCCGCCCGTCCCGGCCGTGGGGGCGGACATGGGCCACCGGACTCTCCGCCTGCTTCGGCAGGTCGTTGCCCACGCCACGGGGCGTGGGGGTGAGCCGGACGCCCCGTTTCAAGGTCTGGACCGTCCGCTCCCAGACGCGGCCCACCTCCGCCAGGTCCGCCTCCGGGATGTTCCAGAACTGGACCCGGTCAAGGACGTAGTCCCCGGAGTCCGTCTCCTGAAAGACGACGAACAGGAACCTGGCCGGGGCCAGCTGCTCGTACAGGACGGACTGCTCCCAGATGCTCTCCTGGCTGAGCCGGACCGGGTCGAAAGCCGGGAAGGGCATACTCTCCCTGATGCTGCCGTCCCGCCGGACCCGGACCGTCCTGGGGAAGATCTGGGCCCGCCGGAACTCCTCCGTGGCCGCGATCCGCCCTCTCACCCCCAGCATCTTCGCCAGGAGCAGTTCGTTCAGGTTTTTGGCGGTGCTGTGTACCTGGAGCGCCTCCTGGAGCTGGGCCTGGGTCATGCCGGTATAGGGGGCGATCTTCTCCACCACATACCGGTCGAAGCGCTTTTGCCGGAGGTCCCGCCAGTCCTTCACCACCCGCTCGCTCTGGGCCTCTCCGAATATATAGGTCTGGAGGAGCCGGGTCATATAGCTGGCCTTTAGGGAGTAGGCCCGCTGCTTGGCTTTCAAGGGGGAGAAGGGCTGCTCCCGGAGGGTCTTGGCGCTGGCTCCCTTGGTGCAGGCCGCCAGATAGAAGGTGTCGCCCTCTGAGAGCAGATGGGCCTGCCCGGTCCGGACCTTGCCTATGATCGTCTCCCAGTCCTGCCGGATGACCGCCAGGTCCTCCGGGGGGAACTGGAACAGCAGGGCCTTTTCGATCGTGAACGCCGTCTTGGGCACGCCGTCCAGGTGCCGGTAGAAGAGCAGCAGCAGGTCATGGCACTTGTGCCAGAAGGAGCTGGTCTCGAAGGTCTTGTCATGCTCCTCCATATAATTGATGATGTTGCAGACCAGCCGCTCCTTGGCCCGGACGCCGGTCCGGCCCTGGAGATAGGCCGCCGCCTTCAGCTCCACGCCGGCCTCCGGGAAGTCGGGCTCGGATTCCGAGTTGGGGGCGTAGCCGTACCAGCTCTCCTCGATGGTGGTGCCCACCGCTCCCTTCCCGGTCCGCAGCCGGCCCGTTTTGTCGATCTCCCCTAGGGGGATACCGATCGCCTCCTGGGCCCGCTTCAGGACCGCTTCCTTTGTCCGATAGCTGGTGCCGTTCAATGTTTTTCCCTCCAATCTCTCCGATCCCTCTTGATCTTTTCGTCTGGATATGCTATACTTCGACCATCCCAACAGTGAGGTGACAGGAACGTGACAAAAAAGATGGATATCCGCGTCGTCGAGCTCTTTGCCGGCGTGGGCGGCTTTCGGGTGGGCCTGGAGGCCGCCTCCCCCCGGTTCCACACCATCTGGGCCAACCAGTGGGAGCCCGGGCAGGCCGGACAGTGGGCCTTCAAGTGCTATGAGAAGAACTTCCAGGCCGCCTCCCACTGCGTGAACGAGGACATCGCCGCGGTCATCCAGGACGTGCCCCCCCACGACCTGCTGGTGGGCGGCTTCCCCTGTCAGGATTACTCCGTCGCCCACACCGGGGCCCAGGGCATCGAGGGGCAGAAGGGGGTCCTGTGGTGGTCGATCCACGATATCATCCGGGCCCGGCACCCCAAATTCGTCCTGCTGGAGAACGTGGACCGGCTCCTGAAATCTCCGGCAAAGCAGCGGGGCCGGGACTTCGGCATCATCCTCCGGTGCCTCCAGGACGAGGGGTACACCGCGGAGTGGCGGGTCATCAACGCCGCAGACTACGGGAACGCCCAGCGCCGCCGGCGGACCTTCCTCTTTGCCGCCAGGGGCGGCAGCCGGTTCTGGAGCCGCCTCCGGCGGCTGAACATCGAGAAGAACGGGGGACACTGGCTCCGGGAGAAGGGGTTCTTCGCCCCGGCGTTCCCGGTGGACCCCAAGGCGGCGGCGCCGGCGCCGGCGCATACGGTGGACCTGGGAGGCTATGAGGACCTGGTGGATATGACCAAGCGGTTCTCCTTCCCCTTCTGCAACGCCGGGCTCATGGCCAACGGCATCATCTACTCCCAGGAGCTCACCCCGGCCTATATCCCTCCCCAGCCCCTCTCCGCCCTGGTGGAGCGGGAGGGGGTGGATCAGCGGTTCTTCATCCCCCAGGAGGCCCTGGAAAAGTGGCAGTATATGAAGGGAGCCAAGAAGATCGAGCGCAGATCCAAGGCCACCGGCTTCGCCTATACCTTCTCCGAGGGGCCGATCGCCTTCCCCGATCCCCTGGACAAGCCGGCCCGGACGATGCTGACCAGCGAGGGCTCCGGCAACCGCAGCACCCATATCATCTCAGATCCCCTCACCGGACAGCTGCGGAAGCTGACCCCCTTGGAGTGCGAGCGGATCAACGGCTTCCCGGACAACTGGACTGACACCGGGATGCCCGAGCGCCAGCGCTACTTCATCATGGGCAACGCCCTGGTGGTCCCCCTGATCGAGCAGATGGGCCGGCGGCTGCTGGCGGTGCTGTAGGCAGCCCTATACCCCATATCTACATTTGATAAGGAAGAGAGCCGGTCTTTCCGTGTCTCCTGTCTTGGGCCTCCGTTATACGCCGGCGGCCCCCTGGAGGCCGTGGAGACGGCTCTTTTTCGTGGCGGCTTGGACCATCTCGATAAAGGTCCGGGTGTAGGCCGGCAGATATTTCCCCCGCTGGTGGCAGGCGTAGAAGTGCCGCTCCTCCGTCAGCTCCTGGACCTGGTAGCACACCCCTATGCCGGCGACGGCCGGGTTGCTGCGGACAAAGACCTCCGGGCAGAGCATATAGCAGCCGCAGGCCACGGTGATTCGGATCGCCGCCTCCACGCTGTCGGTCTCCAGCAGGATGTGGGGGGATACGCCGCAGCGGGCAAAGACCCGGTCCTGGATGCCCCGGATGTTGTGGCCGGACTTCACGGACACGAAGCGCTCGTTGGCCACGTCCAGGAGGCTGATGCTGTCCCCGGGCTGGTAGCGCTTCTCCAGAACGCTCCCCCGGCTGGTCAGGAGGACATAGCTCTCCGTCTCGATCAGGATGTACTGGAGGTCCTTGTGGGAGGGCTCCGTGGTCACCAGTCCCAGGTCGATCTTCCCGCCGGCCACTGTCTTTTCCAGCAGCTCCGAGCCCTGCTCCTCCAGCAGCAGCTGGACATCCGGGTAACGGGCCCGGAAGTCGGGCAGCACCATGGGGAGCAGCTGCATCCCACGCTGGATGCTGACCCCCAGCCGCAGGCACCCCTGCTCCTCGTTGCGGATGCTCTCCAGGACACCGTTCAAGTGGTCCTCCTGGGCGAACATAGCCCGGGCGGTCTCTAGGTACCGCTCCCCGGCGTAGGTGAGCTTGGGCGGGGAGACCCCCCGCTCAAAGATGGCGACCCCCAGCTCCTGCTCCACCAGACGCACCGTCTGACTCAGGGAGGGCTGGGAGATGAACAGCTTCTTTGCCGCGGCGGTGATGCCGCCGGCTTCGTAGATGGCGTTGATATAGCGCGCCCGTTTTAGATTCATGGTCCTCCTGGCGGATGACTGTCCTTGCTTTTGTGGATATCATCCAAAATTTATTCTGATATTTTTACACTATAAGTATTTTCCTATGGAAGTGGATGAAACAAAGTACTTTCCTTTTCTGCCGGTTGGTGGTAGAATAGCTTTCGACATAAGTTATAAAACGATTCGGCGCAAAAAGCAAGTGTTTTATGAAAAACAGCTACTACGCTCCGCTTTTGTCCCGATCCGTTTTGGCTTGTGGCGCGTTTTCCCGCAGTGCGCCCTCCGGCGCACAGACAGAAGGTCCATTTTTTTGGAGGAGGAAATGTTATGAAGAAGTTTTTATCCCTGGCCCTGGCCCTTGTGATGGTCCTGGCCCTGGCGGCCTGCGGCGGTGACAACACCGACGACGGCGGCAATGATGACGGCACCTTCAAGTTCGAGCGCAAGATCGAGATCGTGTGCCCCTGGGGCGCCGGCGGCGGCGCTGATACCACCGTCCGTCAGTTCGCTACCCAGCTGGAGAAGGAGCTGGGCCAGACCGTGGTCGTGAACAACGTGGCCGGCGCCGGCGGCGTCTCCGGCGTGCAGTACGCCGTCCAGCAGCCCGCCGACGGCTACACCTGGCTGCTCTGCACCCCGTCCCCCATGCTGGCCCAGATCACCGGCGCTACCGAGTTCGATGTCTATGGCAGCATCAAGCCGGTCTGCAACCTGGTGTGGGACTGCAACATCTTCGTCACCGGCAAGGACGCTCCCTATAATAACTACAAGGAGCTGATGGAGTATGTGGAGGCCAATCCCGGCTCCGTGCAGTGCGGCGTGATGAGCCTGACCGGTCTGGACGGCGCCTGCGTGGTGGCCGCCTTCGGCGACAAGATCGAGGCCGTGGGCTACTCCGAGGGCTCCCAGCTGAACTCCGACGTTATCGGCAACCATGTGGGCCTGGCCTGCGTGGGCCCTGCCGAGGTGATCTCCATGATCCAGTCCGGCGACATGAAGGCCATCATGGCCTGCACCGAGGAGCGCATGACCATCGACGAGTATAAGGACGTGGAGTGCGCCGGTGAGCTGGGCGTGGACTGCTACTACGGCCCTTACCGCGGCATCTACTGCAAAAACGATATGCCCCAGGCTGCCATCGATGCCTTCGCCGCTGCCGCTGAGAAGGCCGTTGCCAGCGAGGAGTTCCAGGAGTGGGCCAAGACCCAGGGCCTGGACCAGCGGACCGGCTGGATGGATCCCGCTACTTATCAGGCCCAGTGGGATGCCGACCATGAGGAGCTGACCGGGCTCTTCGGCTGATCTTCCCAACGTGTGAGCCACGGCGGCGGGAACGCGCCCGCGTCCCCGCCGCCGTCACTTTTTTGAGAAAGGATGATGCTATCCATGACGTTGGATCTGATCTTCAATGTCGCGTTGCTGCTCTTCTCGATCTACTGCTTCATCTACATCGGCAGCGTGGACAACTCCACCGCTACCGAGCTGGGCGCCGCTTTCTGGCCCCGGCTGATCCTGGGGATCATGATCGTGCTGCTGGCCATCGGCCTGGTGACCACGCTGCGCAAGAAAAACGGCAAGGGCCCCATCTCCGGCGAGGCCGTGGCCGGCTTCTTCAAGAGCAAGCTGCTCATCGGCATGGTCATCTGCGCCGCCACCGCCGTGATCCTGCCCATCATCGGCTTCATCCCCACGTCCTTCCTCTTCCTGATTGCCTATGGCGTCCTGCTGGGGGAGCGGCGGCCGGTGGTGCTGGTGGTCACCGGTATCCTGGCCACGCTGGTCCTGTACATCGTTTTCCAGGGGCCCTTGAGCATCTTCCTCCCCAGAGGCACCGGCTTCTTCCGCAACTTCGCTCTGATGATGGAAAATATCCTGGGTATGATCCCGGGACTATAAGAGGGAGGGCATAAGAGATGTTGAATACGTTGGTCTCCGGTCTCCAGATCGTTCTGAGCCCCTCGACCTTTATCCTGATCTTCGCGGGCACCGTGGTGGGCGTCATCTTCGGCGCGCTGCCCGGCGTGTCGGCCTCCATGGCTGTGGCCCTGGCCTTGCCCTTCGCCTATAAGATGAACGGCGTGGTGGCCATCGCCTTCCTCTGCTCGGTGTACTGCGCCTCCATCACCGGCGGCGGCATCACCGCTATCCTGTTCAAGATCCCCGGCACCCCCTCCTCCGCCCCCACCACCTTCGATGGCTATCCCATGGCCCAGCGGGGCGAGGCGGGCAAGGCCCTGGGCTACTCCCTGGTGGCCTCCGCCATCGGTGGCCTGATCGCGGCTTTCGCCATGGCCCTCATCTCCGCCCCCCTGGCGGCGGTGGCCCTGAAGTTCGGCCCCGGCGAGCTGTTCGCCGTGGCGATGCTGGGACTGTCCGTGCTGACCTGCCTGGACAACGGCAACGTGATCAAGACTCTGGTGTCCGGCCTGCTGGGGCTGTTCCTGGCCACCATCGGCATGGACCCACAGACCGGTGTGGCCCGGTTCACCTGGGGCAGCACCACCCTCCTCTCCGGCGTGGAGATGATCCCTGTGATGATCGGTCTCTTTGCTGTCACTGAGGTCCTCAAGCAGACCGTCAAGCGCTCCAAGAAGGGCGGCAGCGATATGGAGAGCACCGGCGGCAGCAGTAAGTTCAAGACCACCATCCCCAGCATCAAGGAATTCTTTGCGGTGAAGTGGGTCATGCTCCGCTCCTCCGTCCTGGGCACCGTGGTGGGCATCCTCCCCGGCGCCGGCGCTACCATCGCCTCCTTCCTCTCCTATACGGTGGAGAAGAAAGTGTCCAAGCACCCGGAGAAGTTCGGCACTGGTATCCCTGACGGCATCGTGGCCTCTGAGTGCGCCAACAACGCCGCCACCGGCGGCGCTATGGTGCCCCTGCTGGCCCTGGGCATCCCCGGCGGCAACGCCGCGGCCATCATGATGAGCGCCCTGGTGCTGAAGGGCGTCCAGGTGGGCCCCCTGCTGGTCAAATCCCAGCCGGACTACCTGTCCTCTGTCTTTGGTTCCATGCTGGTCACCAATATCATCATGGTGTTCGTCGCCCTGGCCATCGCCAAGGTGTTCGCCAAGATCTTGGCGATCCCCTACTCCGTCCTGGGCCCGATCATCATCATGCTGGCCACCATCGGCTCCTTCGCCCTGAAGAACAGCACCGGCGACGTGGTGCTGATGGTCGCCGCCGGCATCATCGGCTACCTGTTCGTCTCCCTGGGCTACTCCTCCGCCGCTCTGGTCCTGGGCCTGGTCCTGGGGGTCATGTGCGAGGAGAACCTGCGCCGGGCCTATCAGATCGCCAACGGCAGCTGGGCCAAGGCTCTGAGCAGCCCCATCACCATCGTGCTGCTGCTGGTCTGCGCCGCTATGATCCTCTTCCCCATCATCAAGGGCGCTCTGCCTGACAAGAAGGCACAGAAGTAAACTGCATGACCGCTGGACCGGACTTGGCAGACCGCCAGGTCCGGTCTTTTTTGCGGTCCGCTCTTTTTAAGGCCCGGAGGGCGTGGACTTTTTGAGGGAAATGTGGTAAGCTGGCAGTGATCACGAAAAGGGGGAGCATATATGAGAACGGAGACGATCTGCGTGATGGGCGGTTCCTTCGACCCGCCTACCCGGGCCCATCTGGCGCTGATGATGGCGGCGATGGATGCCCTCCAGGCGGACAGGGGAATCTTTGTCCCCTCCAGTCAGGCGTATGTGGAAAAGAAGCGGGGGAAGCAAAAGCGCATGGACCCGGTCCTGCCGGAGAAGGTGCGGCAGGAGATGCTCGCCGCGATGTGCGCGGAGGACCGGCGGCTCCAGGTCGATCCCCTTGAATTTGGGTCAGATGGCCAGGGGAGGACCTTCGACACCATGGCGGCCATCCAGGAGGCCCACCCCCAGGCGGAGCTGTGGTTCATCGCGGGGGGCGACAAGCTCTCGGTGATCTCCCGCTGGCACCGGAGCGAGGAGTTCCTCCAGCGGTTCCACATCCTGGCGGCCAGCCGGGCGGGGACAGCGCCGGAGGAGGCCATCCTGGCCAACCCGCTGCTGTGCCGGTACCGGGAGCGGTCCCGCGTCCTGCCGGTGCCGGAGGACATTTTGGATATCAGCTCGACCCAGGTGCGCCAGCTGCTGCGGGAGGGGGACCAGGCCGCGGCGGCGATGGTCCATCCCGCCGTGTGGCAGATGCTCCTGGCGGAGGGGCGGCTGAAGCGGGAGATCGTCAGCTTCCGGGGGCGGTTCGATTTCCTCAGCAACTTCTACGAGGCCCCCATCCTCTATGGCGGCATCCGCTACGGCAGCGGCGAGGCGGCCTTCCAGGCCCAGAAGTGTCAGACGGAGGCGGAGCGGCTGGCGTTCCAGGATCTGCGGCCTGGACAGGCCAAAAAGGCGGGACGGAAGGTCCCCCTCCGGCCAGACTGGGAGCAGGTGAAGGTGGGACTGATGCTGGCGATCGTCCGGGCGAAGTTCACCCAGAACGGGGAGCTGGCCCGGAAGCTGCTGGAGACCGGGGACCGTCCGATCGTGGAGGGGAACACCTGGGGCGACACCTGTTGGGGCGTGGATGTCCGCACGGGCCGGGGCGAGAACCACTTGGGGAAGATTCTGATGCAGGTGCGGGAGGAGCTGCGGGGCTGACCCATGGACGCAGGTACATATGGGATGCAGTGCATAGGTCCGGTGAGACAAAGCCTGCTGAAAAAGCGTCAAACGAAAATGTTTCCAAATTTTCTCTTGACAAGCGGGCCGAGGCGTGATATATTTTTGGCAAATTGGATATAGCGTCTGCCGCAGCCGCCTGTATCAGGCGGCACATGGAATGGGGTGCGAGGCCCCGCGAGTCGGTCACTGTGATGCCTCCTTTGAGAGGATAAGTCAGACACATGGCGGTCAGATGACATTCTGCCGTGACCGGAATGGTGTTTTCCTTCTTTGCAGGTCCTGCCGCCTTGGCGGCGTGACCGGGCGCGTTCCGTGGCAAGTGACACGGAACGCTTTTTTATTGCCGCGTTTCCTCCTGCACGATACCCGCAGGGAAACGATATTTCTCCCTTCCCCCTCTTTGAGCCAGCGGACTGTTGGGGCGGTCCGCTGGCTCGACTATTTTTTACCGCCAAGCGACCAGGCCCAGATGGGCCTGGAGGTCCTCCAGCTGGGCCTCGGCGGGGGCGCCCGCGTGGATATCCCCATAGGAGCCGTTGCTGCGGATCCAGGCAATCAGGCCCTCCTCTGTGTACAGGACCGCGATGCCGTAGATGCCCAGCTCCGTCAAGAGATGATAGCGCTCGTTGCAGAAGGGGGCCAGCTCCCGCTCGATATCCAGCGTCGTCACGAAGCGGCCTTTGCACCGGCCCTTTTTGACAGCGGGCTTTTGCTCCAGGGCGGTGGTCACGATCCGGCCCACGCAGAACTGCCAGCAGCTGACGTCGCTGTTCTCGATATGCCAGGCCTTTTTGGCGTATCGGGCCAGGCGGCCGCTGGCTAAGTCATAGCCGGCCAGGGGCGTGCGCTTCTTTTGGAAAAAGACCAGGACGTTCTGGTCTACAAAGATGGCGTCCAGGGGCAGAAAATGCTCCGGGGCCGTGAAATAGTCCTCATGGCCATGGATGGCGGCGTAGACCGCCCGCAGCTCCGCCGGGAAGGGGACGCCGGTCCGGGCCTCCGTCTGGGAGAAGCCGAGCGGCTGCTCCGGGGTGAGAGCCGCGAACAGGGCGGCCTTGGAGAGGGCCTGTCCCAGATCTTGCCGCTCCGGCCCCAGCAGGCGGTGGTTCTCCCATAGGTGGACAGCCCAGGTATCCTTGCTGAAGGGGCGGTCTGTCAAGATGGTTTCCGGTCGGCATACGGAGACAGCGCGTCCGCCGGAGACCTGGTCCTCTGGGTAAGAGCCGTGATAGATATTGTTTTTGTATACATAAAATCCAGTCGCCATCGAATCCTCCTCTCAGCACTGGCCGCGGTGTGGATGATAGTATAGCATAGAGGCCGGTATGTGGCAAGCAGATCGGCGGCAGGTGTTTTTCGACAGATCTGCAGGTTGTATTTCCCTCTAAAGGGTGATATACTAAAGCTGTATGCCTGCGGTCCGGCAGGGAGACGAGGGGAGGAAGGGCTTTTGAAGCGTGTGACAACAAGGGAGATCACCCAGATCGTGGGGGGACAGCCCTGGGGCGGCGTCGAGGCGGTGGTGGAAAATGTGTCCACCGACAGCCGGGCCATCCCAGAAAACTGCCTGTTTATCCCCCTGGTGGGAGAACACAGCGACGGCCACGACTACATCAACAAGGCCATGAAGGCCGGCGCGGTGGCGGCCCTGTTCAGCCGGACCCCGCCGGTCTTCTGGCCCCAGACATACATCGAGGTGAAAGACACCCTCCTGGCCCTGAAGGACCTGGCAAAGTGGCATCGGGACCAGTTCGATATCCCTGTGACAGCCGTCACCGGCAGCGCGGGCAAGACCACCACCAAGGAGATGATCGCCGCCGTGCTGGGCCGCCGTCTGCGGACCCACCGGACGGCAGGCAACTACAACAACCACATCGGTGTGCCCCTGACCTTGCTGGCCATGCCGGAGGATGCCCAGGCGGCGGTGATCGAGGCGGGGATGGACCACTTTGGCGAGATCCGCTACCTGGGGGAGATGATCCGCCCCACCACCGCCATCATCACCAATATCGGCGATTCCCATATCGACAATTTGGGGAGCCGGGAGGGGATCTTGCAGGCCAAGAGCGAGATCTTCGAGAGCCTGCAGCCCGGTGGCACCGTCATCCTCAACGGCGACGACCCCCTGCTGCGGACCCTGACGCTGCCCTTCCCCATCGTGTACTGCGGCAGTGGGGCGGACTGCGCCTACCGGTTCAGTGAGGTGGAGGACCGGAACATCGCCGGGGTGGACTGCACCCTGACCACCCCCCAGGGGTCCTGCCGCCTCCATATCCCCGCGCCGGGGGTCCATATGGCCTACGCCGCGGCCATCGCGGCGGCGGTGGGGGAGCAGCAGGGGCTCACCCTGGAGGAGATCGCCCAGGGGGTGGCGGCGTATGCCCCCACCGGGCGGCGGATGCGCACAGTGGCCCTCAGTGGCAACAGGACCCTGCTGGACGACTGCTACAACGCCACCCCCCAGTCCCTGGCGGCGGCGCTGGAGATCCTGTCCAAGTCGGAAAAGACCGTGGCAGTCCTGGGGGATATGTTTGGCCTGGGGGACTTCACCGCCCAGGCCCACCGAGAGGCCGGCGCACTGGCCCGAAGGCTGGGCATCGGCACCATCATAGCCATCGGCGAGCGGGCCAGGGATCTGTCCGGGGACCACTGGTTCGCCACCGTGGAGGAGGCTCTGCCCCGTCTGGCCGCGCTGACGGCGGAGGAGGGGACCGTTATCCTGGTCAAGGCCAGCCACGCCATGGGCTTCGAACGGATCTCGGCGGCGCTGGCCGGGGAAACATGAACGAGATCGGACAGATCGTAAGAAAGATACTAGATAAAAAAGGGATACCATGATCGACATTTCTGTAACAGACCTGGTCAAGTCCTTTGACCTGGAAAAAAAGATATTGGACGGCCTGACCTTTCAGATCCAGGCCGGGGAGCGGGTGGGGCTCCTGGGCCGCAACGGCGCGGGCAAGACCACCCTCTTTCGGATCCTCACCGGGGAGATCGGCTATGACAGCGGCCAGGTGTCCATCGCCAAGGGCCGGCGGCTGGGGCTGATCTCCCAGACCCCGGTCTACCCGGAGGGGTGGACCGTGGAGGACGTTTTGCAGACCGCCTTCTCCCGCCATAAGGCCCTGGGGGAGGAGATGGAGCGGCTGGCGAAGGCCATGGCGGGGGGCGACAGCGCCCCGGAGACCTTGAAGCGCTATGGGGAGCTGTCCGCCAAGTTTGAGGCCATCGGCGGCTACGACACCGCCACGGCGGTGAACAAGGTGGCCAATGGCCTCTCCATCCCGGCGGAGATGCGCGCCCAGCTCTTCGACAGCCTCTCCGGCGGGGAAAAGACCAGGGTCAACCTGGGACGGCTCATCCTGGAGGATACAGACATTCTCCTGCTGGACGAGCCCACCAACCATCTGGACCTCCACGCCATCGAGTGGCTGGAGGACTACCTCCACCGGTTCCACGGCAGCGTGCTGGTCATCTCCCACGACCGCTACTTCTTAGACCGGGCCATCAACCGGGTCATCGAGGTCAACGAGGGGAAGGCGGAGTTCTATAGCGGCAACTACAGCTTCTATGCCGTGGAGAAGGAGCGGCGGGAGCTGGAGCGGCTGCGGCAGTATGAGAAGGAGCAGGCCAAGATCGCCCAGC
Organism: uncultured Clostridia bacterium; assembly: GCA_947173485.1. Taxonomy (GTDB): domain Bacteria; phylum Bacillota; class Clostridia; order Oscillospirales; family Oscillospiraceae; genus CAMWFH01. The sequence goes on along the minus strand of CAMWFH010000001.1, from coordinate 335,084 downwards.
TCCAGGAGGCGGCGGATAAGCTGCACCTGTGGGCCTTTATGGGGGCGGATAAGCTCCACAAGCGGGCCTTCTCCCTGGAGAAGCGGATCGAGCGGATGCGGACGGTGGATAAGCCCCGCAAGCGCCGGGCCATGACGGCCCGCTTCAGTGTGGCGGAGTTCTTTGGGGACGAGGTGCTGAAGGTCCAGGACCTGGAGAAGAGCTACGGCGGCCGGGCCCTCTTCCGGGATGTGGAGCTGCTGGTGGAGGGGGGCGAGCGAATCGCCCTCATCGGCGACAACGGCACCGGCAAGTCCACCTTCCTGAAGATCCTGATGGAGGAGGAGCGGCCCGACGGAGGGCGCTTCCGGTACGGGCCATCGGTCCGCAGGGCCTACCTGCCCCAGATCATCCACTTCGATGTGCCCAGCCGGAACCTGGTGGACACTATGCTCTTCGCCAAGAAAGATCTGACCACCCAGGCCGCACGGGACCGGCTGGCGGCCTTCCAGTTCCAGGGGGAGGACGTGTTCAAAAGCGTCAGCGTCCTCTCCGGCGGGGAGCAGAGCCGGCTGCGGCTGTGTATGCTGATGGACGGCGAGATCAATTTCCTGGTGCTGGACGAGCCCACCAACCATCTGGATATCGCCAGCCGGGAGTGGATCGAGGAGGCGGTGGAGTCCTTTGACGGCACTCTCCTCTTCGTCAGCCACGACCGCTACTTCATCAACCGGTTCGCCACCCGCATCTGGGAGCTGGCGGACGGGAAGATCACGGACTACCCCATGTCCTTCAGCCGCTACCGGGCGGTGAAGGCCCAGGAGCGGCCTGCGGAGCGTCCAGCGGCGCAGGAGAAAGAGAAGCCCGTGAAGGAGAGGCCCGGCAAGGGCAGCAAGGCCCAGCAGGCCGCCCGGCGGCAGATGACCATCTGCCAGCGGGAGATCGACCGGCTGGAGGCGGAGGTCCGTGACCTGGAGGCGGCCCTGGAGGAGAACGCCTGCGACTATGAGCGCTACAGCGCCCTCTACGCCCAGAAGGAGGCCCTGGACGCCCAGATCCTGGAGGAGATGGAGCGGTGGGAAGCGCTGGCGGAGGAGGCCGGCGAATGAGGAAGCGCTGGTATGTGCTGGCGGGGACTTTAGGCGTTCTGGGCGCCTTGATGCGCTATGTGTTCACCGCGGTCCGGTTCTGCGGCTTCCTCTGCCTCTGTGCCACAGTCTTCTTTTTGGCGTGGGGGCTGCTGGAGGTCCATCAGAAAAAGCCGGCGGTCCATGTGGTCCGCCAGGTCCTGCTGGGATGGGTGCTGGTGGGGACCCTCCTCTTCGTCGGGCTGGAGGTGGAGGTCCTTCTGAACAGCCACACCGACTATGAGCGGACGCCCCAGGCGGTGGTCGTCCTGGGGGCCGGGGTCAATGGCCGGACGCCCTCTCTCAGCCTGGCCGTCCGGCTGCGGGCCTGCTTGCAGTATATCGAGGATAAACCGGATATCCCCATCATCGTCACCGGGGCCCAGGGGCCGGGGGAGGAGATCACCGAGGCGGCGTGTATGGCCGGGTATCTCATAGACCGGGGCGTGGAGGCGGACCGGATCTATCTGGAAGAGCAGGCGGTGGACACAGAGGAGAACATCCGCTACTCCAAGGCCATCCTGGAGACCTTGGGCCTGGGCCCGGACGCCCAGGTGGCGGTGGTCACCTCCGACTACCACCTCTGCCGCGCCAAGCTCTACTGGGACGGCGAGGGGTTCATCCCCGTGGCGGCCCATATGCCTCCGGGGATGGCCTATCTGCCCCTGACGGTCAACTACTATATCCGGGAGGCCTTCGGCATCGCCGCCCTGCGGACAGGCATCGCCGGGGCGCTGTCGGGGCTGTGAGCGCCGGCCGGATCGTTTCGTTTTATCGAACCTTTATGAAAAAGGAGGACCGCTATGTCCAATATCCTCTGCGTATATCACTCCCGCACGGGCAAGACCCGGCAGGCCATGACGGCCATCGCCGAAGAGCTGGACGCCGAGCTGGTGGAGCTGACCGACGGGCTGGACCGCCAGGGCAAGCTGAAGGTGGTGCCCGCCTGCTTTGACGCGGTGCGCAAGTCCACCCGGCCGCTGGAGCCGTTCCGTACCGCCCGGCCCATCACCGAGTACGACCTGGTCATCATCGGCACCCCCATCTGGGCGGGCCGGTGCAGCCCGGTGATTCGGGAGTTCCTGAAAAAATACGGCAGCGACCTCCGCTGGTCGGCCTATGTCCTTACCAGGAGCAGCCACCAGCGCTATGAGGAGGTCTGCCGGCAGATGGACCAGTATACCGCCGCGCCCCATCTCCAGTGGGTGTCCCTCCAGGTGGGGGAGGCCGGCGAGGCGTTCTGGCGGGCGGAGTTCATCCGCCAGCTGCGGGGGATCGTCTATGCTGGATAAGCTGCGGGCGATCGACCTCCGCTACCAGGAGGTCCAGGAGCGGCTGAGCGACGCGAGCGTCTATGCCGATGCCGCCCTCCTCCGGTCCCTCAGCCGGGAGCAGCGGGAGCTGGAGCCCATCGCGCTGGCCTACCGGGCCTACTGCCGGGCCCTGGCGGATATGGAGGAGGCCAGGGAGCTGCTGCGGGACCCGGAGCTGAAGGAGATGGCCCAGGAGGAGCTCCAGCGGGCCAAGGGGGACGTGGAGCGGCTGGAGGGGGAACTGCGGATCCTGCTGCTGCCCAAGGACCCCAACGACAGCCGCAACGTCATCATGGAGATTCGGGGCGGCGTGGGGGGCGAGGAGGCGATGCTCTTCGCCGGGGACCTCTTTCGGATGTACAGCCTCTATGCCGAGAGCCGGGGGTGGCGGCTGGAGGTGGTGTCCGCCAGCGAGACGGAGCTGGGGGGCATCAAGGAGATCAGCTTTTTGATCGAGGGGGAGGGGGCCTGGTCCCGGCTGAAGTTCGAGAGCGGGGCCCATCGGGTCCAGCGGGTGCCGGTGACCGAGAGCAGCGGCCGGATCCAGACCAGCGCCGCCACCGTGGCGGTGCTGCCGGAGATGGAGGAGGTGGAGTTCTCCATCGACCCCCGGGACCTCCAGATCGACACCTTCCGCTCCTCCGGCGCGGGGGGACAGCACGTCAACAAGACCGAGAGTGCCATCCGCATCACCCATCTGCCCACAGGGGTGGTGGTGGAGTGCCAGGATGAGCGCAGCCAGTACAAGAACAAGGACCGGGCCATGAAGATCCTGCGCTCCAAGCTCTATGAGGCGGAGCAGGCGAAGCAGAACGCCGCCATCGCCGCCCAGCGGCGGAGCCAGGTGGGCTCCGGGGACCGGAGCGAGCGGATCCGCACCTATAACTTCCCCCAGAACCGGGTCACCGACCACCGGCTGGGAGGGGACAGCAAGAACTTCAACATCGACCAGATCATGGCGGGCCGCTTGGACCCCCTGATCGATGCCTTAGTCACCGCCGACCAGGCGGAGAAGCTGGCGGGGAGCCAGGAGTGATATGGAGACGAAGCTGCTGACTGAGAAGGACATCGACACCGCCGCCGCGATCCTGCGGGAAGGGGGGCTGGTGGGCATCCCCACGGAGACGGTCTATGGACTGGGAGCCAACGGGCTCTGCCCCGAGGCCGTGGCTAGGATCTTCACCGCCAAGGGCCGCCCCCAGGACAACCCTCTGATCCTCCACATCCCGGAGGCGGAGTGGCTGGACCGGTACTGCCGGAACATCCCGCCGGCGGCCTACGAGTTGGCGGAGCGGTGCTGGCCGGGACCGCTGACCATGGTCCTGCCCCGGCGGGAGAACGTGCCGGATATCGTGACGGCGGGGCTGGATACGGTGGGCGTCCGGTGCCCGGACCACCCGGTGACCCTGGCGGCGATCCGGGCCGCCGGTGTGCCGGTGGCGGCCCCCTCGGGGAACGTCTCCGGCCGGCCCAGCCCCACCTGCGCCGGGCATATGTGGGAGGACATGGCGGGGAAGATCGACGCGATCTTAGACGGCGGGCCCTGCGGCGTGGGGGTGGAGAGCACCATCATAGACCTGACCGCCCCGGTCCCCCGGCTGCTGCGCCCCGGCGGGCTGCCCCTGGAGGAGCTGCAAAAGGTCCTTGGGGAGGTGGCGGTGGACGCCGCTCTGCTCCGTCCCCTCCGGGCGGAGGAGCGGCCCATGGCCCCCGGCATGAAGTACCGCCACTACGCCCCCAAGGCCCCAGTGACAGTGGTCACCGGGCCCGGCGAGGCCAGCGCCGCCTACATATGCCGGCGGCTGACGCCCCGGACCGGGGTGATCTGCTTTACGGAGTATGCCCCGCTGTTCCAGAGCGGCACAGTGCGGGACATCGGCGGCGCCGGAGACCAGGGGGTCCAGGCCCGGCGGGTGTTCGATGCCCTCCGGTCCTTCGACAGCACCGGCGTGACGGAGATCTATGCCCAGTGCCCCAGCGAGACGGGGCTGGGGCTGGCGGTGGCCAACCGGCTGAAGAAGGCGGCGGGCTTCCATGTGGTGGAGGTGTAGGCTATGACGATCATCGGGATCACCGGGCCCACCGGGGCCGGCAAGACCACGGCGCTGGAGGTGCTGCGGGAGATGGGGGGGCACGTCATCGACTGCGATGCCCTCTATCACCGGCTCCTCCGGCAGGACGAGGAGCTGCGGAGGGCCCTGACGGCGGCCTTCGGTCCGATCTTCCTTCCCACGGGGGAGTTGGACCGGCAGAAGCTGGGCACACTGGTCTTTGGGGACCCACGGGAACTGGCCAGACTGGACGGCGTGGTCTATCCCGTCATGCGGCGGGCGGTGATGCGGGAGCTGGAGAGGGCCGGCGGCGGCATCGGGGTGATCGACGCCATCGATCTGCTGGAGAGCGGGCTGGGGAAGATTTGTGACGCCACGGTGGCCGTCACCGCCCCCCAGGCCCTGCGCCTTGCGCGCATCATGGCCCGGGACGGCATCAGCGAGGACTACGCCCGCCGCCGGATCGCCGCCCAGAAGCCGGACAGCTACTACTGCCGCTGCGGCTACCTGCTGGAGAACCGGGCCGGGGACCGGGAGAGCTTCCGGGGCCAGGCCCAGGCGTTTTTCACCGCGCTGCTCTCCGGCCTGCCGGGCAGGCATACAGTTTTACAAGGAGGAACAGGTCCTATGGACGCGAAGGAATGGAAGGAAAAGCTGCTGCACAAGAGCCGGAACGGCTATGACGTGCTGACTGAGGGCGATCGGGCCGCCATGGAGGACTACTGCCGGAGGTACCGGGCCTACCTGGACCGGGGCAAGACCGAGCGGGAATGTGTGAAGGAGACCCTCCGGCTGGCCCAGGCGAAGGGGTTCGAGCCCCTTGCGCCCGGAGCAAAGCTGGCGGCGGGGGACAAGGTGTATTTCGTCAACCGGGAGAAGGCGGTCTTTCTGGCGGTGGTCGGGAAGCGGGACCTCAGCCACGGCGCGACGATCGTCGCCGCCCATATCGACAGCCCCCGGCTGGACCTGAAGCCCTGCCCCCTCTATGAGGATGGGGAGCTGGCCTATGGCAAGACCCACTACTACGGGGGGATCCGTAAGTACCAGTGGGTGGCTACGCCCCTGGAGCTGCGGGGCGTGGTGTCCCTCACCGATGGGACCAACGTGGAGGTGGCCATCGGCGAGGGGGACGAGGCGAAGCTGGTGATCACCGATCTCCTGCCCCATCTGGGCCAGGAGCAGAACAAGAAGACCCTGGGGGAGGCGTTCCCTGGGGAGAACCTCAATATCCTGCTGGGCAGCTGCCCCCTGGGGGAGCCGGAGGACAAGGACCGGGTAAAGCTGGCGGTGATGCGGGCGCTGTATGAGAAGTACGGCATCACCGAGGAGGACTTCCTCTCGGCGGAGCTGAGCGCGGTGCCGGCGGGGATGAGCTGTGAGATCGGCATCGATGGCAGCATGATCGGCGCCTACGGCCACGACGACCGGGTCTGCGCCTACGCGGCCCTGGACGCCATGCTGACCCTCCCCGCCGTGCCGGAGCGGACGGCGGTCTGTTTGCTGGTGGACAAGGAGGAGATCGGTTCCGAGGGGGTCAGCGGGATGCAGTCCGCCGCCTTCGACACCTTCCTCCGCCGGCTGTGCGAGGGGCAGGGCGCGGCCTTGGCGGACTGCCTGGAAAAGTCCTTCTGCCTCTCCGCCGATGTGACCGCCGCCTTCGACCCCTGCTATGCCGATGTGTTCGACCGGCGCAACGCCTGCCGGCTCAACTACGGTGTGGGCATCTGCAAGTACACCGGCGCCAGGGGCAAGTCCGGGGCCTCCGACGCCTCCGCCGAGGTGGTGGCCCGCCTGCGCCGGGCCTTTACAGAGAAGAACGTGCTTTGGCAGATGGGCGAGCTGGGCAAGGTGGACTTAGGCGGCGGCGGCACCGTGGCCAAGTATATGGCCAACCGGAACATCGACACCATCGATGCCGGGGTGCCGGTGCTGAGTATGCACGCGCCCTTTGAGGTGGTGGCCAAGGTGGACTGCTATATGACCCAGCGGGCCATGCGGGCGGTCTATGAGTGCTTGGACCACTGACAGGGAACGGTGTAAAGACTGCCGGTAAGAGCTGTCAGGAAAATGCTGATCGGGGGGATCTCTCTGCAAAGAAGAGATCCCCCCGATCAGCATGGCGTATGTGCAATATCCCTTTTTATAGAAGATCATGTCGCGAGCCCGTGTTCCTGTTTCCAGAGCGCCCACCGCCCGTTATCCATCAAAAGCCTCCAGGCCCCCCGGTAGTCCAGGCCAAAGAGGTCCAGACAGTTCATCAGGTTGGAGCAGATCACGCCGAAGGGGTGGCTGGCCCCAACGCAGCAGTCCTTGTTCGGATCGATCATGCTCTTCAGGTGCATCTGGCTCCCCTTGTAGTCCTCCTTGGCGTCCTGGGTGGTGCGGAACTTGTCCAGCAGCGACACCCAGAGCCGCTCCAGCCGGGGGTCACAGATTCCCTTCGTCACCCAGATGGCGAAGATCAGGGTGGAATACTCCTCCCGTTCGTGGTTTTTCTCATCGGGCAGGTAGTCCAGGAAGTAGTCCAGCACCTCCTCCCGGCCATGGAGCTTGCTCAGAGTGGTGAACAGGGTGTTTCTATCGTTCCGGTCCAGGTCCGTCCGATGTAGCTGGTCCTTCAGTAGCCCGGCGTGGATCTCCGGGCGGTCCTTCAGGGTAGTAAAGATGCCGCAGGCGTCCCGGAAGGGCTGGCCCCGGAGAGAGGACATCTTCTCCAGCACCCGGGGCCACCAGGTCTCTTTGGCCTCCCAGCCCCCCTCATAGCAGATGACTGAGATGGCCTCTGGATAGGCCCCAAGGTCCCATAGAACGCCGATCTGCTCCACCATGCCGGGGACGCGGAAGCAGCAGAGCATCTTGATAAGGGCCATGCGCAGTCCGGGGTCCTGCTCGCTGTCGCAGGCCTTCTTGAAGTAGGCCTTTTGCTTGGCGGGCAGCTCGGGGAATTTGTAGCAGCTCTCCACGATCTCGATACGGGCCTGCACATCCGCCGTCCCCTCGTACAGCGCCATCAGCTCCTGGGGCTTGCCGTCCAGATACAGGCCGAAGTACATCTCCTCATCGTCATAGCCGGCGATCACCTCACGGGTCCAGCGCTCGTACCAGGCCAGAAAGTCCGGTTCCCGCATAAGGGTGGGCGGTGAGCATTGGTCCTTGTCGTAGTAGATCACCCGCCCCCGGTCGGGGCCGTCCAGGACCAGGCCGGTCATCAGGGTGCAGCCCTGGGTGCCCAGGGGCAGGACCGCCCCGCCGGCATAGTCTGGGAGCTGGCAGGGCTCCGCCGCGCCCAGAGGATACAGGCCGTAAAAGGGACCCGCGCCGCCGTTCCCCATCCACAGCAGGAAATCCCGGTACCCCTCCGGCAGGGAGATGCCGCAGCGCGCCTCGAAGGCGGCGATCGTTTCCTCTGAGGCGGGGGGATCCAGCTGGTAGTTGTGACTATCAGCGCCAAAGCGGGAAAGTCCCTGGTCATGCTCGCCGGCGCGGGCAAGCTGCCTGCGCAGCTTGTTGGCCCAAGGGGGCCGTGTGCTTTTTGCCACGACAGATCTTCTCCTTTTGTCGATCGTACGATCCGTATCGACCGCTCTCCAACGCAGCCGCGGGAGAACGGTCTTGCTCATTGGAACAGTAGCCCTCCCCTGGCAGGAGATGTCTCCTGCCAGGGGAGGGTCATTTTTTGCGCTTATTTGACGGCGATGACCTCGATCTCGATTCGGGCGTCCTTGGGCAGGCGGGCGACCTCCACCGCGCTGCGGGCCGGGGGATCAGAGGGGAAGAAGGCGGCGTAGGCCTCGTTCATGGCGGCGAAGTCGTTCATGTCCTTGAGGAACACGGTGGTCTTGATGATGTCCTCCATGCCCAGGCCGGCCTGGGCCAGGATGGCCTTCACGTTCTCCAGGGACTGGCGGGTCTGGCCGGCGATGCCGCCCTCGGCAAAGGCGCCGGTGGCGGGATCTACCGGCAGCTGGCCGGAGGTGATCACCAGGGAGCCGGCAGCGATGCCCTGGCTGTAGGGACCGATGGCAGAGGGAGCTTTATCGGTGGCAAGAACTGTTTTCATAGGGGCCTCCTTTGTATTTTGATAGGAGCATTGTAACAGATATCTCCGCCGGGGTCAACGGGTCCGGCGGCCTATTTTTGGCAGGGGCAGATCTTCTGTTGCACGTTCGTGTGCAATTTTTCGGGAGTTGCGGGGTATGTGTGGAGGGGTTGATGAGCCTATGGCAAAAAAGATCGATCGCGCAAAGGTCCTGGACGAGCTGGCCAAGGTGGCCTTCTGTAAAGCCAACGACGCCGTGCAGCTGGCGCTACAGGCGGAGGCACCGGCGGAGCGGCTGCGGCTGGACGGGGTCTCCAAGGTCAAGCGGGGACGGGACGGCTCCGTGGAGGTGGAGTTCTGCGATAGGGTGCGGGCCTTGCAGCTGCTCTATGAGCTGCTGGGAGAGGAGCAAGAGGGGCTCCTGGACTTCCTGGAGGAGGTCAAGGGATGAAGTTCTCTCCCAAGCAGAGGCGGGTGCTGGGCTGGTGGTACGGCGCGGACAGGGAACGGGATGCCATCATCTGCGATGGCGCGGTGCGCAGCGGCAAAACGGTATGTTTAGGGCTGAGCTTCGCGTGCTGGGCCATGACGCAGTTCTCCGGCAGACAGTTCGCCCTGTGCGGCAAGACGGCCCTAGCCCTGCGGCGGAACCTGCTGGGGGAGCTGCTGCCGGTGCTGCGGCGGCTGGGGGTGAAGGTGGAGGAACGGCGGGGGGAGCGGTCCCTCCTCCTCTCCTGGCGGGGGCGGGAGAACCGCTTCTGGCTCATCGGCGGCCGGGATGAGGGGAGCGCAGCCCTCATCCAAGGTGCCACCTTCGCCGGGGCGCTGCTGGACGAGGCGGCGCTGATGCCCAGGAGCTTCGTGGAGCAGTGCGTGGCCAGGTGCAGCGTAGCGGGGAGCCGGCTGTGGTTCAGCTGCAACCCGGAAGGGCCGGGACACTGGTTCTACCGGGAATGGATCTGCCGGGCGGAGGAGCGCAACGCCCTCTACCTCCACTTTACTATGGCGGACAATCCGGGACTGACGGAGAAGGTCCGCCGGCGGTATGAGCAGGGGTGGTCGGGGCCCTTTTACAGGCGGTTCGTTTTGGGGGAGTGGACCGCCGCCCAGGGGCTCGTCTACGACTTCTTCCAGGAGGGAGACTTTGTCCGGCCTGTCCCGGCCGGACAGCCGGAGAGATGCTGCCTCTCCATAGACTACGGGACCGTGAACCCCTTCTCCTGCGGGATGTGGGGGTCGTTCCAGGGCGTCTGGTACCGGATGAAGGAGTATTACTACGCATCACGAGAGACCGGCGTACAGAAAACGGACCAGGAGTATGTGGAGGCGGTGCGGACTCTGGCGGCAGGCAGGCCCATCGAACAGGTGGTGGTGGACCCCTCCGCCGCCAGCTTTATCGAGGCCCTGAGGCGGGCCGGGTTCCCAGTGGTGAAGGCGCGAAACGACGTCCTGTCGGGGATCCGGCTGACAGCCGGGGCGCTGAAGAGCGGACAGATCGTCATCTGTGACAGCTGCGGCGACTGTCTGCGGGAGATAGGCCTCTACTGCTGGGAGGAGGGGCGGGAACGCCCCAAAAAGGAGAACGACCACGCCATGGACGATATGCGCTACTTCGCCGCCACGGTGGCGGCGGGGGAGCCAGCGGCCGCCGCCTTGGCAGTGCCCAGGCGGAGCGGGTGGTCTTGAGCGGGAGGGATGTATGGGCCTTTTCAAAAAGAAGGAAAAGAAGGACAGGACGCCGGCGCTGGCTCAGCTGCGCCGGCAGACGGGATGGCGCTTCGGCGCCCTGGAGGGCTATGTGCCCCTGGGACAGGGGGAGGTCCGGCTCTACCGGACCATCCGGGAGGCGGTGCCGGTGGTGGACGCCGCCATCTATAAGATCATCCGGTTGGTGGGGGGCGTGAGCGTCCGGTGCGGGGACCGGGAGGCCCAGCGGCGGCTGGAGCAGTTCTTAGCCAGGGTGCCGGTGGGCCGGGGGCAGATCGGGATCAATGCCTTTTTGGACTGCTATCTGGATTCCATGCTCACCGCCGGCCAGGCGGTGGGGGAGATGGTGGTCCGGGACGGGGAGCTGGCTGCCGTCCTCTGCGGACGGGTGGAGGACGTGCAGCTGCAGGAGGGGGCGTCGCCCCTGGAGTTCACCGTCTGCGGCTGGGACGAGACGGGGGCCCTCCGGCCCCTGCCCCGGCAGGAGCTGCTGCTGTTCACCCCCTTCGACCCGGAGGCGGAGCATCCCTATGGGGTGTCGCTCCTGCGCAGTATGCCTTTCCTGGCGGAGCTGCTGAGCAAGATCTACCACGCCATGGGGGCCAACTGGGAGCGGATGGGGAACGTCCGGTTCGCGGTGGTCTATAAGCCCCAGAGCGGGGAGAGCGGACTGGCCCAGGAGCGCAGCGAGCAGATCGCCCAGGCCTGGAGCAGGGCCATGGAGCAGACCAGGAGCGGCGAGGTGCGGGACTTCGTGGCGGTGGGAGACGTGGAGATCCGGGTCATCGGCGCAGACAACCAGGTCCTGGACAGCGAGGTGCCGGTGCGGCAGATCCTGGAGCAGCTGGTGTCCCGGACGGGCATCCCGCCCTTTATGCTGGGGCTGAGCTGGTCCTCCACCGAGCGGATGAGCGCCCAGCAGGCGGACATCCTCACCTCGGAGCTGACCGCCATCCGGCGGACCCTGACACCGGTGGTGGAGAGGATCTGCGAGCTGTGGCTCCGGCTGGAGGGGTATGGCTGCGGCTTCCAGGTGGTGTGGGACGACATCAACCTCCAGGACTGCCTGGAGGAGGCCAAGGCGGAGTGGTATGTCCAGCAGGCCAGACGGCTGCGGCTGGAGAACGACGAGCTGGAAAAGGGGGAGAAGGATGGAGATCAGAAAGACGGCGGGAGCGCTGACGGCGGAGAGAGGCCAGGAGGCGGACATGGCCCGCATCAACCGGCTGAGCCGGCGGACGCTGGCACCGGAGGAGGTGTATACCTTCGCGGTGCGGCTGTGTGACAATGAGATCGACCGGGATCTGGAGCGGTTCGACCGGGCGGGGCTGGAGCGGCTGGGGGAACTGTTTTTAGGCAAGAGCGGCCTCTTCGACCACCAGTGGTCCGCCAAGGGGCAGAGCGCCCGGCTCTACCGGACCGAGGTCTGTGAGGAGGAGGGCATCGCGGCGGAGACCGGCGAGGGGCGCTGCTGCCTGAAGGGGTGGGCCTATATGCTGCGGTGCGAGAGCAACCGGGACCTGATCGAGGAGATCGAGGCGGGGATCAAAAAGGAGGTCAGCGTGGGGTGCGCCGTCCGGCGGCGGACCTGCTCCATCTGCGGCGGCGACTACGGCAGCTGCGGCCACACCGCCGGGAAGCGGTATGACGGGGCGCTGTGCTACGTCACCTTGCAGGAGCCCACAGACGCCTACGAGTGGTCCTTCGTGGCGGTGCCGGCCCAGCGGGGGGCCGGCGTGGTCAAGAGCTTCGGCCTGAAGGAGGCCGCCCGGGAGCGGGGCCTGGCGGAGGAGCTGGAGACCCTGGAGCGCCAGGCGGCCCTGGGCCGGCGGTACCTGGAGGAGCTGCGGGACGAGGTAGTCCGGCTGATGGGCCTGGCGGAGCCGGATATGGACCGGCCGCTGCTGGTGGGTGTGGCCGGACGGCTGGAGATCGAGGAGCTGCTGGCCCTGCGGAAGGTCTACCGGCGGCGGGCGGAGCCGTCGTATCCAGTGCAGCTGGGCCGCGGGAAGGCGGCTCGGGAGGATGGAGGGGCATTCCTGGTCTGAGAAGGACCGGGCCCATATATACGATACAGTTGATAGGAGGAGAGCGTATGGAGGTCTCATTTCAGGGGATCGGTGAGTGGGCGGCCACCTTTATGGGCGGCGGCTTGCAGGAAGGACAGGTAGTGAAGCCCAGCGGCAGCGGCGCCGTGGCCCTCTGCGGCGACGGGGAAGACTTCTGCGGCGTGGTGCGCAAGGGCGGACGGGACGCCTGCTGCGTGCAGCTGGGCGGGCTGGCCCGGGTGGCCTGCTCCGGCACCGTGCCCCCGGCGGGATTCGCGGTGCTGGCCGGCGACGGAAAGGGCGGCGTCAAGACCGTGACCACCGGCGGACAGAGGGTGCTGGTCATCGCGGCGGACAAGGACACCGTCACCATCAGGCTCTGAGGACGAGGGGAGGAGATAGGATGTATCAAGATCTGAAGCTGGAAAAGGGAATGTACGGCCAGACGGGCCGGAGCTTCACCCAGGTGCTGGAGGAGGCGGATCCCAGCGAGAACTATCGAGGAACGGCGCTGGAGGGGCTGGACGCCTTCCAGCGGCAGCTCAAGCGGTTCGATATCAAGGTCAAGGGCAGCGGCAGCGACCGGGTGGAGAAGTTCTTCCACACCACCGACTCCGCCGTGCTGTTCCCGGAGTTCGTCTCCCGGGTGGTACGGCAGGGGATGGAGGAGGAGGACATCCTGCCGGCCATCACCGCCACGGTGACTAGGTTCGACGGGATGGACTACCGCTCCATCACCTCCGTGCCGGAGAAGGAGGGGAAGAAGCTCTACCGGGTGGAGGAGGGGGCCGCGCTGCCCCAGACGGAGATCCGCACCCAGGAGAACCTGGTGCGCCTCCATAAGCGGGGGCGGATGCTGGTGGCCTCCTATGAGGCGATCCGGTACCAGCGGCTGGACCTGTTCTCCGTGACGCTGCGGCAGATCGGCAGCCATATCGCCAGGATGCACCTGGAGGACGCGGTCCAGGTCCTCCTGAACGGCGATGGGAACGACAACGCGGCGGAGAAGATCAGCCTGGGGACCGGGAAGTCCCTGGACTATGGGGCGCTGCTGGACTTTTGGAGCCGGTTCGAGCCCTATACCATGAATACCTTGCTGGCATCGGGGGACGTGGTGCTGACGCTGCTGAAGCTGCCGGAGCTCCGGGACCCTGTGGCGGGGCTCAACTTCCAGGGCACCGGCAAGCTGATCGCGCCCCTGGGGGCGAAGCTGCTGCGCTCCTCCGCCGTGCCCGCCGGGACGCTGATCGGCCTGGACCGGGGATATGCCCTGGAGCGGGTCGTGGGCGGCGAGGTCCAGGTGGAGCATGACAAGCTGATCGACCGGCAGCTGGAGCGGGCCGCGATCACCTCCATCTCTGGCTTTGCCCGGCTGTATCAGGACGCGGCCAAGGTGCTGAAGACCTGAGAGAGCGGCGGGGGAAGGAGCGATCGGATCGATGGAGGAGATCTTGGCCCTGGCAAAGACGCTGACGGGGGCCCCGGAGGGGGAAGAGGAGGCGCTGCGCTTGCTGTGCGCCGCCGCGGAGCGGGAGGTCCTGGACCGGGGAGGCCCGGAGTGCCCCAGGGAGGTCTGTCTGTGTGCCGCTGCTTGGCTAGCCGCCGCGGGATGGCTGACAGGCCGGGCCGCTAGTGATGGTGGCGGCAGCTGGAAGGTGGGAGAGGTGTCCCTCACCAGTGGCGGGAGGGCGGCCCTGGAGGCAGCGGAGGGCCTGCGGCAGCAGGCCTGGCGGCTGTTGGCCGGGGCCGGCCGGGACCCGGGGTTCGCCTTCCGGGAGGTGCGGGGATGAGGGAGCGGTTCGAGGCGGTGCTGCGGCGGTACGGCCAGCGGGTGACCGTCCTCCCCTCCGGCCGGGAGGGCTGGGCCCTCATCCAGCCGGTGCTGGAACGGCGGACGGCCCACAGCCATACCCCCCTGGGGGCGGCGGACCAGCGGCGGTGGACCTATATCGGCAGCGGCGAGGTGCCGCTGGCGGTGGGGGACCGGCTGGTATGGGCCGGCAGGCAGTTCCAGGTCCGGGAGGCGGCGGAGGTGCTTTGGCTGGACGAGCGGCCCCTCTACTGGTGGGCTCTGCTGGCAAGGGAGAAGGAGGCGGCGGCTTGAACGGACTGGAGCAGGTGAAGGAGGCCATCGCGGCGGCCCTGGAGCGGGCGGGGCTGCGGGCGGTGACGGCCTATGGGCCGGAGAAGCTGGCAAAGTATGACGGGCCGGTGGTGGCGGTGGGCCTCCGCCGGGGAGAGTGCAGACAGGCGGGGCTGTGGGACTACCTGGGGGAGTCGGGCGGCGGGGAGGTCTATGGCCGGCGGCTGGACATCTCCCTCTCCCTGGACGCCTGGGCGGAAGCGGAGATCGGAGCGGAGCGCTGCCAGCAGGCCCTGGAGCGGGCCTATGAGGCGGCGCTGGACGGCCTGCCCGCCGGGATCCGGCCTGGGGAGATGGTCTGGGAAGAAGTGAAATGGGACAAGGAGACCGGGATGTTCCTCCGGCGGGGCACCCTGCGGTGCGGGGCCTACCTGCTGGCTACGGTGCGGGAGGAGACCGGGGAGCTGACGGACTTTATACTGAAAGGTGTGTTGGAGAATGAGCGGCATCATCCATGAGCGGCCGGGGGTCTACTCCGCCTACGACGCCTCCGCCGTGATCCCGGGGGGCAGCGGCGGGAAGGTGGTGGGCCTGGCGGCCAAGGCGGAGAAGGGGACCGGGCCGGTGCTGGTGACCAGCTATGCCGCCGGCGTGGGCGCCTTCGGCCAGGGCGGGGCGATGGCGGCCATGCTGCGGCTGCTGTTCCTCAATGGCGTCACGGCGGTGCGGGCAGTGGCGGTGCAGGATGAGGACTACGCGGGGGCCTTCGCCCAGCTGGCGCTGGAGGAGGACGTGCAGGTGGTGGCCTGCGACAGCGGGGCCTTGGCGGTCCAGCAGAGCCTGCGGGAGAGCCTGGAGAACGCCGCCGCGGCGAGACGGGAGCGAATCGGCGTGGTGGGCTGCGAGGAGAGCGGGAAGGAGGCGCTGATCGCACGGGCGGCGGCGCTGAACTGCGAGCGGATGGTCCTGGTGGGGCCGGGGGCCCTGGACAGTGATGGGGAGCCAGTGGAGGGCCCCATCGCGGCGGCGGCGGTGGCGGGAGCGATCGCCGCATCGGCGGACCCGGCGGTCCCCATCAACGGCACGCCCCTCCATGGGCTGTATGGGCTGGAGGAGCGGTATGACGACAACGCGATCGACCTGCTGGTCCGGGGTGGCGTGACGCCCCTGGAGAGCGTGGCGGGGGTGGTGAGCCCGGTGCGGGGCATCACCACCCGGACCAAGACCGGCGGCGCGGCGGACAGCACCTGGCGGGAGCTGACCACCATCCTGATCGTGGACGATGTGATCCCCGCCGTCCGGGCCGCGCTGCGCAGCCGGTTCAGCCGGAGCAAGAACACGGCCCAGAACCGGGGGGCGATCCGGTCCCAGGTGATCGTGGAGCTGGAGAACAAGCTGGCGGCGGAGATCATCGACAGCTATGGGGACGTGGCGGTGAGCGTGGACCCCGAGGACCCCACGGTGTGCCTGGTGGAGTTCAGCTTCGGCGTGGCCCACGGGCTCAATCAGATCTATCTGACGGCCCATATCACGGTGTAAGGAGGAGCGGAGATGGGTGTGACGGGATTTCCCACCAGCAGCGATATCTATCTGGAGCTGGAGGGGAAGAAGATCGCGGTGGTCCAGGGGTACAGCGCCAGGACCACCAAGACCAGCAAAGTGATCGAGGCCTTTGGCGAGGCGGAGCCGGTGGCCACCATCGGGGGGCAGAACCAGTACCTGCTGGAGCTGACCAGGCTCTATGCCACGGATGAGGCGATCCGGGACGGGATCGACTTCTATGAGCTGTCGGATTTCTCGCTGGTCATCTGTAAGCCGGACCGGCGGGTCATCTACAGCGGGTGCCAGTGGGACGCCATCGCCGAGGAGGGCAAGCTGGGGGCCATGGTGGCGGAGAAGGTCAGCGTGGTGGCCAGAAAGCGGATCGAGGTAGCCGCTTGAACGGCGGCTTCGACGAGGAGCGGTTCCGGGCGCTGATGGCCCTGGAGGAGATGCTGGAGCGGCCGGTCAGGCCGCTCCGGCCGGAGCCGGTATGGGAGATCCGGCGGGAGGCTGGGGCGGCGGCGGAGATGGCGGAGGAACTGGCAGAGATGCCGGGACCGGCGGAGACCATGCCGGAGGCGGCGGGGGATGCGGAGCCGGCAGATGAGAAGATAGAGAAAGCGGAACAGGTGGAACCGGCTGCCGGAGAGCCGCCGGAGGAACTGGAGAGGGAGGTCCTCTACCGGGTGGAGGAGCCGGAACTGCCGGCGGCAGGCCGGGAGAGGGCACAGGACATGGAGGAGCCGGCGGCGGCGCGGGATGTCCGCTATCGGGTCGAGACGGCTGGGACAGAGAGAGCGGCGCCTGTCTATCGGGTGGAGCTGCCGGTGGAGATGCCGGACCGGTACCGGGCTGAGCTACCAGAGCCGGTCTGGACAGGCGAGCTGCCCGTGATGGAGGAGAGCGGACCGGCGCTGGGGGACCAGGCGCGGGCGGCGGTCCAGACGGGCCGGAGGGAAAAGGGCCTTCGGACGGTCCAACTGGTCCAGGAGGTCCAGGATAAAGAGAGTGGCCCCTCCCTCCGGGACTGGGACAGGTACTGGGAGAGGGAGGAGCGGCGGTATGATGGCGGGTTCTTCCTGTTTTGATACATTCAGATCATAAGGAGGGGGAGACGATTGCGGCTGACACCGATGCGGTATAAGAGCTATATCTGGCCCCACAACCCCAGGAGCTATCAGATCGACTTTGAACGGCCTGTAGCGGTCCATAAGGTGCCCTTTGGGCGGCACTGCATCCAGGACCTGGGCCAGGGGGGCCGGGTCATGCGGGGCGAGGGGGAGTTCGTGGGCAGCGGGGCCTACGACCAGCTGAAGGCCCTGGCTACGGTGTTCTACCAGGGCGGGCCGGGGCTGCTGATCCACCCGGTGTGGCAGACCTCCAACGCCTACTTCACCCAGCTGCGGCTGGTCCAGGAGCCCTCGCCGGACTATGTGCGCTACACCTTCACCTTTCGGGAGGGCGTGGGCGGCTATGACCAGGGGCTGTCGGCGGTGGAGACGCCGGCGGGAGTACAGGTCCCCCGCCAGCGGGTCCATACTGTGGCCAGGGGCGAGACGCTGTGGAGCATCGCCCAGCGGTATGGGGTGGCGCTGGAGCAGC
Organism: uncultured Clostridia bacterium; assembly: GCA_947173485.1. Classification (GTDB taxonomy): domain Bacteria; phylum Bacillota; class Clostridia; order Oscillospirales; family Oscillospiraceae; genus CAMWFH01. Next base: position 317,593 of record CAMWFH010000001.1, on the reverse strand, counting down.
TGATTCGGGCCAATGGGCAGATCAAAAATCCGAACCTGATCGCCATTGGGGACCAGGTGGCGATCCCGGGATGAGGGTGCAGCTGGAGACGGCGGAGGGGCGGACATACCAGATGCCGCCGCCCCTTAGCTGCCGGGTGCGGTGGACCGGCGGGACGCCCTGCGATGACATGGAGGTGACCACCGCCTACGATGGAGCTCTGGCGGAGGTGCTGCCCCAGGTGTGCCGCTTCGCGGTCTACGAGGAGACGCTGCTGCTGCGGGGCGTGGTGGACGAGTACGAGGCGGCGGTGAGCGGGCAAGGGGAGCTGCTCACTGTCAGCGGCCGGGGGATGCTGGCGCTGCTGCTGGACAACGAGGCGGAGGCGGCCTTCTACCAGCGGGCTACGGCGGCGGAGCTGGCTAGGGAGCATGTGGAGATCTATCAGATCCCCTGCCGGGTGGAGCAGAGGCTGGGGCCCCGGGAGGGGTATCAGGTGGCCTCCGGCAGCAGCCGGTGGAAGGCGGTCAGCGGCTTTACCCAGTATGTGGGGGGCTTCGACCCCTATATGACGCCGGGCGGGGAGCTGATCGTCGGGCCCTGGACCGGACGGCAGGTGGCCCTGGACCGGTGGCCTATCCTGGCCTGCCGCCGGCGGGAGAGGCGGCACGGGGTCCTCTCCCAGGTGGTGGTGCGGGACAAGAGCCGGGGGACCCGGCAGGTGGTGGAGGACCCGGCGTTCATCCGGCGGGGCGGCTGCGCTAGGCGGGTCATCTATACGCCGGGGCGGAGCAGCTGGGCGGCGATGCGGTACACCGGGGACTATCAGATCCGGCGGGCCAAGGAGGGAGCCGTGACGGCGGAGGTGGTGCTGGCCGGGGCGGCAGATGTCCGGCCAGGGGACCAGGCGGCGCTGCGGTATGGTCCTCTGGGGCTGGACGGGACCTTCCGGGTGGCGGCAGCGGAGCTGCGGCTGGACAGCGGCGGCGTGACCACCACGGTGACCCTGCATCTTTGATATATGTCGATCGATATTTTGGAGAGGAGCGGAGCGATGCGCGGGATGCGGCAGAAGGAGCCGTTAGAGGAGACAGCGGAGCTGGGCACCGTCACCATCGGCGGCGACCCGGCGGCGGTGGAGACCAGAGGCGAGGTGCGTGACCTGCCGGTCATCAGTCCCGGCGGCTTTTTGTGGGCCCCCAGCCGGGGGGAGCAGGTGCTGGTGATCAAAGGCGGCCCCGGCGGGGAGGAGCAGTGCGTGGCCGGACGGGTCCAGGACGGCAGCGGGCTCTGGCCGGGGGAGATCCTGCTCTACTGCGGCAAGGCGTCCATCAAGCTGGACCGGGAGGGACAGATCAGCCTCAACGGGAAGCTGTTCATCAATGGGAAGCCCTATGTGGCCCCGCTGGCGGTGTGAGCCCATGGAACTATTGTTGAAGGATGGGGACTATGTGTCCGATGGCGCCGGGGGACAGGTCCGGCTGGAGGGGGAGGAGGCGCTGCTCCAGCGGGTCCTCTTCCGGCTGACCGCCCGGCGGGGAGGCTTTTCGCCGATGCCGGAGCTGGGGAGCCGACTCTATGCCCTGGGACAGGAGCGGGGCGGCCGGCGGCTGCCGGCGGCGCGGCAGTATGTGGTCCAGGCGCTGCAGGAGGAGCCGGTCGCGGTGGAGACAGTGGCGCTGACCGATGCCGGCGACGGGCGGATCCGGCTGGAGACCGTGGCGGTCTGGGACGGCGGGCGGCTACCGGCGGCAGTGACGATCTAGGGCATCCGGCGGGCCCTATGGTCCGCCGGATGCGCGCTTTTGAGAATGGCGACAGGAGGGATGCGGGATGGCGAGAGATATCGAGGCCATCTATCAGGAGATGCTGGCGGCCTTTGCTGCGGAGCGGGGGGAGACGATCGAGGCGGGGTGCGATCTGGCGGTGCGCCTCCATGCTGCCGCGGCCCAGATCCAGGCCCTGGAGATGCAGGCGGACTGGGTGCTGGACCAGAGCTTCCCCCAGACGGCCCGAGGGGCCTATCTGGACCGCCACGCCCAGGCCCGGAACGTGGAGCGCTCGCCGGCGGTGAAGGCCAAGGGAGTGCTGCGCTTCCGGGTGGACGCGGCGGTGACGGAGGACCTGGCCATCCCGGCCGGCTGCGTGGCGCTGACGGCGGCGGGAGAGCGGTTCGTGACCACGGAGGACGCGGTGCTGCGGCAGGGGGAGCAGTGGGCCGAGGCGGCGGCGGAGGCCGTGGAGCCGGGGGCGGCGGGGAACGTGGCCGCCGGAGCCGTGGGGCTGATGGCGGTGGCCCCGGCAGGGGTGAAGAGCTGCGTCAACCCCCACGCCTTTGCCGGCGGCGCGGACGAGGAGGACGACGAGAGCCTGCGCCGGCGGATCCTGGACACCTACCGCCGTCTGCCCAATGGGGCCAACGGGGCCTACTATGAGCAGCAGGCCATGGCCTTCGCCAGTGTGGCCGCGGCCAAGGCGGTAGGACGGCCCAGAGGGGTGGGCAGCGTGGATGTGTACATCGCCACCCAGGAGGGGCTGCCTGGGAGCGGGCTGCTGGAGCAGGTGAGGGACTGGCTGGAGGAGCGGCGGGAGATCGCCGTGGACCTGCGGGTGTTGGCCCCCACCGCAGCAACGGTGAACGTATCGGCATCTCTGAAGCCGGCGGCCGGGTATACCTTCGCCCAGGCCCGGACGGCGGCGGACCAGGCGGTGCGGGGGGCCTTCACCGGCGAGCTGCTGGGGAAGGGCTTGACCCTGGCGGCCCTGGGGCATCTGCTCTATGGGCTGGACGAGGTGGAGAACTACCATCTCCACGCGCCAGCGGCGGACACGCCGCCGGCTCCTGGGGCCCTGCCGGTGCTGGGCAGTCTGACCTTGACAGAAATGGAGGCGGTGTGATGGGCTATGCGGGTTATCTACAGGACCTGCTGGAGCCCCTGGGGATCTACTCCTTCGCCCGGGGCGGGCTGAGCCGGGCGGAGATCGAGGGCCTGGGGGCCGGACTGGACCAGGCGGCGGCCCATTTGGCCCAGGTGGAGCGGGAGGCGCTGCTGATGACGGCGGAGGCGGCGGGGCTGGACCGGCGGTCCAGTCTCTATGCCCGCCAGCCGGTCCAGGCGTCTGTCCAGCTGCGGCGGGAGGCCCTGGCGGCTTTGGAGCGGATCGGCGAGGGGGACCTGACCCTTTCGGCGATCAATGGCGCTCTGGCCGGGTGCGGCGTGAAGGCGGAGGTCGTCGAGCTGGCGGAAAAGGGCCATGTCCGGGTGATCTTCCCGGAGGTGGCCGGGATCCCGGCGGAGTTCGAGCAGATCCAGGGGATCATTTTGGACATCCTGCCCTGCCATCTGGCGGTGGAGTTCTACTTCCGCTACCAGACCTGGGAGGAGTGCGAGAGGACCGGCTGGACCTGGGCGGCTGTGGAGGCGGCAGGGCATACCTGGTACTCCTTTGAGCTGGCGGTCTGATATAGATAAGGATACAATAATAGAAAGACGCATCGCGGCGCTTCATGTCCGCGGTGCGTCTTTTGCTGTTCGGATGCTGTCTGCCAGGAGACCAGCCCACTGGGCCAGTGGGAGCGGGGAGTCGCCGAATTGATAGAAGGTGGCGTGGAGGACGGTGCTGCCCTGCCGGAGGACGACAGTGGGGAAGGCGGTGCTGCCGTTCCGGTAGGCGATGGCGAAGTCCAGGTCCAGGGGCGGCAGATCCAGCGGGGCAAAGTGCTTCCCCCGTTCGTCCTGCCGGCAGTAGTCCTGGGCCAGGCCGGCGGCGATTCGGGGACTGACGGTCTCGTGGTAGTCGATGCGCAGGCCCCCCTCCAGCACGACGCTGCCGTCCTGGAGGATCTGGGCGTGTTCGGCCCACTGGATATTTCGGGGGGCCAGCAGGTCCTGCCACTCTTTCACGGAATGGAAACGCTTGTCCGGCAAGGTGATCCGGTAGTCCCCGCCGCCGGCGAAGTCCAGCATGGTGGCGAAGGGCGGGTCCTGCCCATAGGCCGTCAGGTCCAGCTTGTCCTCGTCCAGGACGGAGACGCTCCAGCGGTGGAGGAGCAGACTGATCCATAGGAGGACCAGGCAGGCCAGCAGGAGCCTTTTGCCGTGGTACAGGGCCGGGCGGCGTTTTTTGGAGGGCGGCGCTCCCTCCAGAAACTGTTTTCGCAGGCGGCTCAGGAAAAAGATCTCCGCCAGGGACCCGGCGAGCAGCCAGAGGGCCAGCCCCGCGGTAAACAGGACGAAGGTGGTCCCCAGGTGGACAGCGACAAGGAGCAGGCCGCCCCGGAGGGTGAACAGGGGATAGACCACCAGCCAGAGAAAGGCGGAGACCGCCGCGCTCCGCCGCCGCTTCTCCACGGCCCGGAGGGCCAGGGCCTGGACCGCCGGGTCGGTGTGCAGCTCCCGGGCGGCGGGGTCGAAGGTGCGGTAGATGTAGAACTCCCCCCGCCGGCCGGCGTACTCCCAACCATACATCTCGCTGAGAGCCACGGCCTCCGGGTCCGGTTCGCCGCCGTCCTCCGCCCACATGCTGGTGCTTTTGAGGGCGGCTGCCAGGCGGTACTTTACTCGCTGGGGCCGGATGGAGACGAAGGACCCGATGCCGGCAAATATACCGTCCTTCTCCAGTAGCCAGCCCTTCTGGGCCACGGCCTCCAGCCAGTCCTCCATCCCGGCCACGTCATAGGAGGGGCAGGGCGGCAGGCAGTATCTATGTTTCATCACAAGTCCTCTCTTTCAGCATCCCGCAGGCACTGGCGCAGGCGCTCCAGCTCCGACTCGTAGGCCCGCCGGCCCTTTTCCGTGACGCGGTAGGTGCGCTTGCGGCCCTCTACCGCCACCTCCTGGATGTACTTCTCCTTCTCGAATTTGGCCAGGATGGTGTAGAGGGTGGCGGGACCGATCAGGAGGCGGCCCTGGGTCCGGTCCTCAATGGCGGCGGCGATGTCGATGCCGCACATGGGGCCCTGCTGGAGGGCCATCAGGACATAGAACATGGTCTCCGTCAGAATCTCCATGGCCTTCCGGGGCATGGAATCGCCTCCTCTCCTATCTCATATCGTTTTATGATATCATATAACGATATTATAGACACAGCTGCCCCTCTTGTCAAGAGGGACAGTGGGGGATCTTGGACGGAGGGACGGTCAAAGGATGAACCCGCCGTCGGCGGTGAGGACCTGTCCGGTGAGGAAACTGGAGCGCTCATCGGCGAACAGCGCCACGGCCTGGGCGATGTCCTCCGGCGTGCCCAGCCGGCCCAGGGGGGTCTCCTCCGCCAGGGACGCCAGGGTCTCCTCCCCCAGGACCTCTACCATATCGGTACGGATGACGCCGGGGGCCACACAGTTGACCCGGATATGGGAGGGGGCCAGCTCCATGGCCAGGGAGCGGGTCAGGCCGATCAGGGCCGCCTTGGTGGCGGAGTAGGCCGCCTCGCAGGAGGCCCCCCGCTGGCCCCAGATGGAGGAGATGTTCACGATGGAACCGGTCTTCTCGTGGAGCATATGGGGCAGCACCGCCTGGATGGTGTGGAGCGCGCCGTCCACGTTGACAGCAAAGATGCGGCGCCAGAAGGCGTCTGTCACGTCCTGGATCTGGTGCTGCTCGGCGATGCCGGCGTTGTTCACCAGCAGGGCGACCGGTCCGCCCAGGGCGTCCTCCGCCTGGCGGATCGCACCAGTGATGGCGGCCCGGTCCGCCACGTCCGCCTGGACGGCCACCGCGTCCTGGCCCCGGCTCCGCAGTTCCTCCGCCAGGGCCTGGGCTAAGTCCATACGGTGGAGGCAGCCGATGCCCACCGACCAGCCCTCCGCCGCCAGACGGATGGCGATGGCCCGCCCGATGCCCCGGGAGGCCCCGGTGATGAATGCGATCTTCCTCATAGTGTGAGTCCTCCGATCATATCTTGCCAGCAGTATGGCAAAAAAATTTGAAAATTTCAAATATAGTGGTTGACAAATTTCAAAAGATAGGCTATTATATAGCCTGTTCGGACGCTTAGCTCAGCTGGCTAGAGCACCTGCTTGACGTGCAGGGGGTCAGCGGTTCAAGTCCGTTAGCGTCCACCAAAGCCCGTTAGGTCCGTTGGATCTGGCGGGTTTTCTTTTTTGTTTTATGGATCAGGGGACGGGGCCGGCCCTATCTGGAGGCCCCTTGTGTTTCCATCATGATACCAGATACCGGCGGCCGAATCAACCCTGCGTCCTGCTGTACCAGTTTCAAAAATGCGAATAATTTTCCTGCTGTATCAACGATTCGCCTATTTGACCCCGATATTCTATCAAATTTAGCAATATACGTCCCAAAAATAATAATATAATGGGTGGACTTCTGCGAAGATCTTTCCTACGCTACATGAGGGGGAGGGATCTTTATGACGGATCTGGCCGAGATCGGACGGAATATCGTCCTGCTGCGGAACGTCCAGGAACTGACACAGGAGGAGGTCGCGTACCGGTCACAACTGAGCGTGAACCGCTTGCAAGCGATCGAACATGGCTGTCAGAATACGACAGTAGACACCTTGATACGGGTGGCGGGAACATTTGGGATCGATTCGCGGGTATTTGGGATCTTTACCCGGACAGATGACGCGATCATCACCGAGTTCCGCCAGGCGCCCCGGCTGCCGGTGCGGGAGGGCGGACCGCTGCAGATCTGCGGGAATATCCTTTTACTGCGGAAAATGATGGGCTGGACTCAGCGGGAGCTGGCCCGCCGTTCCCATATGAGCGTTGCCTGCCTGCGGGGCATCGAACAGGGATATGCCAATATGACCGTGAGCAAGCTGCTATATATCGCCGCGGCCTTTGGACTGTCCTTGGCGGAACTCAATAATTTGACGACATCCGAGGAAGATCTGATGGAGAGCGTCTGCGCGGCCAGAAAGGCGGCCGGGATAGAACGTGCCGGCCAGTTCCCACTCTTTTTGTGTAGGCCGATATCACGGTACTGATTGCGAAAAGGCCACGGATATAGTATGATAGAGGCACTCCATGAAACATAAAAGGGGGTGCCTATGAAAACGAAAAAGCCTGTTTGGTATGGGCTGGGCGGATTTTGCCTGGGTGTCCTGCTGACCGCCCTGGTGTGGATGTGGGTCGATCTGCGTCCTGCTTCGCCTGCGACAGAGCCGGCCGGTCCGGCTGGGGAAGGGGCTCCGTCCGCTGTTGAGCCAGCCGGTCCGGCGGAGGGGGAATCTCCGCCTGCTGATGAGCCAGCCGGTCCGAACGGAGAGGCACCTCCGCCCGCTGCCGGGCCTGCCGAAGATGGTACAGACGGCGCCGCGCCTGTCCCAGCACCGGTGCCGCCCCAGGATACGGATACTTGGGAGAGCGCCGCGGTCTACACAGGCGGCGACACAGTCAGCTACCAGGGGCGCCGGTACCGCGCGAAATGGTGGACCCAGGGCGAGACGCCGGACAGCAGCGATGTATGGGAGGATCTGGGCATCGTGGACGGCAGCCCGGTCCAGCCGGCGGGGGTGGACAATGTGCCCATCGACGCCGCGGTGCCACGGGATACGGATCTGACCAGCTGTAAGGTGGTGGGCTACTACCCCAGCTGGAAGCCGGACAAGCTGTACACAGTGGACTTTGGCATCTTGACCCATCTCTGCTACGCCTTTGCTATCCCCACGTCGGACGGGAGCCTGCGGGATCTGGAGTCCCCTGAGACGGCGGAGACACTTCGCGGTAGACTGCGGGCGATACTGGAAGGAGACTCGGGGCCTGCCGGCTTATAAGGTCGTGTTGGGCGTGCCCTTTTACGCCCGGCCCAGCTGGGCGGACTATGGGACGATCCTGGCCAGTGTGCCGGATGCCTACAGCAAGGACCATGTCTCCTACAATGGGATGGATGTCTACTATAATGGTATAGATACTATCACGGAGAAAGCCCGATATGCTAAGGAGGAGCTGGGCGGCATCATGATCTGGGAGCCGACTCAGGATACCAGCGATAGGAGCAAGAGTCTGCTGCAGGCTATAGGGGCTGCCCTGGCGGGGACTTAAAAGGCTGGATACATAGGGGGCAAGCCCCGCTGTGGAGTACGGTGTATGCTGTATCTGTCACTGGCGATAAAGTGAGAAAAGTGAGATAAGAAGGGCCGGCCGGCGGTGCGCTCCGCCGGCCGGCCCTTTATCCTTCTAGCTACCCCTGATCCAGCTGGCTGTTCATCAGCCCCTTCAGGCAGGTCAAGCTCCCCTCCAAGTCCCGGTCCCGGATATGGTCGTGGAGCTGGGCGTAGCGGCGGAGCCAGAGGAGAGATGTCTCCAGCGTCCGCATCCGCCTCGTGACGTTCTGGAGCATCAGCTGGCGGAGGGGCGCCTTCGTTATCGCGAAGGCGTAATTCAGTAGGGAGTTGTGGGCCATGGCGCAGAGGATGGTGTGGATCTCCAAGCTCATATCCGCCTGGAGCGTGAACGCCTGGTCCGCCGCCGGGTCCTCCTCCTGGAAGTAGCGGCGCGCATGGCCCTCCATCCGCTCATACTGCTGCCAGAAGGCCGCCAGCTCCTCCTCTGTCCGCCGCTCCACCGCCAGCCGGACGCACTCGGTCTCGATGATGTCCCGGTACTCCAGGGCGTCCTGGGGGGAGGTGGCATCGGTATAGAAGGCGGAGAGCTCCTGGATATTGCCGCACATATCGAATTCCTTCACATAGGTGCCGCTGCCCACCCGGATATCCAGCAGCCCGATGGCCTGGAGCCGCTGGAGGGCCACCCGCACCGTCAGCCGGTTGACCGCGAAGTCCTCCGCCAGCTGGCCCTCGGTGGGGATCTTCTCTCCGGGCTTCCAGGTCCCGTCGCCGATCAGCTGCCGCAGCTGGTCATATACCTGGTCCGTGGCGGACACCTTTTTGATTTTATGCTGCACTGCCATGGCGCTCCCCTCCTGTCCTTCTGCTCCCAGTGTAAAGGAAAGTGTCAGAATAGTCAAGAGGACGGCGGGAGAATTGGCAAAAACGGAGAAATAAGACCGGAAGGCCAGATATTTCTTGACTCGCCCCTGGGCCTGTCGTATACTATGAGCGAAAAAACGAAAGGATGAACCATTTTGGAAAGGAGCGGTATCGATCATGCAGGTACAGACAGCGACAGGATGGGTCCGGGGCTATGAGGAGGACGGCGTCCTCAAGTTCCATGGCATCCCCTACGCCAAGCCCCCGGTGGGCCAGCTGCGGTTCTGCCCGCCGGAGCGGCCGGAGCCCTGGGAGGGGGTGCTGGACGCCACGCAGCGGGGCTTTGTGGCCCCTCAGGACACCTCTGACTTGGATAAGCCCATGGGTCCGGTGACCCTGCCCCAGAGCGAGGACTGCCTGACCCTGGCGGTCAGCACCCCTTCCCTGGAGGGGGCGCTGCCGGTGGCGGTCTGGCTCCACGGGGGGGCCAACTGCTACTGCGGCGGGGACCTGCCCTGGTACGACGGGGCCTCCCTGGCCCGGAGCCAGAACGTGGTGGAGGTCAATGTCAACTTCCGCCTGGGGGTCTTTGGGTTCCTCTGCGCCGGGGGCGTGGCGGACCGGGCCCTCTCCATCGAGGACCAGATGCTGGCCCTCCGGTGGGTCCAGGAGAACATCCGGCAGTTCGGCGGCGACCCCGGCCGGGTCACGGTCTTTGGTCAGTCGGCGGGGGGCAACGCCATCGCCCATATCCTCTCCAGAGAGGATAGCGAGGGCCTTTTTAGCCAGATCGTTTTGCAGAGCGCCTCCCTGGGCCGGGGGAACCACCTACTGGCGGACGCCTATGAGGTGGGCCGGGCGGTGCTGGCGAACTTGGATATCACCCCCGAGAGCCCCGATGTGCTGGCCCAGCTCCAGAGCCGCTCCACCCAGGAGCTGCTCCGGGCCGCCCGAGAGGTCCCCGAGGCCATCAAGGCCAAGCACCAGGGGATGTACTTCAAGCCGGTGATGGACGCCTGGCACACCCCGGAGCAGACCGCCCGCCGGGCGGCGGAGATGGCCGCCAAGCGGCACATCCGGGTGATGACCGGCTTCACCCGGGACGAGACCCACGCCTTTTCCACTGCCCGGGACCCGGAGTCCCTGGGGGCGCTGGAGCGGGGGCAGCACCTGCGCTATGAGATCCCCGGCGGCATCTTTGCCCAGGCGGCGGCGGAGGGGGGCTGTCCGGTGTGGAAGTACCAGTTCGACTGGGCCGCGCCCCAGTCCATCTACGATGCCTGCCACTGTCTGGAGCTGCCCTTCCTGTTCGGCACGCTGGATGCCTGGGACGCCCCCTTCCTGGCCGGTACCGGCCGGGAGGAGGCAGAGCGGCTCACCGCCACGCTCCAGGACGCCTGGGGCCGGTTCTTCCGGGGGGAGAGCCCGGCGGACTGGCCGCAGTACACGGTGCAGGAGCGGCAGATCAAGCACTTCGACGGCCAGAGCGACCCGGTGGGCACGGAGCCGTCCTATAAAGTATAGACCAGCGGCTCATATGCCGTGTATGTTAGAAGGGAGAAAATACGATGGAAAAGAAACAGACCAAGCTGGCGTTCCCCCATGTGATGGTGCTGCTGATCGCGCTGGTGCTGCTGGCGTGCCTCCTCAGCTACATCATCCCGGCGGGACAGTATGAGTATGACGAGAAGGGCTACGTCATCGCCGACTCCTTCCACTATGTGGAGAACACCCCGGTGAGCCCCTGGAGCGCCGTGGTGAAGCTCACCGGGGCCATCGCCTCCATGGGCACCACCTTCGCCCTGCTGTTCATCATCGGCGGCATGATCACGGTGCTGATCTCCTCCGGCGCGGTGGAGAACATCGTGGACTGGTCCCTCCACAAGTTCCAGGACAAGAGCCTGAAGATCCTGATCCCCCTGATCACGGTGATCATGTCCCTGCTGGGGGGCCTGGCGGGGCAGGATTCCCTGATCACCTTCGTGGCCTGCGGGATGTTGCTGGCCCGGCGGACCAAGCTGGACCGGATCGCTGCCATGGCCATCTTCTACCTGCCCTACATCACCGCCCAGGCCATCGGGCCCACGGTGCTGATGATCCTGATGTGCCAGGAGATGTGCGGCATCCCGGCGGTCTCCGGCCTCAGCGTGCGCATCTTCATCTGGATCGTGTTCACCATCTTTACCGCCTGGTACAACACCCGCTATGCCCTCCGGGTGGCCCACGACCCTTCCCGGAGCATCGACGGCGAGATCCTGACCCTGGAGGACGGCCAGGCGGTGGATATCTCCCAGCCTGTCCTGCTCCAGACCTCCTCCGTCATCGGCATGGTCATGATGCTGGTCCCCTTCGTCATCTACGCCGTGGGGTCCGCCAAGTACGGCTGGGGCTTTGAGTGGCTCATCGGTCTGGGCTTCGTGGACGCGATCCTCCTGGGCATCATCTTCCGCTTCACCCCTAACGACTGGTCCAAGCGCTTCTGCAAGGGCGCGGCGGACATGGGCCCGGTGTGCCTGCTGATCGGCTTCTCCAAGCTCATCAGCGTGGTCCTGGCCGACGGGCAGATCATCAACACCATCGCCCACGCCGCCCTGACCCTCATCCAGAGCCTGGGCGCCGGCTTCTCCGCCATCGGGATGTTCCTCTTCACCACCATCTTCAATCTGATGATGCCCTCCGGTCCGGCCAAGGTGCCCCTGCTGATGCCCCTGTTCATGCCTGTGGCCGACATCCTGGGCATCACCCGCCAGATCCTCTGCACCTGCTACCAGCTGGGCGACGGCCTGACCAACTTCCTGACCCCGGTCTCCTCCGTTTTGGCCACCGGCCTGATCCTGTCCAATACCAAGTACTCCAAATGGCTGCGGTACGCGGTGCCCTACGCCCTGTGCCTGATCGGCTTCTCCGCCGTGTGTATCTTCGTGCTGAACCTGATGGGCTGGACGGGGGTCTGATCATGGGCGAGTTTGTCAAGCTGGCCTTTGGCCTGGGGACCGGCGTCCAGGAGGCGCGGGTCCCTAAAGAGGACCTGCTGGACGTGCTCCGCGCTAATGAGGTCCCCGCCGGCCTGACTGGGGAGGCGGAGGTCCGCCGGGCCCTGGCAGAGCCGATCGGCTCCCCCCGGCTGGGGGAGATCGTCCGGCCTGGGGAGCGGATCGCCATCATCACCAGCGACATCACCCGCCCTATGCCCACCTGGACCGTTATGCCAGCCCTGCTGGAGGAGCTGTACGCCGCCGGCGTCCGGGCCGGGGATATCACCCTGGTCTTTGCTCTGGGCAGTCACCGCCCCCACACCCAGGAGGAGATGCGCCGCCTGGCCGGTGAGCGGGCCTGGAACGAGATCGCCTGCGTGGACAGTGACCCGGCGGACTGCGTCCATCTGGGCGTTACCGCTGCCGGTACCCCGGTGGATATCACCCGGGTCGTGGCGGAGGCGGACCGGCGAATCTGCCTGGGCAACATCGAGTACCACTACTTCGCCGGCTATTCCGGCGGGGCCAAGGCCATCATGCCCGGCATCTCCACCCGGCAGGCCATCCAGTGCAACCACTCCATGATGGTCCGGCCTGAGGCCCGTGCCGGGGCCCTGGAGGGGAACCCCATCCGCATGGATATCGAGGAGGCCGGGGCGATCTGCGGCATCGACTTTATCCTGAACGTGGTCCTCAGCGAACACAAGGAGATCCTCCGGGCCGTGGCGGGCCACCCGGTCCAGGCCCACCGGGCGGGCTGCGCCTTCTTGGACCGGCTCTATCGGAAGGAGCTGTCCCAGCCGGCGGATATCGTCCTGGTGAGCCAGGGAGGCGCGCCGAAGGACCTGAACCTGTACCAGACCCAGAAGGCCCTGGACAACGCCCGCCACGCGGTGAAGCCCGGCGGTGTGATCGTCCTGATCGGCTCCTGCCGGGAGGGCCTGGGGGAGCGGGTCTTTGAGGAGTGGATGACCACCTCCCCCTCTCCCCAGGCTATGATCGAACGGATCGGGCGGGACTTCCAGCTGGGGGGCCACAAGGCCGCCGCCATCGCCATGACCTTGGAGAAGGCGGAGGTCTGGCTGGTCTCGGAGCTGGAGGAGAGCTTCGTCCGCTCCATCTTCCTGACGCCCCAGCCGGACGTGCAGACCGCCCTGGACCGGGCTTTTGAGAAGCTGGGCCCGGCGGCCACCGTCCTGGCCATGCCCTACGGCGGCTCTACCCTGCCGAAGATCGTGGGGAGCTGACAGTGCCAAAAATAGCACAGTAAAAGCGGGATGCCCCGGATCTAGGGGGGCATCCCGCTCTTTCTGTATCCGCCGCCGGGGCGGCGCGCCTAGGTTCAAGAGTCGCTGCGCGCCTCGGGCAGGTCCAGGCTGTCTACCCAGCTCTCCACCTGGGACGTGCCGGAGAACCGCCGGCCCTCCAGCCAGACGGCGTCCGGCTCGTATCCCCGAAGGGTGGCGTCCTCGTGGCCGCTGCCCCCGGAGGTGCAGAAGGTGGCGACGGTCTTGCCGCTGAGGTCGTAGGCCTCCAGGAAGGTGTGGATGATCTTAGGCGCACGGCCCCACCAGATGGGATAGCCGATGAGCACCACCTCATACTGGTCCATATCCTCCACAGTGCCGGCGATGGCAGGCCGGGCATCGGGGTCGTTCTGCTCGGCATTGGCCCGGCAGTCGGTGCTGTAGTTCAGGTCGGCATCGGTGTAGGGCTGAGCGGGGACGATCTCGAAGAGGTCGCCGCCTGCCGCCTCCGCCACCTTTTCCGCCACTGGGCGGGTATTTCCGGTGGCGGAGAAATAGGCCACCAGGATCTTAGATCCTGCTATCCCCTGCTGGGGGAGCTGGGCGTAGTTCATGACCGCTGCTGCGGCCTGGGCCCGTGTGGCGGGCCGGGAGCTGCCGTCAAAGCCGGGGATGCCGCTGGTGACCGGCTGCTCGGTGTACCGCCGGAAGATCAGATCCAAGTGTTCCTGGGCGATAGGATCATGGGTGCCGAATCGGCCATCGCCATAGCCGCTCACCAACTTCTCGCTGGCGGCCCAGCGGACGGCCTCACTGTACCACTGGTCCTCTGGGACATCGGAGAACTGCATCAGGTAGTCCACCGCCGGCTTTTGTGCCTGCCGCCACAGGATGGTGACCAGCATGGCCCGGGTCAGGGTCTCCTCTGGCGCAAAGGTGGAGGCGGTGGTCCCGTTCATGATGCCTTGCTGGCAGCAGTAGCCGACCGCCCCGGCATACCAGGCACCGGCGGGGACATCTGTAAAGCGCTCGCTCTGCTCGGACAGCTTTTCCGCCTCCTGCTCTGCGGGGCGGTCCATATCCGCCGCGCAGGCCGGCGCCGCAAAGAGCAGGCAGAGGGAGAGCAGGGCAGCCAAAAGTTTGTTTCTCATCGCAGTATCACCTCACTGTAGATTTTCCCGGAAGAAGCGCGCCAGCTTCTCAAAGGGGATGATGTCCGTCCGGTCGTAGAGGTCGGTGTGGACGGCATCCGGGATAAGGAGCAGCTCCTTGTTGTCCCCGGTCAGCTTGGCGAAGGCGTCCCGGCTGAAGTAGCAGGAGTGGGCCTTTTCGCCGTGCATGACCAGGACGGCGGAGCGGATTTCCCCGGCGTAGGCCAGGAGGGGCTGGTTGAGGAAGGACATACAGCCGGTGACGTTCCAGCCGCCGTTGGAGTTGAGGGACCGGGGGTGGTAGCCCCGCCGGGTCTTGTAGTAGTCGTAGTAGTCCTTGACGAAGAAGGGGGCGTCCTCCGGCAGGGGGTCCGCCACGCCGCCCCCCAGGGCGTAGGCACCGTTCCGGCGGTCGGTGAGCCGCTGGGCGTTCAGGGCCCTCTTCTTCTCGTATCGGGCCGCCTCGCTGTCCTCGGCGTCAAAGTAGCCGTTGGCGTTCACCCGGGCCATGTCGTACATGGTGGAGGCTACCGTCGCCTTGATTCGTGTATCCAGCGCCGCCGCGTTCAGCGCCAGGCCGCCCCAGCCGCAGATGCCGATGATGCCGATCTTCTCAGGGTCCACGTCGTGGCGCAGGGAAAGATAGTCCACCGCCGCCTGGAAGTCCTCGGTGTTGATGTCCGGGGAGGCCACATAGCGGGGCGTGCCGCCGCTCTCGCCGGTGAAGGACGGGTCGAAAGCGATCGTCAGGAAGCCCCGCTCCGCCATCGTTTGGGCGTATAGCCCGGCTGCCTGCTCCTTCACCGCGCCGAAGGGCCCGCAGACGGCGATGGCAGAGAGCTTCCCGGCGGCGCCCTTGGGGATATACAGGTCGGCGGCCAGGGTGATGCCGTAGCGGTTGGGGAAGGTCACCTTGCTGTGGTCCACCTGCTCGCTCTTGGGGAAGGTCTTGTCCCATGCCTGGGTCAATACCAGCTGTTCTTCCATGATAGACGGTCCTCCTGTTCGCTTTGTTCATACCGCTATCATACGCCTCGGAGGATAAGATAGCAAATACTTTGTTTCTATATCATGTTATTCTTGTAAAGAATATCATGACCTGCTATACTGTCCCCAGGAGGTGATCGGATGGAGATCCGCGTACTGCGCTATTTTCTGGAGGCGGCCCGGGAGGGCAGCATCACCCGGGCGGCAAAGCGGCTACATATCTCCCAGCCCACTCTGTCTAAGCAGCTGAAGGACCTGGAGGCGGAGCTGGGCAAAAAGCTCTTCGTCCGGGGCAGCTGCAATGTCCGGCTGACGGACGAGGGGATGCTCCTGCGCCGGCGGGCGGAGGACATCCTGGACATGGTGGACAAGACGGCGGCGGAGTTCCAGGCCCTGGGGGAGATCGCCGGCGGGGATATCCACATCGGCTGCGCGGAGTCGGACGGGATCCGGCACCTGGCCCGGTGCGTCAAGTCGGTGCAGGCCCGATACCCCCGTATCCGGGTGCATCTGTACAGCGGCGACCGGAGCGACCTGGCGGAGCGGCTGGAGCAGGGCCTGCTGGATTTCGCTGTGCTGGTGGAGTCCAACGACCTGCCCAAATATGATCACATCCCCCTGCCTGGTATGGACTCCTGGGGCGTCATCCTGCGGAAGGATCACCCGCTGGCGGAAAAAGAGGCGGTCGCCCCGGAGGACCTGCTGGAGGTCCCGCTGATCTGTCCCCGGCAGGGCCTGCAAAAGGAGCTTT
This sequence comes from uncultured Clostridia bacterium, assembly GCA_947173485.1. Classification (GTDB taxonomy): domain Bacteria; phylum Bacillota; class Clostridia; order Oscillospirales; family Oscillospiraceae; genus CAMWFH01. The sequence continues at coordinate 301,608 of CAMWFH010000001.1, read as the reverse complement.
CAAACTGGTTCCGGGAGAAGGTGGACCGGCTCAACATCGTGGCGACCTGCAATCTGGTGTACAACGGCGGGGTCATGGCCCGGGAGGGTCTGGGCTGCCTGCTCTCCTTTGACAAGCTGGCAGACACCGGACCGGACAGCCCTCTATGCTTTCGGCCCCTGACGCCGCCGCTCTATTCCAAGCTGTTCCTGGCCTGGAAAAAGTATGCGGTGTTCACCCCGGCGGCGGAGGTGCTGCTGGAGGAGATGAAGGCGCGTTTTTAAGGCCTGCCATCAGAGGAAAGGACGCCTTGCCTTTCCTGCCGGATATGTGTATAATAGACGGCAGACGGGAAGTCCGATCTGCCCGGCCGTTTGACGCTTCGGCTATCTATCTGCCAAGGAGGGCTGCGCCCATGCGAATCATCATCGCCCCGGCCAAGAAGATGGTGGTGGATACCGACAGCTTTGCGGTAGACGGCCTGCCGCTGTTCCTGGAGCAGGCCCGGCGGCTGAAAGCGGCCCTCCAGGCTATGTCTCCCCAGGCGCTGCAAGGGCTCTGGAAGTGCAACGACGCTATCGCCCAGCTGAATATCGAGCGGCTGGACCAGATGGACCTGGACCGCTGTCTCACGCCGGCCATCCTCGCCTATGAGGGCATCCAGTACCGCTACATGGCCCCCAGCGTGATGGAGACGGCCCATCTGGACTACCTCCGGGAACATCTGCGCATCCTCTCCGGCTTCTACGGGCTCCTGCGGCCCTTTGACGGGGTGGTCCCCTACCGGCTGGAGATGCAGGCCAAGCTGTCCGTGGACGGCTGCCAGGACCTGTATCAGTTTTGGGGAGACCATCTGGCCCGGCAGCTGGCCGGGGAGACAGACCTGGTGCTGGACCTGGCCTCCAAGGAGTACAGCAGGGCAGTGATGCCCCATCTGCCGGGGAGCGTCCGAACAGCCGCCTGCGTCTTTGGGGAACTGGCCGACGGCAAGGTCGTGGAGAAGGGGACCCTGTGCAAGATGGCCCGTGGGCAGATGGTCCGCTGGCTGGCGGAGAACGGCATCACGGACCTGTCGGATCTCCCGGCCTTCGGCCAGCTGGGTTACCGCTTCTGGCGGTCCGTCTCCGAGGGGACGCACACCGTGCTGTATTGGATATCGTAAAAAAGCGATGAGCCCACGGCCCATCGCTTTTTTTGCGCATATCAACTGGTTTGATAGGCTCTCCCTACCGCATCGCCTCCAGCACCTCCCGCACGGTCTGCTCCAGCACCGCCATATCCACGGGCTTCGCGACATGGCCGTTCATGCCGGCCTCCAGGGCGTCCCGGATGTCCTCCGCGAAAGCGTTGGCCGTCATGGCGATGATGGGGATGCTCCGGGCCAGGGGGTGGGAGAGGCCGCGGATCGTCCTGGTCGCCTCATAGCCGTTCATCACCGGCATCTGGACATCCATCAGGATCAGCTGGTACTGCCCGGGGACAGACTCTGCGAAGGTGTCCGCCGCAATCTTCCCGTTCTCGCAGACATCGCAGGTGGCCCCCACGATATCCAGCAGCTCGCTGAGGATCTCCGCGTTGATCGCGTTGTCCTCCGCCACCAGGATGTGCATCCCCTGAAGGAGGCTGCCCTCATCGGCGGGCGCCTCCTCTGCCGTTTCCGGTCCGGCGGCCCGCTCCAGGATCTGCTCCACCTTCTGGCGGAAGCTGGTAAGGAAGAAGGGCTTGGGCAGGAAGGCGTCGACGCCCGCCTCGGCCGCCGCTACCTCAATCTCCGGCAGGTCGTAGCTGGTCAGGACCAGGAGCGGCCTGTCCGCTGCCCTCTGCCGGATGCGCTTGGCGGTCTCCACGCCGTCGATCCCCGTCATCTTCCAGTCCAGCAGCACGATGTGGTAGGGCCGGCCCTCCTCCCCGGCGCGCCGGAGCATATCCAGCCCCGCGTTCCCGTTCAGGGCGTAGTCCACCGTGACCCCGGTGTCCCGCATGGCCATCTGGACGTTCTGGCAGATGACCTCCTCGTCGTCTATGGTCAGGAGCCGGGTGATCCCGTTCTTCTGCCAGAAATGGTGGTCCACCGCCTGCTCGCTGATGGGCAGGTCCAGGTCCACCGTAAAGGTGGAGCCCTTCCCCTTCTCACTCTCCACCAAGATCTTCCCGTCCATCAGGTCCAGCAGGTTCTTGGTGATGGCCATGCCCAGCCCGGTCCCCTGGATCTTGTTGATGACGCTGTCCTCCTCCCGGGTGAAAGCGCTGAAGATCTTCTGGACATACTCCGGGCTCATGCCGTAGCCATCGTCCGCCACGATGAACCGGTAGTGGGCCATCTTCTTGACGCCCGAGGGAAGCTCCTGGATGGTCAGGGTGACGTGGCCGCCGTCCGGCGTATATTTGACCGCGTTGGACAGCAGGTTCAGCAGGATCTGGTTCAGCCGCAGCTTATCCATGATGACGTGCTCATGCTGGACATCGGTGCTGTAGACCTCGAACTGGTGCCCCTTCGCCCGCATCTGGGGCCGGATGATGGAGTCGATGTTCTCGATCAGGCCCACGATGCTCTCGTCCGACAGGTTCAGGACCGTCTTGCCCGCCTCGATCTTGCTGATATCTAAGATATCGTTGATGAGCCCCAGCAGGTGCTGGCTGGAGGCGGCGATCTTCTTGGTGTACTCCCGGACCTTCTCTGGGTCCTCCGCGTCTCTGGACAGGAGGGTGGCGAAGCCGACGACGGCGTTCATGGGCGTGCGGATATCGTGGCTCATATTGGAGAGGAAGGCGCTCTTGGCCTGGTTGGCGCCCTCCGCGATCTGGAAGGCCTGCTCCGCCGCCTCCTTGGACTGGGCCAGCATGGCGTTGCTCTCCCCCAGCTGCTGGTTCAGCTCCTCCTGCCGGCGCAGGTTCTCCTGTTCCTGCCGGAACAGACGCTCGCCGCTCTGCTGCCGCAGGATGGCCGCGATGGCCAGCACCAGCAGCGCCACCAGCCCCACCGCCAGGAACAGCAGCGTCCGAATGGTGGTCCCCACCATCTCCACGGTGCCGGCGGCCACGAACTCCGCCGGGATCAGGAAGAGGAGCAGGGTGTCATACGCTTTCAGGGAGGAGAGGCAGTAGTAGTACTCTGTGCTGTTGTCGGAGAAGTTGCCGCAAAGGAGGTCCGCCTCCTCCAGGGCCGCCCGGAGGTCGGAGATCGTCTGCCCCTCCATCTCCTCTAAGACCTTGAGGACGTTGTAGGCGTGGATGGTCTTGTGCTGGGTGGTGTCATCGTGCATCCGGGTGCCGTCGCTCTTTAGGATATAGGTCTCGTTCTGGCTGCCGTAGGCGGCGCTGGCGTAGTATTCCGTCAGAGTCTGCACGTCCTTCAGCAGCACCGCGTGGGTGAACACCGTGCCCCCGTCCGCCGTCTCCAAAGGGGCATCCAGCTTCCTGACGAAGGCCCAGTAGCTGCCCTGGTAGACGTAGCTGTCGGTGATGAAGGTGTACTGGGCCTCCCCGGTGGAGATCAGGCCGATATCGGACCAGACGCCGTGGCGTCCGTTGGCGTCATAGCAGTTCCCCCGGCTGTCTAAGAGCATGAGCATGGAGCTGTACCGCTCCGTCTCCAGCAGCGCCTCCAGCGTGCCGATGTAGGCCACCGCGTCCCCCGCCGTGGCGAAGGTCTGCTGGCGCAGGGTGTTGACGGCGGCGGTCAGGTAGTTCCAATGGGCGTCCAAGGCGTTGTCCAGGTTGACCCGGACCTGGGCGGTGATCTCCAGGAGCTGGGTGGTGCGCTCCTCCGCGATCTGTGCCCGCAGATATCTCATGAAAAAGGACCCGCCGACCAGCAGAGACAGCAGGAGACAGCCCGTCAGTGCCGCAGGGAGTATGATGTTTTTCTTGATATGGTCCATACGAGTCCCCTCTCCCGTTGTTCGCTTCAGTTCCAGGGGGCTCCATCGGGGGAGACGGTCCCTTGGGCCTCCAGCCACTCCCGCAGATAGGTCCGCAGGGAGCCCTTCTCCACCTGGGCGCCGTAGGCTGAGCCTACCTCCTCGGTGTAGCTGTGCATGGGGAAGGCCACCCGGTAGGTCCTGCCGTCCTCCAGCTCCCCGCCGCCTTTGACCGTCAGGACATAGGGGAAGCTCTCCCCGTCCCCGGCCTGGTCGAAACCCGCCTGGGCCAGCTCCTTGGCCTGGGCGCCGGTCATGGTCAGCAGGGCGTACTCCCCATCAAAGGAGGGGGTGATCGTCGAGGCGATGTCCGAATTGATCTTTTCCTGGTAGAGCCGCCCGGTGGCGCAGGCTTTCAGTCCGCTGCCCTCCCTGTAGAAGGTGCCCACGGGGACCATAGCCGCGTCCGCGCCCACGGCGCTGCCCAGGGCCTTGCCCAGGAGCGCCGCCGTCTCCTCCAGGGTGAAGTCCGCCGTGCTCTCGCAGAAGAAGAGCTGGTCGGAGCGGTCGAGATAGCTCTGCTGGAGCGCGTCCATCCGGGCGATGCAGGCGGGGCCGTCCATGCCATCCTCCCCCCGGAACCACTCCTTGAAGGCCTGGCCCATGTCGGCCAGCACGCCGTCCCAGTTGGCGTAGGTCATGGGGAAGGCCCGGCCCTCCCGCAGGGCCTGCTGGGCATCGTAGATCAGGGAGTCCTCCGGCAGGACCGTGCTGTTGAGGGCGCTGAGGAGACAGGGCGTCTGGTCCGTGATGAAGGCGGCCTGCCCCTCCGGGGAGTAGAGCAGGGACAGGATGCGGAGGGCGTCCTCCAGCTTTTTCTCGTTCCCCGGCTCCGTCAGCCGCTGGCTGAGACCCACATAGCTGGTGGGGCTGTACATATAGATGTTCTTGCTCCCGTCCTCGCTGATAAAGGGCATCATGCCCAGCTCATCGCCGGTGTCGGGCAGCTCGGTGATGTTGAGGGTGAGGACGGCGGTACAGAAGACGGCCCGCCGGCCGCCCAGGTAGCCCAGCACCATCTTGGGGTTGCTCAGGTCCTCCGGGTCGGTGGTGAACATGCCGAGGTCGATATACCGCTGGACATAGTCCATGGTATCCTCCCACATCCCCGCCGCCGTGGCCTTTCCGGCCAGGAAGTCCCGCTCCCAGACGATGCCCTTCGGGGTGGTGAGCCAGCCGGTCTTGGCCAGATTGAACACGGTGGAGAAGGTGTTGCCGGTGAGCTGGGTGCCCAGCACCCCGGGGATCAGGCCCGCCGCCCGGATCTCGCCGCACAGCGCCTCCAGCTGGGCGAAGTCCTCCGGGAGCGTCCAGCCGTGTTCCTCCAGCAGGGTCTTGTTGTAGAGGATGCCATACATACCGTAGTTGACCGGCAGGAGATAGATCCCGCCATCGATGGACACCTGGTCCAGGACGGAGGTGGAGAAGCTGTTGATGAAGTCATAGCCGGACAGGTCCACCAGATGCTCCCGGGCCGCCTCCTTATCCACGATCTGGGATGTGATGAAGATGTCTGAAATGTCGTCCGCGCGCAGCTGGGCCCAGCTGTAGCCGGTGCGGTTGGCCCCATCGTAGGGGACGAACTCGATATCGATATCTGGATAGGACTCCTCCAGCAGATCCCAAAACCCCTCATAGCCGCTCCAGGTGGTCCAGGTCAGGGGGCCTGGATCGTCCGCCCCGCCCTGGGGAGCCGCACAGGCGGACAGCAGCGCCGCCGCGATAGATAGACTCAGCAGAAGACGTGAGAGCTTTGTAGACATAGAGCATATCTCCTCTCTTGCGGTCTGGTATCTATTGGAAAACGATAAACTTACGAATATCATTTTACTCAAAGCAGGCAGAATGTCAAGAGCAGGGCGGCCCTACCTGGCAGAGCCGCCCTTTGGCCTCTGTATCGAGCCGCCCACGGGATATCATACGATGCGGCGGGGCCGGCGGTCACAGCAGTCCCCGGACGAAGCGGAGGATGCTCTCCCGGTCCACTGCCAGGTTCAGGTTCTGCCCGTCGTCGTAGCCGGCGGTGATCAGACCGATCAGCTCCCCGTGCATATCCAGAAGGGCGCCGCCGCTGCTGCCGTGGGAGACAGGGGCGGTGAACTGGATCATGGAGACCTTCTCCATTTGCCGGAAGCCGGAGATGATGCCGTCGGAGACGGTGTTGAACAGCCCCAGGGGGCTGCCGATGGCCACCACCTTCTGCCCCCGGACCAGCTTCTGGCCCCCAATGGAGAGGGGGATCGGCTGGCGGCGCTTGTCCATCCGAAGGACAGCCAGGTCGTAGTCCTGGTGGTACTTGATCAGCTCGTCGGTGTAAAAGACGCTGGTCTCCTCCTCCAGCAGGATGCCGTAGTACCGGCCTCCGTTGACCACATGGAGGTTGGTGAGCACATAGCCCCGCTCGTTGATGATGACGCCGGAGCCGGACTTGAAGCACTGGTCGTTCTGGTCGAACACCTTCAGCATCACCACGGAGGAGGCGAACCGGGCCAGCTCCTCGAACTCCAGCGTCCGCCGCTGGCCCGTCCGGCCCGGATGGGCGGCGGAGACCACCGGCGCCCTTGAGACCGGCGGCGTCCGGGGGGACTGTACCGGGGGCCGGACGGTAGCCGCCGGCCGGGCCGGCGGGCTGGCCGGGGCAGGCGGCGGGACATGGCGCTCCGGCCGCCGGAGGCGGTCCATGGAGATCACCACCCGGCTGTCCGCGCCCGCCGGGGCGGGCTGGGCCTGCCGGGGCGCCCTGGGGACGGCAGAGGGGGCCTCCGGCGGATAGGGGAGCGGCTGGGCGGTCACCGGTGTGGACAGCGCCAGCAGGGCCGGGTCCTGGGGCTCCCTGCCGTCGCTTATGTACAGCACGTCACAGCCTAAGCGGAACAGCAGGTATAAGAACAGATACTCCGCCAGCCGGACACCGCCGCCGCAGAGGAACTTGGGGAACTGGGCCGGCTTCCCGGTCTCCGGGAACAGCTGGGGGAGATAGGCGTCGATCCAGCAGAGCATCTTCACGGAGAAGTTGCGGACGATGGCCTCCTCGCTGCGGCCCCGGCTCTTTTTGAATTGCTCTATCACGGCGGCATAGGCGTCCGTGAGGGCCTCCTGCCAGAGGGCGTTGGCGAAGCGGAAGGGGAGCTGGCCGCTGCCGTAAAGGGCAATGTAGCGCTCGGCCTCCCCGGGGGACAGGCCCTTCAGCGCCGGCACGAAGACGCGCCCCGGCCCCTGCCAGGCCCGGAGGGCGGCATGGTCTTGCTGGAGGCTGGGGCCGGCGGGATAGCGGATGAAGAAGGTCTCCTTGACAGGACCGGTATAGGGGCCGCTGCGGAGCATCAGGTCCTCCAGCGCGTTGCCGGAGGGGACTTTGAGGGCGGTTTGAAAGCGCTGCTCGTTCATTCGGATGACCCTCCCTGCTCAAGACTGCCGGCACGGCTGCTGGCGTCCAGCGGGGCCGGCGCTGTCCCTCACGCCGTAGACCTGGGCCAGACGGAGGGTCCGGCCCGCCCAGCGGAGGTGGGTGTTGTATTCGTTCATACGCGTGCCCTCCGCGCTGGCGGCCACCAGGCAGGGACTGCCGGGGGCCCAGTCCAGGATGCGGCGGGCGTCCTGGTAGTCGGCGGCGGAGACCCGGAGGCAGTCGTTGACCACCGGGATCTGGTTGGGGTGGATGACGGTCTTCCCGGTGAAGCCGCACAGCGCGTCCAGCGCCGTCTCTCGCCGGAGCCCCTCCTCCCAGCCGCTGCCGGCGTAATACTCCCACACCGGACCGGAGACGGTATACTGCCCGGCAAAGACGGCGGCGATATCCGCCAGCAGATCCGCCACCGGACGGAGGTCGTAGATGGTGTCGTGGACCTGCCGCCGCAGGCCGAAGGCGTTGGAGAGGTCGTTCCCGCCGGTGCGGATGTTCAGGATGCGGTCCGACACGGCCTCCAGGGCGTCCCGGAGCTGGTAGAGGCGGCGGTGCCGGTACCGGAGGTCGATCATGGCTGGGTCCTCCAGGATGGGCATATAATAGAAGCGGCCGGCCTCCTCCCGGACGGCCTGGATGGCCGCGATATAGCCGCCGGCGTTCGCGACGAAGAACTTTGGAAGGATGAACCCCGTCACCAGACCGGGGAAGGCGGCGGCGCAGGCGGAGGCCAGGGCGCGCAGCTGCCGGGGAGAGCGGACGCGGATAAAGACCGGGGGCATATAGAACGCCTCTTGGGCGGAGGCGTCCTTCAGACGTGTCAAAGTACGAAACAGAGTCTGCTCCGCCTCGGCGACGGCGCCCTCCTCCACGGTGTCCTCCAGACAGAAGGCCAGGGAGAAGGGAGGGGCAACGCGGCCGGCGCGGAGCCAGTCCACGATGTTGCAGTGGGCGTTGGCGGGGCAGTAGAGCAGGGGGCCGACGTCATAGCCGGTGATGGTCTGATCCATATGGGAGGACCCCTTTCATAAGTCATCAGGGAGGCGCGGCAGGCCGCACCGGCGCTATTATAGCACAAAGCCGCCGCTTTGGGAACAGGGGATCTTACAGGATCTCTCAAAAGAGCCGCTGTTCACAATTTGTTTACACCCTTCCGGTCAGGCACTGTAATTGGGACTTGAAAACCCGTAGGCGGTGTATTATAATGGAAGAAGCGGTCCATCGATATATTGTGATGAGGAAAGATACAAAGAACGATGTTTCAACAGGCGGTATTGGAAAAACTGGACGGATATTTTGTCCCCCTTTCCGGCAGGCCCGGCAGGTGCGTCTACTTTTACCGCCTGACCGGCGTCTCCCCCCAGGTGACGGCGTTCCTCAAGCGCTACTACGAGGCGGCCCGGCAGACCGGCGTCGTCCTCGACGGGCAGCTCCAAAACCCGGACACCCGCCAGCTGGGCTACTTCTCCGAGATGATGGGGACGGCGTTCCGGCAGGACCGGGCCTTTCTTTCTGCCCAGCTGGCGCGGTGGCTGCCCCGTATGTCGGTGTCCCAGCGGGAGGCGGTGGCCGAGGCCATGGCCGGCCTGCTGGCGGAGCTTGGCCGGCAGGGGAAGAACGAGGGGATGCTGCGCAACGCCTATACGAAATATATGTGCTGGCTCTACTACCGTTTTGAGCGCATGGTCAACCGGCTGGGGGCGGAGGAGGTCCCAAAGATCCTGTACGACGGGGCCCTGAGCCAGTACGCGCTGCAATTTTTGACCCTGCTGTCCAAGGCCGGGGCCGATATCCTGCTGCTGGACCGGACCGGCGGCTACGACAAGCTGGACCCCGCATCCGCCTGTTCCCGGCTGTATGCCGCCGAGGGGCTGACGCCCTTCCCGCCGGAGTTCAGCCTGAAGCAGATCCAGAGCGAGATCGGACGGGACCTGCACCGGCAGCAGCTGTACGGTGCGCCCCCCAGCGTGTCCCCCTGTACCAACGCCTGGATGCAAAAGCCCTCCCTGGAGTCGCTGCTGGTCCCGGTCCAGGCCCGTGGGAACGGGGCGGGCCTCTTTTACAACGCCTTTATCGCCCAGTACGGCGTGGAGGATAAGCTGACCTATGCCGGCAGCCTCTTTGCCCTCTACAGCCGCCTGAAGGCGGAGAAGCGGCGGATCTGCGTGGCCAGCGCCCCCCTGCCCCTCCCCGCGCCGGACGAGATCGCCGCCATCCGCCGCCAGACCTACCGGGATCCGGAGCAGCTGGCCGGCGAGTTGGCCAAGAATATCCAGGCCACCGGCGGCGGGGAGCTCCAGCGGCTGATGGTCCGGGCCTTCCTGGATATCGTGCTGGAGGAGGCCGGCCGGGAGACCCTGCCCCGGATGACCAACGCCGCGGTCTACCTGCTCTGCTGGCTGCGGCGGTATCAGAAGGAGCTGTTCGACCGGTGGAAGATGCCGGAGACCGGCGTGTTCCTCTATTTCGGCGCCTGCGCCACCGTCCATGAGGCCCGGTTCCTGCGGCTGCTGGCCCGGCTGCCGGTGGATGTGGCGGTGCTCCAGCCGGACCTGAACGGGGGGAGCTGCCTGCAAGATGCCAGCCTCCTGGAGCTGCGGCGGGAGGAATCGCTGTCCCTGGACGCCTTCCCGGTGGAGGCGGGGCAGATCCGGGTCAGCACCGCCGCCTACCAGGCGGAGCGGGACCTGGACGGCACGCTGTATCAGGACACGGGCCTCTACCGCAGCCAGCAGTACGCCAAGGCCGAGACCGTCACCCTCCGGTCCATGTATGAGGAGATCGCCCTCCTCTGGGACCAGGAGGTGAAGTACCGGCCCACCTTCCAGGTGGTGGACGGCGTGGTGACCGTCCCGGTGCTGCTGGAGAAGGTCTGCGGCGTGAAGGACGGGGACGTCCAGCGCTACTGGCTGGACATCAAAAAGCTCCTGACGCCGGATACGCTCCTGCTCTACAGCCTGCCCTGGCTGGATCCCCGCCGTCCCCCTGACCCGATGAGAGCCTGCGCCACCCAGTTCCTCCGGGACGGGCGGCTTTTGAAGGACCGGATCAAAAATCATAAGGACTACCCCTTCGGCATCCTGCGGCCGGAGATGCAGGACCACCTTCTGGATAAGCTCCAGCTGCTGCTGGACCGGCGGCTCATCGCCGGTACCTATCAGAACGGCACGGAGTATACCATCATCTCCACCGTCCTCACCCTCCACCTCAATAAGGAGCTGCTGCGGCTGATCCAGAGGTTCGACTTCACCAAGAAGAATCCCAAGCTGGTGGTGCTGTGTACCACAGAGGCGGTACTGTCCCTGGAGGACAGCATCCTCTTCGCGTTCCTGAATCTGGTGGGCTTCGATATCCTGTTCTTCGTGCCCACGGGCTACCAGTGCATCGAGCGGCATTTCCAGCACCCCTTCGCCAACGAGCAGCAGATCGGCGAGTACCTGTATGACCTGCGTCCCCCCAATTTCGCGGCGCTCCCGGACCGGGAGCGGAACCCTATCAGACGGATATTTGGAATCGGAAGGAGCCATTGACTATGGGCATCGATCTCAGCAGACCCGACCCAACGCCGGAGCTGACCCTGGCGCCGGCGCAGGAGGACTACCCCCAATATGACGTTGTGGACGACCGGCAGCAGATGACAAAGGCCCTGGTCAACTCCCCGGAGGTGGACGCCCTGGCCAGCCAGATGGACGTGTACGACCTGGAGACCATCGTCACCTTCGGCGCCGGCGCGGCGGAGGCGATCTCCAGGTGCTCGGACACGGTCCTGAACAGCATGAACATGTCCCAGCTGGACGACTCCAGCGCCATGCTCACCTCCCTGGCCAAGATCATGGACAAGTTCGACCTGGATGAGATCCGGGACGAGCCGGGCCTTCTGGGCAAGCTCTTCGGCAACCTCCGCCGGCAGCTGGATAAGATCCTCGCCAAGTACCACACCATGGGCGAGGAGGTGGACAAGATCTATGTGCAGCTGAAGCAGTACGAGAGCGAGATCAAGCAGTCCAACCGGAAGCTGGAGGAGATGTTCCAGGCCAACGTGGGCTACTACCACGAGCTGGTGAAGTATATCCTGGCCGGGGAGCAGGGCTGCCGGGAGATCGAGGCGTATATAGCCCAGCGGCAGCGGGACATGGAGGCCACGGGGGACAACTCCATCCAGTTCGAGCTGACCACCCTGAATCAGGCCCTGATGATGCTGGAGCAGCGGACCCAGGACCTGCGGACCGCCGAGAACGTGGCCATGCAGTCCATCCCCATGATCAAGACCATGCAGTTCAGCAATATGAACCTGGTGCGGAAGATCAACTCCGCTTTCATCATCACCCTGCCGGTGTTCAAGCAGGCCCTGACCCAGGCGATCATGCTCAAGCGCCAGCGCATCCAGGCGGAGGCCATGTCCGCCCTGGACGAGAAGACCAATGAGATGCTTCTGCGCAACGCCCAGAACACCGTGGAGCAGTCCAAGATGACCGCCCGGCTGGCCTCCGGCAGCTCCATCAAGACCGAGACCTTGGAGAAGACCTGGCAGACCATCGTCAGCGGTATCGACGAGACCCGCCGTATCCAGGAGAATGCCCGCAAGCAGAGAGCGGACGACCAGAAGCGGTTGGAAGCGATCAAGGCGGACTTCAATAAAAGGTATCATATGCCAGACACCAACTAAACCCCAACTAAATCAAAATGGAGGAAACAGCTATGGCGATCAATCTGACCAAGGGGCAAAAGGTAGACCTGACCAAGGGGAACGCGTCGCTGAGCAAGATCGTGGTGGGCCTGGGCTGGGATGTCAACGCCTTCGACTCCGGCGCGGCCTTCGACCTGGACGCCGCCGCCTTCATGGTCGGCAGCTCCGGCAAGTGCCCCACGGAGAAGGAGTTCATCTTCTATGGCAACCTGGTCCACCCCACCGAGTCGGTGAAGCACATGGGCGACAACCTCACCGGCGAGGGGGACGGAGACGACGAGCAGATCGTGGTGGAGCTCTCTAAGATCCCCGCCAACGTGGAGCGCATCGCCTTCACCGTCACCATCTATGACGCCGAGACCCGGCGGCAGAACTTCGGCCAGGTCTCCAACGCCTATATCCACATCCAGGATATGGTCACCGGCACGGACCTGATCCGCTACGACCTGGGGGAGGACTTCTCCATCGAGACTGCTATCGTGGTGGGCGAGCTGTACCGCCACAACGGCGAGTGGAAGTTCAACGCCGTGGGCAGCGGCTTCCAGGGGGGCCTGGCGGCGCTGTGCGGCCACTACGGAATCGACGTTGCGTAAAGTAAGGAGGAAAAACAATGCCTGTCAATCTGAAAAAGGGTCAGAAAGTCAGTCTGACCAAGGATAACCCTGGACTGACCAAAGTGGTGGTGGGCTTGGGCTGGGACCGGAACAGCTTCGACACTGGCGGGGACTTCGACCTGGACGCCGCTGCCTTCCTGCTGGGGGACAGCGGCCGGGCGTCCAGCTCCGGCGACTTCGTGTTCTACGGCAACCTGAAGCACGCCTCCGGCGGCGTGGAGCATCTGGGCGACAACCTTACCGGCGTTGGCGATGGCGACGATGAGCAGATCAAGGTGGACCTGAGCAAGGTGCCCGACACCGTCACCCGGATCGCTTTCACCGTCACCATCTATGAGGCAGAGGAGCGGCGGCAGAACTTCGGCATGGTCTCCAACGCCTTCATCCGCATCGTCAACGAGGCCACCGGCGAGGAGATCCTCCGCTACGATTTGGGGGAGGACTTCTCCATCGAGACCGCCGTGGTCTTTGGCGAGCTCTACAGGAACAACGGCGAGTGGAAGTTCAACGCCATCGGCAGCGGCTACCAGGGCGGCCTGGCGGCGCTGTGCGCCAATTACGGCGTGGAAGTGGGGTGAGCGCCATGGCGATCAGTCTGGAAAAAGGAAAGAAGGTCAGCCTGAAAAAGGGCGGACAGACCGGCCTGGGCGAGATCCTGGTCAACCTGAACTGGAACGCCAAGCCCAAGGGGCTGCTGGGCGGCATCTTCGGCGGCCAGGGCATCGACCTGGACTTAGGGTGCCTCTTTGAGCTGAAGGACGGCAGGAAGGGCGTGGTCCAGGCCCTGGGCAACGCCTTCGGGTCCCTGACCCAGCCGCCCTATATCTCCCTGGACGGCGACGACCGCACCGGCGCGGTGGCGGCGGGGGAGAACCTGCGGATCGACGGCAATAAGATCGGGACCTTCAAGCGCATCCTGGTGTACACCTTCATCTATGAGGGCGTGGCCAACTGGCGGCAGGCCGACGCCACCGTGACCATCAAGTACCCCGGGGCGGAGGACCTGATCGTGAAGATGGATTCCTACAACTCCAACGACAGGATGTGCGGCCTGGTCCTGCTGGAGAACCTCAACGACGAGACCTTCAGCGTGGAGAAGATCGTCCAGTTCTACACCGGCCACCCGGCCCTGGACGCCGCCTTCCATTGGGGCCTGCGCTGGCAGGCCGGCAGAAAGTGAGGAGAGAGATATGTCTGTTAGTTTGCAAAAGGGCCAGAAGGTCAGCCTGACCAAGGACAACGCGGGCCTCAGCACCGTGGTGGTGGGCCTGGGCTGGGACGAGGTCCAGAAGAAGGGCGGACTCTTTGGGGGCCTGCTGGGGGGCGGCAATACCCAGGATATCGACTGCGATGCCTCCGCAATCATGCTCCGGGGCGGGAAGCTGGTGGACCGGGGCGATGTGGTCTTTTTCAACAACCTGACCCACTCCACCGGCACCGTCCGCCACATGGGCGACAACCTCACCGGCACCGGGGAGGGGGACGATGAGCAGATCGTCATCGACTTGGCCCGGGTCCCGGCAGAGTACGACCGCATCGTGCTGGTGGTGACCATCTACCAGGCTGTCCAGCGCCACCAGAACTTCGGCATGATCCAGAACGCTTTCATCCGCATCGTAGACGCCCGGACCAACCAGGAGCTGTGCAGGTACAACCTGTCCGAGAACTACAACGGCATGACCGCCATGATCTTCGGCGAGGTCTACCGGCACAACGGGGAGTGGAAGTTCAACGCCATCGGCCAGGGCACCACGGACCCGGGGATCGGGGAGCTGGTCGGCCGGTATATGTAAGACCCTTCCGCCTATAGACGATAGAGACCGGCGGTCTGGACGGCCGCCTATGACAGCGGAAAAGAGAGGAGGGGCCTCCTCTCTTTTCTGACTTGCAGCAAGGAGAAAGACCAACATGCACTTTAAAGGACTGACTGATAAAGAAGCAGCTGCCGCTAGAGAAAAATACGGCAGCAACCTGATCCCGGATTCCGAACCGACCACCTTCTGGGCGGAATTCAAGGAGACCTTCAGCGACCCCATGATCCGGATCCTCCTGGCCATCGCGGCGCTGATGATCGTGATGTGGCTCTTCGGCTACGCGGATATCTATGAGCCGGTGGGCACCATCGTGGCGGTGCTGATCGTGGCCTTCGTCTCCGCCAAGACCGGCGTGGCCAGCGACACCAAGTACCGGGAGCTGAAGGACAGCACCAAGAAGGACCAGTGCAAGGCCTACCGCAACGGCCAGGTGACGGTCATCGACGTGGACGACGTGGTGGTGGGGGACAAGGTCCTCCTCCAGTCCGGCGACAAGGTGCCGGCGGACGGCGTCCTGGTCTATGGCGAGCTGAAGGTGGACAACTCCGCCCTCAACGGCGAGGCGGAGGAGTGCCCCAAGAGCCCGTCGGAGGGGGCCGTCCTGCCGGAGGAGATCACCGGCGATACCTTCGTGGACGCCCACTCCCTCTTCCGGGGAGCGGTGCTCTTTGACGGCGAGGGCGTGCTGGACGTGCAGAAGGTGGGCCTTTCCACCATGATGGGCCGGATGGCCGAGGAGATGCAGGGCGAGGAGCCGGATTCCCCTCTGAAGGTCAAGCTGGCCAAGCTGGCGGATATGATCTCCACCTTCGGGTATATCGGCGCGGTGGTGATCGCCGTGCTGTACTTTGGCTACTTCGTGGTGAGCGCCGGCGGCTTTAGCGCCTACTTCGCCACCGGGGCCACAGAGGTCATCAAGGACATCGTGGAGGCGGTCTCCCTGGCGATCGTGATCATCGTCTGCGCCGTGCCCGAGGGGCTGCCGCTGATGATCTCTTTGGTGCTGATGCAGAACACCAGCAAGATGCTGGACCACAACGTCCTGGTGCGGAAGGCCGAGGGCATCGAGACCGCCGGCTCTCTGAACATCCTCTTCAGCGACAAGACCGGCACCATCACCAAGGGCAGCCTGGAGGTGGTGGAGTTCTTCACTGCCGACGGCAAGTCCATCCCTCTCAGCGAGCTGTCCCAGCACAAGGAGATCCGGGAGCTGCTCTCCCTGGCGATCGGCAAGAACACCCAGTCCATGTTCGACGGCGAGGGCCGGGTCATCGGCGGCAACGCCACGGACCAGGCGCTGCTGAAGTTCCTGGGAGCGGAGGAGTTCCACCGGCTGGAGGGGGCCTACACCGTCACCCAGGCCCAGGGGTTCAACTCCGCCAACAAGTTCAGCCAGGCCTACCTGGGCCAGCTGGGGCGGACCTTCTATAAGGGCGCGCCGGAGCGGCTGCTGGCGGTGTCCAAGCAGTACCTGGGGCTGGACGGGGCGGCCCACGCCATCGATCCCGCCCCCCTCACGGAGAAGATCGACGCTCTGGCGGCCAAGTCCATGCGGATCCTGGCCTTCGGCTACGCCGAGGGGACCATGACGGAGAACAAGATCCAGGAGGGCACCACCATCATCGGCTTCTTCGGCATCCGGGACGACGTGCGGCCCGAGGCCCGGGAGGCCATCGCCGCGGTCCAGAACGCCGGCATCCAGGTGGTCATGATCACCGGCGACCGGCTGGAGACCGCCGTAGCCATCGCCAAGGACGCCGGGCTGCTGCGGACGGAGGAGGACGTGGCTCTGACCTCCGGCCAGCTGAGCAAGATGAGCGACGAGGAGGTCAAGGCGGTGATCCCCAAGATCCGGGTCATCGCCCGGGCCCTGCCTACGGACAAGTCCCGGATGGTGCGCCTGTGCCAGGAGATGAACCTGGTGGTGGGCATGACCGGCGACGGCGTCAACGACTCCCCCGCTCTGAAGCGGGCCGACGTGGGCTTCGCCATGGGCAGCGGCACCGAGGCGGCCAAGGAGGCCGGGAAGATCGTCATCCTGGACGACAACTTCAAGTCCATCAAGGACGCCATCTGGTATGGCCGGACCATTTACCACAACATCCTGAAATTCTGCAAGTTCCAGCTGGTGATCAATGTGGCCGCCGTGGTGGTCAGCGCCATCGCCCCCTTCTTTGGGGTGGAGGAGCCCCTGAAGGTGACCCACCTGCTCTTCGTCAACCTGGTCATGGACGGCCTGGGGGCCATCATGCTGGGCAACGAGCCGGCCAAGGAGCGGTATATGTCCGAGAAGCCCCGGCGGCGGGATGAGAGCATCGTCAGCCGCAGCATGATGGTGCAGATCCTCACCATGGGCGTATGGCTCACGATCCTCAGCTTTGTGTTCCTGAAGGCGCCCCTCTTCGATCAGATCTTCCCCACCGTCGGGCAGAAGCTCTCCGCCTACTTCGTGCTGTTCATCTGGAGCGCCCTGTTCAACGGCTTCAACGTCCGGGACGAGGGCTTCGCCATCTTCCGGGGCCTGAACGAGAACACCGGCTTTATGAAGGTGTTCGTCACCATCGTCCTGGTCCAGGCGCTGATCGTCAACGCCGGCGCGATCCCCCTGGCTGTGTTCGGCTGGATCGGGAACATGTTCAGCTGTGTGCCCTTCCCGGTGCTGGGCTGGTGCGTGGTGGTGGTCCTGGCCGCCAGCATGATCCCGGTGGACCTGATCCGAAAGGCAGTCACAAAGAAAAATTGACGGAGAGGGGGCTTCCCCGGCAGGGGAGCCCCCTTTCTATGCAAGGGAGAGAAACGACCATGAAGAAGCTGCAATACAACTCGCCGGTGATCCTCAGCTTTTTCCTCCTGTCCCTGGTGGCGCTGGGGCTGGGGGCCGTGACGGAGAAGTGGACCACCTGGACCTTCTTTTCCGTCTACCGGGCGCCGCTGACGGATATCTTCACCTATGTGCGCTTTTTTGGACATATCCTGGGCCACGCCGACCTGGACCACTTCCTGGGGAACATGCTCCTGCTGCTGGTAGTGGGCCCGCCCCTGGAGGAGAAGTACGGCAGCGCCACCCTGCTGACAGGCATCCTCCTCACGGCCCTGGTCTCCGGCCTCCTCCAGTTCATCTGCTTCCCCCACGCGGCGCTGCTGGGGGCCAGCGGCATCGTGTTCATGCTGATCATGCTGGCGTCCCTGTCGGGCATGAAGGACGGCAAGATCCCCCTGACGCTGGTGCTGGTGGCGATCTTATACCTGGGCCAGGAGGTCTACTCCATCCTCTTCGTCAAGGACAGCGTGGCCAACTTCATGCACATCGTAGGCGGGGCCTGCGGCACCGCCTTCGGCTTCGGAGTGGCGAAGGACCGCCTCCCCCGGAGCCAGTATTAAGAAAGGACTATCCCATATGCCGATCTATTCTCAAGAAAATATGCTGCGGATCGCCAAACGCTTCCATAACACCAAGCGGACCTATCTCCTGGTCGATCCCCTCCAGGCCAAGCACATCCCCGTCAGCCCCACGGAGGCTCTGGAGATGATGGCGGCCCTGGGGGCGCGGCTGCGGGAGCGGTACCCGAAAACGGGCCTGGTCATCGCCTTTGCCGAGACTGCCACGGCGGTGGGGGCGGCGGCGGCCAGCCTCTTCCCAGACTGCGTCTATCTCCCCACCACCCGGGAGGAGGGGGCAGGGGACTGGGTGACCTTCCTGGAGGAACATAGCCACGCGGTGGAGCAGAAGCTCTGGGGCGGCGGCCTGGCGGAGCGAATCGAGGCGGCGGAGACCATCGTGCTGGTGGACGATGAGATCACCACCGGCAAGACCCTCCTCAATATGGTCCGTCAGCTCCGCGCCCGCTGCCCGGCCCTGGCGGGGAAGGAGCTGGTGGCGGCGTCCCTGCTGGACCGGCTCTCCCCGGAGAACGAGGCGCGGCTGGAGGCGGCGGGCGTGGGGCGGGAGCACCTGGTGAAGCTCCCCATGGTGGACTACACCGCCGCCGTGGCCCCCCTGTCCATCACGGAGGCCCCCGCCGTGACCGGCGAGCCCCTGCCCCTGGCCCATATGGCCCTCCCCGGTGCCGGC
This sequence comes from uncultured Clostridia bacterium, assembly GCA_947173485.1. Classification (GTDB taxonomy): domain Bacteria; phylum Bacillota; class Clostridia; order Oscillospirales; family Oscillospiraceae; genus CAMWFH01. The sequence goes on along the minus strand of CAMWFH010000001.1, from coordinate 283,119 downwards.
CTGCCGGACCCCCGCCGGGGCCTCCCCATTCGGGACTATCTGGCGGCCTGCCGGGCATCGGCCCTGGCCTTTATGGAGAGCGCGCCCCTGGAGGGGTGCCGGGACCTGGTGGTGCTGGGCACGGAGGAGTGTATGTACCCCGCTCTGGTCCTGGGGCGTCTCCTGGAGGAGCGGGGGCACCGGGTCCGGTGCCACGCCACCACCCGGAGCCCCATCGGGATCTGTGACGCCCCGGACTACCCCATTACCGCCGGCGGGAAGATCCGCAGCTTCTACCAGCCGGGCCGGGAGACCTATCTCTACGATATGGCCCCCTGTGACGCCCTGGTGGTGGTGTCGGATACCCTGTCCCAGGACAAGGGCCCCTTGGCGGATATCGCCGCCCTCTGGGGCCGGGACGGCTGGAAAAAGCTCTTCTATATGCAGGGAGGCCGGGATGTTTGGTACATATAAAGAGCAGGATGTCACCATCCTGCTGAAGGATATCACCGGCCTGGTGGTCCCCTTGGGGACGAAGGAGCGGGAGCGGTATATCCAGAGCGGCGTCCACTACTCGGAGATGCTGCCCATCGAGTACGCCCCCTCCGATGCCTATCTGGCGGCCTATCAAAACGCACTGGCCCGCTATGCCGGCATGACCGCGGCGGCGGTGGCCGCAGTGGCGGACCAGATCCGGCGGGATGGCCGGGGCGTGCTGGTCTCCCTGGCCCGGGCGGGGACGCCCATCGGGATCCTGATCCGGCGGTATCTGCTGGAGACCTGGGGCCTGGAGCTGCCCCACTACACGATCTCCATCATCCGGGGCCGGGGCATCGACCGCAACGCCATGGACTATATCCTCTCCCGCCACCCGGCGGAGAGCCTCCAGTTCGTGGACGGCTGGACCGGGAAGGGGGCCATCCAGCGGGAGCTGCGGCAGGCCATGGCGGACTATCCCGGCGTCCATCCGGGTCTGGCGGTGCTGTCGGACCCCGGCGGCTTGGCGGAGAAGCGGGGGACCGGGGACGACTTCCTGATCGCCAGCTCCTGCCTGAACGCCACGGTGTCCGGCCTGCTGAGCCGGACCTTCTGCCGCGGGGACATCATCGGCCCCAATGACTTCCACGGGGCGGCCTTCTACCGGGAGCTGATGGACCAGGACCGGACCTACGAGTTCATCGACACGGTGGCCGCCTGCTTCTCGACAGACAGTCCGGCCCCGGAGGTGGGGCCCTGCGCCAAGTCCGCCCTGGAGGAGGTGGAGGAGATCGCCGCCCGGTTCGGCATCCGGGACCGGAACCTGATCAAGCCCGGCATCGGGGAGGCCACCCGTGTACTGCTGCGGCGGCTGCCCTGGAAGGTGCTGGTGCGCAGTCTGGACGACGAGGCCCACCTGGGCCATCTCTACCAGCTGGCGCGGGAGAAGGGCGTGGAGCTGCTGGTGTATCCGCTGGTGCGTTACCGGGCCTGCGGCCTGATCCGGTCCCTGGAGGATATGTGACCATGGTGCTGTTTGCCAGCGACCTGGACAATACGATCCTGTTCTCCCACCGTTACCGGCAGGAGACGGACCAGTGTGTGGAGCATCTGGAGGGGCGGGAGCAGGGGTTCTGTACCCAGCGGTCCCTCCGGCTGCTGGAGACGATCGGGGAGAGGGGGCTGCTGTTCGTCCCCGTCACCACCCGGTCTATCCAGCAGTACCGCCGCATCCGCTGGCCCCAGCCGCCCCGGTACGCGGTGACCACCAACGGTGGGACGCTGCTGGTCGATGGGATACCGGACCCGGTCTGGCAGGCGGAGACGGCGGCCCTGACAGCCCCCTGGCAGCCGGCGCTCCTGGAGCTGGAGCGGCGTTTGCCGGAGGTACCGGTCCCAAAGCGGGGGCGGATCGTAGACGGGACCTATCTCTTCGCGGCCTGCGACACGCCGGAGGACGCGGCGGCAGTGGGCGCTTTTTTTGTGGGCAGCACCGGGCTGGAGACGGCAGTCTCCGGGCGGAAGGTGTACTTCTTCCCGCCAGGCATCCACAAGGGCGCGGCCTTGGAACGGCTCCGGGCCCGGTTCGCGCCTACAAGGACGATCTGCGCCGGGGACAGCGTGATCGACATCCCCATGCTCCTGGCCGCCGATGTGGCCATCCTTCCAGGAGAGGAGCTGCTGGGGACAGGACCGGGCCGCCGGACCTGCCCGGCAGGGCGGCGCTTCCCGGACTTTGTGCTGGAGACGGTGCTGGAGGAGGCGGGGAATTCATGATATGGACCAAAACGGCTATGTAGACCAAAACGGCCAGCAGGATCACCCTTAGACAACGGTGACCCTGCTTGCTGTTTTCTATCCATTTCACGAGTTCCAATAGACTGTCAAGGCGTTTTTTGCAAGAATCATCTGCTGTTCATCGGAGGAGAGCTCATCCACCAGCCAGCGTCCATGAGCTACCAGCTGTTCATAGGATGCTGCGCCCAAAAGCCACGGGATGTCTGTTCCCCAGATCAGCTTCTCTGCCCCAACGATAGACAGTGCCAGATCAAAGTAGCGTTTTGTGCTGGGAAAGGGATATCCCTCCTCCCGTACATGGAAGGGCATGGCCGATATATCGAACCACACATTGGCAAGGCGGCCTAAACGAATCTGCTCCAGCCAGTGGCTCCATAGATCCGGATCCCTTTCGATTCTCCGGGAAGGCTGGCCTATATGGCACAACACGATCTTCAGTCCGGGATGCCGCCGGGCGATAGCCTCGATCTGTGCTGTCTGGTAGGATGGCTCCCCAGGCCTGCCCAAATCGAAAGAAACGGTCTTGCCGCTCTTCTCCATAGCCCTCCACATCCAGCGGAGCTCCTCCGTGTCTAAGTCCGCCCCAGGATAGACACCACATAACCCGCCCTCCCAGGAGAATTCGATCTTGATATTTTTCCAGGCCTGCCCTTGCAGTTCCTCCTTGAAATAGGTCTGGGCATCGGCCTGCCAGGGATCAAAGAAGGCGGAAGCCACAAAACGGTCTGGATAAGTCTGGCAGGCATCCATCACATATCCGCTCCAGTCCCCATAGCAGGGGCACAGGAGCAGTACTGCCTTGTCTACTCCGCATTGGTCCATCTCGTGCAGCAGCATGGGTAGGGTGTGGCTGGTCTTTTCATTGATGGCCGGCAGCACTTGGGACAAACTGCCGTCTCCTAAGCGCACCTGCCCATAGCCAGCGCTGCGGGTCCGGCCTTTGGGGCCATAGCCATCGATCTCCGGGAAAATGTGTACATGTCCGTCGATCAGCATTCGTGCTGCCCCCTTGATCAGTTCAAGCTTCCGTCCACGCCTTGGACCAAGCTGTCGATCACATTGATCTCCTCGATGGTAGGACGGTAACCTTCCTCAAACATCACAGATCCATCCTGGGCATAGATGGGACCTTCAAAAACAGCGATCTCCTTGTTGATGAGCTGTTCCCGCACTGCGTCCAGCTTTTTGATAGTCTCCGTAGGGACGCTGTCGCCGTAGGTGGCCTGGGTGATGAGATTCAATTCCATACCGCCGCTGATGTTCACAGTCTCATAATTGCCATCGATGGTCTGCTTCAGATAGGGCAGATAGCCGCTCCAATCCGTGATACAGGCAGAGAGCCAAGTATCCGGTGCCAGCTCATAGGCGTCGGCGTTGCAGCCAAAGCAGCGTACACCACGGCTGCGGCAGATCTCCATGATGGTCTTGATGGAGTCCTGGAAGGGAGCGATAATGTCACAGCCGCTGTCGATCAGCTGGTTGACAGAGGTGGTCTGGAGACCCACATCAGACCAGGAGCCGGTGAACACCGCCGTCACTTTGATGTCAGGTTTCACAGACTGGGCGCCCAAGGCGAAGGCATCGATAGCTACGATCACATCGGGGATGGGGAGGGAGCCGATAAAGCCGATCTTATCCGTGGTAGAACACTCTGCCGCCAGAACACCGTTGAGATACCAGACATCCTGCACCTCGCCGTGGATCACAGAGAAGTTATCGCCCACATAGTCGGTGATGGGGAAGGAAAAGAAGGCTACCTCAGGATGGCGGTCCGCCACATTCTTAGAATACTCCATATAACCGAACTGAGAGGGGAATAGGATCGTACACCCCTGGGCGATCAGCTCTTCCATCACGCCCTCACAATCAGAGGTCATTGGGACATTTTCCTTAAGGACCACCTCGATCCCCAGCTCCGCCTCGGCCTGCTCCGCCAGCTGCACGAAGTTGAGGTTGAACCCGTAGTCATCCTTGGTACCCCCTAGGATGATGCCCATCTTTTTTGCGCCGGCGCCTGGCTTCGCGCTTCCTTGTGTATCCTGGCTGCCAGAATTTCCAGGCTGGTCGCTGCTGTTGTCAGGAGTCTTGTTCGTGTCCCCATTACAGGCGGCCAATGCCAGCAGCAGCACCGCCGCAAGGAACAAGGAGAGCAGTCGTTTCTTCATGTCAGTTTCCTCCGTTTTTCAAATTATATTTGGACCCGCCTTTGTCAGGTCACGATCTTCAGCTTTTCCGGCATGGATGGCTTTTTTGACGTGGAGATCACCGCTAGGGCGATCAGCGTGAAGAGATACGGCATCATCAGTGTCACATACATGGAGACCGGCACCTCGTGGATCTGGAAGAAGATCTGCAGCGCCTGGGCCAGGCCGAAGAGATAGGCCGCCATATAAGCCCGCTGCGGCTTCCAGGAACAGAGGATCACCAGGGAAGAGGCGATGATGCCCCGCCCGTTGATCATATTATTGGCCCAGCTCATGGCATAGATCACGCTCATATGGGCTCCGCCGATGCCTGCCAGCACCCCGGCTAAGATCACTGCGCCATATTGGAGCCGTTTAGGATGATAGCCATAGGCCTCCGTCACCTCCGGCCGCTCTCCGACAGAGCAGATCAGCAATCCCAGCCGTGTCCTGGTCAAGGCCCACCATGCGGCGACAGGGAGCAAATAAGAGAAATAGGTCAGTATATCCTGCGAGAAAAGCACTGGCCCCAAGATAGGCAGTTTAGAGAGGCCGGGGATAGCCAGAGAAAAGGACTTGCCTAAACTGGTCCCCAGCTGGCCTCGTCCAAAGAAGGTGGTCAGGCCCTGGGCGAAAAAGATAAGGATGAAACCGGTGGTCATCATATTGCTTTTTCGGGAGATAGAGAGGAATGCCTGCATCGAGCCGATAGCGCCGCCCGCCGCTGCCGCTCCCAGTACCGCCAGCAGTAAGCTCCCTGTGGACGAAGCCAGCATAAATCCCACACAGGCGCCGCAGAGCATACTCCCCTCTACGCTCAGGCTGATGATTCCCGCCCGCTGCCCGATCAGATCTCCCGTTAAGGCATAGATGATAGGAGTGCCGGCGCTGATCATACAGATGAGGATCGTGGTCAATTCACTCATTTTTTCTTGCCTCCACCTACGGCCATGATCGTCAGCAATACCAGCATGATCAAAATCTGCATCGTTGCTGCCGGCAGGCCGGTATTGATCTCCATGCCGTTGCCAGCCACTGTCAGCCCGCCGATAAGAAAGGCGGAGAGGATCAATAGCAGTGGATGGCTGCCCACCATGCCTGCTGCCAGAAAGCCCATAAAGCCCATGGTCTCCCCAGCGCCGATGCGCATCCTCCCCTCTACACCGATCACCATGATAGCGCCTGCCAGTCCTGCCAGTGCGCCCGCCAATAGGAACATCCCTGTCTGGTAGCGCTTCACTGGGATGCCCGCATACACCGCCGCCGTCTGGTTGCCGCCAATGGTGCGGATCGTGAACCCGATTCGAGTCCGATTGATAAACAGCCAGATCAAAAGCGATGCGCCAACAGCGATAAAGATGCCTGCGTTCATCCGTGTGCCGAAAAAGCTCTTCAGCCGCAGCTGAGGCGCCACCTCTACCGTCTGGGGATAGTTCCACCCTTTTGGGTCACGCAGTATACCGAAGAGCAGGGAGGAGATGAGATAGGTGGCGATATAGTTCATCAAAATGGTGGTGAGGATCTCGTTCATCCCCAGCTTCAGCTTACAGAACACGCCCACTCCAGCATAGGCCGCGCCGCAGAGCATACCACATAAGAGCATCAGCGGGATGCCTATCCAGCCAGGGAGGGAGGCCAAAATAGTGCTGCCGGCAACTGCCGTTCCCAGTGCGGCCATGGCCATCTGCCCCTCACCGCCAGCATTGGCCAGTCCTACTCGGGCAGGTACGCTGGCAGCCAGACCGGTCAAGATCAGATAAGTAGCGCGGACCACCACCTCGCCAAATCCATAGGCTGAGCCAAAAATAGCGGTGAGGATGGTCCGATAGGCAGCGATAGGCGACTTGCCCTGGCTCAGCAGAAGGACCGCGAACAGCAGCAACGGCGCGCAACAGCAGATCAGCGCCCTGAGCAGGAAGTCTTGATAAGCGGATCGTTCCTTATTCATACCCGGTATCCCCCTGTAACATGATCTTCCCGATCTCATTCTGCTCACACGTCTCCACCGGATAGGGGCCCGATGCGGTGTGCCCAGCCAACACCAGCAAGCGGTCTGCCATGGAAAACAGCTCCGACAGATCTTCGGAGATCAGGACGATGGTAACGCCCATCCGTTTCAGGCGAAATAATGTCTGGTGAACGGCGTTGACCGTTGCCACATCCAGCCCCCGGCTGGGGTAGCTGGCGATCAGGAAACGGGGGTGGGAGATGACGGCCCGGGCAAACGCCATCCTCTGCAGATTGCCGCCGGATAATGTGCCCGCTATGCGCTCCGGTGCCGGAACGCCCAGGTCCTCTATCTCCCGGTGGCCTGCCAGCTGCTCCTCCATAGCGTTCCAGTCCACATCGCCCCGCCGGCACTGCATCTCCAAACCTACCAGGGCCATGTTCTCCAAAATAGAGAAGGTCGGGATCACGTTGTCCCGCACAGGGTCCTCCGTCACCACCCGCATCCCAAGCTGGATCCGCCGGGCGATGGAGGCGTTGGTGATATCCTCTCCGCCGGCAAAGAGGCTGCCGCCGCAGGACCTGCGGGCACCGTAAAGCACCTCTGCCAGCTCTTTCTGCCCATTGCCAGAGATACCGGCGATGCCCAAGATCTCCCCTGGCTCGATCGTTACGTTCACATCCCGTAAGATCACCCGGTCGTGGTCATCCTTGACGGAAACGCCCCGCAGCTCCACCCCCAGTGCGCCGCTGCGGCTGCACGCCTCCGGTAGGGGACGCTCCAGGTCGAACCGCACTTCGGCCTCACCGATCATCGCTTTAACGATATCCATCTCACCGAAGTCCTCGCCCTTGACGAACTCTCGGACTTTCTCTCCTTGCCGCAGGACCGTGATGCGGTCCGCCACCGCCAAGATCTCGTTGATCTTGTGGGTGATCAGGAAGATACCATAGCCCTTTTGACGGAAAGCTGAGAGCATATCCAAAAAGGAGGCGATCTCATGGGGGGCCAGCACACTGGTCGGCTCATCGAAGATCATGATGCGAGTCTGGTCATCCAGCAAGATCTTCAAGATCTCTACATGCTGGCGCTGGCCCAGGTCTAGCTTCCACACCTCCACATCCGGGTCCACAGACAGGCGGTATTCAGCAGCTCTTTTCAAGATCTGCTGCCGTAGCTGCTGGCGGTCGATTTTCCAGCCAGCCTGCCGCAAGGAGAGGAATACGTTCTCTAAAACAGTGAATGCTGGCACCAAACGGAGATCTTGGAATACCATCCCGATGCCCTTTTCCCGGGCTAAAGCCGCATCCCAGCGCTCCATCACTGTCCCGTCTACCATGATCGTGCCGCTGGTGGGTCGATACACGCCATAGAGCATCTTCATCAGAGTGCTCTTGCCGGCACCATTCTCTCCGGCGATAGCATGTATCTCACCAGCGAAGATCTCGATATCGATCTCTTTGTTGGCCCACAACGTTCCAAAACGTTTTGTCAAGCCTTGGGCACGCAAGATCGGCTCCACAGCGCAACGCCCCCTTTCCACTTTGTTTACAGGTCCTGGTAGATCACGATATCGTTCTGATCTGGGTCCAGCAGACGGAACACCCGGATACCATAAGGCCGGTCTGTCGGCGCCTCCAGCACGGTGAGATCGGGACCGGCCTTCCGCATGATGGAGGCAAAGCATACATCCACATCCTCTGCTTCAAGCATCAGGGTCTGCGCCCCCTGGGGCATTGGGTCCTTCCGGCAAAGTACCTCCAGCGTACATAGACCTTTGCCGATAACGAACTTATGCCCTCGGTCTCCGGGACCATAGTCCCAGGTGTAACACGCCTGCATACGCAGGATGTCCCGATAAAAGGTCAAACACGCCTCATAGTTGTCCTGCTCTACATAGGCCACTGCCCGGTACTCGCCCAGGAAAAAGCCTTTTACCCTGGGCGTCCAACCTAGGCGGTATTCCATCACATCTCTGGTCCAGGAGAAGATCACGATCACATTTTCATCTGGGTCGATCAGCTGAAACATACGGATGCCATAGGGCCGGTCGGCGATGTGTTCAAAAAAGCGGGCCGTTCCTTTCTCTATGATCTGCCGGTAGCAGTCATCCACATTGTCAGCCTCCAGCATGATGGTGGTAGGGCCTTGCTCTAAAGGCGGCTGTCGATTCAATATCTCGATGCAGCCGCTGGCGGCCTGGAAATGGATCCCCCGGTCTGCCGCGCCCTCGTCCCAGCTGTATAAAACAGGCATTTCCAACAGATCTTGATAGAAAGCGGCACTGCGCTCCAGGTCCTTTACATACAGGACAGTACGAACGTTTCGGCGAAAAAGATCTCCCATGCTGGCCCTCCTTATCTCCCTTTATTAGGGCGTATATTTTGTGTTGCGGCTTGTAAAATGAGCATATGGTGCTATAATAGGAAAAGATCTTCAAAATGGTGGAATGACTGATGCTTCGATTTACTGCGGAAAACCAACGCTCTAAGCTCCGGCCCCAACTGGAGCTGCTGTTGCGCTCCCTTCGGCCAGGGACAAAGCTGCCGTCTGAGCCTGTGTTGGCTCAGAAGTATGGCGTCAGCCGTTCTACCGTCCGGGATGTGATGGGCCAGCTGGCCGCGGAGGGGTTTGTGACCCGCCGGCAGGGCAGTGGGACCTTTGTCAATGCTCCGCCGCTGGTGCCGCAAGAGAATCTGATTCATTTTGTGGACTTTCCCACTCTGATCGCCAAGGAGGGCTACTGCCCCTCCAGCCAACAACTGGGCTTTATCCTCCAGCCTGCTGGTACATTTTTTTCCCGCAATTTCGGTATCGATCCTACTGACCGGGTCATCACACGCCGGTGCCTCTATTTGGCTGACGGGTGTTTCGCTGTGTTGGCGGAGGACAGCTTTCCTCTGAATCTGATCACCACTGGACAATACAACCAGCTGCTCCGGTCGGAGAACACCGATCTGCGTCTGTTCCTCTTCAATGCCACTGGACGGACTACCTATCGAGACGAGACCACCCTTTCGGTCGTAACACCGGCCGACTATCCCTATCTGGCCGAGCTGCTGGGCGGGGAGGAGCTCCCTCTGTTGTTTATCAACAGTGTTTGCTTAGATAAAGAGAACCGGCCTTTCACCTGCGCACAGATCTATTCCAACACGAACTATATCAAATACAAGCTGAACCGTCATATGCTCTGATCCTGCCCAAGGCAGTAAACATTAAGGATATTCCTCACAGGGTCCTGCATCTGAAAGCAACGGGTCCCATAGGGCCTGGTCATAGGAGCCGTAAGGATGCGTACCCCTGGCAGGCGCTGTGCTTTTTCATAGACTCTGTCCACATCGGCCGTTTCCAACGAGATCGTGGATGGCCCGATCTCTGACAGATGGTCTTGGCACAGTACACAGATCGTACCGCCGCCGGCATGGAATTTCGCGCCCCGGTCGCTGTCCTCCTCTTCCCAGGTATAGTAGGGCGGTCGTTCCAGCAGGGCTTGGTAAAACGCGCTGCACGGAGCGAAGCTCTCCGGCTCTACATACAGTAGGATCTGGATATCTCCAGTAAATGCTCCCATCATTTTTCTCCTTCCCGCATATACACACAGCTCCCGTTGATGTATTTTGCTACGATATCCCGGTCATCTGACATGGTGATCAGCCGTTCCAACCGTTCATAGGGGGTGCGGTCCGCCCTTTGACAAAAACGGCTGTCATCCAGCACCACCGCGTCAAAGCAATAGCCTGGCTCAAAGCTTCCAGTGTGCCACAGAGCGCCGCCGCCCTTGGTAGCCAAGTAGAATGCGCCAGGAAGGGTCAGCACTTGGCGGTCAGAGATCTGTTCGGGATGGTCTGTGGTATAAGCCCAGCGGACCTTAGAGGCTAAGATCGCCTCAAAGATCGTGCGGAACATATGCAGCGTGTTGCCGCCACCCACATCGGTCCCCAGACCGACCGCGATGCCTGCGTCCAAATAGTCTATCACTGGCGCGGCTCTGCCGGAGCTGTTTAGGTTAGACTGTGGGCAATGGGCCACGATCACGTTCCGACTCCGCAGGAGAGAAAATTCCTCCGGTGTAGGGAATACACAATGCGCCATGATGACTGGGTGGACTGGAGAAAGGAGCCCTGCCCGGTCATAGGCTTGGATATAGCAGTCCAGGGTGGGGTCCAACTCCTTGACCCATTCGATCTCGTCTAGGCCTTCCGATAGATGGGACTGTACTGGAGTCCGATATTCCTCCGCCAGCCGGCCCAGGCCAGCCAACGCTTCGGTCGTGCAGCTGGGGAAATAACGAGGGGTGATGATCGGCTCTATGCCGCCAACGGCGCCCTGGTCCAACCAGCGCCGGGTCTCTTCCAACGTTTCCTGGGTGGTCTCCAGCAGACCGTCGCCGCAATTGCGGTCCATGTTGACTTTGCCCACATAGCCGGCAAAGCCATATCCTGCCAAAATGTGCATCAGTATCTCTGTAGCCACCCGGTCTGTCGTTGCATAGGCACACAGCCGGGTGGTAGGTGTTTTCAACAGAGCTTTGGCAAAGTCGGTATAGGTCCTTTCGGCGTAGGCGTGATTCTGGAACCGGCTCTCATCTGGAAAAGCGTATCTATCGAACCAAGTGTTCCACTTGCCGTTTTCAATATTCTGTCCCATCCCTTGAAAGGCAAACTGGGATGCGTGGACATGCAGATCGCAGGTGCCCGGCAGTACGAAGCGCGCTCCCATGTCCAGCACCGGGATCTTTTGACATGCTGCTGGAAGTGTCTGGTAAACGCCTGCTACCCTTTGGCCCTGGCAGACCAGATAGGCATTTTCAACGATCGTGAATTTGTCCCGCTGCGCTGTAAAGGCGATCGTGCCTTTGACTGCAAATGATCCTTCCATATCCACCCTCCCATTTCCCTGGGGGACTGTCTTAAAAGTTGGGTGTATATTACTATCACTTTTCCCTATTGTCAACAGATTATTGTATATTTTCAATAATTTCGTCGTTGTGCTACAGCGCAATTACCGTTATCTTGCCTGATCCTGTTGAAAAACGCAATTTGTCATACAACTCGTTTTTTCGACGAATCTTCCATCTCTGAGGAGACGGCAGGCCGTGTTTAGAAAGATCGTACCTGTGCATAAAAGCGCTGGTCAGATGACAGCTCTCTGCCGCCTGACCAGCGCTTGGACTGTTCACTTTTAGGACCAAAGAGCCCCACCAGCTGAAGGGCTGTTTTGCGATGCTACCGCAGCGCCTGTTCAAACACCTTCAGCAGCTGCTCCTGATGGAACGGCTTATCCACAAAGCCTCTGGCACCGATGGCCGTGGCCCGTTCAAACGTATCCTTATAGGCCAGGGAGGAGATCATCACGATCCGTGCGTCTGGGTGGTCCCTTAGGATGATCTCCGCGGCATCCAGCCCATCCATCCCCTGCATGATGATATCCATGGTCACCAGGTCGGGCTGCACCGCAGCGTATTGCTCGATGGCGTCCTCGCCGCTGCGGCAGTGGGCCGCGATCTCATAGTCCGTGCCTTTCAGGACATCCTCCATCTGGACCTTGACCAGCCGGGAATCGTCCACTACCATGATCCGCTTGTTCATTCCGCTATACTCCCTTCTGTCCCGTCTGCTGCCGGGATGGCCCTGCTCTCGCTGCTCTCATCATCATGGGCGCAGGGCACATGGTGGATGAGCTGTGCCCCCTCGCTGTGTTCATCGGAATAGGTGAGGATGAACTGTACCTCCTGCTCCTCCGGCTCGTAGCGCCCGCGGTAAAACACAGGCTGTCCGAAGTGGGCCGGGATCTGGGTCGCCTGGAACATGGCCCCCGTGACCTTTCCGCAGAGCACATTGAAATACTCCTTGCTGAACTCCTCCAGGTCCTCCGGCGTTACCGCCTCCTCGTGGAAGGAGTTGCAGGCCATACGGGCGAGCAGACTGGTGTCAGCGCAGAGGGTGAGGCTGGTGCTGAACCCCTTGTCAAAGGTGATGTGGACCGTACACAGGTCCTCCCCCAGCGGCTGACCTCCCTGGTGCAGGCGTACCCCGGCGGTCTGCTCCGTTATGTCCTGGAGCGCCTGGTCCAGGATCCGCGCCAGCTCCTCCTTGGTCATGACCGTATTCATAAAAGCGGCCCCCTATACCTGTTCGGAGCCCTGGTCCTCCAGCACCCGCTGGATGCGCGCCAGCAGGTCGTCTGGGAAGAAGGGCTTCAGGATGTAGTCGTTGATCCCCAGCTTGATCCCCTCGATGACATACTCCTTGTCCTCCACGCCCGTGAGCATGATGACCGGGATATCGGCCCGGTCCTCCATTGCGCGGATGTCCTGTAGGGTCTCGAAGCCGTCCTTGGGCATCATGCGGATGTCCAGCAGGATCAGGTCCGGCTTTTCCCGCTCCAGATATTTTAAGGCCCTCGTACCGGAGGTCGCCGTGATGACATCGTAATATTCATCCAAGGCGCCTGTGATCCTCCGCAGGATGATCACCGCGTCGTCCACCGCCAGGATACGCTTCCGGGGCGCGCCCTTTTCCGTTTTATGCATTGATCTCGTCCTCCTTTTCAAGTTCCTTCAAAAGCTGCCGCAGAAGCTCCTCCGCGTGGTCATCCTCGTACAGCATCAGCTGCTCCTGGATCTCTCTGAGACTGTCCCCAGTGTCCTGGGGCAGCTCATGCCGCAGGATATCTTCCACCTTGTCCGCGCACTCCCGGGACCGGAAATCCTCCAGCGCCTCCAACGCCGCGCCCACCTGCTCCCGCAGCGCCGGCAGGGGCAGGGCGGGGAGCAGCTCCTCCTGGGGGCCGGTCTGACGCCGCCGCTCCAGGAACAGGCCGATGTTCGTCAGGAGCGTCTCATAGGCATCCAGCAGCGCGGGGAACTCCCGGGCGATCCGCTCCGTGTCCCCTTGGTCAGCGGCGTGCTCCTGGGCCCGCGCCCGCTTGGAGACCTCCATCGCCCCGATGTTGGCAGAGGCGCTCTTCAGACCGTGGACCTCCACGCAGTAGCGGGAGATATCAGAGCCGGAGAGCTCCCGCAGGAGCGCCCCCTTCCGCTGGCCGTCCAAGTAGTAGAGCTCCAGCAGGTCCGCGAAGCCAGCCTCGTCGCCGGAGTAATAGCGGGCGGCGGCGGCCGTGTCGATCCCCTCGATCTGGAAGGCGCTCAGGTCCACCTGCTCGCCGGAGACCTCCCCCGCCTGCCGGCGGTCCTCCGGGATCCAGCGCGCCAGCAGCTTGCCCAGCTCCCGCCGGTCCAGGGGCTTGGCGATGAAGTCCTGGAAGCCCCGGCGCAGGAACTGCTCCTGCATCCCCTCCATGGCGTTGGCGGTCAGGGCGATGATCGCCGGGGCGGTCCCGTTCTCGCCGCAGTCCCTGCGGATGATCTCCGCCGCCTCGATGCCATCCATCACCGGCATCATATGGTCCATGAAGATGATGTCATACCGGTTTTTCCGTACCAGCTCGATAGCCTCCGGCCCGCTGTCGGCCTCTGTGAGGTCGAGGGCGTAGCACTTGAGGAACCCCCGGGCCACCTTGCGGTTGATGAGGTTGTCGTCCACGATCAGTACCTTCACATCGGGGGCGGTGAACGCCTCGGCGCGCTCCAGCTCCGTCTGGGGCAGCTCCGGCACCTCCGCGATGGGGCGCCGGTCCGTGATCTTCTGGGGGATCACGATGGAGACGGTGGTCCCCTCGCCGTAGACGCTCTCCACCCGGATGGTCCCGCCCATCAGCTCCACCAGGTGCTTCACGATGGCCAGCCCCAGGCCGGTGCCCTCCACGCTCCGGTTCCGCTTGGAGTCCACCTGGCGGAAATCCTCGAAGATCTTGTTCAGGTCCTCCTCCCGGATGCCGCAGCCCGTGTCCTCCACCCGGAAGGTGAGCAGCTCCTGGTCCTCATCCTCGCCGGGCTCACCGGTGACATAGGCCCGCACATAGCCCTCCTTGGTGAATTTGATGGCGTTGTTGAGGATATTGATAAGGATCTGCTTGATCCGCCCCTCGTCGCCGTTGTAGCGGCAGGGGAGGGAGCTGTCGCACTCGTATTTCAGGATCAGCCCGCGCTTGGAGGCGGCCATGTCCATCATGCCCACCACCTCGTCCACCACGGTCTTTAGGTGGTAGTCCGTGTACACCAGCTCCATCTTGCCGGCCTCCACCTTGGACAGATCTAGGATGTCGTTGATGATCGCCAGCAGGTTCTTGGCGGCGGACTGCACATCCTTGGCGTGACCGTAGATCTGGGGGTCCTGGCACTCCTCCATGATGATATCGTTCAATCCGATGATGGCGTTCATAGGGGTGCGGATCTCGTGGGACATATTGGCCAGGAACTCGCTCTTGGCCACGTTCGCCTTCTCCGCCTGCTGCCGCACCCGCTTGATCTCGTTGATGTAGGCCTTGATATCCGTCATATCCAGGACCAGGATGACGCAGCCCTGCTTCCGGCCGTTTTCATCCGTGATCTGCTTGCTGTGGCACTCGTAGTGCTGCCCGTTGATGGAGAAGCTCCAGGGGATGTTCTCGTTGAGCATCTCCTCCCGAAATTCCTCCAGGACCCGGACGTTCTCCCCCATCTTATGGTGGGGCAGGCTGGTGAAGATATAGGAGGCGGCCCGGTTGTAGCTGATGAGCCGGTCGTGGTCGTCCAGGGCGATCACGCCGTCGCCCAGGCTCTCCAGCACCTTCTCCGCCGCCAGGTGGCGGAAATCGTAGTTGCGGCGGCTCCAGACCACGATCACCACCATGGACATGGCGATGGCCAGGGTCAAGGGGGTGAGATCGAACACCTGGATGAGCTTGCACACATAGAGGATGAGCACCACGATGGGCAGGGAGGAGATGCCTAGGATGGTCCAATACTGGCGACTGACCTGCTGGTCCGACCGGAGGCGGACCGCCCGCACCAGGGTATAGATCGAGAGGATATAGGGGATCGCGACTCGGGTGACCATGAAAAGGGAGTACAGAGGGCCGTAGGAGATGCTGATGTAATGGGACCCGTCCGGGGTGGACAGCCACTGGAAGTCCTGGTAGAAGAGGCCGTTCCAATTAAAGAACACCGTAGGCAACACGAAGAAATTGATGATGCCCAGAGCGGTCAGCAGCCTTTTCGGCGGAGGCGCGTAGCAGTAGGTGTAGGTGAACCAGCAGTAGCACAGGGGGACGAAGGCGGAGCCCAGGTTCTCCACCGTCACCGCCGCCACGGCGGCCTCCATGGTGGGGGCGGTCAGCTCCAGCAGGTAGCCCACGTTCTGCACCAGCGAACCGCACATGATGAAGATCAGCAGCTTCTGCTCCCGGGCGCCGTCCCCATTGAGCAGGAGGAGCAGGGCGACGAAGGTCAGGCATATAGCGAAGAACTCCAAGGCTATCACAAAATTTACCATTTCTCAGTTACCCGCCCCTATTTCACGTTTTATAGCCCGGCTGGGTGAACCGGACCCAGTTTACACATATAAGAATAGTACATCTTTCCTCTATTGTCAAGAAATACAGCGAATACGGCTGCCAAGTATCGTGTGTTTTCCTTCCCGCCCTATGGGCCGGTCGAAAGTTCCCGGTTGACACCCTGCCTGCCGCCAATATATAATGATCAATGACATACGCAGATCGAGGGATCTGCGATCTTGACCGCTGCGGATAGGAGATGTATGGCAGATGAATGAACGCAGGCAGTATGGCCGGGTCATCATAAACAAGCGCGTGTGGCTGTGTGATTTTGACGAGGGGGCCCTTCCGGTCGATTCGCAGGACTGCCTGATCGTTGATATCAGCGAGGGCGGGGCCTGCATCCAATGCGCCGCGTGCTTCCAGGAGGACCAGCCGATCGCGTTCACCTATCAGGATCTTATGGAAGAGGGCTTCCGCCCGGTGGTCGGCATGGTGATGTGGCGCAAGCAGTATTCTGAAAAGGCCTGCCGGTATGGCATCAAGTTCCTTGGGCTGAGTACGCAGATGCGCCGCAGGATTCAGGATATCGTTACCGGGGCGGCCAGAGAGAAGGACAGGGGATAGCCAAAATTTTTGGCGGCCCCCTTGACAAATGCTTCCAACTCGTATATAGTACGAGTGTACAAGAAAACTGCATACTGCGTCCGCCGCAGCCGCTTTTGCGCGGCCCATGGAATGGGGTGAGAGTCCCCGCGAGTCGGTCACTGTGATGCCTCTTGTTGATAAAGAGGATGAGTCAGATACATGGCGGTTGGACAGCGTTCTGCCGAGGCCGGAATTGCCGATTCCGGTCCTGCCGCGTCTGCGGCAGGACCGGTCACGTCCCAAGCCAACGGCTTGGGACGGTTTGTTTTGTGAACATTCCCCGCAGCGCGGGTTTTACATAGTAGTATCATTCTTAGGAGGTCTGTACCAATGAAAAAACGATCGCTGAGCTTGCTGTTGGTCCTGGTGATGCTTATGGGGATGCTCCCCATCCAGGCCCTGGCCGTCAGTGCGGACGCCGTGGCGATCTCCACGGCGGAGGGGTTGAAGCAGCTGGCAAACGCTGCCAGAGGCAGCAGCTTTGTCCTGACGGCGGATATCACACTGCCGGAGGACTGGACGCCAGTCGAGCCTTTCTACGAAGATCTTGTATTGGACGGCAATGGGTATACTATCACCTTGAACGGCGCTCCATTGTTTGGGAATATGGGCAGCTGTACAGTTTCCAACTTGATCTTAGATGGACAAGTTACCAGCGACAGCAATATTGCATCCCTGGCCACAGGCGGCAGAGGGACTATTCGCAACTGCGTTTCCTATGTGGATGTGACATATACTGGCGAGACAGGAACGAATAGTAATTATAAGTATGTAGCGGGCTTGATTGCACGATTTTCTTCTTCAAGTGGAAGTAATGGAAGTATAAATAATTGTGTATATGCTGGTACATTAACACAAGGGAATGCAAATGCGTGGGGGTCATTGGCAAATATTGCGGATTTTATTGATGCTAGTATAACAAATAGCATTGGGGTAGGAGTAGAGCAAATTGGCTACAAAGAAAATATGTTTAGTGAGCCTATTATGCTTGACCAAGGCACCAATATCTTAATCACCGATGCTAATGATTTTATACCCGCAGACTATTTAGAGGGACTCAATACTAACCGTAACGCTGACGATTTGGAGTGGGAGATCAAAGATGGCAAGCTCTCCCTAAAGCGGACGGTAGCCGTCGAGGCGACAGAGGAAGAGCTCTCTGCTCTGAACGCCGCCATTGAAAGTGCAAAGACGGTCGACATGACCAAGCTTTACACGGCGGAGAGCTATGAGAGCTTTACCTCCGCTTTGACCAGCGCCAACAACGCACTGGCGGCGCAGCCTCCTATGCAGGCGGCGGTGACCAACGCCACGACCCGCCTAACAGCGGCGATAGCCGGTCTGGTCGAGCGGTCCCTGGCGGCGGTGGATCTTTCGGGACAGGAAGTTGCTTCCATTACCACTGTGAGTGGTTTGGAAGCGATCCAGCTGGGGAAATACTACCGCCTAGATGCAGATTTAACAATAAAAACAGATGATTGGTATTTTCCTGCTGCTTTTAATGCCTATTTTGACGGCAATGGGCACACCATCACATTGAGCAATAACAACTATCTGTGGAGATCCCTTGGCCCCGATGCTGTGGTCCAGAACCTGGGCATTAAAGGCGCCGTGTCCTCCCCCAATAACGCCGGTGCCATCGCCCAGTCCAGCCAGGGGCTGATCGTCAACTGCTGGTCCCAGGCGGATGTGATCACCACTGGACAGAACAACAACCAGAAGCACACCGGCGGTCTGGTAGGCGAGTTGCAGTCCGGCGGCGCGATCGTCAACAGCTATGTCATAGGCAATGTGGTGGCCAACGGCAGCAACGCCAACGGCAGCGCCGGTGTCCTGGCGGGCAACACCGAGGCCAACAGTCTCATACAGTACGGCTACGGCCTGACGGACAACTTCAAGGGCACAGGCGCGGGCACAGTCTCCGGCTGCGCAGTCAAGACCCGGGCGGACCTCTACAGTGACGCCTTTATCGCCCAGCTGAACCAGGAGCGGGGTACATACGGCAAAGAGTGGACCCTCTCCAGCGAGGGCTATCCCCACCTGGGCGAGGCGGGGAGCTACACCCCGCCGGAGGCCGTGACCATCACCTTCACCTATCATGACGGCAGGGCCGTCACCTTCAAGAGCGACGAGGGCCTGACCGTCAGCCTCCAGGACGCCATCGCCGAGGGCAGCCAGCGCTACAAGGTAGGCACGTTCTCCATGGACGGCGCGGCCCGCTGGCAGGATACCATCGCTGGCAACAAGGATATCCTGCTGGTCAACGAGGACGGCACACTGAGCATCTACAAGGCCGGCAGCGCGGAGGTGGTGGCCATCAGCTCCGAGGAGGACGGCTCCAAGGAGCTGGCCCGGTCCACTGTGACGGTGGTCCAGGGCGGCGCGGTGGAGGGCTTCCGCCTGGCGAGGGACGGGCAGGACGTAGGCAGCGCCCTGACGGTCCAGGGCAGCGAGAGGGTGACCCTGACGCCTCAGATCCTGCGGGACGGGACTTGGACTGCGGTCGCGGCCAACCAGGTACGCTTCAGCCATACCGGCAGTCTCCACCGGGTGGACGGCACTTTCTACGCCGAGGAGCCGGGGACCATGACCCTGGCCGCCCAGTATATGGACCAGACCGTCACGGTCCAGATCACCTCTGTCTTCGTGCCGGTGACCAGCATCACACCTGCTCCCCACGGGACCTATGCCGTCCATCAGCACAACCCCAACAGCGAGAACATGGGCCAGTTCCTGGATCTGACCCTCTCCCATGGGGCGGGCAATGTCGTGGTGCTTCCCGATAACGCCAGCTATCGGGATAAGTGGACCATGACCTCCAGCGATCCTGCCGTGGCGGAGTATGTGTCCAGTATGCTCCGGGCCGTACGGCCCTACAAGGCCGGGACCGTCACCCTGACCGCCGTCGTGGCGGCCGATGGCCAGCAGCCCCGGGTAGAGGGGACCAGCACGATCGCCATCGAGTACCAGAACCCGGTGCAGTCGGTGAGCGTCTCCCCGGCGGCACTCACGGTGAAGGAGAACGAGGATATCTCCCTGCCCATCACCTTTACCGGGACTAAGAGCGGGGCCGTCACCGAACCGGCCATGGACTGGACCTTCGCCAGCGCCAACGGCGGCGAGGTGGAGATCGTCCGGGACGGCGCCCTGGGCGTCTGGGAGGAGGACGGCCAGGGGAGCAAGCCCTGTGTCGCCAACCCCCGGTACCGGCTGAACGGCGTGACAGCTGGGACCGTTACCGTCACCGGTACCCCCCAGGACCAGACCGGCGGCGCGCAGCCGGTCACCTTCACCGTCACGGTGGAGCAGGGGGCGGCGCTGGCCCCCGCTGACAACGCCGCCCTGACGGCGGCGGGCATCGCCAATGGCCAGGGCTATCTGACCGGCATCGCCTCCAATTACGTCTATGGGAGCGAGTGGGAGATCTTCAGCCTGCGCCGCTCCGGCCAGACCATCGGCCAGGACAAGATCGATGCCTACTTGCGCTCGGTGGAGGACACCTACAAGAACGACCCCAACGAGACCGCTATGAAGCCCACCACCATCGCCCGGGTGGCCTTCACCTTAGGGGCCCTGGGCATGAACGCGGCGGACTTCCGGGGATTGAACTTCGTGGAGATGCTCTATACCAGCACCCGCATCGGCGAGGGCGGCAACGAGCCCATGTGGGCCCTGATCGCGCTGGACAGCCGGGGATACACCGTGCCGGCCAACGCGCCTTGGACCCGTGACAAGCTGATCACGGAGCTGATCGTGGGCTATCAGAACGACGAGGGCGGCTTTGGCCTCAACGATGCCCGCACCGCCAGCGTGGATATGACCGCCATGGCTGTCCAGGCCCTGGCCCCCTACTGCGCCGCCCGCCAGGATGTGAAGGAATCGGTGGACAAGGCTCTCTCCTGGCTGCGGGGCAGGATGAGCTCCAACTGCGGCTTTGACGGCAACGCCGAATCCACCGCCCAGGTGGTGCTGGCGCTGATCGCCCTGGACCTGGACCCGGTGGACAGCAAGAACGGCTTTGTCCGCAACGTAGCGGTGAACCTGCTGACGAACCTCACCAGCTTCGCCCATGCCGGCGGCGGCTACAAGCACTACGCCAACGACCAGGGCGCCCAGCCCATGAGCACTACCCAGGTCCTGATGGCCTTTGAGGCGTACCGCCGCTTTACGGCAGGCGCGGCCCGCCTGTATGACCTGACCGACGCGGCGGATATCCGCTCCGTGCTGGCCCAGCGCCTGGCGGAGGCGGCGGCGCTTCGGGAGGCCGCCTATACCCCGGAGACCTGGGCGGTCCTACAGACGGCTGTCAAGAACGCCCAGAGCGTTTTGGACAGCGAGGCCGCCAGCGAGGCAGCATTGCAGGAGGCAGACGCCGCCCTGGCCGCCGCCCTGACGGGGCTGAAGA
This sequence comes from uncultured Clostridia bacterium, assembly GCA_947173485.1. Lineage (GTDB taxonomy): Bacteria > Bacillota > Clostridia > Oscillospirales > Oscillospiraceae > CAMWFH01. The sequence goes on along the minus strand of CAMWFH010000001.1, from coordinate 262,307 downwards.
AGATCGCCTCCGGCGGCGATGCCCCAGGCACGCCCCAGGATACCATGACCGTCACCTTCCGCCTGATAGGCGATACCAAGCACGACAGCGTAGCGGACCATGAGACATATGTTACCTGGATCCGCACTATGTCCGTCACCATTCAGAAGGGCGGTACGGTCTACGATGTCTTCCAGGCGGCCCTGGAGGAGCACGGCCTGCCCTTTGAGGAGAACCAGACCGGCTATATCAGTGGCATCCGGGCCCCCTCCGTCCTGGGCGGCTACTGGCTCCGGGAGTTCGACAACGGGCCCTACAGCGGCTGGAAATACCTGGTCAACGGGAGCTATCCCGGCGTGAGCCTGCGGTACTACTGGCCGAAGGACGGCGACGCCATCATTTGGCGCTATGTGGACGACCATACCGACAGTACGGACGATACGAACAAGTGGCAGGAGGCGGAGGACGTGACGCCCTCCGGCTCCGGGACCGGCGGGAACGCCGGCGGCAGCACCGGCGAGACCGTCCCGCCGCCGGTGGAGATCGCGCCCCCTGTCACGGCGGACAAGAAGGGCCAAGCCAGTGTTTCCATCACGGCAGACCAAATGGAGGCCGCCATCGCCCAGACCAAGAAGGATGGGGCCGGGGCCCTGGTGATCGCTCCCCAGGTGCGGGGCGAGGCCGATACAGTCGATGTGGCGCTTCCCAAGAGCAGTATAGGCGATGTGGTGAAGGACACCGGTGCGGACCTGACGGTCAAGACCGCCATCGCCGATGTGACCATCCCCGCCGGCGGCCTGCGGGAGCTGTCGGAGAAGAGCGGACGGACGGTCACCATATCCGCTGGAAAGACGGAGGACGGCACGAGGATAGAGGTGGCCATAGACGGGAAGACGGTGGACGCCCTGACCGGCGGCATCGCCGTGAGCATCCCCGCCGAGGCAGAGCCGGGCAGTGTGCTGGTGCTGGTGGACACGGAGGGCAGAGAGACCATCATCAAGAAGTCGGTCCTGGACGGCAAGGCCGTCACCGGCCTGGTGGACGGCAGCTGCACCGTGAAGGTGGTGGACAAGGCCAAGACCTTTGCTGACGCCAACGGCCACTGGGCCAAGGAGGCCATCGCCTTTGCCAGCAGCCATGAGCTGTTCGGCGGCGTAGGCGGCGGGAACTTTGCCCCAGACGGCAAGATGGACCGGGCCATGGTGGCTACGGTGCTGTACCGCCTGGAGGACGCCAAGGCCCATGGTACGGCCAACTTCACCGATGTCCCCGCCGGGACCTGGTACAGCGATGCCGTGGCCTGGGCCAGTGAGAACGGTATCGTCAAAGGCACCGGCGACGGGTTCGACCCCGCCGGGGGCGTGACAAGGGAGCAGCTGGCGGCGATGCTCTACCGGTATGCCCAGAGCGTTGGCCTGGACACCAAGGTGAGCGGCAGCCTGGACAAATTCAGTGACAGCCGCGAGACCTCCAGCTGGGCCAAGGAGGCCATGACCTGGGCAGTGGGCGCCGGCCTGATCGGCGGCAAGGGCGGCAGTGTCCTGGACCCCGCCGGCAGCGCCACCCGGGCCGAAGTGGCGGCCATCATGCAGCGGCTGGTCAAGCTGATGGTCAAATAAACGCGGCAGTATGGCCTGCTATACACACAAAAGCAACTCGTTGGGCGGTCGTCCCAACGAGTTGCTTTGATCTTTTGCTGTCAGCCGATATACGGCCCGGATATTTTTCGCTAAAATAGACTGGCATTTTATCTTATTCTTAAGGAGGAGAAGCGAAATGTCAGGAGAGACCTACGGCTATGTCCGCGTATCGACGAAGGGGCAGAGAGAGGACCGGCAGCTGGCGGCTTTGCAGGGCTTTGGTGTGGAACGGGACCATATCACGATAGAGAAGCAGTCCGGGAAGGATTTCGACCGGCCCTTGTACCGGCAGCTGGTGCAGCTCTTCCAGCCCGGCGACGTGCTGGTCATCAAGAGCATCGACCGCCTGGGGCGCAATTACGAGGAGATACTGGAGCAGTGGGCCAGCCTGACGAAGGAGAAGAAGGTGGCCATCGTGGTGTTGGATATGCCCCTGCTGGACACCCGCGCGGACCGCGACCTGACAGGGACCTTGATATCGGATATCGTCCTCCAGCTGCTCAGCTATGTGGCACAGACGGAACGGGAGTTCAACCGCCAGCGGCAGGCGGAGGGCATCGCGGCGGCGAAGGCCCGGGGCGTGCGGTTCGGCCCGAAGCGTCTCTCCATGTCGGAGCGGTTCGAGGGCTTGGCGGAGGAGTGGTGGTCCGGGCGGATCTCCGCCGTCCAGGCGGGGCGTGAGCTGGGCATCTCCCGGTCTACCTTCACCCGCAGGGCCGAGGAGTGGGGCGCCGGACGGGGGCTCAGCCGAAGGTAGGGCCCGTTATCCCCGCTGTCTGACCGCCTGGACAGGGCAGACCGCGTGGCAGTTGCCGCAGTGCAGGCAATGCGCCTGCTGGATCTGATAGGGCGTCCCCGCCTCGATGCACTGTTGAGGGCAGTGCACGGCGCAGGTCCCGCAGCCGATGCAGGCATCTGTGATCTGATAGCCCTTTTCGGTGATGGACCCGCTGCCGATGGTGTAGCGCTCCCGGAAGATCGGGTGGACGCCCAGATCGAAATACTCGATCTCCCCGTCCGTGATCGCAAACACGATGCCGGCCAGCCTCCGGGTGTCGCCTGGGTACGCATTGGACAGGTAGGGCTGCTCTTCGAATATCGTATCGATCCATTTCTGCTGGTCCCCTTCCCAGGCCGGCCTGGCCCTGGCGGACAGCCGGATCATCTCTTTATATTTTGTGTAGCCGAGGATCTGCACCCGCCCGTCAGCCAACAGCTGGCGGCAGAAGTCCTTGCCCTTGGCCGTAAAAAAGTACATGGCCTCTGGTTCGTAGTGGATGGCGCTGATGTTGCGGATCTGGGGCGCGCCCTGCCCGTCCACTGTGGCAAAGGCCAGCACGCCCACATATCGAAGCTTTTGCAAACAGGTCTTTGCGTCCATCGTATCGCTCCTCTCTCAAAAACGCAGCACCCGATCCCCCTGCCGGGGCTTTGGCGCAGGGTGGCTGTCCCCCTCTCTGGGATAGCCCAGCAGGAGCTGCATGACCGCATAGCAGCCAACGTGGATATCCCAGTCCCGCAAGATCTTCTGTCCGTAAGGGTCCGCGAAGGCGGTCCAGCCCTGGCCGATATAGCAGGACCCGATGCCAAGGGAATCCGCGGCCAGCATCATATTTTCTGCGGCGGCCGCGCAATCCTCCGCCGCGAACAGAAAGTTTTTGGGCGCGAACAGGGTGATGACCGTAGGCGCGCCATAGAAGGCGCTCTTCAAATTGGGGTCGTCCGCGATGCTGGGCTGCTCTCTGGACACATAGCTGGTGGCGGTCGCCATCCTGGGCCGGGAGTTGGCCCGCTTGATGCGGCCCAGGCGCTCGTTGACCTCTTTGTCCTGGCAGACAGCGAACAGGACGCCCTGCCGTCCGCCCGCGCTGGGCGCATACAGCCCCGCCTGCAAGATCAGCTGCAAGTCTTTCTCCTCGATCTGCTTTTCCGCAAACCGCCGGATGGACCGGCGGTGCAGGATCGCTGGTCACACTCGTCCGTGATGTGCCATTGGAAGGAAAAATACTGTTTCATATCGTGATCCTCTTGTTTTATGTAAAGACCAGCAGGCGCCGGTCCCATTTGGAAGATCCCCCGGCAGAGCCAGCCCTTGCCGGGGGCCGGCCTCACTTGTCGCCGGCACCGCAGGCAGAGCCGCAAGCGGTAGGCTTCTCCTCGGGCTTGCCGGGCGTACCCTCCGGCTTGTCAGCAGCGCCGCAGGCAGTAGGCTTGTCGGATGCGCCGCAGGAAGAAGCGGTCCAGCCGGACAGATCAGAAAGCGCCATCATCATGTACCTCCAGTGATATTCGTCGGACCTGTTTCCCGGTCCGCATTTTTATCCTACTGTATCCTTGTACGAAAAACAAGTACGCACTTTTTTGTTGCTTAGTCACCTCTTGGTGACCAATCGCACAGAACACTATCCTACAGTATGATCGGGATCTTTCAAATCGTTTCCCATGAATGCTTGACAAATGGGAAAATGTGTGCTAAGATACTTTCAGAATTTAGAATTATTCTAATTCTAAATCTAGGGACGGGATGGTGGTCATATGATGACATATGAACGTGAGATACGCGATATCATCATCCACTCCGTGGAGCACCTGACGGTAGAGCAAATATATGCGAAGATGAAGAGCCGGTATCCAAAGATCGTATTGGCTACAGTGTATAACAATGTGAACAAGCTGTGGAGGGCCGGATCGATCCGCAGGGTCTCCGTTGAAAATATGCCGGACAGATACGACCGTTTGGTCAAGCACGACCACTTGGTCTGCCAGAAGTGCGGCCGGTTAGCGGATATCTCGTTTGAGGACCTGACGGCCTCGCTGCGCAGGCAATTAGGCGAGGACTTCCTCTCGTATGACCTGAAAGTCTTTTACCTGTGCCCCGATTGCCGGGAGCGGGAGGACCATCCAGACGTCACATAAAAGGGCGCGGCTAGGAAGCGCACTGTCTATGTAGGACACGCATAAAAATGCGTTCTAAATCTATCAGCAGATCAGGAGGAGATCGTTATGAGCAAGTACGCAGGCACACAGACCGAAAAGAACCTGGAGGCAGCCTTTGCCGGAGAGTCCCAGGCGAGGAACAAGTATACATACTTTGCTTCCAAGGCCAAGAAGGAGGGCTTTGAGCAGATCGCGGCCCTGTTCCTCAAGACCGCGGACAACGAGAAGGAACACGCCAAGCTGTGGTTCAAAGAGCTGGAGGGCATCGGCACCACCGCTGAGAACCTGGGCGCCGCCGCCGACGGGGAGAACTACGAGTGGACGGATATGTATGAGGGCTTCGCCAAGACCGCCGAGGAGGAGGGCTTCCCGGAGCTGGCGGCGAAGTTCCGTATGGTGGCGGCCATCGAGAAGCAGCACGAGGAGCGCTACCGGGCGCTGCTGAAAAACGTGGAGACGGCGGCGGTCTTTGCCAAGAGCGAGGTCAAGGTGTGGGAGTGCCGCAACTGCGGGCACATCGTAGTGGGGACGAAGGCCCCGGAGATCTGCCCTGTCTGCGCCCACCCCCAGGCGTATTTCGAGGTCCACGCTGAAAATTATTAAAGAAACGCCAAAGGCGCCCCCATGTTCCGCAAAGGAGCATGGGGGCGCTCTTTTATTCGACCACTATTCGACCGCTTCGATGGAGTCCACGACGCTCATCCTGCCGATCCTTCCCAGAGGGACGCAGGTGGCCAGCAGGCAGGCGGCTACCGCCAGCACCGCGGCCTCCGCCATGGGGAGGACCGGGAGCGGGACCAGCTGGAGGGCGTCTGTCGTGGCGGCCTCTATCATGATGGTGCAGAGATACCCGGCGGCGCTGCCGATCGCCGCCGCGGCCAGGCCGTAGTAGGCCCCCTCCCAGAGAAAGACGCGGAACAGGCTCCCGGTATCCATACCGATGGCCCGCTGCATACCGATCTCCTTGACCCGGGTGTGGATATTGGTATAGACCGTGTTGACGATGTTCAAGAGACCGATCAGGGCCACGAACAGAATCAGGCCCCAGGCCAGGAGCTGGATCTGGGCGAAGCTCTCCGCCAGCTGCCGGTCGGTGTCCTCATAGGACAGCCACAGGGTGCCGGGGACCCGGCCCGCCAGGGCCTCCACGGTCCCGTCAAAGTCCGCCCGGTCTACGTCCTTTGCCAGGGTGGGCAGCAGCCAGTTATAGGCCGTCTTTCCCGTAAGGGCGGCGTATAGGTCCTCATTCACCACGATCTGCACCCCGTTGATAAAGCCGTTGTTCCCCACGCTCAGATAGGTGTCGTAGCCTTCCAGGGTATGCAGCACCGTCAGTTCTCGGCCCGCCACGGTGATGGTGTCACCGGTCTGGATTCTGGTGCGGGGGATCTCCTCCCCCTCAAAGACCAGGGGCAGGGGGTTGCGGACCATGCAGCCCTCCCCGGCTTTCAACTTTGCCAGGACCTCGGCGGGCAGGGCGGAAAAGGCTTTGTCCCAGTAGGCCCCGTTGAGCCCCACCACTTGGAAGCTCTCCGCCGGCTGGAGCCGGAGACTGAAGCCGATGCCCGCCGGATAGCCGTCCGCCCCCTGCTCATAGCGGGAGAACTGCATGGCGGTCAGCTCCTTCACTCGGGGGTCCTCCGCCATGGTCTGGTACTCCTCCGGGGAGAAGCCCACGGTCTCGTTGGTGATGGAGTAGTCCCCGTAGTGTTCGGCCACGCCGCCTCCGGCGGCGTCTAGCAGGCCCACCGCGCTTTGCAGGGCGATGAATACGGTGATGCTCATGACCAGGGACGCGATGGTGATCGCCGTGCGGCCCCGGCTGCGCTTTAGATTCAGCCGGGCGTAGAACGCCTCAAAGCTGCGGATCTTCTGCGCTTTCCGGTGCCGGCGCCGGATCTTGACCGGCTGTCCCGCCATCGCCACGGTGGGGGCCACCCTTGACGCATACCTGGCGGCGGGCAGAGCGGCGGCCAGGGCAAAGAGCAGGGTGACGGCGGCGCTCACCAGCAGGAACAGCCCCTTCCCGCCGCTGTTCTCCTCGATCATACGGCTCAGCTCGCCGGTGTCCCGGGCCAGGAAGATCTTCGGGGATAGGAGCCCGGTGGCGGCGGTGAGGATGCCCTTGGCCGACAGGGTCCCCAGCAGCAGCCCTACGGGGATGCCCACGGCGCACAGCAGAAGGACCTGGGCGGTGACCAGGAGATAGAGCTGGCCCCTGTCCGCACCCATGGCCCGGAGGACGCCATACTGGGTGGCGCGCCGGGAGACGGCGATCTTCAGGATGTTATAGATCGTCAGCCCCGCCGCCAGCAGGAGCAGCGCTCCCACCAGGATGCCCGCCGCCATCATAAAGGGGAAGCCCACGCTGGAGGAGGACACCGTATCGGCGGCCTCCTTGCTGTACCGGATGCCCAGGGCCTCCAAGTAGGGGATGTTGTAGGTAGTGTCCAGCTCATGGACGTGCAGGCTCGCCGTCAGGTCGTCCATGGTGGCTTGGAAGGTCCCCCTGTCCGCCACACGGATATCCACGTTGTAGTAGAGGTATGCCGCTGGCAGAAGGGCCTCCGCCGTCCCCGGTCCTACGATGCCGTTGACGGTGCCGGCGGCGTAGGCGAGGTAGCTGCTCTCGGTGACGCCCACTAGGGTGAAGCTGGCGGTGAAGTCGTAGGATTGGGTCATCACCCCGTGGCGCAGGGCCTTGGAGAGGGAGAGGGTCAGGGTGTCCCCCAGCTTTCCCGAAAAGCCCAGATACCCCAGCACGTCCTCCGGCAGGGCGATCTCCATAGGGGCCTCCGGCAGGCGGCCCTCACGGATGGCGGAGATGGAGGGGTAGACGGCGCCCACGTCCTCCTGGAACTCGCTGAGGCCCAGGAGCAGGGTGTTGTCCAACCGGACGCTGCCCAGCACCACGAAGCTGCCCACGAAGGACAGCCGGGAATCGTTCCGCAGCGCCTCCAGCTGCTCCGCGTCCATCTGGACAAAGCTGGCGTGGCGGTCCCCGCCGATGGCGATGGCCTGCTGCTGCCGCATGGCGGACAGCACCCCGATAGACTGGCCGATCGCCGCCGTCATCATGGTGGAGAGGACGATGGCCAGGAGGATCAGAACAGAGGTGACCCGCTGGGCCAGCAGCTCCTTCAGAGCCAGTGTATGATAGCGTTTCATCCCGCGGCCACCTCCGACAGCACCCCGTCCACGATGGTGAGGCGGCGCTGGGCCATGGCCGCCACGCGGCTGTCATGGGTGATGACCACCAGGGCCGTCCCCAGCTTCTCCTGGACCGCCCGCAGCAGGTCCATCACCTCGCCGCCGCTCCGGCTGTCCAGGTTCCCGGTGGGCTCGTCGGCAAAGATCACATCGGGCTTGGCGATGAGGGCCCGGGCGATGGCCACCCGCTGCTGCTGTCCGCCGGACAGCTCATGGGGCAGGTGGTGCAGCCGGTCGCCGATGCCCAGCAGCTGGACCAGCTCCTGGAGATAGTCCTCATCCGGCTGTTTTTTGTCCAGCAGCAGGGGCATGAGGATGTTCTCCCGGGCCGTCAGGACGGGGAGCAGGTGGAACTGCTGGAAGATGAAGCCGATCCGCCGGCGGCGGAAGGCAGAGAGGGCCTTGTCGGACAGATCGTAGATGTCCCTGCCGTCATAGGTCAGCCGGCCGCTGGTGGGCCGGTCCAGGCCGGACAGCAGGTGCAGCAGCGTGCTCTTCCCGCTGCCGGAGGGGCCCATGATGGAGAGGAAGTCGCCGGGGGCGATGGTCAGGGAGGCCTGGTCCAGGGCCACGACCCGGTTCTCGCCCTCACCGTAGACCTTGGACAGCTCGTTTGCTTCGATGTTCATAAAAACACCCTCCTTATGTGGTATAAGGAGAGTGTAGCAGAGATATCTCAAAAATCTCTCAAAACGGGCCGTCCAAATGAAAGACCGCCGTGGCTGACCCGCCGCCAGCGTTCTCCAGACGGAGGGAGCCGCCATGCTTGACGCACAGAAGGGCGCTGCTGTAGAGGCCCATGCCGAAATGCGCTCCGTCCGCCTCCCGTTTCCCAAAGGGCTGGGGGCCATCCTTTAGGAGCGCCGCCGGGAAGCCAGGGCCGTCGTCCGCAACGGTCAGGGCGAGGGTATCCCCCTGGACCGCCAGGCCGATCTGGAGGGACCGCCGGGCATAGCGGGCGGCGTTGCCGATCAGGTTCTCCGCCACGGTGAGGAAGATCCCGTGGTCGAGTCGGAGGTCCTCTGCCGCCGGAAGGGCGACCGAGACCGCCAGGGCTGGGGCCAGCAGCCGGGCGGTCTCCTCCAGCTCCTGGCCCAGGACGGCGCAGGAGACCCGCCCAGCCCGCACCGGCAGCTGCTCCAGCCGCTGGATGGAGCTCATGGCCTCTACATACTGCTCGATCCTGGCCGTGTAGCCCTCCAGCCGGTCCAGGGCCTGCCGGTCGGCGGGGTCCTGCCGCAGGAGCTTGACGCTGCCCTTCAGGACGGTGATGGGGTTGCGCAGGTCATGGGCAAAGGCGGCGTTGAGCCGCCGGCGCTCCTCGGCCTGCTGCCACAGGGCCCGGTTGGTCCGCAGCAGCTCGGCCCGCATGGTCTCGAAGGCCCCGCAGACCTGCCCCAGTTCGTCGGCGGAGAGGGCGGGGAGGGTGAAGTCCAGGTCCTGGGCCCGGATGCGCCGGGTCCCCTCCAGCAGCAGCTCGATGGGCTCCCGCAGCTTCCAGCGGTAAAAGAGGGCGGCGGCCGCCGCCAGCCCCGCTGCCGGGAGCAGGACGAAGCCCAGCAGCGGGATGAGGTCCAGCGCTGCCCGTGACCGCAGCTGCTCCGGCGTGGGCTCTGGCAGGGACATGACCACGCCGCTGCTCCCGATGATCACCCCGCCGGAGGGATACCGGGACGAGAGGGTCCAGCAGCCGGCCCAAAGCGCCGCCGCCAGGGCCAGGGCTGCCAGCAGGCCGCAGGCGGTCAGGAGAAAGAAGGCCCGCCGCAGGGGCATATCCTTTAACCGTTCCACTTGTAGCCGCACCCCCAGACCGTCTCGATATAGCTGTGCATCGTATGGCGGGCCAGCTTGGCCCGGATCTTTCGGATATGCTCCATCACCGTATCGCTGCTGCCCGCCCCATCGATCCCCCAGACCCGCTCATAGATCCGCTCCCGGTCGAACACCTGCCCCGGGTGGAGGCTGAGCAGCTCCAGGATATCAAATTCCCGCCGGGAGAGGGGCACGGCCTCCCCGCGGATGGTCACGGTCCGGGCGGGGTAGTCGATCGCGCACTCGCCGAAGAAGCGGACAACGGAGGGACTGGCCCGCCGCCGCTCCCGGCGGAGATGGGCGGCGATCCGGGCGGACAGCTCGTCCAGGTCGAAGGGCTTTACGATATAGTCGTCGGCCCCCGCCTGAAAACCGGCGATCTGATCGGCGGACTCGATCCGGGCCGTCAGGAACAGGATCGGGCAGGCGATATGGTCCCGGATGGTCTGGCAGACGGTGAGGCCGTCTGTCCCCGGCATCTGGATGTCCAACAGGATCAGGTCCGGCTGCTGCTGGGCCTTGCGGATCGCCTCCTGGCCGCTGTAGGCCGTCAGGACCTCATACTGGGGAGAGAAGTAGGTCCGCATCGTGTCCACGATGCCCGGTTCGTCGTCTACGATCAATAGTGTGGGCCGCAAGCTGCTCGCCTCCTTTTGGCAGGATAGTATACCACCTGATCCTCAAAAAAGTCTCAAGACATGGCGCAAAAAAGCGGTCAGGGGATGTGCAGCAGCACATGGAGGGAGAAGCGCTGGTCCGTCTTTTCCGCCAGCACCGCCCCCTGGTACTTCTCCGCCGCCGCCCGGATATTGGCCAGGCCTGTCCCCGCCGGGGGCAGAGGGCCCGCCGGGCAGGTGTTCTCAAAGGCCAGCAGGTAGAGGTCCCCCTGCCGCTGCCCGGTGATGCGGATCGAGGGAGGACCGCCGCCGGCGCGGCAGGCGGCGATGGCGTTGTCCAGGGCGTTGGCGAAGATCACGCACAGGTCCAGGCTGTCGATCCCCCAGGAGGGGGGCAGGACCAGGGATACCTCCGTTTGGATCTCCTTTGCCAGGCCCAGCTTCTCCCCCAGGAGGATATCCACCACCGGGTCCCCGGTCTGGTGGGGGAAGGAGAGGGCACTGGAGACGGCCTCCAGCTTTTTCAGGTACGCCCGCCCCTCCTCCAGCCGTCCGCCCCGGAGCAGGCCGTCCAGCACGGACAGGTGGTTCCTGATGTCGTGACGGAAGGCGCGGGTCTGCTCCCAGCGCAGCCGGGCCTCGGCCAGGTAGACCTTCTGGGCCTGGGCGGCCTGAGTCAGGGACTGGAGGGCCGCCTGGGCCTGGAAGCCCTGGCAGAGGCGGCGGTAGGCATACAGGGCGCAGAGCAGGGCCGCCAGCCCCAAGACCTGGAGGAGCAGGAGGGTGCCTTGCTTCCCGAGCTCCTCCAAAGAGGAGGAGGGGGCGAAAAAGCTGTAGGCGGTCTGGAGGATATAGAGCTCAACGGCAAGGCAGAACAGGCCAGGGAACAGCAGCAGGGAGATATAGGGCATCTGCCTGTCCTGGGTCCAGGACAGGAGACGGAGGATGGCGGCATAGCAGCCGGCGCACAGGAGGAAGAAGAGGACCTGGGCCGCCAGGAGCAGGGGATACAGCAGGGGAGCGCCGATATAGCGGGGGAAGAGGGCGGCCTCCAGGGCACTGACGATGCCGGCGGAGAGCTGGGAGACGCAAAAGGCCAGGACCGCGGCCAGCCAGGCGGCCAGCGGCGGTGCCTTCAGGCCCAGGCGGCTCACGGCGTAGAGGACCAGCACACCGGCGCCGGCGGCGAGAACGCCGCCAACGCTGAGCCGGGCGAAGAAGAGCCCGATGGCCCCCAGCAGGGAGAGATAGACTGGGAGGATCCAGAGCCGCAGGGCCTTCCCGGTCAGGCGGCTGGCAAAAAGGAGCTGCAGCAGGGCTTGCCCTGTGAAATAGAGGGCATCTATGAGCAGGGGGAAACAGTCCATATCAAAGCTCCCTCTCTTTCATGCGGCGCAGCAGAGCCTGGCGCAGCTCCCGCTCCCGCAGCCGGGAGACGGGGATCGCCGCCCCCTGGGGCAGCAGGACCTGGCCGTCCCGATAGCCGCGGACATAGTCGAGATCCACCAGATAGCTCCGGTGGCATTTGAAGAAACGGCTGTCCAGGCGGCGCTCCAGGTCCTCCAGCTTCTCGTAGCAGCCAGTGACCGTGCCGTCGCTCTTGTGGAGGTAGACCTTGCGGCCCAGGACCTCGCAGTACACGATATCGGCCAGGGGGACGATCTCGCAGCCGGCGCCCTGCCGGACCGTGAGGGCCCTGGGGGCCCGCCGCTCCAGCGACCGGAGCAGGCGGTCCATCGTCTGCCGGAAGCGGCTGGGGTCCAGGGGCTTGAGCAGGTAGTCGTAGGCCTCCACCTGGAAGGCGTCAAAGACCTGCTCCCGGAGGACCGTGACAAAGACCAGCAGGCCCCGCTCCCCCTGCTGGCGCAGCAGCCGGGCAGTGGACATCCCGTCCGGCTGGGCCATCTGGATATCCAGAAAGGCCGCGTCAAAGCCGCCGCCGCTCTCCAATAGGGCCTGTCCGCTGGAGAAGGTGCTGACGGAGCAGGCGGCAGACCGGGCCTCCATATAGCTCGTGAGATGTCCGGCAAGCTCCCGGAGCATCAGGGGCTCGTCGTCGCAGACCGCGAATTTGATCATATCCACCACCCTATCCCTTCCCCTCCGGCAGGGCCGGAGAAGTCTGATGGTCTATTATAGCGGAGATCTGGGCGGGGCGCAAGAGCGTGGACAAACGCAAAAGAGCCGCCGCCATGGGAGGGCCCATAGCGGCGGCAAGAAAGCAACAAAAAGCGGCGGATCATCTTCGGTAGGGCACCGTCTCTCCAGTGTCCTCCTGGGAGAGGAGGGCGCCGGCGGCATCGAAGGTGTAGCGGAACACCTGGCTGGTGCCGCCGATGGTGAAGGAGTTGGTGGCGGGGGAGAAGAAGGTGTTCGCCACGCTCTCCACCTCCCAGACCAGTTCCCCGGCCTCGTTCACGGTCAGGCCGGCGCCCAAGGAGCCCTTGACGGAGTAGAAGGTCTCCGGCGCGCCGCCTTGGGGATCGCAGAGCAGCAGCACTGCCGTGTAGTTGTCCCGGATCATAGGGGTCAGCTCCTCACTGGAGATCACCCGGTCCATGTTGTCAAACAGGTAGGCCAGGATACCGGCGATCTCATACCGCCCGCCCTCATCTGTCTGCTTGGGCACGGCGTAGGCGGACAGGTACACCCGGCCTCCGAACTCGATCATATCCCGGATGCAGTAGTCACAGTCCTCCCCCTCATAGGTGAAGGTGTCCAGGGCGTTCCCCTCCCGGTCCAGCTTGACCAGCCGTGCGGTCTCGCCGTCCGTGATGCTCCCCAGCTGGGCCAGGTAGCCGTCCCCCAGGCGGACCACGTTCCAGATGCCGAAGTTGCCTGCCTCCGTCTTGCGGACGCTCAGCTCGTTCCCATCGGTGTCGTACTGGCTCAGGCAGAGGTACTCGAAGTCCCCCCGGCTGATCACTGCCCAGGTGCCGTCCCCATTGTCCACCACCTGGGAGATATATTCATCTTTGAATCCGTGATCCAGCTGGCGCTGCCACAGGATGTTCCCGTCCTCGTCCAACCGGGCCACGCTGGAATACATGGGCTCTTCGCTGGACCAGCGGTCGTTCTGCCCCCAGACCGCTGTCCCAGAGGGGGTGTGAAGAACGCCGTCCGAAAACACCATCAGGCCGGGGAACTCCGCCGTCCAGAGCAGCTCACCGTCTTGGTAACACTCCAAAATGCTCCTGTCCAGCACATCGAAACCCAGAGCCTCGTCCGGCTTCTCCAGATAGTCCAGCTGATAGCTGATTCCCGCTTTCGGCTGGGCGTTCAGCCATACGTTCCGGTCCCACGCCGCCGCCAGCTCCTCCGGGGTGGGCTGGCGCTGGTGGATCTCCAGTCCCGGCACGGCCCGCTGGATGACCTCCGCTGTCTTGTCATAGGTGAAGCGCTCTGTGGTGATGTCCCGGTACACCGCCTTCACATCCGCCCGGCTCAGCCCCTCCATAGACAGGCCGTTGTCCGCAAAGAACGCCGCTGCCGCGGTGTACTCCTTTGCCTCGGCAGCTAACGCCCCGAAGGCCACGCCGGCCATCAGCACCAGACAGGCGGCCAGCGTCCCCCATCGCCGGTAGGAGCGCCGGCGGGGCGTTTCGCTGCGGGCTAAGAGGCTATCGTCCACTCCGCTGAACGCCCGGTACAGATCGTTCCTGTTCACAGGTATCCCTCCTTCAAAAGATGGGCCCGCAGCTTTTTGCGGGTCCGGCTCAGGAGCACCATCACATGGCCCTCCGTCAGGCCGAAGCGCTTGGCGATGTCCGCCACCGGCTCGGTGAAAAAGTACCGGCGCAGAAACACGCCGGCCGTCCGCTCCGGGAGGGAGGCCGCGAACTGCCGGACGCACTGCTCCAGCTCCTGGGCCGCGTAGACGGTCTCCGCGTCCGTCCCGCCGGCCAGGCACTCCGACAGCTCCTCCAGCACCAGGGCGGTCTCGCCGCCGCCCCGCTTTTCCGCGTGCCGCGCCTGGAAACGGTCGAAGGCCAGGTTGCGGACGATCTTGGCCAAGAACAGCTGGAGCTTATCGGGCCTTTGGGGCGGGATCGCGTTCCAGGCCCGGAGCCAGGCATCGTTGACGCACTCCTCGGAGTCCTCCGGGTCGTGGAGGATGTTCTCGGCGATCGTGAAGCAGTAGCGGCCATACTTGCGGGCCGTCTCGGTGATGGCGTCCGGGTCCTTTTGCCAATAGAGCGCTATGATCTGACTGTCCTCCAATAGGATCCCCCCTCCCGGTTCGAGCTAAAGGCGCCTTCACCCTATAAGACGGAAAACGGCCCGGGACCTTACAGGGAGACGGTGAAAGAATGGGCAAATGATAAAGAGCGTTCAACAGCATACCATGTGTTAGGTGGAAAAACAAAAAAAGCCTTGCAATTTAGAGGGGGATGTGGTATGCTGTAGGTCCGTGTACAGGCCATACAGCTTTATATGTATCATCATTCGGGGAGGTTTTTTCTAGTATGACCATGTTTGTGACCATTTTGCAGCTGCTCACCGGCCTGGCGGTGATCCTGGCCGTCCTGTTCCAGTCGGGCAAGAGCGAGGGCCTGGGCGTCGTCGGCGGTTCCTCCGACTCCTTCCTGGCCAAGAGCAAGGCTAAGAGCATGGACGCCAAGCTGGCCCGGGCCACCAAGTGGATCGGCGCTGTGTTCATCGTCCTGACCGTCGTCTTGAACATCCTGAGCGTGATGTCCTGAATCGAGAGCCCCACGTCCAGTTCGACCGCTGGACGCGGGGCTCTTTCATAGCTCCCACATAGGCTTTGCCGGACTGCGGTAGAGGACACCGGGGACCGGCTCGATCTCCGCCGACTGGAACAGCTCCTCCACCGTCATGAAGGTATACCCCTGCTCCTGTAAGGCGTCCACCACCGCCAGGGCGGCGTCCACGCTGGTGGGGTAGATATCGTGGAGGAGGATGACGGCCCCCGGCTCCGCCTGCTGGAGGATGTGGCGGGCCACCCGCTCCGCGTCCTTGTAGCGCCAGTCCTCCGGGTCGATGGTCCACTGGATCGCCGGTACGTCGATCCAGGCCGCCTCCCGCCGGGTGAACTGGCCGTAGGGCGGGCGCAGCCACCACTCCCCCGGTCCTAAGAGATCCGTCAGCAGCCGGTCCGTCCGGGCCATCTGCTGCCGGACGGTCTCCGCGCTCTCCCCCTCCAGCCGGATATGGTCGTAGGTGTGGACGCCGATCTGGTGCCCCTCCTGGGCCAGCCGCTGGACGATGGCCTCGTTGCCCGGGATCTGCTCGCCGATCAGGAAGAAGGTGGCGTGGACGCCCCGCTGGGCCAGGCCGTCCAGCAGGCGGGAGGTGGTAGAGGCCCTGGGACCGTCGTCAAAGGTGAGGGCGATGGCCCTATCCAACGCCAGCTCCCCGGTCTGGGAGGCCAGCCGCAGCTCCCGCGCCGGCGACAGCAGCAGGAACAGCAGACAGAGGACCGCCGCTGCCCATTTTTTCATGCGCCCCACCCCTTTTGCCATCAGACATCATATAGCGCTAGTCTGCGCGGCGGACCGGCGTTCATACCAGGGAAAAAGAGGACGAGATCCGCAGGGAGGAAATGCCTGCGGATCTCGTTTTTTTGTTGAAAAAATGGATATTCGATCAAAAAACGCCCGGCCTCACGCCTTCACGGCGCCCCGCTCGCACCGGTTGCCCCAGCTGTCGATCAGACGGCCGTCCCGGTAGACGCAGACCACCTCGCAGTGGTTGGAGCAGCCGGAGCAGGAGACCTCCCGGGTGTGGAACTCCACATCCTCGATGGAGAAGTCGAAGACCTGCCGCGTATTGCCCCGGCGGGCCAGGA
Organism: uncultured Clostridia bacterium; assembly: GCA_947173485.1. Lineage (GTDB taxonomy): Bacteria > Bacillota > Clostridia > Oscillospirales > Oscillospiraceae > CAMWFH01. Next base: position 246,300 of record CAMWFH010000001.1, on the reverse strand, counting down.
TCGCCGCGCCGATGGCCCCCATCAGGTGGCCGTTCTCGTCCACGATCACCTGGCAGCCCAGCATCTGCTCGAAGGCGGCCACCACGCCGGCGTTCTTGCTCACGCCCCCCTGGAACACCACAGGGGAGACGATCTTCTTCCCCTTGCCCACGTTGTTGAGGTAGTTGGCGGCCACCGCGTTGCACACCCCGGCGATGATGTCCTCCCGAGGATAGCCCATCTGGATCTTGTGGACCAGGTCGCTCTCTGCGAACACGGTACACCTGGCGGCGATCTGGGTGGGGTGCGTGGACTGAAGGGCATACTGCCCGATCTCCTCCACCTCGATGCCCAGCCGCTTGGCCTGGCTGGAGAGGAAGGAGCCGGTGCCGGCGGCGCAGAGGGTGTTCATGGCGTAGTCCACCGCCACGCCGTTCTCCACCAGGATGATCTTGGAGTCCTGGCCGCCGATCTCCAGGATGGTGCGGACCTGGGGATAGAAGGTGGTGGTGCCCACGGCGTGGGCGGTGATCTCATTCTTGACCATGGTGGCCCCCACGATGGTCCCCACCAGCTTCCGGGCGCTGCCGGTGACGCCGGTGGCCACGATCTGATACTTCTTTTTGTTGAACGTCTTCTCCAGCCGGCCCACCAGCTCCTTCACCGCGCCGATGGGGTCGCCCCGGGTCCAGATGTAGGCGCTGGAGAGGATCTTGTTCTCCTTATCCAAAATGGCCCCTTTGGTGGAGATGGAGCCCACGTCGATGCCCAGATACACATGCTCCATAGGTCACAGCACTTCCTTTCGCATAGCCAGCATATCGTAAAACGCCTCCAGCCGGGTCATCAGTCCCGCCTCGCCGGTCTGTACGTCGTAGGTCAGATAGAGGATGGGGATCTTCTCCTCCCTGCCGATGGTCTGGAGCACCGGCATCACGTCGATCTCCGGGGTGCAGCCGGCGGACTTCACATGGATCAGGCCGTCGAAGCCCCGGCGGGCGTACTTCCGGGCCGCCCAGATGGTGGCGGTGGAGGTGGGGCCCATCTCGTAGGTACACAGGTCCCGGATCTCCACGTTCAGGTTCTTCTCCCCCGGATAGTGGAAGATCCGGTTGCTGACGTTCATCCACCGGTGGACCTCCACTCCCATATCCGCCAGGGTCTGCTCCAGGTCCAGATTGGAGAAGGCGTCCATCACCGTGAAGAACTCCCCCACGACCCCCACCCGCAGGGGCCGCTCCGGCTTGTCCAGGGGGGCCTGGGCAAAGGCGTAGGACGCCTCCCGGTAGGCCTCGTCGATCTCCGGGCGGCTGTGGACCATGTCCATGGCCCGGAGGAACCGCTTGAAGGCGGCCCGGTAGGTCCCCGAGGGGTCGAAGCCGCAGTTCTGGTAATATTTAGAGGTGATATCGTCGATATAGGCGCACATCTTCACCCCGTCCATCACATGGGTCAAGAACCGGGCGGCCTTCATCTTGGGGGCGAGCTGCTTGACCCCCTTCAGGAGGTCCTTGCTGCGCCCGGTGCTGTAGGCGGCGAAGTTGACGAACTCGAACTGGTACCCCAGGTCCCGGAGGATCTGCTCCATCAGCTCCCCGTAGTAGCCCAGCCGGCAGAGGCCGTGGCTCATGACCAGGGTGTCCGCCCCCAGGTCCAGCGCCTCGATCATACTGCCCAGGGCGGTCTTGAAGGGGGTGCAGACGCTGTCAGGGCTGTAGCGGGCCCCCACCTCCAGGGTGTGGTGGGTACACTTGGGCTGGAGGATATAGGTCTGGTCCAGGCACTGCTCCACCCAGTAGCGAAAGACCCCGCTGTAGTCCGCCACCCGGGGGAAGGCGATCTTTTTCTTGCCGGTGGCGATCGGTCCGGGCGTCATAGGGTCCCCTCCTTAAAGTGGATGATATCCACGAAGCTCTCCAGCCGGGTCTCCACCCCCGCCGTGCCGCTCTGGGCGTCCAGGGTCAGGTTGAGGATGGGCACGTCCCGGATCTGGTGCAGGATGATCTCGTTGACCATGGAATCCGGCCCGCAGGGGAAGGCGCTCAGCAGGACGATGCCGTCCACCTGGTCCCAATGGGCCGCCAGGCCCCCCAGGATCTCACGGTTCATCTCCCACTTGATGGTGGGCGACAGCTCCGCGCTACGCTTCACCGCCGCCTCCCGGTCGGTCAGGTCCGCCCGGATGGGGATGGCGCCCAGCCCTTTTAGGATGTCTAGCACCGGCCGGCCCAGATAGGGGTCCTCGATGACGTAGCTGTGGGCGGCGATGAGGATCTTCATCCCCTCCTTTTTGTAGAGGGCCTCCTCCGCCGCCACCCGCTCCTTATACCGCCGGCGCTCCTCCTTTTTGGCGGCGGCATAGGCCTTTTTCGCCGCCTTTTTCGTGCACCCCAGGGCCGTTCCCAGCGCCAGGAAGGCGTCCGGTTCATCGTGGTGCTGGTTGACATCCAGGTCGTAGTGCAAAAACTGCTGTCCCCGGTCCCGGAACACGTTGCGCACGATGTCCGGCATGGCCTCGAAGCGGGTACACATCATCCGCTTATGGCCGAAGCTGCTCACCCGGGGGACCAGGATATAGGTACACCGGCCCACCAGGGCGTCCACATGGCCCAGGAAGATCTTGGCCGATAGGCAGGCTTCGTCCACGCACAGGGCGGCACCCCGGTCCATGATCTCCTTCGTGGTCTGGCCGCTGCGGACGGTCTCTATCCCCAGCTCCTGAAAAAAGGTCCTCCAGAGCAGGCCGTACCGGTGGTACAGCATCCCCTGGGGCAGTCCTACGGTCGCGCTCATGGCCAGATCACCCCTGTCCCCGCTGCCGGTGGAGCTCGATGGCCTCTTTCCCGGTCAGATGCTCGATGGTCAGCTCCAGCGCCCCCATGGCCGGCAGACTCTTGCGAATCTCCCCGGCGGAGTCCAGGCCGGGGGCGTACTTGGCGCACAGGGCCTCCGCCGCCCGCCGCCGCTCCTCCTCCGTCTCCAGCACCCGGATCCGGCCAAAGGCGATGACGCTGCGGAAGTAGGTGGTGAACTCCTCCGGGACGATCTGGTCCTGGTCCACCACGCAGAAGGACGCCTTGTCCGACCGGGCGATGGCGTCCAGCTTGTGGCCGGTCTTGGCGCAGTGGAAGTAGAGCCGGCCGTCCCGGTAGGCGTAGCTGATGGGCACCGCGTAGGGGTACCCGTCGTCACCGGAGAGGGCCAGCACGCCGTTGGTCCCCCGCTCCAGGACCGCAAGGGCCTCCTCCTGGGGCAAGAGCTGCTTTTTTCTGCGCATATCTCGAAACATATCTGCTGCCTCCTGTTTACGATCTTCCTGTGTCGGGCATAGGTCCTTTGACAGACTGCCCCAAAAGAAAAGGACCAGGGCAGTATAGCACAGGCGGCGGGTGGTGTCAAATGGATGGGCGGTTCAGGATTCGGCTTGGCCGGCTTGCAGGATCCTCTTCACTTCCTCCGGCGGGCCTTCCATGCCCCGCCGCATCCACTCCGTCACGACACCATACAGACCGCCTGCGAACCAGTTGAGGGAATAGACCTCTGCATCGGACTTCCCGGAAAAGTCCATCGCGCCCCGGACAGCATCCAGGATATAGTGGGACAGACCGCGTTTATAGAGCAGAAGATAAAAGTCCCGGTGCTTATAAAAGTGGCGGAGCAGACTTGGAAGGAGCTCGTCCAGCCGGCCCAGCGCCTCGTATGCCTCCCCCCACTCCTTCAGCAGCCCGGCCATATGCTGGCGGATCACATCCTCCTTGCTGCTGAAATTGCGGTAGAAAGAGGCTCGCCCGACCTGGGCCTTCTGGACGATCATCGTGATCGTGATGGCATGGAGCTCTTTTTCTGACAGAAGCTCCAGCAGGCTCTGGACGATCTGTTTCACCACATATCTCCCCTCCATGATACAGATCTCCCTTCTTTGTCTCATTTTTGCCGGGATCCTTGACGCGGCCGGCGTTTCAAGCTATCATAGCACAAACGGATGATACATCTGTCTCAAATGGATGTCAAGTAAGGGGGCCTGCACATGAAAAAAGCTGTCAAGACGATCGGCGTCATCCTACTGGGCGCAGCGGTCCTGGCCGCGGCCGTGATCTTTGTCCTGTCAAATATCCTCCGGTCGGCATTAGGCGATAACTGGGAGGACTTTTCCAAGCTGTTCACGATGCAGACCCAGACGGAGGGCCTGCCGCCGCTGGAGGATGTGGAGCAGCGGACGGTGGATGTTCGGTATATCACGAAGGCGGGAACGGTGGAAACGCGCCCCATCCGGCTCTATCTGCCGGAGCAGGCGTAGCCTCCGATGCCGCTGATCTATGTCCCTCACTACGAGATGGCGGAGGATTCCGCAGAGCTCCGGCGGTATTTGGGGAAGGGGTGGGCGGTGGCGTCTCCCACGGCTTTCGACAATGCCTACAACGGGGCGCTGACAGATGACGACCTGGTGTTCAACAATGCCGCGCTGTACACGCTCCGCCGCATGGAGGTGTTCGACCGGCGCCGGATCGCGGTCGTAGGCGGCAGCGCCGGCGGCTATACGGCGCTGATGCTCTCCGCCTTGCAGATGGGGAACTGCGCCGCCATCGCCACCGCGCCTATCAGCAACGTGTATTTCAATTTCCATCAGTATTTTCCCATGGCGGCGGAGAGAGACGATGCGCCCTTCTTTTTGAAGCTCGTCGTAGGCATGTTCCTGCCGGTCCAGGAGAACTTCCCGGATAAGAGCGACACGGCCCGGTGGGAGGCGCTGTCGGCGGTGGGACTGGCGGACTGCTTCAGCAGCCCGCTGGCCATCGTCCATGTCACCTCGGATATCCTGGTCCCCATCGACCAGACCACCCGCAGCTTCACCTATGACCATGAGGGGGCTTCGATGCCGGAAGGCTTTTCTACCAGGCTCCCTATGGACGCCCCCGGCGTGCTGGGCCGCTCTCTGGCAGATGAGCTCCCCCAGGAGCTGACCCATATCGAGCATATCCGCGTCACCGACCCGGATGAGGACAGCGTCCTGCCCTATGACAAGGAGGAGCCCTTTGTGCTGGTCATCTTCGATGATGGGCCGACAGAGGCAACGGGGAGCCACCGGGCAACGGCCGGGAAGGGGATCGTTGACGATATACCCTATCTGGAGGAGATGTTCTCCCGGTCCCTGGCAGAAACAGAGCTGCTGATGCCTGGAAAATTGCGGCTCCTGCTGGAGCGCTGCCAGGGCGACAGCGTCCAGCTCCCCGCCCATGAGGGGATCGATGATACGGTGTACGGCTCTCTTGCGGTCTACCGGCAGGAGATCGTGGAGGAGCTGAGGCAGTGGGCCAACGACCACTCTCTGGCTGCGTTGGACGCCGCCATGCAGGAGGCGGCTGAGGGGGATGAGGCCTATATCGCGACTTGGAGAGAGATTCAAATGAAATTGGGCATGAGCTGAGATCGAGCATAAGAGAGCCGGCGGCTGGGTGGACATATCCAGCTGCCGGCCCTTTTATCCGTGCTGCCCTGCCAGAGGCCCTGGGGGAGCGGGCGCTGCTGGTGCCGGGCCGGAAAAGGGAGCTGCAAAGGGCCGGGCCGCAGATTCTGGGATTGTAAGCGGGGGAGAAATGTGCTATGATAGGGATAAGATCGGGAGAGGGGAGGATCTATCCTTGAAAAAGCTCCGCCGGTTGGCAGCCCTTTGGATGACGCTGGCCCTGCTGCTGTCCGCCTATACGCCCAGCCGGGCGGCGGTCAGCGTCTATTTTGTGGCGGTCAACGACCAATTCGTTACCCTGGAGCAGGAGACTATGCCCTTCTGGTCCGACGGGCGGCTCTATGTCTCCGATGTGGTGTTCTCCGATACCTACAAGCGCCACCTGGGCATCACCAGCAGCCCCAACCAGCAGACCTTCGTCCTCTTCACTGCCCGCAGCGCGTTGACCTTCGACCTGGCCGCCGGTCAGTGCTATGACAACCGGGGCAGCACCTACTCTGCCGCCGCGGTGGAGCGCAGCGGCCATGTGTTCTTCCCCTTGGACACCGTCTGCACCTTCTTTGGCCTGACCTACAGCTATATCGCCACCTCTATCGCCCCGGTGATCCGAATCAAGAGCGACAAGGCGGTGCTGAGCGACTTCTACTTCATCGACTCCGGCACCACCTTTATGCGCACCGCCTACAACGCCTACCTGCGGGAGATCGAGGACAGCCAGGCCGCCGTGCCCCAGCCGGTAGAGCCGGTGGAGCCGGACCCGCCAGAGCAGGGCGGGACCGATGTGCCCAGCGTCCAAGGCCAGCGGGTGGCGCTGGCCGTCCTGGTCACGGAGGAGGCGGCGGCCAAGCAGATGCTCACGGTCTTCACCATCTACCAGGCCCAGGGGACCTTCCTCCTGACGCCGGACCAGGCGGAGACCATGCCGGACCTGGTGCGCTCCCTGGTGGCCGGGGGGCAGACCCTGGCCCTCCGGGCCGACACGCCCCAGGAGATCGAGCGGGGGCAGGAGGCACTGTGGCGGGCGGCCTGCGTCTGCACCGGGCTGGTGTTCTCGGATAAGGGGGCGGGGACCCTCCGCTTCGACCTGGACTTCTCCGCCCTGGGGGTCAACTCCGGCCGGCGGGCGGAGACGGTGCTGGCCCGGATCGCCGCCCGCCAGCGGCAGACGGCGGCCCTCTTAGGGACTGACGAGTGCTGCGGGGCCCTGTCCGCCCTGATCCGGGGCCTGCGGGCCGGGGAGAACAAGATCGTCGGCTGCCGGTGAGGCGCTGAATTTACAGATCGTTCAACAAATAAGGGGCCGCTGGATTATAATACCTATCATAGATCTTTATGCCCGCCGCTGGCGGCGGGGCGACAGGGAGGATGGAAAAATGGCCCGTAAGATCATGGTCGTGGAGGACGACGGCAATATCTCCGATCTGATCCGTATGTATCTGGAGAAGGAGGGCTTTGAGGTCAAGGCCTGCTATGACGGCGGTTCAGCGGTGGAGAGCTTCCGGGAGTGGAAGCCGGACCTGGTGCTGCTGGATATCATGCTGCCGGTGATGGACGGCTGGTCCGTCTGCGCGAAGATCCGGGAGAGCGCCAAGACGCCGATCATCATGCTCACCGCCAAGAGCGAGGTCTTTGACCGGGTGACGGGGCTGGAGATGGGGGCCGACGACTACCTGGTGAAGCCCTTTGAGATGAAGGAGCTGATCGCCCGAATCAACGCCGTCCTCCGCCGGACGGAGATCCCCGACGACACCCGCAAGCGCCTCAGCTTCGACAAGCTGGTGATCGACTTGGATTCCTATGAGCTGCTGGTGGACGGCAAGCGCATCGACACTCCGCCCAAGGAGCTGGAGCTGCTCTACCACTTAGCCGCCACCCCCAACCGGGTCTACACCCGCAACCAGCTGCTGGACGAGGTGTGGGGCTTTGACTACTTCGGCGACAGCCGGACCGTGGATGTCCACATCAAGCGGCTGCGGGAGAAGATCGAGGGAATCAGTCCCGCCTGGGCGCTGAAGACGGTCTGGGGCGTGGGGTATAAATTTGAAGTGCTTTGACCGGCGGGACCGGGGCGATTGGAGGGGAGACGCCCTGGCCAGCTTCCGCAGCTTCTACTGGCGGCAGTTCTCGCTGGTCGCCGGCATGGTGGCACTGACGCTGTTCCTCCTGGGCACCTCTTTCTTCTCCCTCACCTACAATTTCATCATGCAGGAAAAGAAGAGCGAGATGCAGGAGAAGGCGGAGCTGGTGGCCCAGCTGTCCTCCTCCTATCTTGCCGGGGAGTTCCCCAACGGGCGGCAGGACCTCCAGACCTTGGTCACGGTGGCCGCCTCTTTGTCGGAGACGGACTTTTTGATCTGGAACCCCCAGAACCGTACCCTTTTGACCACCGACGACTCGCTGGATGGGATGGAGCTGTCCCTGCCGGGCAAGATCACCCAGGCGGTGCTGGAGGGCGAGAGCTACAGCGGGATGGACGATCTGAACATCTATCCCTCCAACCGCTTCGTGGTGGCGGTGCCCTGCTACGCCCCCCATGGGGCGGTCCAGGGCATGGTGGTGGCGGTGACCCAGGCGGAGAATTTGACGGAGATGTGGCGGGGGTTCCTGGGCATCTTCGGCGTCACCTGCGTCACGGTCATCCTCATCACTGTAGTGGCCAGCTCGGTGACGGCCCTCCAGCAGACCAAGCCGGTGCGGGACATGGTCACCGCCACCCGCCGGTTCGCAGAGGGGGACTTCGATATCCGGGTCCAGTCCGACAGCGGCATCACCGAGCTGAAGGAGCTGGCGGATTCCTTCAACACCATGGCCGATTCCCTCCAGGAGACCGAGCGGCAGCGGCGGGAGTTCATCGCCAACATCTCCCATGAGCTGAAAACGCCCATGACCGTGATCTCCGGCTACGCCGAGGGGATCCTAGACGGGGCCATCCCCCAGGAGAACGAGGAGCAGTACCTGCGGATCATCTGCGACGAGAGCCAGCGGCTGAACCGGCTGGTGCGGCGGATGCTGGAGGTGAGCCAGCTCCAGTCCATGGACCTGATGAAGGGCAAGACGCCCTTTGATATCTGCGAGAGCATGAGACGGGTGCTCATCTCCCTGGAGCGGCGGATCAACGGGAGAGGGCTGGATGTAGACGCGGAGATCCCCGAGGACCCGGTGATGGTGCTGGGGGACAACGACCTCATCACCCAGGTGGTCTACAACCTGCTGGAGAACGCGGTGAAGTTCGCCGCGCCGGGCACGGCCCTCTATCTGGGGCTGAGCGTCCACCAGAACAAGGCCATCGTCACTGTGCGCAACTACGGCAGCACCATCCCGCCGGAGGAGCTGCCCCGCCTTTTTGAGCGTTTCCATAAGAGCGACCGGTCCCGCAGCGAGGATAAGGACGGCGTGGGATTGGGACTCTATATCGTCAAGACCATATTGGAGCAGCACCATGAGGAGATCCGGGCCACCAGTGAGAACGGCCTGACCACCTTCTCCTTTACCGTCCAGCGGGCGGGGGAGATGCAGCTCGTGAAGTGAGGGGAGAAATTTGGAAAGTTACCGTACAGCACCCCAGGAGGTGGTACTGACCTATGTCCGGGAGCCGGAGGAGGTGGTACTGACCTATGAGGCGGAGTGGCGGCCCCTAGGGCGGCGCGCCAGCGTCCGCAACAGTCTGGACCAGACGGCGGCCCGGCCTGTCCGGCCGCTCCAGCCGCCTATGAGGAGCGTGCCGCCCAGAGCCGTGGGCCTGCCCCCACCGCCCCAGCGGCGGGCCAAGCCGAAGAAACGGCGCTGGCCGGTGGTGCTGGTCTGCCTGCTGGCAGCCGCGCTGCTGGTCGGCCTGGGCGTGGCCGCGGCCTACAGCGCCGTGTCCCTCTGGGAGGATATGAATCGGGCCGGCCCCAGCCTGGACGGGGGCTATGACGGCTTCTGGTCCAGCGCCAGCCAGGACAAAGGGGTCAGTATGCCCTCCTATCCTACCGGCGGGGACTTTCGGATGACCTATCGGAAGGACCACGGCCCGGCCCTGACGCCCCAGCAGGTCTATGCCCGGGTCAACCCCTCGGTGGTGGCAGTGATCACCCACACAGGCCGGGGTGGGGCTACCGGCACCGGGGTCATCATGTCCCCGGATGGGTATATTTTGACCAACTACCATGTGGTGGAGGAGGGGACGAAGTGTGAGGTCCTCCTCTACGATGGGGACTACTACAGCGCGGAATATGTGGCCGGGGACTATGAGAAGGACCTGGCGGTGCTGAAGGTGGATGCGGAGGAACTGCCCGCGGCGGAGTTCGGCGACAGCGACAGCCTGGTGGTGGGGGACACGGTCTACGCCATCGGCAACCCCTTGGGACTGGAGCTGCGGGGCACCATGACGGATGGGATCGTTTCCGCTATCAACCGGGACGTGGATGTGGACGGGATCACCATGACCCTGATCCAGACCAATGCTGCCCTCAACTCCGGCAACTCCGGCGGGCCCCTGGTCAATATCTACGGACAGGTCATCGGGATCAATACGATCAAGATGGTGGCGACGGAGCTGGATGACACCATCGAGGGCCTGGGCTTTGCCATCCCCATCAGCGCCGGCAGCTATGTGGTCAACAGCCTGGTCCAGTTCGGCGAGGTCCGCCCGGAGCCGGTGCTGGGCATCCAGGTGATGCTGGAGCTGACCATCCTGGAGGACGGCACCGGCGGACTGAAGATCCAGAGCGTGGATGAGGGCTTAGGCGGCGAGGCCGCCGGCTTGCAGGCGGGGGACTATATCGTCACCGTAGACGGGGAGAAGGTCTCCACCACCAGCGATATCTATCGGGCCCGCCGCCGCTACCAGGAGGGAGAGGAACTGCCTATGACCGTCTATCGGGACGGGACGTATATCGACGTGCTGGTGCCGCTGATGGTCAATGAAAATGGATAAGATCGGATAAGATGTGTTTTGAGATGGGAGAAATGGGGGACGTACGATGAGCAATGAAGAAAAGATCTTAGCGTTACTGGAAGCACAAGGTAAAACGCTGGAAGAGCATGGCCGGATGTTGGCCGGGCTGCAGCAGGATGTGTCTGGCTTGAAGGAGGATGTGTCTGTCCTAAAGGAAGATGTATCTGGCTTGAAGGAAGATGTATCTGGCTTGAAGGAAGATGTATCTGGCTTGAAGGAGGATGTGTCTGTCCTAAAGGAAGATGTATCCGGCTTGAAGGAGGATGTGTCTGTCCTAAAGGAAGATGTGTCCGGCTTGAAAGAGGACGTAGCCGGCCTGAAGGAGGACGTAGCCGGACTTCAGGAGACTGTTACCCGGGTGGCCTTGACCCAGGAGAACGTTGTCCTTCCCCGGCTCGATCTGCTGGCGGAGGGCCATACGCTCCTACAGGAGACATTGGCTACGAAGGAGCAGGTGGCGGTATTGGAGGAGGAGATCGCGATTCAAAAGGGCATCAACAACTCTGTTTCCAGGCGTTTGGCAAAGCTGGAAAAAGCGCAGTAGGCCAGCCTGCTTGTTATGCTGGTGCCGCTGATGGCTGGCGGGGACAAAGGGGATGTACCTTTTTGAGATCAGAGGGATAGGGGAGTATACACAATGAGCAATGAAGAGAAGATCTTAGCGTTACTGGAAGCACAAGGTAAAACGCTGGAAGAGCATGGCCGGATGCTGGTTGGGTTGCAGCAGGATGTATCCGGTTTGAAGGGGGATGTAGCTGTCCTAAAGGAAGATGTATCCGGCCTGAAGGAGGATGTAGCTGTCCTGAAGGAAGATGTATCCGGCCTGAAGGAGGATGTAGCTGTCCTGAAGGAAGATGTATCCTGCTTGAAGGAGGACGTGGCTGGGCTTCAGGAGACCGTTACCCGGGTAGCCCTGACCCAGGAGAATATCGTCCTTCCCCGGCTCGACCTGCTGGCGGAGGGCCATACGCTCCTGAGAGATACATTGGCGCCCAAGGACCGTGTGGAGGTATTGGAGGAGGATGTGGCATTTTTGAAGGATACCACCCACTCCCTATCCCGGCGTGTGGTAAAGCTGGAGCAGGCGCGGTAGATGGTCCGCCGTATCGGCTGTTGAGAAGTAGATAGGGTATATGTAATGTAATAAGCGAGAACGTCCGCCGCAGAGTGCTGCTTACTCGGCGGCGGACTTCTTTTTGTGTTCCTTCCAAGCTTTCCAAAGAGTGGAGGCCCCGGTGTAGAGCAGGAACAGCCCAAAGGGCCGGCGCAGCAGGCTGACGTCTATCTGTATAGCAGCCCAGGCGGCCAGTCCGGCGGCCAGCACAGCCGGAAGGGTGGCCTGCTTCCAGGCGGGAGCATCGATATAGCCATTCTTTTTGTGGAGCACCAGGCCGCTGGCGGCGGTAGGGAGAAAGAAAAGAAGGTTGATGGCTTGGGCGGTCCGGTGGTCCACCCCCAGGAAGAGGGTCATGCACAGCAGGAGCAGGGTCCCGCCGCCTACGCCCCAGGCGGAGAGGACCCCGGTGGCCAGCCCGGTCAGCAGGGGGAGGAGCCAGCTCACAGGAGATACCTCACGCCGCCGTAGAGCAGGAACAGGGCAAAAAGCACCCGCAGCCACCCCACCGGCACCTTCTCAAAGGTCACGCCCCCTAAAAAGCCGCCCAGTCCGCCGCCGATCAGATAGGGCAGGGCCTGCCCCCAGTCCAGGGCATGGCAGAGCAGATAGACCCCGGCGGAGAGGAGGCACACCGGAAAGATCACCGCTACGCAGGTGGCGAAGACCTGCTTGGCCCCCATGCCGCCCCAGCGGGTGAGCATCGGTACCAGCACGGTGCCCCCGCCGCCGCCGAAAAGACCGTTCACCGCCCCCGCCGCCCCGCCGGCCAGCCATAGTTTCCATCGTTTTTTCATAGCCAAGCTCCCTTCTTCATATACGATCCCCAGTCATCTGTCGCGATGTTCATAGGATATCAAAAGAGCCGGCGCAGGCCGGCCCTTCTGGCTCATTTCAGCTTGAAGCTCTGGCAGTCGGTGCATTGATCCATGGTGGGATGGGCCTCGTGGGTGCCCACCTGGATGCTCTCCAGCCCGCAGTAGTGCTCGTTTTTGCAGTGATGGGCGCACTGCTCCACGGTACACTTGATGGACTTGTTGGGGACGCAGGGGACGCCGCTGTTGGTGCATTGACAGTTGTTCATAGCGATATACCTCCTCATTACGTTTGGGCTCGTTCGTTTGGGACTTGCCATGGGATAGTCTGACCGGGCAGGGCGGATCTTATGTACGGGGGACGAGATGGGAAGATCTGGCCTGAGACCTGGACTTTTTCTGCTTTTTGAAAAAAATCGATCAAAACGCAAAAAAAGACTTGACAAGGGGAGGGAAATCCTGTATCCTAACAAAGCTTGTGTTGCAGGCGATGCCTGCGGCCAAGGCGACCGCGATGAAGCGGGAGATTGCGGCGTGAGCCGGTAACTTCCGTGGAGTATGTCCGACTATCGGGCGGCTGAGAGAGTTCTGTGCGCCGCGTAGATCGCCGCGTCATAGGGCTGATACCGGCCTTTTTGCGCCGGTATTTCTTATGAACCGGAATGATACGCACGGATAGGTGGATAGAAAATCTCTCTCGCCGTACAGAGTAAAGGACACGCGCAGCATTTACTTTGTACATTTTATTAGGAGGAACCCAGACTATGGCTCAGAAAATGATCCGCATCCGCCTGAAGGCCTATGACCACCAGGTGATCGACCAGTCCGCCGAGAAGATCGTGGAGACCGCCAAGCGCACCGGCGCCACCGTCTCCGGCCCCATCCCCCTGCCCACCAAGAAGGAAGTGGTCACCATCCTGCGGGCCGTCCACAAGTATAAGGACAGCCGGGAGCAGTTCGAGCGCCGGACCCACAAGCGCCTGATCGACATCACCAACTCCAGCAGCAAGACCGTGGACGCCCTGATGGGCCTCCAGCTGCCCGCCGGCGTGCAGGCGGAGATCAAGATGCTGTAAAGACAGCAAGACAGTCAGTTTGCTAACCGAGCCCGCCGGAGAAAAAGGCGGACAAGGTCATGTCGGCAGAGCAATGCGGTCCCAATGCCGTATCTAAGCCGACCAATAACCTATTAGGAGGAACATACATTGAAAGCGATCATCGGTAGGAAGGTCGGCATGAGCCAGATCTTCGACGCTGACGGCAAGGTCATCCCTGTCACCGTCATCGAGGCCGGGCCCTGCGTGGTCGTCCAGAAGAAGACCCAGGAGAAGGACGGCTACACCGCCGTGCAGCTGGGCTTCGAGGACGTGCCCGAGCGGAAGCTGAGCAAGCCGGAGATCGGCCACCTCAGCAAGGCCGGCGTATCCCCCAAGCGCGTCCTGCGTGAGTTCGCCATCGAGGGTGAGCTGAGCGTGGGCGACATCGTGAGAGCCGACGCCTTCAAGGAAGGCGATCATGTGGACGTGACCGGCATCAGCAAGGGCCACGGCTACGCCGGCGTCATCAAGCGCCATGGCAACCACAGCCTGAAGGCCAGCCACGGTACCGGCCCCGTCGCCCGTCACCAGGGCTCCCTGGGCTCCGGCACCGACCCCAGCCGCATCTTCAAGGGCACCAAGGGCGCCGGCCACATGGGCGTGGAGCAGGTCACCATCATGAACCTGGACGTGGTCAAGGTGGACCCGGAGCTGAATATGATCGCCGTCCGCGGCGCCATCCCCGGCCCCAAGGGCGGTCTGGTGACCATCCGCACCACCAAGAAGACCATCATCGTGAAGAAGGGCGACGCCGGCTCCAGCGTCAACCCGCAGAAGGCTTCCGCCCGCGTCAACCCGCAGAAGGCTTCCGCAAGACGCTAAGGAAAGGAGAACGCGGTAAATGAAAGTTTTGAATATGGCCGGCCAGCAGGTCGGCGAGGTGGAACTGAGCGCCGCCGTGTTCGGCATCGAGCCCAACATGGCCGCAGTCCATGAGGTGGTGAAGAACCACCTGGCCAACTGCCGGCAGGGCACCCAGTCCGCCCTGACCCGGGCCGAGGTGTCCGGCGGCGGCAAGAAGCCCTGGCGTCAGAAGGGCACCGGCCACGCCCGGCAGGGCTCCACCCGGGCTCCCCAGTGGACCCACGGCGGCATCGTGTTCGCCCCCAAGCCCCGCTCCTATCGCTACACCCTGAACAAGAAGCTCCGCCGCCTGGCCCTGAAGAGCGTCCTCTCCGCCAAGGCCGGGGAGGAGAAGATCATCGTGGTGGACTCCATCGATATGGAGAACATCAAGACCAAGGACTTCCAGAGCTTCCTGAACGCCGTCAACTGCGACGGCAAGGCCCTGGTGGTCACCCCCGAGGTCCGGCCCAACGTGGTCCGCTCCGCCCGGAACATCCCCGGCGTGCTCACCACTACCGCCACCATCCTCAGTGTGTACGATATCCTGAACGCCAAGTACCTGGTCGTTGACCAGAAGGCCCTGGCCACCATCGAGGAGGTGTTCGCGTAATGACTGCTTATGACATCATCATCCGCCCCATCATCACAGAGCGCTCTATGGGCAGCGTGGCTGATAAGAAGTATGTCTTTGAGGTCGCTCCCCAGGCGGGCAAGGTGGAGATCAAGCGTGCCGTGGAGGAGATCTTCGGCGTGAAGGTCGCCAAGGTCAACACCATGATCGTCCCCGGCAAGGCCAAGCGCATGGGCGCCGCCCGTCCCGGCCGCACGAAGGAGTGGAAGAAGGCCATCGTGCAGCTGACGGAAAATTCCAAGACCATCGAGATGTTCGAGGGTATGGTGTAAGGAGGAAACGAAGCGATGTCCATTAAGACTTTTAAGCCGACGACCCCGTCCCGCCGGCATATGACAGTTTCCGGCTTCGACGGGATCGACAAGCACGCCAAGCCCGAGCCGAGCTTGACCGAGGTCATCCAGAAGAACGCCGGCCGCAACAGCTACGGCCGCATCACCGTCCGCCACCGGGGCGGCGGCAACAAGCGGAAGTACCGCATCATCGACTTCAAGCGGGACAAGGTGGATATGGAAGCCGCCGTCCTCCGCTTAGAGTACGACCCCAACCGCTCCGCCAATATCGCCCTCATCCAGTATGAGGACGGCGAGAAGGCCTATATCCTGGCCCCTGTCGGCCTCAACGCGGGGGACAAGGTGGTCAGCGGGCCCAACGCCGACATCAAGCCCGGCAACTGCCTGCCCCTGGCCAATATCCCGGTAGGTACCGTGATCCACAACATCGAGATGAACCCCGGCCGGGGCGGCCAGCTGGTCCGCTCTGCCGGTACCGCCGCCCAGCTGATGGCCAAGGAGGGCTCTGACGCCCAGATCCGTATGCCCTCCGGCGAGGTGCGCATCGTCCGCCTCAACTGCCGGGCCACCATCGGCCAGGTGGGCAACATCGAGCATGAGAACATCCAGATCGGCAAGGCCGGCCGCAAGCGCCACATGGGCTGGCGGCCCACCGTCCGCGGCTCGGTCATGAACCCCTGCGACCACCCCCACGGCGGCGGCGAGGGCAAGTCCCCCGTGGGCCGTCCCGGTCCTGTGACCCCCTGGGGCAAGCCGGCGCTGGGCTACAAGACCCGCAAGACCAAGAATCCCACCGATAAGTTCATCGTCAAGCGCCGCAACGCGAAGTAAGGAGGGAGTTTAGAAAGCATGAGCAGAAGTATCAAGAAGGGCCCGTTTTGCGCTCCCGAGCTGCTGAAGCGGGTGGATGAGATGAACAAGAAAGGCGACAAGAAGGTGCTGAAGACCTGGAGCCGCGCCTCCACCATCTTCCCCTCCTTCGTCGGCCATACCATCGCGGTACATGACGGCCGGAAGCATGTGCCCGTCTATATCCAGGAGGATATGGTGGGCCACAAGCTGGGCGAGTTCGCCCCCACCCGGACCTTCCGCGGCCATACCAAGGGCAAGTAAGGAGGCAGATGTAGATGGAAGCAAAGGCATATTTGAAGTATCTCCGCATCGCGCCTCGTAAGGTGCAGATCGTAGCCGACCTGATCCGCGGCAAGGACGTGGGGACCGCTATGGCCATCCTGATGCAGACCCCCAAGGCCGCCAGCGAGCCTCTGAGCAAGCTGCTCAAGAGCGCCGTGGCCAACGCGGAGAACAACAACAATATGAACGTGGAGAAGCTCTACGTTTCCCAGGTGTTCGCCACCCCCGGCCCCATCCTCAAGCGGGTGATGCCCCGGGCCCAGGGCCGCGCCTACCGCATCAACAAACGCACCTCTCACGTCACGCTGGCCGTGGCGGAGAGAGAATAAGGGAGGTTACAGTTTATGGGACAGAAAGTCAATCCCCACGGGATGCGCGTAGGCGTCATCAAGGACTGGGACTCCCGCTGGTACGCCCGTGACGAGAAGGTCGGCGACCTGCTGGTCGAGGACAAGAAGATCCGTGACTACCTGAAGAAGGCCCTCTACGGCGCCGGCGTGCCCAAGATCGAGATCGAGCGGGCCAACGACACTGTGACCGTCTTCATGCACTGCGCCCGTCCCGGCATGGTCATCGGCAAGGACGGCAAGGCCATCGAGGAGACCCGTCTGGCGGTGGAGAAGCTCATCGGCAAGAAGGTGAAGCTGAATATCATCGAGGTCCGCTCCCCGGATATGGACGCCCAGCTGGTGGCGGAGAACATCGCCGCTCAGATCGAGAAGCGTATCTCCCACCGCCGCGCCATGAAGAACGCCATGGGCCGGGCCATGCGGGCCGGCGCCAAGGGCATCAAGTGCACCTGCTCCGGCCGTCTGGGCGGCCGTGAGATTGCCGGCGTGGAGCACTACCACGAGGGCACCATCCCCCTCCAGACCCTCCGTGCCGACATCGACTACGGCTTCGCCGAGGCTGCCACCACCTATGGCCGCATCGGCGTGAAGGTGTGGATCTACAAGGGCGAGGTGCTCCACCAGACCCTGCGGACCACCCCCCGCACCCTGGATACCAGCAAGCCCTATGAGGAGCGCCAGCGCCGGCCTCGCCGGGATGGCGACCGCCGGGGCGGCTTCAATCGCGATCGTCAGGGCGGCGGCTTCAACCGTGACCGTCAAGGTGGTCAAGGCGGCAGCCGGCCCTATGGCAGCCGCGGCGCTGGCCAGGGCGGCCAGCGGAGCGCAGGCGGCGGCTATGGCAGCCGGCCCGCCGGTCAGGGCGCGCCCCGTGGTCCCCGTCCCGAGGGCCAGGGTGGTCCCCGGCCTGTGAAGAAGGAAGGAGGCGCGCAGTAATGCTTCTGCCGAAGAGAGTGAAATACCGCCGTGTCCACCGTGGCCGCATGAAGGGCAAGGCCACCCGCGGCAACCGCATCACATACGGTGAGTTCGGCCTGGTGGCCTTGGAGCCCGGCTGGATCACCAGCAACCAGATCGAAGCCGCCCGTGTGGCCATGACCCGTTCTACCAAGCGCGGCGGCCAGGTGTGGATCAAGATCTTCCCCGACAAGCCTGTGACGGAGAAGCCCGCTGAGACCCGTATGGGCTCCGGTAAGGGCTCCCCCGAGTATTGGGTGGCCGTGGTCAAGCCTGGCCGGGTCATGTTCGAGATCGCCGGTGTGGGCGACGAGGTGGCCCGGGAGGCCCTGCGCCTGGCCAGCCACAAGCTGCCCATCAAGACCAAGATCATGAGCCGCGAGGACCTGGATTCTCAGTTAGGTGGTGAATAAGATGAAGGCAAGTGAGATCCGTGAGATCCGGAAATTGAGCGCCGCTGAGCTGGAGAGCAAGCTGAGCGGCTTGAAGAAGGACCTGTTCTTCCTGCGGATGCAGCACGCGACCAACCAGCTGGACAACCCGCTGAAGATCGCGGAGGTCAAGCGCGACATTGCCCGAGTCAAGACCATTATCCGTGAGCAGCAGGCCGCGAAGTAAGGAAAGAGGAGGTAGATCGACATGAGTGAGACAAGAACTTCCTCTCGTAAGACCAGAGTCGGCAAGGTCGTGTCCGATAAGATGGACAAGACTGTGGTCGTTGCGATCGAGGACCGTGTGGCCCATCCTCTGTATAAGAAGATCGTTGGCCGTACCTATAAGCTGAAGGCCCATGATGCGGAGAACGCCTGCGGCGTCGGCGACAAGGTGAAGGTGATGGAGACCCGGCCCCTCAGTCGCGATAAGCGCTGGCGGGTGGTCGAGATCATCGAGAAAGCGAAGTAAGGAGGGGCCAGTCAATGATTCAACAGGAAAGTTTTCTGAAGGTGGCCGACAATACCGGCGCCAAGGAGATCAAGTGCATCCGTGTGCTGGGCGGCAGCAAGCGCCGCTATGGCAACATCGGCGATGTGATCGTGGCCTCTGTGCGCAAGTCCACCCCCGGCGGCACCGTGAAGAAGGGCGAGGTGGTCAAGGCCGTCATCGTCCGCTCCGCCAAGGGCGTCCGCCGTGCCGACGGCACCTATGTCCGCTTCGATGAGAATGCCGCCGTCCTGATCCGGGACGATAAGAACCCCAGAGGGACCCGTATCTTTGGGCCCGTCGCCCGCGAGCTGCGGGACAAGGATTATATGAAGATCCTGTCCCTGGCCCCCGAGGTCGTTTAAGGAGGCTGGGAAATGGCTATGAAAGTAAAGAAGGGCGACACCGTGGTCGTCCTGTCCGGTAAGGACAAAGGCAAGCAGGGCAAGGTCCAGGGCACCCAGCCCAAGGCCGGCAAGGTGCTGGTGGAGGGCGTCAACATGGTCACCTGCCACACCAAGCCCCGCCGTCAGGGCGAGGAGGGCGGCATCGTCCGCCGGGAGGCCCCCCTGTATGCCAGCAAGGTCCAGGTCGTCTGCCCCAAGTGCAATAAGCCCACCCGGGTGGGCACCAAGCGGGTCGCCAAGACCATCTCCGGCAAGGAGCGCATGGTAGGCGTGCGGGTGTGCAAGAAGTGCGGCCAGGACATCGACGATGTCAAGAACGTTTGAGAGAGGAGTGGGAACAGATGGCAAGACTGAAAGAAAAATATAAGGCTGAAGTCGCCCCCGCTCTGATGAAGAAGTTCTCCTACAAGAGCGTGATGCAGATCCCCAAGATCGACAAGGTCGTGGTCAACGTGGGCTGCGGCGAGGCCCGGGACAACGCCAAGGTCCTGGAGGCCGTGGTGGGCGATCTGACCACCATCACCGGTCAGAAGGCGATCATCACCAAGGCCAAGAAGAGCGTGGCGAACTTCAAGGTCCGTGAGGGGATGCCCGTGGGCGCCAAGGTCACCCTCCGGGGCGACAAGATGTGGGAGTTCTTGGACCGCCTGTTCAACGTGGCCCTGCCCCGCGTCCGTGACTTCCGGGGCATCAGCCCCAACAGCTTCGACGGCCGGGGCAACTACGCCCTGGGCATCAAGGAGCAGCTGATCTTCCCCGAGATCGAGTACGATAAGATCGACAAGATCCGCGGCATGGATATCGCGATCTGCACCACCGCGGAGACCGACGAGGAAGCCAAGGCCCTCTTGGAGCTGGTTGGCGCCCCCTTCGAGCGCTGAGTTGGAGGTTAGAAAATGGCTAAGAAATCTATGATCTTAAAGCAGCAGGCGGAGCCGAAGTTCTCCTCCCGCCGCTACAACCGCTGCAAGATCTGCGGCCGGCCCCACGCCTATCTCCGCAACTACGGCATCTGCCGTATCTGCTTCCGGGAGATGGCCTACAAGGGCGAGATCCCCGGCGTCCGCAAGGCCTCTTGGTGAGCGGACAGACGACCTTCGTAAAGGACGGCGAAAGGTCTCGTTGAATGGGACCATTCATAGAGATACCTCGCCGCCTCAACAGCAAGACGCTGTAACTTCTAAATGAGGAGGAACTTACCCCATGCATATCACAGACCCCATCGCGGATATGCTGACTCGTATCCGCAACGCCAGCAACGCTAAGCACGAGACGGTAGACGTCCCCGCTTCCAACATGAAAAAGGCCATCGCCCAGATCCTGTTGGACGAGGGCTATATCAAGAATTTCCAGATCGTTGACGACGGCACCCAGGGCACCATCCGCATCGCCCTGCGCTATGTGAACGGCAAGGAGAAGGCCATCGCCGGTCTCCGCCGGGTCTCTAAGCCGGGCCTGCGGGTCTATGCCGGCGCCGACGAGCTCCCCCGGGTCCTGCGGGGCCTGGGCATCGCCATCATCTCCACGTCCAAGGGCATCATGACCGACAAGAAGGCCCGGGAGGCCCATATCGGCGGCGAAGTCCTGGCATTCGTTTGGTAAGGAGGGTATTTGAAATGTCGAGAATTGGTAGAATGCCCATTGCCATCCCCGCCGGCGTGGAAGTGAAGGTGGCCGAGGGCAACGTGGTCACCGTCAAGGGCCCCAAGGGCACCCTGACCCAGTCCCTGCGGCCTGAGATGATCATCAAGCAGGAGGCCGGCCACCTGACCGTGGAGCGGCCCAGCGACGACAAGCTCCACCGCTCCCTCCACGGCCTGACCCGCACCCTCCTCCACAACATGGTGGTGGGCGTCAGCGAGGGCTACAAGAAGGAGCTGGAGATCAACGGCGTGGGCTACCGCGCCGCCAAGGAGGGCAAGAACCTGGTGCTCACCGTGGGCTACTCCCACCCTGTCACCGTCTCCGAGATCGACGGCATCTCCATCGACGTGCCCGCCCCCAACAAGATCGTGATCTCCGGCTGTGACAAGCAGGCCGTGGGCCAGTTTGCCGCAGAGGTCCGGGAGAAGCGGCCCCCCGAGCCCTATAAGGGCAAGGGCATCAAGTATGTGGACGAGGTCATCCGCCGTAAGGTCGGTAAGACCGGCGCGAAGAAGTAAGGAGGTGTGCTGATATGATCAAAAGACCTGATACCAACGCCCAGCGGCTCAAGCGTCATAAGCGGGTGCGCGCCCGGATCTCCGGCACGCCGGAGCGTCCCCGCCTGAACGTGTTCCGCAGCGAGAAGAACATCTACGCCCAGATCATCGATGATGTGAACGGCGTGACCCTCTGCTCCGCTTCCTCCCTGGACAAGGCCATCGAGGGCTTCGGCGGCAACAAGACCGCCGCCCGGGCCGTGGGCAAGCTAGTAGCCCAGCGGGCTAAGGACAAGGGCATCGATGTCGTTGTCTTTGACCGGGGCGGCTACCTCTATCACGGCCGTGTTGCCGAGCTGGCCGAAGGCGCCCGCGAGGGCGGCCTGCAATTCTAAGGGAGGAGGAAGACAAAATGGCTGGTAGATTTGAAAAGCCTCAGAGCGAGTATATCGAGAAAGTCGTCCACCTCAACCGGGTATCCAAGACCGTCAAGGGCGGCCGCGTCATGAAATTTTCCGCCCTGATGGTCGTCGGTGACGGCAAGGGCAAGGTGGGCTTCGGCCTGGGCAAGGCCGCCGAGGTCCCCGAGGCCATCCGCAAGGGCCTGGAGGATGCCAAGAAGAACATGATGAACGTCACCGTGTCCGGCACCACCATCCCCCACGAGGTCATCGGTGAGTTCGGCGCGGGCCGGGTCATCCTGAAGCCCGCCGCTCCCGGTACCGGCATCATCGCTGGCGGTCCCGTCCGTGCCGTCATGGAGGCGGCCGGCATCAAGGACATCCGGGCTAAGTGCCTGCGCTCCAACAACCCCCAGAACGTGGTCTCCGCGACCTTCCAGGGCCTTAGGAGCCTGCGGGGTCCCGAGGAGGTCGCGCGCATCCGGGGCAAGAGCGTAGAAGAGATCGTTGGTTAAGGAGGCGCGATCATGGCTAATCTGAATATCAAGCTCGTCAAGAGCCTCAACGGCAGATTGGAGAAGCATATCGCCACTGCCAACTCTCTGGGACTGCGTAAGCCCGGCGACACCACCACGCAGCCCGACAATGCCCAGACCCGGGGCAAGATCGCCAAGATCGGCTATCTGCTCCAGGTCGAAGAGGCTAAGTAAGGAGGTAGCGTATGAATTTGCACGAACTCTCCCCCGCCCCCGGCTCCACCCAGGTGAACAAGCGCAAGGGCCGGGGCGCCGGTAGCGGCAACGGCAAGACCGCCGGCCGCGGCCATAAGGGCCAGAAGGCCCGCAGCGGCGGCGGCGTGCGCATCGGCTTTGAAGGCGGCCAGATGCCTCTGGCCCGCCGGGTCCCCAAGCGCGGCTTCAACAACATCTTTGCCAAGCCCCTGGAGATCGTCAGCCTGGACGCGCTGAACAAGGCCTTCGCGGACGGCGAGACCGTCACCGCCCAGGTCCTGCTGGACAAGGGGATCCTCTCCAAGTGCCGCTATGGCTACAAGGTGCTGGGCACCGGCAAGATCGAGAAAAAACTGACTGTGGAAGCCTCCGCCTTCTCCAAGTCCGCCAAGGAGGCCATCGAGGCGGCAGGAGGAAAGGCTGAGGTGAAGTAAGATGATCCAAACTGTACGCAAAGCGTGGGGCATCCCTGAGTTGCGGAAAAAGATCACTTTCACCCTGCTGATTTTGCTCATTTACCGCATCGGTAACGCTATCACGGTGCCTTTCGTGAACGTAGACGCTTTGAGCACCTATCTTCAGGGCATGGGCACCACGGTCCTGGGGCTGTACAACGTGATGAGCGGCGGCGCTTTCGCCATGGCCACCGTGTTCGCCCTGGGCATCCAGCCCTATATCAACAGCTCCATCATCATCCAACTGCTGACCGTGGCCATCCCCGCTCTGGAGCGGCTGGCCCGGGACGGCGGGGAGGCCGGCAAGAAGAAGATCCAGGCCATCACCCGCTACGCCACCGTGGGCATCGCGCTGCTCCAGGCCTTCGGCTACTATATGATGATGAAGAACTACGGCACGCTGAACGCCAATGCCACCGGCATCTGGCCGGCGCTGGTGATCATCGTCTCCTTCGTGGCCGGCTCCAGCTTCCTGATGTGGCTGGGCGAGCAGGTCAATGAGTTCGGCGTAGGCAACGGCATCTCCATGATCCTCTTCGCCGGCATCATCTCCCGGATCCCCAGCGCGGTGAGCAGCATCATCAGCGGCGTGAACACCTGGTCCGCCGTGAAGGACGGCACGCTGACCATGGAGGTCCTGACCGGCCTGGGCTACTCCGCCAAGGACGCGGAGGCCCGCCTGGGCCAGGCCATGCACCCCGCGTGGATCATCCTGATCCTGGTGGGCGTCTTGGCCCTGGTGACCCTGATCGTCTTCGTCAACGACGCCGAGCGGCGCATCCCCGTCCAGTATGCCAAGCGGCAGGTGGGCCGGAAGATGTACGGCGGCCAGTCCAGCACCCTGCCGATGAAGGTGAGCATGTCCGGCGTGCTGCCGGTCATCTTCGCCCAGTCCATCGCCTCCCTGCCGGCCACCGTCGCCGCCTTCTTCCCCGCGCCGGCGGAGGGCACCTTCAGCTACGCGCTGCTGAACGCCATCGACACCAAGTCCTTCCTCTACCTGGTGGTGTACTTCCTGATGATCCTAGGCTTCAGCTATTTCTACGCCACCATCCAGTTCAATCCCATCGAGATCGCCAATAACCTGAAACGCAACGGCGGCTTCATCCCGGGCTTCCGTCCCGGCAAGCCCACCAGCGACTTCATCGCCAAGGTGCTGAGCAAGATCACCCTCTTCGGCGCCATCTACCTGGGCATCGTGGCGATCCTGCCCCTGCTGGCAGGGAAGATCCTGCCCATCGCCTCCCTGGCCATCGGCGGCACCTCCGTCATCATCGTGGTGGGCGTGGCCCTGGAGACGGTCCAGGCCCTGGAGAGCCAGATGCTGATGCGGCAGTACAAGGGGTTCCTGGAGTAAAAGGAGTTCGTCCCGGCCTCCCTGCCCGGAGGCCGGGGCCCGCTGGAAAGGAGAACGTATGAACCTGATCTTATTGGGCGCGCCTGGCGCCGGCAAGGGCACCCAGGCGGAGATCCTGAGCAAGAAATTGGACATTCCCACCATCTCCACGGGCAATATCCTGCGGGCCGCGATCCGCAACGGCACCCCCGTCGGCCTGCGGGCCAAGTCCTTTATGGACGCGGGCCAGCTGGTCCCCGATGAGGTCATCATCGGCATCATCGGTGAGCGGCTGGCGGCGGAGGACTGCCAGAAGGGCTGCATCCTGGACGGGATGCCCCGGACCATCGCCCAGGCGGAGGCCCTGGAGAAGGCCGGCATCCCCATCCATGCCGTGGTGGCCCTGGACATCTCCGAGGAGGAGATCCTGCGGCGCATGAGCGGCCGGCGGGTGTGCGCCTCCTGCGGCTCCAGCTACAATGTGGAGGCTGTGCCGCCCCGGGTGGAGGGCATCTGCGACAACTGCGGCGGCGAGCTGATCCAGCGTGAGGATGATACGCCCGAGACGGTGAAAGCCCGCCTCGCGGTCTATCATAAGGAGACAGAGCCTCTGGTGGGCTTCTATGACCAGAGGGGCCTGCTCCGCCGGGTGGAGGTCTCCTCCACCAAGGAAGGCACCACGGCGAAGATCCTGGACGTGTTGACGATCAAGGCATAACGATAGAAAAATGATCATCCTCAAGTCCAGTCAAGAGATCGATCTGATGCGCCGGGCAGGAAAGATCACCGCGGCTGCCCGTGCTTTGGCAGGGGAAATGGTACGGCCCGGCGTAACGACCCGAGAGATCGACCAAGCAGTGGCGCACTTCATCAAGAAACAGGGGGCTGTGCCCTCCTTCCTCCATTACGGCGGCTATCCGGCCAATGTCTGTATCTCGATCAACGACGAGGTCATCCATGGCATCCCCAGCCGGCGGGCCCTCCGGGAGGGAGATATCGTCAGCATCGACGTGGGCGCCTTTATCGGCGGCTTCCACGGCGACTGCGCCGCCACCTTCCCCTGCGGCAAGGTGAGCGCGGAGGCGATGCGGCTGATCGAGGTGACCAGGCAGAGCTTTTTCGAGGGACTGAAGCAGGCCCGCCAGGGCCGGCGGGTCCCGGATATCTCTGCCGCCGTCCAGCGGTACGCGGAAGCGGCCGGCTACAGCCTGGTCCGGGAGTATGTGGGCCACGGCGTGGGGCGGAAGATGCACGAGGAGCCGGAGGTCCCCAACTATGTGGAGCCGGAGCAGAAGCGGCCCCGGCTGCTGAAGGGCATGACCATCGCCGTAGAGCCCATGGTCAACGCAGGCACGGCAGATGTGACCGTCATGGGCGACGGCTGGACGGTCAAGACTGCCGACGGCAGCCTGTCGGCCCACTATGAAAACACCATTTTGATCACCGATGGGGAGCCGGAGCTTCTGACGGACCCCATTTAGCGGAGTAGGACCATGGAAATCGCGAAAGCAGATATAGTGCGATCCACCGCCGGCAGAGACAGCGGCAGGCTGTTCTTCGTCGTGGACACGGAGGGGGAATACCTCCTGCTCGCCGATGGCAGCGTCCGCCGGGTGGAGCGGCCCAAGCGGAAGAAACGGCGGCATACCCAGGCGGTGTGCGCCGGCGACACCCGCATCGCCGCGAAGATCAGAAGCGGAGAGAAAGTGACAAACAGCGAACTTCGCAGGACCCTTGCCCAGCTGGGCGAGGGAGGTGATCCAGACCAGGAGGGATAACACTTGGCGAAATCTGACATGATCGAGGTGGAAGGCGTGGTCGTAGAGGCCCTGCCCAATACCACATTCCAGGTGGACATAGGAAGCGGCCATAAGATCCTGGCCCATATTTCCGGTAAGCTCAGGATGAACTTTATCAGAATCCTGCCCGGCGACAAGGTCACGGTGGAGATGAGTCCCTATGATCTGACCCGAGGCCGGATCACCTGGCGCAGTAAGTAGGAGGTAAGAAGATGAAAGTAAGACCATCCGTCAAGCCCATGTGCGAAAAGTGCAAGATCATTCGCCGCAAAGGCCGGCTCATGGTCATCTGCGAGAACCCCAAGCACAAGCAGAGACAGGGCTGATCAAAATTTGGAGGTGCTGAAAAGCTATGGCAAGAATTGCCGGTATTGACCTGCCCCGCGACAAGCGGATCGAGATTGGCCTGACCTATATCTACGGCATCGGCCGCAAGAGCGCCAAGGACATTCTGGAGAAGACGGGCATCGACCCCGATACCCGGGTGAAGGACCTGACGGAGACCCAGGAGGCCAAGCTGCGTGAGGCCATCGACCACGGCTACATCGTGGAGGGCGACCTGCGCCGGAGCGTGGCGCTGGACATCAAGCGGCTCACCGAGATCGGTTGCTACCGGGGCATCCGCCACCGCCGGGGCCTGCCCGTGCGGGGCCAGCGGAGCAAGACCAACGCCCGTACCCGCAAGGGCCCCAAGAAGACCATTGCGAACAAGAAGAAGTAAGGAGGGAGAAAGGAAATGGCTGCACCTAAGACCGGCAAGAAAGTGATTCGCCGCCGCCGTGAGCGGAAAAACATCGAGAAGGGCCAGGTCCATATCCGCTCTTCCTTCAATAACACCATGGTGACCGTTACCGACACCCAGGGCAACGCCATCAGCTGGGCTTCCTCCGGCGGCCAAGGGTTCCGCGGCAGCAAGAAGTCCACTCCCTTCGCCGCCCAGACCGCCGCCGAGGTGGCCGCCCGGGCCGCGATGGAGCATGGTCTCAAGACCGTGGAGGTCTTCGTCAAGGGCCCTGGCCAGGGCCGTGAGGCCGCCATTCGGGCGCTGCAGGCCGTGGGCCTGGAGGTCACGATGATCAAGGACGTGACCCCCATCCCCCACAATGGCTGCCGTCCCCCGAAGCGCCGCCGTGTCTAATATTTGAGGAGGTAAGCGATCAATGGCTAGATATACGGGTGCTGTCTGCCGCCTCTGCCGCAGAGAGGGCCAGAAGCTCTTCCTGAAGGGCGACAGGTGCTATACCGACAAGTGCGCCATCGACCGGCGGGGCTATGCCCCCGGCCAGCATGGCAACGCAAGGAACAAGAAGCTCTCTGAGTACGGCCTGCAGCTGCGGGAGAAGCAGAAGGCCAAGCGCTACTACGGCGTGCTGGAGAGCCAGTTCGAGGGCTACTTCGAGATGGCCAGCAAGCGCGCCGGCATCACCGGTGAGAACCTGCTGGCGATCCTGGAGAGCCGGCTGGACAACGTGGCCTACCGTCTGGGCTTCGCCATGAGCCGGGCCGAGGCCCGGCAGCTGGTGCGCCATGGCCACTTCACCGTCAACGGCCGCAAGGTCAACATCCCCAGCTACCTGGTGAAGGTGGGCGATGTGATCGAGCTGAAGGAGAAGTCCCGGAGTCTGGATAAGTTCAAGGGCGCCCTGGAGGCCAACGCCTCCCGTCCCATCCCCAAGTGGCTCGATTTCGATCAGAACAATAAGGTCGCCAAGATCGTGGCTGTTCCCGCACGGGAGGATATCGACCTGCCCGTCCAGGAGCATCTCATCGTCGAGTTGTACTCCAAGTAATTTGAAGGTACCCTCGATCATCCCAGGAATTGAAATGAGAGCGGGCCTCTGGCCTGCCACGAGAAGGAGGGTAACTGCATGATTGAAATCGAGAAGCCTCAGATCGAATGTATCGAGACCCCTGGAAACGACTCCTACGGCAAGTATGTGGTGGAACCTTTGGAGCGGGGCTACGGCACCACCCTGGGCAACGCCCTGCGCCGTATCATGCTCTCCTCTCTGCCTGGCACCGCAGCCACCAGCATCAAGATCGCGGGTGTCCAGCACGAGTTTTCCACCATCCCCGGCGTCACCGAGGATGTGACGGAGATCGTTTTGAATGTAAAGGGTCTGATCACAAAGCTCCACAGCGAGGGGGCCAAGACGGTGTTCATCGAGGCCGTCGGCCCCTGCGAGGTCACTGCCGGCGACATCAAGAGCGACGGCGAGGTGGAGGTGCTCAATCCTGAGCTCCACATCGCCACCCTGGGGGCGGGGGCGTCTCTGAATATGGAGATCACCCTGAACCATGGCCGGGGCTATGTGAGCGCGGACCGCAACAAGTCCGCCCAGAGCATCATTGGCACGATCCCCGTAGATTCTATCTATACGCCGGTGTATAAGGTGAACTACACCGTGGAGAACACCCGCGTGGGGAATATGACCGATTTGGATAAGCTGACCATCGAGGTGTGGACGGATTCCACCATCTCCGCCAGGGATGCGGTGAGCCTGGGAGCGAAGATCCTCTGCGACCACTTCACCCTGTTCACGGATCTGAGCGAGACGGTGAGCGCCAAGTCCACCGTGGTGGAGAAGGCAGAGGCCCAGCGGGACAAGGTGCTGGAGCTGACCATCGAGGAGCTGGATCTCAGCGTCCGCAGCTTCAACTGCCTGAAGAGGGCCAACATCAACACCGTGGAGGATCTGATCTCCAAGACGGAGGACGAGATGATGAAGGTCCGCAATCTGGGCCGCAAGAGCCTGGAAGAGGTCATGAACAAGCTGACCATGATGGGCTTGAGCCTGGCCGACGAGGAGAATGCCTGAGGGGCGTCCCCCGGCGGCAAACTGCACGCGCACTGAATTTTATCCTGTAAGGAGGGAACGGATATGCCCGGAACTCGTAAGCTCGGTAAGACGACCGACCAGCGCAGGGCTATGCTCCGCCAGCAGGTGACCGATTTTCTGGACAAGGGGAAGATGGAGACCACCATCACCCGCGCCAAGGAGATCCGTCCCATGGCTGAGAAGATGATCACACTGGGCAAGAAGGGCGACCTGGCGGCTTACCGGCAGGCCATGGCCTTCGTGACCCGCGAGGATGTAGTGAAGAAGATCTTCAAGGAGATCGCCCCCAACTACGCCGAGCGCAACGGCGGCTATACCCGCATCACCCGCACCGGCGTCCGCCGGGGCGACGCGGCGGAGACCGCTATGATCGAGCTGGTCTGATACCTGGATAGGAAAGAGACTCCCCTGATGTAGACACACATCCTACATCAGGGAGTTTTTTTACAGTGCAGAGGAGAAGGAGGCACTATGGCGAACATATTGGACTATATCGCCTGGCGGGGTGACCTGCCGTTGGCGGTCTCGCCCTTCAATGAGGTGGACAATCTGGTGCTGGCGGAGCTGAGCTTCATCGACTTCACCGGTATCGTGCCGGACCTGGGCCAGGGGGAGCCGGTGCCCCTCCGGGAGGCCGCGGCGGCGTTCTTCCAGCGCCACCAGGAGGAGCCGGTGGAGATGGGGGTCCTGGTGCCGGAGCTGATCGTGCCCCTGCTGCGTGGGGCGGCGGAGAGCCCCCGGTTTGGGGAGATAGGGGTCATGGGCGCGGCGGACCATCTGGATCTCCAGGGGGAGTGCCAGTTCGCCGCGGTGACCTTCGTTTTGCCGGACGGGCGGCTCTATGTGGCCTACCGGGGCACGGACGATACCCTGGTGGGATGGAAGGAGGACTTCAACATGGCCTTCCTGGAGAGCGTCCCCGGCCAGCGGCTGGCAGCGGCCTACCTGAAGGCGGCGGCCCAGTGCCGCAAGCGGTGCCCCATCCTGGTGGGGGGCCACTCCAAGGGGGGCAACTTCGCCGTCTACGCCGCTACCCATGTCGGCAAGCGGGTCCAGAACCGGCTGGAGCGGGTCTACAACAACGACGGTCCCGGCTTCAAGCGGCCGGTCTTGGAGCAGGAGAGCTACCAGGCCATCCGGGACAGGATCGTCACCATCGTCCCCCAGTCCTCCATCGTGGGGATGCTGCTGGCCCATGAGGAGCGCTACACCATCGTCCACAGCACCCAGAAGGGGATGCTCCAGCACGACGGGTTCAGCTGGGAGGTCCAGGGGCCGGCCTTCCTGCGCCTCAGTGACATGACCAAGGAGGGGCAGCACATCAACCGGACCATCCAGACCTTCGTGGACGATATGAGCGAGGCCCAGCGGGAGGTCTTTGCCGACAGCCTGTACGCAGTCCTGACCTGCACCGGGGCCCGGACCCTGACAGAGCTGATGGCCGACGGCTGGAAAACGGCGGCGGCCATGGCCCGCACTATGAAGGGCATGGACAAGGAGACGAGGAAGATGCTGCTGGATATGCTGGGGATCATGCTGGCGGCCAACACGGAGCTGCCCAAGTGGGAGGTCTACCGGAAGGAGACCAGCGAGCAGCTGCGCCGGTGGCTGGCTGCCTGGAAAGAGGCGGAGGAGAGATGAAAAAGGGGCCGTCCCATGGCGTCATGGCCATGGGACGGCCTTTATGTTGTTGGCAGTTCAGTAGTGGACCACGCTGCCGCTCCGCTGGATGGCCTGGAGGACGCTGGCCGCCGCCGGGGAGGTGAGGTAGCGCCAGGTGGTCTCCGGCACCCAGGGCCGGACGGCCTCCAGGTCCCCGTCGTGGATGGCCTTTCGGACCGTGCTGGCGCTGACCACCGTGTCCCCCTCTGTGAGCCGAGGGATGATGCGGCAGTCGATGCCCATCTCCGGGAGGCGCTGGGCCATGGTCTGGTTGTACAGCGCCGTCACATGGCTCCCCGGCTCCTCGCCCACATACCGGCAGACGATGCCCAGGGCGGCGGCGATCTTCCCAAAGACGGCGATGTCCAGGGCCGCATGGGTCAGGATGACCGTGTCCGCGTCCTTCAAGAAGTAGCTGGGGAAGGTGGCGGCGCTGATGATATAGGGCCCGCTGGGGTGGCAGACCACGTTTGGCAGGTGGGCCACGCCCTCGGTCACCAGCTTCCACCGGACCGGGTAGGGCACCAGGCTGGCGTCCTCGCTGAGGACGAAGAGGTGGACCGTCTCCCACTCCTTTGCCGCCTGTTCTACCAGGTACAGGTGTCCCCGGGTGAAGGGATTGGCGTTCATCACGATGGCGGCGGCATCGCCCCGGCGGTGCTGGGAGAGCTTCTGGCAGTAGCGGGCGAAGCCGTCCCGGCGGTTCTCCATAAAGACCAGCTTGCCGTCCACCCGGGCGATCTCATAGAACCCCAGGTCGCCGAAGAACTTGGCGCTCTGGCACTTGGTGTAGAGGAACAGCTGGAAGCAGCCCCGCTCCGCCTGGTATTCCGTCAGATGGGTCAGGACCTGGTTCAGCAGGCCCTCCCCCTGGTGGGCGTGGTCCACCGCCAGGCACCGGAGGGTGGGGCCGAAGCAGCTGCCGGTGGCCAGCAGGGCACCATCCTCGTCAAAGAGGCCGCAGGTGTAGTCTAAGTTCCCGTCCCGCTGGATGCCCTCCTGCTCTAAGAGGGCGTCCACCTGGGCGCGGCGGCGGCGGTCCGTAGGGGCGATTCGGGAAAGGTAGGACATAGGCGCTCCTTTGAAAAGCGAGGCTGTCCAGGCGACAGCCCCGCTGTGATGGTATCAGCCCTGGTAGGGCTTGATCTTGCGGATCACGTCCAGGATGGTGCCGTCCCGTGCCTCCAGGACCGCTACCACCTGGTCCTCCCACTCCAAATCATCCGGCCGGCCCACCAGAGAGTAGGCCTTGTCCTTCAGTTCCTCGATGGACACATGGGGGATGCCCGCCTTGTCCAGACACTCGACCAGGTCCGGCCGCAGGGGGTTGACGGCGATGCCGTAGTCCGTCACCAGCACGTCCACGCAGTCGCCGGGGGTGGTGACCGTCACGACGTGTTCACAGACCGTGGCCATCCGGCCCCTGGTCAGGGGGGTGACGATGATGCAGCACTTGCTGCCCGCCGCCGTGTCCGGGTGGCCGCCGGGAGCGCCCCGGAGGACGCCGTCGGAACCGGTGAGGACGTTGACGTTGAAGCCGGTGTCGATCTCCAGAGCCGCCAGGACCACAAAGTCCAGCTTGTTCACCATGGCCCCCTTGTTGGCGGGGTCAGCGTACTGGCTGGCGCTCATCTCATAGTGGCCGGGGGTCTGGTTGATGGAGTTCACCGCGTCCAGATCGAAGTCCTGCACGTCGATGACCTTGCCCACCTTGCCCTTCTTCAAAAGCTCCACCATGGGCCCGCAGATGCCGCCGATGGCCCAGCCCATCTTGATGCCCCGCTCGTCCATATACTGCTCCAGGAACAGGTTGGCCGCCAGGGAGGGGCCGCCTACGCCGGTCTGGAAGGAGAAGCCCTCCTTGAAGTAGGGGGTGGAGGCGATGACCTTGGCCACGTTCTCCGCCATCATCAGGTCCCGGGGGTTCTGGCTGATGCGGGCGGCGGCGGAGGCGATCTTCTTGGGGTTGCCGATGGAGTCCACCACCACCACTGCGTCTACATCGATGGCCTCCACGCTGGCGGGGAAGTTGGGGAAGTCCACCAGGCAGTCAGTGATCACCACCACATGGTCGGCGTACTTGGCGTCGGTCATGGCGTAGCCCATGGAGCCGCAGTTCGACTTGCCGCCGATGCCCCGGCAGTTGCCCACGCAGTCACTGGTGGGAGCGGCGATGAAGGCGATGTCGATATGGACCTCGCCCCCCTCGATGGCCCTGGGGCGGCCTCCGTGGGAGCGGATGATGGCGGGGGTCCTGAGCTTGCCGGCGGACACCACCTCGCCCATCCGGCCCCGGATGCCCGAGGTCTGGATGCCGACGACCTTGCCGGCCTCGATGTAGTCGGCGATGGGGTCGTGGGCCGCGCCCAGGCTGGAGGCGGCGATGGTCAGCTCGTCCAGCCCCAGCTCCTCGATGGCGGCCTTCATCACCATGTTCACCACGAAGTCCCCGTCCCGGAGGTGGTGGTGGAAGGAGAAGGTCATGCCGCTCTTGGCCCCGCAGTCCCGGAGGGCCTGGGCGATGGTATCTACGAGCTTGCTCTCCTGGGGCTTTTCACAGCGGCGGGTCCGGGGGGAGGCCTTCTGGATGTATTTCCCGTCCATGTACCCCTTGCCCTGGTAGACCTCACGGCCCCCCGTCAGCAGGGTATCGGGAATGTCTCTTCCAACTGCGTTCTTCATCTCACAGATCCCCCTCATACATACCGCAGGCCTTGGCCAGCTTCAGCGTCCGCTCGGCCCCGGGAATAAAGGCAATATCGATCATCTTTCCGTCCACGGTGAACACGCCCACGCCGGCGGCGGACTGCTCCCGGTAGGCCCGGACGATCTTCTCCGCCTGGAGGACCTCCTTCTCCGTGGGCGCGAAGATCTGGTGGACCAGACGGATCTGCTTGGGATTGATCAGGCTCTTGCCATCGAAGCCCATGGCCTTGTTCTGGCGGACCTCGGCCTCGAAGCCGGCGGCATCGTCCAGGTCGGTGAACACCGTGTCGAAGCACTGGACCCCGGCGGCCCGGGCGGCTAGGAGCATCTGTCCCCGGGCGGCCAGCATATCCACCCCGTCGGACTGGAACTTGGTCTGCATACACTTGCGGAAGTCGCCGCCAGAGATCGCCACGCCGAAGAGCCGGTCGGAGGCGGAGCAGATCTCGTAGGCGTTGAGGATGCCCTTGGGGCTCTCCAGGGCGGCCATCAGCAGGGTGCGCCCCTTTTCAACGCCGAACTCCTCCTCGGCGCGCTCCACCGCAGCCTCCACGGTCCTCACGTCCTGGGCGCTCTCGCACTTGGCGATGCGGATGCCGTCGGCCCCGCCGGCCACGCAGACCCGGATGTCCTCCTGCCAGTGGGGGGTGTCCAGGCCGTTGATGCGGACGATGACCTCGGTGTCGCCGTAGTCGATGGTCTTCAACGCGTGATAGAGGGAGAACCGGGCGGCGTCCTTCTGGTTCTCCGCCACCGCGTCCTCCAGGTCCAGCATGATGGAGTCACAGCCATAGATGTAAGCGTCCTTGATGAGCCCCGGCTTCTGGGCATTCATGAACATCATGGTCCGGCGGAGCCGGAACCGCTCGGGCTTGGGTCTAGGGATCATCGGATGGCACCTCCCCAGGGGATATTTTCGGCGGAAGCGCCGCAGCTGCGAAAGACCGCGCACTCCACCCGGGCCTTCAACGTGCAGTCCAGGGCCCCCTTGTCCACCACAGTCACCTTGGCGCTGGAAACGTTCAGCCGCTCCAGCGTCTCCAGGACCGTCGCTTTGATCTGGCGGCCATACTGGTTCATCACGCTGCTGCTCAGCGTCAGTTCCACGCTGCCGTCACCGGGCTCCACTGTGACCTGGGCGTCGCTGGACTCCAGTGTGCCGGCCATGGCCGCCTGCAAGATCTCCATAAACACTCCTCCTCACCTGTGTTTCTTCGGCGGATCGACCACCTTTTCTTCATGATAACACGGTAAACTTCACAAGTCAAACATATAATGAGACTTTTTGCAAGAAATTTTGTGGGGAGTGAACAAAAAAAGCCCGCCCGCCGGCGGGATGCAGGTCTCTTGTTCAAGATATGCAAAAAGCCGGCTAAAATGAAGGACCATTGGTGCAAACTTGCAGAAATCAGCGGAGCTGGAGAAAAAAGGGTTGAAATACGCAGGAACATGGAGTATACTATGCATGTGGCTGCAAGAGAGCCGCGTGAAAACTTGAAAAGAGGAAATTGCAATGAAGATGAAAAGAATTTTGTCCCTGCTGATGGCGGTCATGATGATGGCCACCCTGCTGGCCGGCTGCGGCAATAAGGATAACTCCGACGCTGACCAGCCCAACAACTCCCAGAACGGCGATGCGCCCAACGACGTAGGCGGCGATCAGCCCACCGGCGGCGGCAAGCTGACCTTTATCACCGGCAGCGAGACCGGCACCTACTATGGCTTCGGTACCGTGCTGGCCGGTCAGATCAGCGACCGGACCGCTACCACCGTCACCGCCATCGTGGGCAAGGGTTCCCAGGCCAACATCGAGGCCTTGGACTTAGGGGATGCCCAGCTGGCCTTTGTCCAGTCCGACGTGATGGCCTATGGTTACAACGGTACCAGCACTTTTGAAACGGCCATTACCGGCTTCTCCACCGTGGCCGCTCTGTACATGGAGCAGGTGCAGATCATCACCCTGGACCCCAACATCAAGACCGTAGCGGACCTGAAGGGCAAGACCGTGTCTATCGGTGAGTCCGGCTCCGGCGTCTACTTCAACGCTCTGGACGTGCTGGCTGCCTATGATATGTCTGTGAATGACATCACCCCCACCTATCAGAAATTCGCTGACAGCACCGAGGCCCTACAGGATGGCAAGATCGACGCCGCCTTCATCGTGGCCGGCGCCCCCACCACCGCTGTGACCACCCTGGCCGCTAACCGGAAGGTCTATGTGGTGGAGCTGGATGACGAGCATATCGACAAGCTGATCGCCGCTTCCCCCTACTACAGCAAGAACGTCATTTCCGGCGCGGCCAAGGAAGCCTATGGCCTGGAGGCTGACGCCACCACCGTGGCGGTGGGCGCGGTGATCATTGCCCGGGACGACTGCGACAAGTGGGATGTCTACAACGTGGTCTCCGGCATCTTTGACAGCATCGATACCCTGAGCCACGATAAGAAGAACGAGCTGAGCTTGGACTTCGCCGCCTCCGTCACAGCTGTGCCCTATCACCCCGGCGCTGCCCAGTACTTCTCTGAGAACGGCTACACCGTTCCCACCAAATGATCCTTCCGCAAGATATGACCTTAGTGGACTGCGGCGGAGCGTCCCTCCGCCGCAGTCCTTTTCAGCAGGCGCTCCTTAGATAAAAGCGGCAAAGGTTTTTGCAGTTTTTATCTGGGAAGTGTGTCCCATATGGAGAGAGGAGAGAGCGATTATGGCTTTATGGAAGAAAAAAGAAACGCCGCCGGAGGCGGCAGAAGTGATGGCAGACTCCGCGGAGGTGGGCACCGCCGCCGATGTGGAGGAGGTCATGAAGAAGTATGACCGGGAGTCCAACGTCCGAATCTGGGAGGGCGTGCCGAGGACCATCGTCAAGGTGGTGATGGCCTGCTTCTCCATCTACTGCCTGTATCTGACCCTGGTAGATAGGAACCAGGCAGAGTTCCGGCTGAATATGTTCCTGGGGATGCTGCTGCTCATCGGCATCCTGAATTTCCCCCTGCGGAAGGGCCATGTGAAGGTCAACAGCCTGCCCATATACGATATCCTCCTGATGGTCATAGGATCCTTCCCCTTCTTCTATTACGCCTTTAACGCCGAGGCCCTCCTGCTGGCGGGGTATGCCAAGATCTCCAAGGACCCCTTCCTGCTGGCCCTGGCCATCATCGGCATCTTGGCCTATGTGGAGCTGTGCCGCCGGAGCGTGGGGCTGCCGATCCTGTTCGTAGTGGGGGCGCTGATGCTCTACGCTTTCTCCACTACCCGGTTCGGCAAAGTCCTCTATGACCTCTATTACGGCCCCAGTGGTATCCTGGGCACCCCCATCACCACCTGCCAGAAGTATATCGTGGTGTTCATCATCTTCGGCGCCTTCCTGGAGCGGACGGGGATATCGAATTTCTTTATCAACCTGGCCAACTCCGTGGCCGGGGCCTCCTCCGGCGGACCGGCCAAGGTGGCGGTCATCTCCTCCGCCCTGTGCGGCATGGTGTCCGGTTCCTCCGTGGGCAACACGGTCACCACCGGGTCCGTCACCATCCCCATGATGAAAAAGACCGGCTATAAGGGCGAGTTCGCCGGGGCCGTGGAGGCCGCCGCCTCCACCGGCGGCCAGATCATGCCCCCCATCATGGGCGCTGCGGCGTTCCTGATGGCGGAGTTCACCGGCAAGCCTTACTCCTACATCGCCCTGCTGGCCATCCTGCCGGCCCTGCTCTACTTCACCGGCATCTTCATCGCCGTCCACCTGGAGGCGAAGCGGCTGGGCTTGAAGGGCATGAGCCGGGAGGAGCTGCCCAAGCTGCGGGAGCTGCTGCCCAAGATCTACCTGCTGCTGCCGCTGATCGTCCTGGTGGTGCTGGTGTCCAACGGCACCCGGAGCATGGCCTACTCCGCGGCGCTGGCCATCCTGGTGACCATCGGCGTAGGACTGATCAACAATATCGTCAGCGCCGTGACCAAGAGTGAGGACAAAACGGACAACATCACCGTGATGAAAGCCATCGACGCCCTGGAGGCCGGGGCCAAGGGGACCATCACCGTGGCCGCCGCCTGCGCCATGGCGGGGATCGTGGCGGGGTGCATCACATCCACCGGCCTGGCCAGCACCCTGCTGCGGGCCATCGTCTCCGTCTCCGGCGGGAAGGTGATCGTGGCGCTGTTTTTGACCATGATCTGCTGCATCGTCCTGGGGATGGGCGTGCCCACCACCGCCAACTACTGCATCATGGCCTCCACCTGCGCCCCCATCCTGATGAGCGAGGCCATCGGGGTGAAGGAGCTGGCGGCCCACTTCTTCGTGTTCTACTTCGGCATCGTGGCGGATATCACGCCCCCGGTGGCCCTGGCGGCCTACGCCGGCTCGGCCATCGCCAAAGCGCCGCCGATGAAAACGGCGCTGAATGCCACCAAGCTGGCGATCGCGGCTTTCATCGTGCCCTATATCTTCGCTCTGAACCCGGCCATGCTGCTGATCGACACTGTGTGGTATGAGGTGGTGCTGATCGTGCTGAGCAGCCTGCTGGGACTGTTCGGCGTGGCCACCGCCTTGAACGGACACCTCTTCCGGCCCATCAACCCCCTCTTCCGTCTGCTGCTGCTGGCGGGGGGCCTGGGGATGATGATCCCCGGCATCTGGTCGGACATCATCGGCCTGGTGCTGGTGGGCGGCGTGGTGCTGCTCCAGCGGGCCGGCGCGAAAAAAGAGGCGGAGCCGA
Source organism: uncultured Clostridia bacterium (assembly GCA_947173485.1). Taxonomy (GTDB): domain Bacteria; phylum Bacillota; class Clostridia; order Oscillospirales; family Oscillospiraceae; genus CAMWFH01. The sequence continues at coordinate 208,575 of CAMWFH010000001.1, read as the reverse complement.
GCCTGTAAACGTATATCCACCGCCAAAGGGGCGGCCTGTGGGATGTGTTTCCCATAGGCCGCCCCTCTCCTATCATAAAGCCGTCCATCTTTTTGGCTTGGCCCGTCTTAAATCGCGGGACTCGTGTATAGGTTATATAGGGGTATCCGGCACAGCACGATGCCGGGCCCTTTGTTTTGTGATCTGCTTTGCGGTCTGTTTTGCGAAAAGAAAGGAAGGTCAAAGAGGATGGGATCGGTATGGATCGTGGCGCTGTTCCTGGCAGGGGTCGTGTTCATCGTCAAGGGTGGGGATCTCTTCGTAGACGCTGCCTCCTGGATGGCGGAGGTCAGCGGCATCCCCAAGCTGATCGTGGGGGCCACGATCGTCAGCCTGGCCACTACCCTGCCGGAGCTGCTGGTCTCTATCATGGCCGCGGCCAGGGGGAAGGTGGATATGTCCATCGGCAACGCCGTGGGCAGCGTGACCGCCAACATCGGCCTGATCATGGCGATCGCCCTGCTGTTCATGCCCTCGGCCATCAAGCGGCGGGACTACCTGATGAAGGCGGCGCTGATGCTGGCGGCCTCAGCGCTGGTGGTGGCCTGCGGCGCCGCCGGGGAGACCAGCGGGCCGGTCTCCCTGGCGCTGCTGGCGATCTTCGCCGTGTTCCTGTGGGAGAACGTCAGCTCGGCCCTGCGGTCCGTCCGGCGGAGCGGCCGGGGCCGGAAGACCCGCCGGATCATCGGCCGGCGGGAGATCGGGACCAATGGGATCAAGTTCATCCTGGGGGCCGCCGGCATCCTCTGGGGGGCAGATCTGCTGGTGGACAACGGCAGCGAGCTGGCCCGGCTGGCGGGCATCTCGGAGCGGATCATCGGGGTGACCATCATCGCCGTGGGGACCTCCCTGCCGGAGCTGATCACCACCCTCACCGCCATCGCCAAAAAGCAGGCGTCCCTGTCCGCCGGCAACATCCTGGGGGCCAATATCATCGACCTGACCCTGATCCTGCCCCTGAGCGCGGCGATCTCCCGGCAGGCCCTGCCCATCACCGCCGCCTCCGCCCGGCTGGATCTGCCGGCCTGCCTGCTGGTGGGGTGCATCGCCCTGGTCCCGGCCCTGGCGGCGGGACGGTTCCGGCGGTGGCAGGGGGTGGCGCTGCTGGCGGTCTATGGGGCCTATATCCTCCTGACCTGCACGGCGGCGGCATGATAAAGAGCGGGGCGGCATGGATCACCATGCCGCCCCGGCGTGCTTTTGGGAAGTGGGAAATGGGAAGGGGTTCACATACCCGCCATACCGGCGGTGATGATGGCCATCTTGTAGACCTCCTCGGCGTCACAGCCCCGGCTCAGGTCATTGATGGGGGCGTTCAGGCCCTGGAGGATGGGGCCGTAGGCCTCGTAGCCGCCCAGGCGCTGGGCGATCTTATAGCCGATGTTGCCCGCCTCGATGTTGGGGAAGATGAAGGTGTTGGCGTAGCCGGCCACGGCGGAGCCGGGGAACTTCAGCTGGCCCACGGTGGGGGAGACGGCGGCGTCGAACTGCATCTCGCCATCAATGGCGAACTCGGGAGCCAGCTCCTGGGCCACCTTAGTGGCGGCGGCGCTGAGGGGCACGGTGGCGCCCTTGCCGGAGCCCTTGGTGGAGAAGCTGAGCATAGCCACCTTGGGCTCGATGCCGAAGAACTTGGCGGTCTTGGCGCTCTCCACGGCCACCTCCGCCAGCTTCTGGGCGGCGGAGACAGTCACGTTGCCCTCCTTGTCCACGCTGTCCTCATAGGAGATATTGATAGCGCAGTCGCCCATGCAGAGGAGCCGCAGGGCCTCGTCGCCGGTGTCGCGCTTCATGATAAAGCAGGAGGAGACCAGGTGGGCGCCGGGCTTGGTCTTGATCAGCTGGAGGGCGGGGCGGACGGTGTCGGCGGTGGAGTAGGTAGCGCCGCCCAGAAGGGCGTCGGCCTTGCCCAGCTTCACCAGCATGGTGCCGAAGTAGTTGCCCTTCAGCAGGTTGGCCCGGCAGTCCTCGGGGCTCATCTTGCCCTTGCGCAGCTCCACCATCTTCTCCACCATGGCGTCCATCTCGGGATAGGTCTTGGGGTCGATGATGGTGGCCTTGGACACGTCGTAGCCGTTCTTCTTGGACAGGGACGTGACCTCCTCCACATCGCCAAGGAGGATGACGTCCATCAGGTCCTCCTGGAGCAGCCGCTCCGCGGCGGCCTGGATGCGGCCGTCATGGCCCTCGGTGAAAACGATGGTGCGGCGCTTCGCCTTCAGATTGTTCAGCAGAGATGTAAACATAGTTGACCTCCTGTTTATTTCGCTCCTGGTCCCCGGGACCGGGGCGTTGAGTCTCTATGGACAGTATACACGATCTTTCCCGGGAGTTCAATATAAAAAATGGAGATCTGGCAAAAAAGTGGGAAAGCACCTGTAAAAATTGGCGGCGCTGGAATGATCTGCCCGCCGGCGGGACACAATGACGGTGTGAACAGATGCGAGAGGAGCTGATGGGTGAATGGTGAAGGGACTGACGAGACGGGTGGTCATCGTGGACACGCCGGATCCGGCGCTGTTCGAGCAGGCGATCTTTATCGTGCGGGACGGGGCCTTTGGGGGGATGACGCCGGAGAAGGTGATCGCCCAGGCCCGGGAGGTGGCCCAGAGCTATGGAGAGGGGAAGGGGCGCTCCAGGCGGCCTTGGCGGGCGCTGTGCTGGACGGCCCTGGGAGCCGGCGGCATGGGGCTGGCATGGCTCCTGACGGCGCTCCTATAGGGGGAAAAGGAAAGCACCCGGTCCTCGTCCGGGTGCTTTGCGCTTATTTGAGCACTATTTGACCACGAACCCCGCCGGGAGCTTCCAGGAGGAGTTGGAGTAGTAGAAGGTGACGCTGGTCATCAGGTATTCGCCATCGTAGTACATACAGGAGGAGCTGCCGCCGTCTAAGTTGGCGGCGTTGACCGCGCCGAAGGACTCCATCACGTCGATCAGGTCCCCGCTGGAGGCCCCCAGGTGACCGGACTTGCCCCGGCCGTTGGTGACGAACAGCAGCACCGAGCCGTCAGCGCGCTGACCGATGGCGGTGCGGGGGTTGAGGCCGCTGCCCATGCCGTTCATCTCCCGGCGCTCGTTGTTGATGATCAGCTGGACGAAGTGGTTGTTGGCATCGCTGGCCTCCTCCTGGAAGGTCACCGCGTCCCGGATCTGCTCCCGCGCCACCAGGTCCTCCACCTCTCCGGCGGTCATGCCGTTGATGTCGATGATCTGGAGGATATCGTCCTCTGTGAAGCCGATCAGGACCAGCCCCGGCCACTCGCCGGGCTTGTTGCACTGGATCTCCCCGTTGGAGACCACCACGCCATAGGGCTTGCCGCCGGTGTTGTTGGTGGAGTCATAGAGCCCGCCGTTGATGCCGGCCACGGCCCCGGCGTCCTCCACCAGCTGATCCAGGGGCACGCCGGTGGCCCGCCAGGGGTAGATGGTGGCCAGACTGACCCGGGAGGGGTCCTTCACGATCATCATGGTCCCGGTATAGGTGGCCCCCGGCACCTCCACCACCTCGATCTCCGCCTGCTCCGCCGCCGGGCCCTCGTCCCCGGTGCCGGCGCCGCCGATCTGGATCAGGCCGGTGTCCACCGCCGCGTTCAGGGCCTTCATGGAGTTCTGGTCCACGATGGCCTGGATCTCCTCCGGGCTCAGGAACCAAGAGGCCAGGAACTTCAGCTGCCCCGTCTCCAGGATGGTGGTGACGAACATCTGCTGGGCGGAGGGGAAGTCGCTGGAGCAGATCATCCGCAGGGAGAGGACCAGGGTCAGGACCAGGGCCAGGAGGGCGGTGAGCACCACCGCCAGGGCCCGGAGGGCGAATGTACCGATGGTCCGGCCCATGGACCGTTGCTCATACTTTCCCATTTTCCACGATCTCCTTCATCCCGCCGATCTTCCAGGCGGGGTCGTCTATGCCGTTGTCAGTGTCGTCATACAAGACGAAGTAGAACCGGTCGTTCATGGTGTCGTCCACCGCCATGCCGCTGGCTAGGCGCATATGCTTCACGAAGTGGATATCCACCGAAAAGCACTGCCCCTCCGCGAGCCACTGGAAGTTGGTGGCGGCGGCATCGGTGAAGGGGGGAGCGGCCAGGGTGTGGCGGCTGGTGAAGGTGATGTCGATGCCGTGGGCGTAGCGGTAGGCCACCTGGTACTGGTAGGAATCCCGGATCAGGTAGGGCGACACCTTGGAGAAGGCCAGGTCGTTGCTCATAAAGAGGCTCCACTTCTGGGCGATGTCCAGCACGTCCACCCCCAGCTCCGCCGGCACGGCGTCCAGGGGGGCGGGCTGGGCGGTGAGGGTATGCTCCCCCGCAAGCAGGGTCGCGGCGGTCCCCGCCGGGTCCGTCACGACAGCCTCCCCGTTCTCCCGGAGGATGACGATATCGTAGACCTGGGTCTGGGGCAGGCCGGGGACAAATTCGGCAAAGTGGGCATATTCATCCGGGAAGAAGGTCCTGTTGGGGACAGCCGGCTGGCCCTGGACAGATACGGTATACCCCTCCTCCGCTGTGATGGTGATGCGGGTCAGCGGCAGCGCGCCTCCCTCATAGGGGATGGTGTTGCCGTATGTGTCGGAGATGGTCACGGAGGGCTTTTCGATGGAGGCGATGACATGGCGGATCTGGTCGTTCTCCACCGCGTTCCCCTGGTAGAAGCCCTTGTCCGTATCCACCAGCAGAGCGGCGGGAAGGGTCAGGTCATAGCTGTAGAGCTCCGGCAGGATCTGCCCATCCTTGATGGCGTAATTGGCTGGGGCGCCGCTGGGGTCGGCGATGGCAAAGACCGGCTTCAGGTACAGGCCGGAGACGCTGTAGCGCCCGCTCGCGTCCGCCGTCAGGTCCTGGCCGTTGAGCCGGACGGTGAAATAATGGGAGGGGGGCAGGTCCATGTAGTAGTCCCGGGGCTCCAGCAGCAGTTGGATGTCCGTTGCCGCCCACTCCCGGGTGGTGAACAGCCCCAGCCTGGTGACTGCTGGCCCAACCGCCTGGAGATGGACCTCCGCCAGGGGGAAGTCGCCGCTGGTGATGAGGTAGGTCAGTTCGTCCTCCCCGTGCTGGCCGCTCTTGGGGATCGCCCGCAGGTCCTCCCCGGTGAAGAGGGCGGGGTAGCCGGTCTGGAGGTCCATGCCCTGCTCATAGGGCCCCAGGGAGACAGCCGGAAGGGGGAACCGGTCCCAGAACCGGCCGGCAGTGGCGTCAGAGGCCAGGGCCTCCGCCACCTCCCAGGCCCGCTGCTCTGGCTGGGCGGCCTCGTAGTCCCGGAGAAGGGAGCGGACATAGAAGGTGGCAGACCCCACCAGGATGGCCAGGATGGCCACATAGGCCAGATAGACCTGCTTGAAGGATAGCATAAGGCTGCGTTCCTTTCACATGGTTTTGTCGTTGAAGACCCATTTGTGTTGGATGCGGAAGCTGAAGAAGAAGAGAATGGTGTCCACCAGGGTCTTGACCAGAGTGGACAGCGCCGGCGCTGTGATGGCGAAGGCCTTTTCAGCCAGGAACACCAGGGCGGTGGAGACGGTGAGCTGGACCACCGCCAGGGCGTAATAGCGCACCAGCGACCGTTTCCCGGCCCTGCCGCCGAACACGATCCGTGCGTTGATGAAGAAATTGGCCAGGGAGGACACGATCCGGGCCAGGATGGCGGCGGTCCAGGTGGCGGGGATGGGCAGGAGGGACAATACAGAGAGGCTTTTCAGCAGGAAAAATGCCAGTTCGTCTATGACCGCCGCGGCGATGGAGCTGAGAAGGTAGTTCAGGATCAGGGAGTAGATGCGGATGCTGTCCCGGACCACCCGGAAGTGGGAGGAGCGGTTGTCCTCCAGATAGACCGTGGCGATCTTCACCTCATCGAAGGGGATCTTGTTCCGGCTCATGAGGAAGAGCATCTGGGTCTCGAACTCGTACCGGTCCCCCTTGGCCGCCGCCATCCCCGGCAGGCTGGATCGGGGGAAGGCCCGGAGGCCCGTCTGGGTGTCGCTGATCTTCATCCCGAAGAACAGCCGGAACACGCCGATGGTGATCTTATTGCCGCTCCGGCTCCTGGGCGGCACCTTGGGGTCATCGAAATCCCGGACGCCTAGGACGATATGCCCCGTCTCCAGCATTTTCTCCGAGACGGCGGCGATGTCCTGGGCCAGGTGCTGGCCGTCGGCATCGGCGGTGACCACCCCGGCCTTGTCCGGGCGGTTCTCCATAAAGTAGGCGAAGGCGGTCTTGAGAGCGGCCCCCTTGCCCCGGTTGACCTCATGGCGCAGAAGGGTACAGCCCGGCAGGGCCTCCACCTCTTCAAAGATGGGGGCGAAGTCCGGCCCGCCGCCGTCGTCCACCACTAAGATATCGGTGAACCCGGCATCGAGCAGGCCACGGAGGGTATGGAGCAGCTTCTCGTCCGGCTTATAGGCGGGGATGATCGCGGTGACAGACTGTATATTCATCTGCGTTTCCTCCAAATGACAGACCCGGCCAGCAGGACGGCAGCAGCCGCTCCCGCGGCCAGCAGGACGATTCGGGTGACAAGGCGTTTCCGCTGGGCCGCGGCCTGCTTGACAGCTTCCAGCTGCTCCGCCGCCTGCCGCTCTGTCTCTAAGCGTTCCGCTTCCTGCCGCTCCGCCTCTTCCTTTGCGGCCTGTTCAGCCGCCAGGCGCTCGGCCTCCGCCCGCTCCGCCTCTATCCGCGCATAGCGCTGGGCGTAGGTCTCCACGTTCTCGAAGAAGTCCCCGCCGGTCTCGTCCGGGCCGACGGTGGTGTGATAGAGGCCGTACTGGCAGGGGGAGTAGGTCTTGACCTGGCTGGCCTTGGTGATGGGACTGCCCCCCTTGCCGTAGATCCAGCCATAGAACCAGGTCCAGTGCTGGCTCTTGTGGCAGGCGAAGCCGTCCTGGGTCACCTGGAAGGGCGTCTTGCCGCCCAGGCTCTCATAGGGGGTGTCCCAGTCCATGACGATCTGGTTTTCTGCGTATAGATGGGAGTAGGCTTTTTCCGCCGTCCAGGGGTCCTCCCCCTCGCCGGCGGCGGTGATGGCCGCCTGCAGGGCGTCGGCGCAGAGGACGTGGGTCCCGTGGCCGTACTCCCCATCAAAGTCGTGGGACACCACTACTAGAGGTTTGCATTGACGGATACAGCCGGCGATGTAGCCCACGAAGTCCTCATAGCTGTCCCCCGCCCCCTCATAGACGGCGATGGCCCGCTTCAGGGCGGTGGAGCGGTCCTTGGACTCGGAGTACAGGTCGGGAAAGCCGGAGATCAGCGGATAGTGCCGCACCCCCACAGTCCAGAGGCCGTCCAGCTGCTCGTGGGGCCGCTGGTGGTCCTGGACGCCATTGGCCTCAAAGTGCTGGACCAGGTAGGCCACCTGGACCCGCAGCTGCCGCTCCACGGCGTAATAGGGCAGGACCCCGGCAAAAAAGAGCTGCTCATCATCGGAGTGGGAGGAGAGCAGGAGCAGGTCCGCCTCCTCATAGGGGGCCTCCCAGGTCTGTACCCAGTCCGGCAGGGGCTCACCGGCGGGGAGAGCGTAGATATCCGCGATGACCGTCCCCTCCGGGAAGGACAGCGTCAGGGCCTCCGGCGGGGCGGTGAACTGGGCGGACAGGTCCACATACTCATGCAGAAAGCCCTTCTCCCCGCAGGGGACCGATGTCTCCCCATTGGAGAGGGTCCAGGGCTGGGGCAGGCGGTCGAACTCGATATACAGCCCGCCGGCGCCCCCCGGACAGGTCACGGTCACCTGGCCGCCCGTCTTGGCGGCGGTATAGGTATTGCGCTTGCCGTCAAAGAGGCTGGCGGGATTGGAAAAGCCCTCCGCGGTATAGACAGGTCCCTCCGCCCCCTGGGCCGTCGGCGCGAGGGACAGGCACAGCAAAAAAAGCAGCGGGATGAAGGCCAGTCGTTTCATACGTTCATACGTCCTTCCCACACAAAAGAAGCTAGAGGCAGTATAGCACACACCCCCGAAAAAGACAACCGTTTCCCCCGCAAGTTCCGGCAAAAAAAGACCGGTCCCCCCGGCAGTACCGGGGGGACCGCGCCGTCTCAATAGCGGTCTAAGCAGGCAAAGATCTCCTGGGGACGGGGCCGGGCCAGTCCCGGCGGGACCCGCCCGCCGCAGATGCCGTCCAGCCCCTCCCGGTCCAGGACTGCCAGCAGCGCCGCGGCCACGCCGTCCACGGTCCGGCCCGCCAGGCGCTCCTGGGCGTAGCGCATCATATAGGCCAGGGCCAGGGTCTGGTCTGGGTCCACCAGCTGCTCCACATACCGCAGGTCCACCTCCCGGTCCCCTACGGAGAAGGCGGTCCTGCCAAAGCGCTTGACCTTCAGCCGCTCCTGCCGGTATCCATCGCCCCGGTAGTTCTTTCGGAGCTGGCTGCTGCCGGAGAGGTCGATGGACCGCTCCCCGGCGGGCAGGTGGAACCCAGGGGCGGAGAGGGCCGGGGCCTGCCGGCCCGCCAGCGCCGCCTTGGCCTGGGCGGTGATGTCCAGGGGGCGGTAGGCGTCCATCTGGATGACCTGGTCCGCGATGTGGAAGTAGGCCCCGCAGCTGCCCACCACCAGGATCAGGGACACGCCGGCCCGTTCCCACAGGTCCCTGGCCCGCTCCAGAAAGGGGGTGATCGGCTCCTGCTCCCGGGCGATCACCGCCTGCATCAGCTCGTCCCGGACCATGAAGTTGGTGGCGGAGGTGTCCTCGTCCAGCAGCAGGAGCCGGCTGCCGGCCTCCAGGGCCTCGGCGATGTTGGCCGCCTGGGAGGTGCTGCCGCTGGCGTCCAGGGTGGAGAACCGGACAGTGTCCCGGCCGCTGGGCAGGTGGCTGATGAAGAGGGAGATATCCGTCTCTGTCACCTTCCGGCCGTCCTCCGCCCGAATCTTCATGGCGGTGGCGTCGGTGATCACATGCTCCCGGCCATCCCCGGCGATGTGGTCGTAGACGCCCCGCTCCAGCGCTTTCAGCAGGGTGGATTTGCCGTGGTAGCCTCCGCCAGCGATCAGGGTGATGCCCTGCCGGATGCCCATGCCCCGGATCCGCCCCCGATGGGGCAGGTCCAGCTCCACCGCCATAGTCGCTGGGGACCGGAAGGGCACGGCGTCCTTCATAGGCCGGTCGGAGACGCCGCTCTCCCTGGGCAGGATGGACCCGTCCGCCACGAAGGCGGCCAGGCCCAGCTCCGGCAGGGCCTCCCGGATGGCGTGCTGGTCCTCCGCCAGGGCCACGACCTGGGAGACCTCCCCCTTGGGCGTGCTGGCGTACAGCAGGCCGTCCTCCACGCAGGCCGGGAGGAAGTCGAAGAGGATCTTCTCCAGCTCCCGGGCGTTGATGGTCCGGCCATTGGCGGGGAAGCCCACCTCGAACCGGAGGGTGACCGCCCCGTCACGGACCTGGCAGTCGGTCCGCTCCAGCACCTCCTGGCCGGGGCAGCCCACGGCGAGAAGGCCGCTCTTGCCGGAGCCTTTGGCCTGGCGGGAGAAGCGGGCGGCGCAGCGGCTAAAGCGCCGGAGCAGGTAATCCTCCAGGGCCGTCCGGGTCCAGGGGGCGCTCCAGCAGGCGGTGGGGAAACCCGCAGTCTGCCGGTCCACCGTCACCCGGAGGAGGGAGGGGGCGGCAAAGGGGTCCCCCTGGACGTGGTCGATGTGCAGCGTGTAGGTCCCGAAGGACCAGCTGCCCGCCAGGGACTTATAGGCGGGGTAGCTCCGGTGGTCGATGGCGCGGAGGCTGTCCCGCAGCTCGTTGGCCTGTCCCATGGTCACGCCCTCCCTTCCGTGCCGCCCTGGCCGTTATGGCCCGCCAGCAGCATCCCCAGATAGGACTGCCGCCGCAGGCTCTCCCGGGGGATCTCCAGCTGGTCCAGCAGGTCCAGCAGGACCGCTGCCGCCGCCTCCCGGTCCGCCTCCGTCAGGATCTCCAGCTCCAGGAAGGGGCCCAGGCCGGTGACCGTGTCCAGGCAGGCGGTCACGTCCCCCCGGACGTACATCTCCCGGACCTTCTCCACCTGACGGAGGGGCCGGTAGCCCAGGGCCTCCAGCAGCTGCGCCATCACCTGTCCGTCCTCTACGGCGGTCTCATACTCCGTCCGGCTCTTCACCACGCCGGGGGCCTTGGGGCCCTTATAGGTGATCCGGGTCTCCTCCCGGCCCGCCGGCAGGACCCTGGCCCGGCGTAGGCGCAGGGCCTCGTCGGTCTGGGCGAAGTCCCGGTCGATGCCCAGGTAGTAGGTGTCCCGCTCCTCCACCCGCTGGGAGAAGGTGAAGCCCAGGGCCAGAAGGCGCTGGGCCGTACCAGTCTGGTCCAGGGCCGCTTTGAGTTCCACTTCCAGCATATCCAGCCTCCTTTTCGTGCTGTCGGTACTAAAAAAATACACCGCAGCGGACTGCGGTGTATTTTTCCCGATGTAAGGCGCTTACTCCGCGACGATCGCGTCGGCAGGGCAGTTGGCGGCGCAGGCGCCGCAGTCCACGCAGGCGTCGGCATCGATGACGTACTGGGTATCGCCCTGGGAGATGGCCTCCACGGGGCAGTTCTCAGCGCAGGTGCCGCAGCTGACGCAGGCGTCGGTGATCTTGTGAGCCATAGAGCAAAACCTCCAATTTAGAATGTGCCCCCATTGTAACACAAAACTGAGAAAATGCAAGTCCCAAATACATGAAGGCTGCAAAGATCGACCGGCGCTGCCGGGGCCGTATCGATTGTGCCTCTTGCATTTTTGGAGAAAAGGGCATATACTGACAGCAGAAACGTCAAAAGGGGGCAGAGGACGATGAAAGAGAAGCTGCGGAAGATCCACTGGCGGAAATGGCTCCTGCGGGTGCTGGTGGTGGTGTTCCTGTTTTCCGGGGGGATGATGGCCCATGACCTGATCCGCTCCAGCCAGGAGCGCAAGGCCAACGCGGCCCTGGCCCAGCAGGTCCACGATATCAAGAGCCGGCTCCAGCGGGGAGGCGTCTCCGCCGACATGGGGGAGGGGCTCCAGTCCAAATATTCGGAGAACGGCGTCCTGGTCCAGTATGACGGCCTCTGGCAGCAGAACAACGACCTGGGAGGGTGGCTCTATATCCCGGATACGGTGGTGGACTACCCCGTCATGTTCACCCCGGACAACTGGGAATACTACCTGCGGAAGGGCTTCGACAAGAAGTATGCCACCAGCGGCTGCCTCTTTATCGGGGAGGGCTGCGTGCCCAGCGCCAACCAGGTCCTGATCCACGGCCACCGGATGAACGACGGCAGTATGTTCGCCGCCCTGCTCTCCTACGCCGATGAGACCTTCGGCCTGGACCACTCCACCATCTACTACGACACCCTCACCGACGAGGGGACCTATCAGCTCCTGGGGGCCTTCTACAGCCGAATCTACAACGTCAAGGAGACCGGGGTCTTTCGCTACTACCAATATAACAACCTGACCCAGCCGGATATCTTTGACGAGTTCGTCAGCCAGGTCAAGGCCGCCTCCCTCTACGACACCGGGGTAGACGCCGTCTATGGCGACAAGCTCCTGACCCTCTCCACTTGCAGCTACCATGAGAAGAACGGCCGCTTCGTGGTGGTGGCCAAGCGGGTGGCGTGAGATACCGTACATCTGTCCCGGCCATTTCCAGCGGAGATATAAAAAGAGCGGAGGCGCGCCTCCGCTCTTTTCAAGTCTCAGGGAACACGGTGGACAGGTCTACCGTGAGGCCGTCCAGTACGCTGACGCGGACGGAGTCCCCAGCGCCATAAGTGGCGGCAAGGTAGTGGCCACTCTCCAGCGTGTAGACCGACACCACCTGGTCCGCGGGATCGGCGATCCAATACTCCTTCACGCCGGCGCGCCGGTAGAGGTCGAATTTCAGCAGTTTATCCGAGCGGACCGTGGAGGGGGAGGTGACCTCGATGACCAGATCGGGAGCGCCCTTGCAGCCGTGGCCGTCGGTCTTGCTTGGATCGCAGACCACGGAGATATCCGGCTGGACGACTACGGAGACATCCTCCGGCCTGTCGTCCTTTTCCTCGAACAGCCGGACATCGAAGGGGGCGGGATAGACCTTGCAGCGCTTGCCCACAAGGTAGTTCGCGATCTGGCGGAACAATTCGCCGCTTATGAGCTGGTGCGTGTTAGACAGTGCGGCCAGCGCTGCCGGATGGCCGTCATACAGCTCATAACGGACATCATCGTCCCATTCCAGCAGGTCGGCAAAGGTGTAACGAATCTCGTCTGGCAGCGGTGCCATGCGGCAGTCCTCCTTTTGTTTTGTACCGGCGGCGGAAGCCGGGAAAAAGAAAGGCTCTGAGACTTTGACGATCTCAGAGCGCTCTCTTGGCAGCGGGTGAAGGATTCGAACCCTCACATACGGAGTCAGAGTCCGCTGTGCTACCTTTACACAAACCCGCTGTGTCCATAACGAACAGGTACTATTATACAGATTTTTCTCCGTTTGTCAAGACAAAGATCTGCGATTTTTCAAAAATATTTTCTGGGGGGACGCGGCACACGTCCCCCCAGGATTTTTTACGGTATCAGCAGCGATAGGAGCGCCGGGGTGATGTAGGTCTCGATAATGGCAGCGATGAGGACCAGGGGGAAGAGGGTCAGCAGCAGCAGCCGCAGCACGTTCTCCGCGGTTTGCAGCAGGGAGGGGGCCTGGGGGCTGTGTAGGATCTTCCTGGTCAGGGCGTGGCAGAGGCAGAGGCCCGCCGCGCCGGCGATGACCAGGGCCGGCAGCTCAAAGATGCCGTGGGGCACGATCGCCGCCAGGGCCAGCAGGACGGAGAGACCATGCTGCTGGTAGTAGGAGAGCATGATCCCGATCAGGGCCCCGTTGGAGAAGAGGGCCAGGGCCGGCAGGAACAGGAAGGGCAGCAGCCCATAGCAGAGGATCAGCAGCATGGCCCGCCAGTTGTTGGACAGGATGCCGAAGAAGGAGATGCCCCCCTCCTCGGTCATGGCCCCGGCCTGGGTGGCCATCTCGATGAATTGCTCGACGATCGCCTCCCCGGCCTCCTGGGAGGCGATGCAGAGCCCGGCCCCCAGTCCTATGGAGAGGATGAAGAGCAGGGTGGAGGGGAAGAGGTAGCGGCGCAGCTCCTCCCGCTGGAAGCGGCGGAGCAGCTGGGCCTGCTGTTGTAAAACGTCCATCTCAGCGCACCTTCTCTAGTCCCAGCGCCAGCCGGCGCAGACACTCCTCCCGGCCCAGGATGGCGCAGATCTCCACCGCGCCGCCGGGGGTGACGGTCTGGCCGGCGGCGGCGATGCGCACCGGCCACATCAGGGTGGCGTTCTTGACCCCCAGCTCCTCCGCCAGGGCGATGAGCCGGTCGTGGATGGCCTCCTGGGTCCACGCCTCCAGCCCCTCCAGAGCCGGGATGGCCGCTTCTAACATGGCGGCGGAGACCTCCTCGTTGGTCTTGGCCTTCTTGTTGGTGAACAGGTCCTTGCCGTAGTCCGGCAGGGCCTGGAAGAACCTCACCTTCTCCGGGATGTCGGTGAGGCGCTCACACCTGGCCTGGAGCAGGGCGGCGATGGCCCGGATGTCCAGGGCGGGGTCCGTCACCGCCTGGCGGATATAGGGCTCCGCCGCGGCGTGGAAGGCTTCCGGCGTCATGGCCCGGAGGTAGAGGGCGTTGAAGTGGGTCAGCTTCTCGATATCGAAGATGGCGGGGGACTTGGAGATGCCGGCGATATCGAAGATCTCCGCCAGCTCCTGGAGGGAGAACACCTCCCGCTCCGCCTGGTCCCCCCGTGGGGACCAGCCCAGAAGGGCCACATAGTTGAGGATGGCCTCGGTGAGATACCCCTGGGCCCGCAAGTCCTCATAGGAGGGGTCCCCGTGGCGCTTGCTCATCTTGTTGTGGGCGTCCCGCATCACCGGGGAGCAGTGGACATAGGTGGGCACGGTCCAGCCGAAGGCCTTGTACAGCAGGTCGTACTTGGGGGCGGAGCTGAGGTACTCGCTGCCCCGGACCACATGGGTGATGCCCATCAGGTGGTCATCGATGACATTGGCGAAGTTGTAGGTGGGCAGGCCGTCCCGCTTGAGGAGGATCTGGTCGTCCAGGGCGGCGTTCTCTACGGTGATATCGCCGAAGATGGTGTCGTGGAAGGTGGTGGAGCCCTCCCGGGGGATCTTTTGGCGGATCACATAGGGCTCGCCGGCCGCCACCCGGGCCAAAGCCTCCGCCGGATCCAGCTCCCGGCAGGGGTCCTCCACCCGGTCGAACTCGCCGGCATCCTCGGCGCTCTCCTTCTTTTCACAGAAGCAGTAGTAGGCGTGGCCCCGCTCTACCAGCAGATGGGCATACTTGCCGTAGGTGTCCCGCCGCTGGGATTGGATATAGGGGGCCACCGGCCCGCCCACATCGGGGCCCTCATCGTGGCCAAGGCCGCACTCGGCCATGGTGCGGTAGATCACGTCCTCCGCTCCCTCGATCAGGCGGCCCTGGTCTGTGTCCTCGATGCGGAGGATGAAGGTGCCGCTGCCGTGGCGGGCGATGAGCCAGGTATACAGGGCCGTGCGCAGGTTGCCGACGTGCATGTAGCCGGTGGGAGAGGGGGCGAACCGGGTGCGCACACCGCCCTGGGGGATCTTGGCTTCCATTTCCTTGAAGTAGGCTGTATCCATAGGTGTTCCTCCGTTTTATAAAAAAGGCAGTTTGTCCTATTATAGCGGCAGAGGGGCCTTTTTGCAAGGGCTGGAGCAAGTTTTTTCCGTATCCTGGGCTGCTCCGGCCCTCTGCCGGGAGGGCGGGGGAGGCACAAAAAGATGGTTGACAAATGAGAGCATTTGTACTAGAATAAATAGAACATAAGTTCTTACATGACGGATGCCGGCGGGAAGGGGCGGGATGGCGATGGACCTGATGGAGAAGCTGGAGATCTTGACAGACGCGGCCAAGTACGATGCCGCCTGTACCTCCAGCGGCGTGAAGCGGAGCAGCCGGGCGGGATACATCGGCAACACCTCCTCCTCGGTCATGGGCTGCTGCCACACCTTTTCCGCCGATGGCCGGTGCGTCACCCTGTTGAAGGTCCTGCTGACCAACCGGTGCGTCTACGACTGCAAATATTGCGTCAACCGCTGCTCCAACGACACCCGCCGGGCCGCCTTCACCCCGGCAGAGCTGGCGGAGCTGACCATCCAGTTCTACCGGCGCAACTATATCGAGGGGCTGTTCCTCTCCTCCGGGGTCTGCCGGAGCCCGGACTACACCATGGAGCAGATGATCGCCGCCCTGCGGATCTTGCGGGAGGAGTACCGGTTCAACGGCTATATCCACGCCAAGACCATCCCCGGCGCGGCGCCGGAGCTGGTGACGGCTCTGGGACTGCTGGCGGACCGGCTCAGCGTCAACATCGAGCTGCCCTCGGAGCAGGGGCTCAAGACCCTGGCCCCCAGCAAGACCAAGGATGCCATCCTCCGCCCCATGGGCCAGATCCGGGACGGGGTCCGGGAGAACAAGCAGGAGATCGCCAAGTACCGCCACGCGCCGAGATTTGCCCCTGCCGGTCAAAGCACCCAGATGATCGTAGGGGCCACGGCGGACACCGACCGGCATATCCTGTCCCTGACCCAGGGGCTGTACCGGCGGTACGGCCTGAAGCGGGTCTTTTTCTCCGCCTATGTGCCGGTGGTGGAGCACAGCCTCCTGCCCTCCCTAGACACCAAGCCGCCCCTCCTTCGGGAACACCGGCTCTACCAGGCGGACTGGCTCCTGCGGTTCTACGGCTTCCAGGCGGAGGAGCTGCTGGACGAGACCAACCCCAACTTCGACCCCCTCCTGGACCCCAAGTGCCACTGGGCCCTCTGCCACCCGGCCTTTTTCCCGGTGGAGGTCCAGCGGGCCGGGTTAGAGGAGCTGCTGCGGGTGCCGGGGATCGGTCCCGTCAGCGCCCGGCGGATCCTCACCGCCCGCCGGGAGACGGTCCTGGACTTTACCGATCTGAAAAAGCTGGGCGTGGTGCTGAAGCGGGCCCAGTACTTCGTGGTGTGCAAGGGGCGCTACCTGGAGGGGCTGCGGTTCAGCCCCCAGACTCTGCCCCGGCAGCTGGCGGCAGTGGAGCGAAAAGACCTGCCGACGGCGGAGACGGAGCAGCTGAGCCTGTTCGGGTGATAGGGAAACTGTAAAGAACTTGTAAGGGACTTGTAAGGGGCGGGACCTTTTTCTGTAAGAAACGTCTGCTATACTGGCGGCATCTTACACAAGGAGGCTTTTTACAATGTCCGCGTTCACCCTCAAGCTCATCGCCCTCATCTCCATGGTCACCGACCACACGGCGGCCCTCCTGGTCCCCTGGGGTCCGACCTATTTCTGGATGCGCTCCTTTGGCCGGATGGCGTTCCTGATCTACGCTTTCCTGCTGGCGGAGGGGGTCCGGCACACCCGGTCCGCCCCCCGGTACGCCCGGCGGCTCTTCCTCCTGGGGATCCTGTCCCAGGTCCCCTACGCCTACACCCTGAACGCCTGGTATCTGGGACCGCCGGAGCAATTCACCCACCTGAATATCTTCTTCACCCTGGGCTGCGGGGTCCTGCTGATGATGTTCCTGCGGGGGCCCCGGCTGGCCCTGGCCCAACGGCAGGGGTGGAAGTGGGGGCTCGTCCCCCTGGCGTTGATCTTGGCGGTCTTTGGCCAGTTCGGGGTCTGGGAGCTGCCCTATATACTGACGGGCCTGCTGGTCATCGCCGCCCTGGGGCTGTTTTTGCGGGACCGGGTGTCCTTTGATGCCGGGGCCATCGTGGACTGGGCCCTCAAGACCGCCGCCGCTATGGCCCTCTATCAACTGGTCCACGACTGGGCTGGCAGGCTGTTCTCCATCGGCCTGGAGTTCGACTATTCCTTCTGGGCCCTGCTGTTCTTCGCCCTGCTCTGGCCCTGCCGGACCCGGCTGCACCGGGCCGGGGCCATGCTGGCCATCATCCTGATCTTCTATCCCCCCTGGTCCAGCTGGCAGGAGTTCGCTTTCGCTCTGCTGGCCGGGGTGCTGGTAGTCCTCTACAACGGAGAGCGGGGACCGGACGACCACCGCCTCTTCTACTGGGCCTACCCGGCCCATCTGCTGGTCCTGTGGGGGATACAGGCGCTTCGTTGAGTTTTATGGAGGGGGAGGTCTGCTATGGACACCGCGTACCGCTATGACGGCAGTCTGGAGGGCTTTTTCTGCTGCATCTTTGCGATCTACGTCAACAAGGAGCCGCCGGCCTGCTTCCAGACGGCAGACGACCCACAGCCCACCCTGTTCCCCGTCCGCTGGGTGGACACCGACGCCGCCCAGGCCCAGCGGATCCTGAACAGCCTGGTGAAGCGGTCTGTCCAAGCCAAGGAGTTGGTGGTGAAGGGCTTCCTCACCTGCGCCCCCGACCGGGAGATGATGCTCTACCGGTTCATCCGGGCCCTCTACGATGAGGGCCCCGGCCTCCTTCGCCGCCTCAGCGACGACGCGGTCTATCCCCTATCGAAGGCCGTGCGCCACCTGGAGGGGGAGGTCCAGCTGCTGCGGGGCTTCGTCCGGTTCAGCGAGTTCGACGGGGTGCTGGCCGGGGAGATCCGCCCCAAGAACCGGGTCCTGCCCCTGCTGCGGCCCCACTTCTGCGCCAGGATGCGGGAGGAGACCTTCCTGCTCTACGACCGTACCCACCTGGAGGGGCTGTTCTACCAGGCGGGCCAGTGGCGCATCCTGCCCATGGAGGACTTCCAGATGGCCGCGCCGGACGGGCGGGAGCTCCAGTTCCGGCGGCTGTGGCGGAAGTTCTACGATACCGTGGCCATCGAGGCCCGGCTGAATCCCAAGCTCCGCATGACCCATATGCCCAAGCGCTACTGGGACACCATGACCGAGTTCCAGGAGGATACCGCCGTCCTGCCGGAGGGCTGACGCCCTCTCCCATAGATAAGTGTACAAAAGATTTGCAAAATGGGCAAAGGCGTTGTATACTAAAAGATGTATTCTATGGAGAGGACGTGTGCCGGATGGCACGCGCGCGTGACGCCTGATGAGACCTGACGGAACCAAGACCCGCGGGATGACCGCCATCACCCGGGCCATCCCCCATATCATGCCCCGGCGATACGACGCCCAGAACTATATCACCGAGTACGCGGACATGGAGATCCTCAAGGCCTACACCCAGTCGGTCAAGCGGACCCGCGGCATCCGGGTCAGCCACATGGCCCTGATCATCGCCGCCTACTACAAGACCGCCCTCCGCTTCCCCTACATCAACCGCTTTATCATGAACCGGACCTGCTACGACCGTGACCACTTCTGCGTCAGCTTCGTGATCCTGAAAAAGCGGGCGGACGGCACCCCCGACGAGACCCCCTGCAAGATCTTCCTGGAGCCGGGGGACGACCTTTTCTCCATCAACCAGAAGGTAGAGGACATCATCAAGCTGAACCAGATCCCGGTGGTGCGGAACAATACGGATAAGTTCGTGGACTGGCTGTGTTCCGTGCCAGGGCTGATGCGCCTGGTCATCGGCCTGGCCTACCGGCTGGACCAGTGGGGCCTGCTGCCCCGGAAGATCATCGACCTCTCCCCCTTCCACACCAGCCTGTTCATCACCAACTTGGCCTCCATCAACACCGGGGCCATCTACCACCATATCTACGAGTTCGGCACCACGGGCATCTTCGTCTCCATGGGCAAGCCCATCCCCAACTACTTCACCGGCGATATCTCCGCCAAGCTCATCCCCTTGGCCTTCGTCCTGGACGAGCGCATCTGCACCGGCAACGAGTACGCCCGGGTCTGGCAGGCCTTCCGGCGCTACCTCCGCCGGCCGGAGCTGCTGGAGGGTGCCTTCGACCAGGCCGCCGCCGGCGGGGAGGAGCCGTCTGCCGGGGAGTAAGGGCTGTTTCGGTCCCTGGAGAGCGATGCCTCTCCGGGGGCCTTTCTGCCGTGTCAAAAAAAGACCGCCCCTGCCGGAGGGGGGCAGGAGGGAGGCGGGCCTATGCGAGGGGTCCCGATCACTTGCAGCTTTACCGGCCACCGGCCCAGCAAGCTGCCCTGGGGGGAGGACGAGGGGGACGCGCGGTGCGTGGCGCTGAAGGAGCGGCTCACCGGCGCGATCCTGTCGGCCTACGAGTCGGGGTTCACCCACTATATCTGCGGTATGGCCCAGGGCTGCGATATCTACTTTGCCGAGGCTGTGCTGGCGCTGCGGCGGCAGGGCCTGCCGCTGACCCTGGAGGCGGCCATCCCCTATGGCCAGCAGGCCGAGGGCTGGTCCCAGGAGCAGCAGGCGCGCTACCAGGCGGTCCTGGGGCAGTGCGACTACGAGACCCTGATCCAGGACAGCTACCAGCCCGGCTGCATCCAGCGGCGCAACCGCTATCTGGTGGACCACTGCTCCTTGCTGATCGCCGCCTACAGCGGTGTGCCCGGCGGCACCCGGCAGACCCTGGAGTACGCCATGCGGCGGCAGGTGCCCTATATCGATATCAGCATCTGACCAGGGTATGATCTCGCCGGTCAGGGGCATCCTACTCCTGAAAAGGAGGGATATCCCTATGAGTGACGAGACCCAAAGCTCCCGGGAGGAGGACGGCCAGCGGCTGGTGGACCTGGGCGCGTCGATGAGCCGCACGGGCCGGGGCAACATCTACACCCTGACCATCATCGGCCAGATCGAGGGCCACAACACCCTGCCGGAGAACACCAAGACCACCAAGTATGAACACGTCATGCCCCTGCTGGCCAGCATCGAGCTGGACGAGGAGATCGACGGCCTGCTGCTGCTCCTGAACACCGTGGGCGGCGACATCGAGGCCGGCCTGGGCCTGGCGGAGATGATCGCCGGGATGCGCAAGCCCACTGCCTCCCTGGTCTTAGGCGGCGGCCACTCCATCGGTGTGCCCCTGGCGGTGGCCCCCAAGGTGAGCATGATCGTGCCCTCGGCGTCGATGGTGGTCCACCCGGTGCGGACCACCGGCACCGTCATCGCCGCGCCCCAGACCTTCCGCTACTTCCAGAAGGTCCAGGAGGGGATCGTCAGCTTCGTCACCCGTCACAGCCGGATCTCCCCGGAGGAGTTCCAACGGCTGATGTTCGCCACAGACGAGATGGCGGCGGATGTGGGCACGGTCCTCTATGGGGAGCGGGCGGTGGAGCTGGGGCTGATCGACCAGGTAGGGACCCTGTCCGATGCCCTGGACCGGCTCTATGAGCAGATCGAGGCGGGGAAGCAGTCCTCTTAGGGGACCACGTTTGGAGGGCGCGGAGGCGGCGCGGGACCGCCCCCGCGCTTTTTGTGCTGTCCGCACGAGTTGGGTCGGTCCAGGCGGCCGTTGCCAGAGGGATGCGTTTATGGTATACTCAGGAAAAAGAAGGGGAGAAAGGGGGTGGCCGGTTTGAAGAGATCCTCCGCGCCGGTCCGCCTAGGCAGAGCGGTGGCAGAGCTGCTGCGGATGAGCGCGTGTTTGGCCTTTGTCCTGTTCGGCCTCCGCCATATCATCCTTCTGCCCATACAGACAGGCGAAAACTATGGGGCACTGAAGGCCCGCCCGCTGTTCGTGCCCTGTCCGATCGAAGCGGTCTGCACATACCTGGACTATATCTACATCCTATACGCGGACAGCGGCGCGGTCAATGCCTATGATGGGGATGGCGCGTTCCTCTGGGCGGTATCGGTGCCCTGGCACGACCACACCGCAGATACGCAGATGACCGGGAGGGACAGCTCCCTGCTCCTCTGGCAGGACCGGTATACGGTCTATCAGTACGACCTGGAGACGGGGGCGTACCAGGGCTCTTTCCCCGCGGCGGGACACGCGGACGCGCTCCGCCAGCCGCCGGCGGAACGCCTTCCCACAGAACAGTTCCCGGAAGGAACGATCGTCTATGATGCCCTCACCGTCTACCGGCAGACAGCCGGGGGAGCGCTGCCGGTGGTCGCCCGCAGCGGCTGGGTCCGGCTCCTGTTCCCCGTTTATAGTTGGATGCTGGGCTTTTTCTCGCTCCTGACGCTGTTCTTATGGGAGCACCTGATAGAGTCCCGGCGAAGATGATAGAAAGCCTGGGTATATAAAGACGAAGGACAAAATATCCCCCGACAGACTGATGAGCCGCCGCCCAGGATAGGGCGGCGGCTCGATCGAACAGGCGGTCACCTGTTTTCCTGCACAGCCAGCTTGCAGATGACGATAGGGAGCGCGCCGGTGACTGCGCCGGCCACAAGGGAGACCAGGCTCTTCAAAAATACCATATGTTTTACGCTTGCAAAAAAATACGTCAGAGGATCGGCATACAGCTTGATCCTCCAGCCTGGGATCAAGTAGCAGCAAAACAGGTAAGAAGCGATGAAAGCGAACACGAACAGTGTAACGGACAAGCCTGCCTTTTTCATGTCATATACCTCCTATCAAACTATGGACCTGGTATATGCAGTATAGCATAACGGCAGAAGAAAGGCAAGCGGAAAGGCCGCCCGTTTTCACGGACGGCCTTCTTGTGCGCTATGTGACGATGTCTTTGAACGTGAGCTCACACGCCCTTGGCGGCGTTGATCTTGATGCCGGGGCCCATGGTGGAGGCGGTGACGCAGCTCTTCACATACTGGCCCTTGGCGGCGGCGGGCTTAGCCTTGATGATGGCGCCCATGAGGGCGTTGAAGTTCTCGCTCAGCTTCTCGGGGCCGAAGGAGACCTTGCCGATGGGGCAGTGGATGATGTTGGTCTTGTCCAGGCGGTACTCGATCTTACCGGCCTTGACCTCCTGCACAGCCTTGCCCACGTCGGGGGTGACGGTGCCGGCCTTGGGGGAGGGCATCAGGCCCTTGGGGCCCAGCAGCTTACCCAGACGGCCCACCACGCCCATCATGTCGGGGGTGGCGACCACCACGTCGAAGTCGAACCAGTTCTCCTTCTGGATCTTCTCCACCATGTCCATCTCGCCTACGAAGTCCGCGCCGGCGGCCTTGGCGGCCTCGGCCTTGTCGCCCTTGGCGAACACCAGCACCCGGCGGGTCTTGCCGGTGCCGTGGGGCAGGACGATGGCGCCGCGGACCTGCTGGTCGGCGTGGCGGGAGTCGACGCCCAGCTTCACATGGAGCTCGACGGTCTCGTCGAACTTGGCGGAAGCGGTCTTGCAGAGCAGGGCAAAGGCATCCTGGGGCTCATACTGGACGGAGCGGTCGATCTGCTTGGCGCTGTCCTTATATTTCTTACCTCTAAACATCTCTGCACCCTCCTTACTCGCCCACGACCACGCCCATGGAGCGGGCGGTGCCGGCGATCATGCTCATGGCGGATTCCAAGCTGGCCGCGTTCAGGTCAGGCATCTTGATCTCCGCGATCTTCTGGACATCGGCCTTGCTGATGGTGGCCACCTTGGTCTTGTTGGGCACGCCGGAAGCCTTGTCGATGTTGCAGTACTTCTTGATGAGCACCGCAGCCGGGGGGGTCTTGGTCACGAAGGTGAAGGAGCGGTCGGCGTAGACGGTGATGACCACGGGGATGATCATGCCCATGTCGTTCTTGGTCCGCTCATTGAACTCCTTGGTGAAAGCGGCGATGTTCACGCCGTGCTGGCCCAGAGCGGGGCCAACGGGGGGGGCGGGGGTCGCTTTCCCCGCGGGGATCTGCAGTTTGACGTATCCTACGACTTTCTGTGCCATATTCCAGGCACCTCCTTATTCTTGAATGTGGTGTCGGCGGGACGAAAGTCCCTCCCACGTCCTCCGCCGGGAGGCGGAGGAAAAGATCAGTCCTTGACGACTTCCACCTGGTCCAGCTCCAGCTCCACCGGGGTCTCCCGGCCGAACATGGACACCACCACGGTGACCTTGTTCTTCTCCGGCTCGATGCTGTCCACGTCGCCGTCGTAGCCCTCCAGGGGGCCGTCTGTGATGCGGACGCTGTCGCCCACGTTGTACTTGACCACGATCTCCCGCTTCTCCATGCCCCAGGCCAGGACCTCGTCCTCGGTCAGGGGGATGGCCTTGTTGGCGGTGCCCACGAAGCCGGTGACGCCCCGGACGTTGCGGACCAGGTGCCAGGTATCGTCGGTCATGATCATCTTGATGAGGACGTAGCCGGGGAAGATCTTCCGCTCCACCTCTTTGACCGCACCGGCCTCGGTGACCTCGGTGACCTTCTCCAGGGGGATCTGGATATCCAGGATCATGTCCTCCATCTTCCGGTGAGTCACGAACTTTTCGATCGTGGCCTTGACGGCGTTCTCATAGCCGGAATAGGTATGGACGACATACCATTTCGCGTTGTCAGCCATCGTACTCTTGCCGTCCTCAGGCGCCGAAGAGACCCAGCAGGGTCTTGACGCCCAGCGCGGCCACATAGTCGAACACCCAGATGAACGCGCCGATCCCCAAGGAGCAGAGGATCACCGTAGAGGTGTTCTTGACCACCTTGGCGGGAGAGGGCCAGACGACCTTTTTCAGCTCGCTGCGCATCTCCCGGAACCAGCGGCCCATGCCGCCTTTCTTCTTTTCGGCCTTTTTGTCGACCTTCTTCTCATCAGCCATGCTTATGATTCCTTCCTCTTACTTCGTCTCGCTGTGGACCGTATGCTTCCGGCAGAAGGGACAATACTTGTTCATCTCCAGACGGTCGGGGTCGTTCTTCTTGTTCTTCACGGTGTTGTAGTTCCTGTGCTTGCACTCGTTGCAGCGAAGAGTGATCTTTACGCGCATCTGATCGGCACCTCCTTATCTATGGTGCGCGGGCTTCCTGTCCGCGCCCGATTGCCTCCCTGCCCGGAAGGGTCCCTCTGCGCGGGAAGGCGGAAAAGCGCAGAAAAATAGACCCATTTCCACAGGTAAAATTGACTATACCACAATTCTGCCCGCTCGTCAACCAAAACTTTCAGATCCACTCATTTTTTCCTGTATCCCGCTGGTCCTGTCCATCCCGCGCCCCCTGTTGGAGCGATAGGGGCTATCATTATATATATAAAAGAGGGGAGCCGGCGCGCCGGCTCCCCCTTCTCATAGGCTATATTTCAAATAGCGGTACAGCCGCCGTCTGGCCCGGGCGATGGTCCGGGAGACAGTGGACTTGTTCACCGACAGCTCCATAGCGATCTTGCTCATGGAATGGCCCCGGTCATAGTAGAGATGGACCATCTCCCGCTGCCGCTCGGTCAGCTCGGCGTCCCTGGCCCGGCGGAGGTTCCGGCGCAGCCGCTCCAGCCGTTCGGAGTTGTCGCCGCTCTCCGACCGCAGCCAGCGGCTCAGGTCCCCCTGGATCTCATTGTCCCGCAGGGTGAGGGCTGGTCTGACCATGGCGCCGCCTCCTTCCCACATAGTAGCGCTCCATATAGACAGCGGTCTCCCGGCCCTCCCGGTAAATGGTGTTCAGGACGGAGACCCGCTGCTTCAGCTGCTCCCGCTCCGCATCGTCCCGGCTGGTGCGCAGGGCGGTGCGCAGCTCGCTCATCCGGGCGCGGAGCAGGGCGTTGTTGGCCCGGTAGACCTGGGCCATCTCCTTTAAGGTCAGGTAGCCGGTCAAGGGGCCGCCTCCTCCCGGTGGGGGGCGAAGAACCCCATGGCATAGTCCAAAAGGCAGGCCCTGCACAGCAGGACGCCGTTGATGTACCAGCAGGAAGCGCCTTGCGTGAGACGGCGGCCGCAGCGCCCGCACTGGGCGCCGCCGGGCTGGCGCTGGAGGTCCTGCCGCTGCTTTTTGGTGTATCGCATGATACACCCCTCCTTACTAAAAAATTTTCAAAGATCTTAAAAAATCGGTTGACAAGAGGGCGAAAATCTGCTATTATAACCCTTGCTGCTGGAAATGCTGGTATAGCTCAGTTGGTAGAGCAGCTGATTTGTAATCAGCAGGTCGGGGGTTCGAGTCCGTCTACCAGCTCCACGCCTCCCCTCTCGCAGCATCTATGGGAGACCTTTTGGTGGGACACTGATATGGGAGCGTTCCCGAGTGGCCAAAGGGGGCAGACTGTAAATCTGTTGTCGACGACTTCGGTGGTTCGAATCCACCCGCTCCCACCAGGAAAGATCCGCAGGCTTTGGCCCGGCGGGTCTTTCTTTTTTTACAGCACCTCCGCAAGGGGCAGATCCCCCGCTCTTGCACAGCGTCCTGACGGCCTGTCCCCCTTCGGGGCGGGCAGGGGAGAGACGTGAGACGCCTCCCGCGGTCCGGCTGGGGGAGCGCGGACTGCGGGGGAACAGCTGTATCATATACTAGAACAACTGTTCTGTAAAAGAATATAGCACAGCATATCTGCTTTGTCAACCCCTAATTTTACAAAATTTCTGTTGACTTTTTGGGACAGGTCATGTACTCTGTGGGGAAGGAAAGAATTGGATGGAACGGCTATAGGGGCGGAGGAGGCGCTATGAGTTTTGGACAGCGGCTGCGGGAGCGGCGGGAGGAGCTGGGGCTCAGCCGGCAGGAGCTGGCGGACCGGCTGGGGGTCACCCGGTCGGCCATCGGTAATTATGAGGGGGGCTATAACGCGGTGCGGGAGGATATCCTCCTGCGGCTGTTCGATATCCTGGACGTGGACCCCAACTATCTCTACCAGGACAGCTTCAGCGGGGAGAGCTTCCTGTGCAGCGCGGAGGAGCGGACGCTGGTGGAGAGATACCGCCAGATGTCCTGGTCCGGCCGGCAGGCCATCACCGCGGTGATCGATGCCCTCCTGGGCTATCAGAGCGACATGGAGCAGGAGACGGAGCCGGAGGAGCCCTGGGAGATCCCCTTGTACCGCAGTCCGGCGGCGGCGGGGTACGCCTCCCCGGTGTTCGGCGACGACTACGATATGCTCACCGTTCGGGGCAGCACGCCGAAGGGGGCCGATTTCGCGGTGCGGATCCAGGGGGACAGCATGGAGCCCTATATCCATGACGGGTCCGTGGTCTATGTCGATCGGGACCCCCTGGCCAACGGGGACGTGGGCATCTTCTGCGTGGACGGGGAGATGCTCTGCAAGCAGTATTATAAGGACCCTCTGGGCATCGTCTACCTCTTCTCCCTGAACCGGCGGCGGGCGGATGCCGACGTGGTCCTCCCCGCCGACAGCGGCCGGGGGCTGGTGTGCATGGGCCGGGTGATGCTGAATCAGCGGGTCTCCCTGCCGGTGTGACGGGTAGAACGATAAAGAGCGCGGGCCTGGAGGAGATCCAGACCCGCGCTGTGCGTATTTAGAAGGCGCTCAGGCGTTTTTCAGGGCTTCCGCCATATCGGTATGCTCCCAGGACAGGTCCACGTCTGTGCGGCCGAAATGGCCGTAGGCCGCGGTCTGCTCGTAGATGGGCCGGCGCAGGTCCAGCTTCTCGATGATCTTCGCCGGGCGCATATCGAAGTGGGCGTTGACGATCGCCGCGAGCTTCTCGTCAGAGTATTTGCCGGTGCCGTAGGTGTCCACCAGGACGGAGATGGGGTGAGCCACGCCGATGGCGTAGGCCAGCTCGATCTGGCAACGGCGGGCCAGGCCGGCGGCCACGATGTTCTTGGCGATGTACCGGGCCATATAGGCAGCGGAGCGGTCCACCTTGGTGGGGTCCTTGCCGGAGAAGCAGCCGCCGCCGTGGGAGGCGGAGCCGCCGTAGGTGTCCACGATGATCTTTCGGCCGGTGAGGCCCGTGTCGCCCACGGGACCGCCCACCACGAAACGGCCGGTGGGGTTGACGTAGAACTTGGTGTCCTGATCCAGGTACTGGGCGGGGATCGTCGGCTTGATGATGGTCTCCACCACGGCCTCCCGCAGGTCCTTCAGGGCGATGTCGGGGTCGTGCTGGGTGGATACCACGATGGCGGGGCAGCGGAGGACCCGGCCCTGCTCGTCATACTCCACGGTCACCTGGCTCTTGCCGTCGGGGCGCAGCCAGGTGAGCTCCTTGGACCGGCGGGCGGCGGTGAGGCGGCGGCAGAGCTGGTGGGCCATGGAGATGGGGGCGGGCATCAGCTCGGGCGTCTCGTCGCAGGCGTAGCCGAACATCATGCCCTGGTCCCCGGCGCCGATCAGGTCCGCCGGGTCCACGCCGCCCTCCTGGTGCTCGTAGGACTGGTTGACGCCCATGGCGATATCCGGGGACTGCTCGTCGATGGCGGTCATCACGGCGCAGGAGCGGTAGTCGAAGCCGTAGGCTGGGTCGTCGTAGCCGATGCGCTGGACGGTGCGGCGGACGATAGAGGCGATGTCCACATAGTGGCTGGTGGTGATCTCGCCCATGACGGTGACGATGCCGGTGGTGGTGAAGGTCTCGCAGGCTACATGGGCGGTGGGGTCGTGGGCGATGATATCGTCCAGGACGGCGTCGGAGATCTGGTCGCAGACCTTATCGGGGTGGCCCTCGGTGACGGACTCAGATGTGAAGATACGGTTGCTCATGGGGTTACCTCCTAGTCTAAATTGCCCTCCTTATTCCGGCCTTTGGGCAAAGAAAAGCACGATTCGGCGGCGAATCGTGCGAAGCGTACACTTCCCTCATCTCTCGATCGAAACCGCCGGACTTAGCACCTTGCCGTGAAGCAGGTTGCCATGGCATCAACGGGCCGTTCCCTCCGCCATTCTTGATAAGGAGTTATCTCTATTATACCGATCTTTCCGAGATCGTCAAGGGGCCGCTGTCTCATTTTCCCGAAAAAAGGAGCGGGCCGTTGGCCCGCTCCCTCAGCCGCCCACCAGGATGGCCATATGGGCCAGGGTGGCACTGTCGTGGTGGAACAGCTCGTCCCGGAGGGCGGTCTGCCGCTCCCGGTCGTGGATCAGGGCGCGGCTGGCCAGGACCAGCAGGTCGAACAGCTCCCGCTCACAGTCCTCCACCCCCTCCCGGCAGCTCATCACCGCCAGGAACCGGTAGACGGCATAGAGGTCGCAGAGGTTCACATAGCTCTTCCACAGCGCTTCCGGCGTGGTCAGGTCCGGCATCCGCATATGGAAGAACAGGGAGACCATCAGGTTTTCAAAAAAGTAGTCCCTATCGCCGAACAACTGGCCGGACCGCTCCCTGGCCGCCAGGTAGGGGCCCGGCTGGATGCTCCCCCGGAGCACATGGCCCTCTGGCAGGCCCAGGGCGGCGCGGATGTCTTTCCGCTTGGCCTGGAACACCGGGTCTGTGCCTCTGATATGCAGCGTGGTGTTGGCGTGGTGGACCAGGAACATGGGCAGCAGGTCCTCCCGCAGCAGCCCCGCCGCCTCGCCGCTCTCCAGCAGTGCCCGGGAGCGGGCCAGCCATGCCGGGACGTCCGTCTCCCCCTCCACTAAGGGCCGCAGGGCCATCCCCAGCAGGAGCAGCCGCTCCGGCAGAGAGCGGCGGCGGTCCTGGAGGGCGTCGATGCACAGCTCCCGGATCGGGTGGAAGCTGCCCAGCAGGGGAGAAGCGTCCTCGTCATAGGTATAGAGCTTCTGTTCCTCCGGGGGCAGGGGGTCGGACAGGAAGTCCACACCCTCCGGCAGGTCCCACAGCTGCGCCAACACCCCCTCGCAGGCCGGGGTCAGGCTCCGCTCCAGATAGCCTGACGACATGGGCGTTTCTACGCGGGGGAAGGTCCGGCAGACGAAGGGCAGCACCTTCTCCCCTTTTTCCAGCTGGAGGCCGCACTTGCCCTCCCGCAGGAGGGGGCAGCAGCCGTCCTGGAGGATGAACTCCCCATAGCGGTATGTTTCGTCCACCTTCTCCCGGATGCGGCGCAGGCAGTGGTCCAGTCCGGCGTTCAGCTCCGGGGAGCCTTTTTGCTTTTTGATGGTCAGGTAGTCCTTTTTCCCAAAGGTGATATGCCAGCCGCCCTGGCAGCAGCTTAGGCGGCAGCCGGTTATCAGGCAGTGGAAGCTGTCGTAGTAGGCCGGCCGCAGGTCGCTTTGGCAGAGGACCGCTTTGAAATTTTTAGGCATGATCTACCGCCTTTCTCATGAGAAAGGGGCGGGCCGAAGCCCGCCCCCCTTTGCGTTGGGTAAGTATGCGCTTTGCGTATCCGTAGGAATTAGCCCAAGAGCTGGAGCACGCCCTGGGGCACCTGGTTGGCCTGGGCCTCGTCGTCGCAAAGTCCGCTAAGCTCCGTTTCCGCCTGCGGCGAAAACTGCGCCCGCTCCCTTGCTCCTCCTCTCCCCACGCGACCCGCTTACGCTGGGCTCGCGCGGGGGCCCCGAACGGCCATGCTGTCCCAGGCTAGGCAATGCCTACGCTGCTCTCAAACTGGCTCTTAGCCCAAGAGCTGGAGCACGCCCTGAGGCACCTGGTTCGCCTGGGCCAGCATGGCCTGGGCGGACTGGACCAGGATGTTGTTCTTGACGTAGCTCATCATTTCCTCGGCAACGTCGGTGTCGCGGATGGTGGACTCGGCGTCCTGGATGTTCTCCGCCATAACGCTCAGGTTGTTGGCGGTGTGGTCCAGACGGTTCTGGATAGCGCCCAGGTCGCCGCGGACGCCGGAGACGTAGTTGATAGCGTTCTTCACCACATCGATAGCAGCCTTCGCGCCCTCCTGGGTGGAGATGTCCACGCCATCGATGCCCAGAGCGGAGGTGTGCATATCGCCGATGGAGACGTTCATCTGGTTGAAATCGTCAGCGGTGTCGCCGATCTGGAGGGTCAGACCGCCCTTGCCGTCATGGAAGCTGGCGGTGGGGGTGACGATCTCGCCGTCCTCGTTCTCGGTGCCGCGGACCTTGATCAGGCCGTTCTCATCCACAGAGACGGAGGCGTTGTTCTTGCCGTCGGCCGCGTCCTTCAGGGCGGCGGCCAGGTCGGCGGAGGTGGCGTTCTTGAAGTCCACCACGACGGCGGTCTTGCCCTCGTCCACCTTGCTCTTGTCGCTCACGAACTGGTAGTCCTGGCCGTTGATGGTCACATAGGACTTCTCCTGCACCTTGGCGGGATCCAGGGTGAACTCCAGCTGCTTGACCTTGTCGCCAGCGGTAGCGATGACCGGGGAGACCTGATCGCTGCCGACCTCGGTAGTGCTCACGGTGACCTTGTTGCCGGACGCCTCGGCCCTGATAGTGCCATTCTGGCCTACCTTGGTGTTGATAGCGTCCGCCATGCTCTTGGCAATGGCCTTGCTGTCGCTCAGGTCTTCCACCTCGACGGCCACGTTCTTGGCGTTGGTGGTACGCTCGCCCTTCTTGACGATCTCATAGGTCTGGCCGTCCACATCGATAGTAGCGCCGTACTGCACGCCCTCGCTGAAGGTGATGGTGGACTTGGCGGCGCTCTTCTGAGTGCCGTTGACCTCGTTGTGAGTCAAAGTACTTGCGGTCTGAGAGAAGGTCACATCGGTGATATTGCTGGCGCCCTTCGCGTTCAGAGCACCGGCCTTCTGAGAGGTGAATGTGATCTTGTCATTGGCGGCATCAGCAGCAACATCGAACTCCTTGCCAGCACCAAAGATATCGGTGCTGTCAACAGTGGACTTCTGACCGCTGGCGCTGGTCACATTGACCTCAACGCCCTTCACCTTCAAGGCGTTCTGGATGTTAGTGTTGGTAGCGTCGATATCTGCGCCAACATCGAAATCCTTCCCGGCTTCAAGCTCCACCTCAAAGGTGCTGCCGTCAGACAGCTGGCCCTTGAAGGTAAACTTGTCACCGACTGTGAGGTTAGAAGCTGCGTTGGTATCCATAGCCACATCGTAGATCTGGGCCTTTGCGGCAGTGGTAGCGGCCACAGCAGTACCAGCTGTAGCGGTGGTGTTCCTGCTGGTGGAAACAGAAGCCGCGCTGACAGCGCCACCGGCATCCTTACCGGTAAAGACCAGGTCGCCTGGGTTGGCACCATTACCGGTGACAGTAAACAGGTCGCCCACCTTCAGCTGGCTCTCATCGCCCGCTGTGTCAGGATCGTCCTTGAACTTCAGATTAGTCAGAGCGTTGGCAATATTGGTGGTAGTAGCCGCAGTACCGCCGCCGACCATAGCGTCGGTGATCTCCAGCTCAGCGGTATACTTAGTAGCAGACGTACCGGTACCCACCGTGAACTCAAAGGTCACAACATCGCCAGGAGCAATGTCCTTACCGCCGGTGGTGGCAGTGCCGTCAAACAGTTTCTCAAACTTTACGCCAGCATTGCCGCTCACGCCAGCCTGAGTGGCTTTGGTGTTGGTGGTATCAAGCGTGCTCATCGCGTCATTCAGAGCAACATTAGTTACGACATTCTGATCGTTGCCTTCAACCTTGTTTTTCAGCGTGACGGTGGTGCCCTCTACGCTCACGTCAAAATTGGTGAAATTGGCATTCTTGCCAATAGCAGCAGCCAGGGACTCAGCCTGCTTCTCCAAGGTATCCCCGGAGAAATCAGTCCCATAAGTGAGGGTCACAGGGGTATTAGCTGCAACACCGGGAGAGTTGGCAGTGGTGATATCAATAGTATCGCCAGCACCCAGCATGTTGGTCAGGTTGATGGTGAACTCGCCCTTAGAGCCGCCGCCGCCCTGGCCGACCTCGAAGTCGATGCCCTTGGCGAAGTCGACGCTCTGGGTGGTCACGCCGGCCTCGGTGGCCAGGACGTTCCGATCCAGGGAGCCATCCAACAGCTTGATGCCGTTGAAGTTGGCGCTGTCGGCGATACGGTTGATCTCGGTCTTGAGGGCGGTGACTTCCTTCTGGAGGTTCAGCCGGTCGACCTCGTTGTCGTAGGTGCCGTTGGCGGACTGGGTGGCCAGGTAGTCCATGCGGTTGAGCATGTCCTGGATCTCCTGCATGGCGCCCTCGGCGGTCTTCACCAGGGAGATGCCGTCCTTGACGTTCTTCTGGGCGGCGTTCAGGCCGGTGATCTGGGCGCGCATCTTCTCGGAGATGGCCAGACCGGCGGCGTCGTCACCGGCGCGGTTGATCTTGTAGCCGGAGCTGAGCTTCTCCAGGTTCTTGCTCAGGGCGGAGGTGTTGTTGTTGTAGTTGCGGTAGGCGTTCATCGCCATGATATTGTGCTGGATACGCATTGTCTGTGACTCCTTTCAGTCTATTAGTGTGCCTCGGAGCATCCATTTACCAAGGCACAGGTCTTGTCGCGCCGGCAGGCCCGTCCGCCGTGGCCACAGCGGGCAGACGCCAAGCACGAAGGTATATTTCCACCGGCCTAGGACCGGGAGAAACCAGGGGGGAAGATGCAGTCCAGCTTTTCCGCCAGCGCCTGGGCGGCGGAGCTGTCCTCCATCTCCGCCAGGAGCTGCCGCAGGTCCTCCAGGGCCTGCTTCTTCACATGGTCCCAGGGCAGCTGGCGCACATAACGGGGCGAGACGTCCATCACGCAGGCGGGCTGCTGGCCCCCGCTGCGCTCTAAGACATCGCCCCGGAGGATGGGCACCTCCCTGGGGGCATGGATCGTCAGATGGACCCGCTCGCCGTTGAGCCGGTCGAACTGGACCACGGTGTCGCCGCCGACGGTGAAGTAGTCGCCGGCCTTCATCGAGATGCAGAGCATCGCTTTCGTCTCCTTACACATACCGCCCGGCCCCCTCATAGGACCGGAGAAAACATCACCCGGCGGCCCGCTCCTGCCGCACCACCGCGTCGTGGAAGGTGGAGGCCGGCATCCCGCAGGCCCTGGCCGCCTGCCGGAGGGACATACGCCCCTCCCGCCACGCCTGGCGGCAGCTGTCGAACCCCTCCGGGAGGGGCGGCGCGGGCCGGCCGAACCGGACGCCCTTCGCCTTGGCGGCGGCGATGCCCTCGGCCTGCCGCCGGCGGCGGTCCGCCCGGCGGTCCTCCTCGGCCACCGCCAAGAACAGCTCCGTGACGAAGGAACTCAGCAGCTCTTTGCTCCTGGCCGGCTCCAAGCCGGCCAGCCGGGTGGCGATCTCCGCCGCCAGCTCCTTCATCTGGAGGGCCTCCGCCTCCTGGGCCGCTGTCGATCCGTAAGGCATACGCTCCCTCCCTTCTCACGGGTGACGCAGAAAGTATACTTTCTGCGCCATGTGGACGAAGTTCAAAAAATTTTCAAAACCCACTTAATTTTTGCCTGTGACCAGCCGATAAGGTCATTGAAAGCGATGACGGACCGCCGACGCAAAAGGTATACCTTATGCGCCGCCGGTCCGCCGCAGTCTTGGAGGCCCTTTTGACGCAAAAAGCGCGCCTGCCCGTCCCTCTCCTGGACAGGCAGGCGCGCTCTTATGTCCCGTGCTCTTTGGCCCGGCGCAAAAAGGTGTCGTGGGACATCCCCAGCTCCCCGGCGGCCGTCCGGGCGGAGATCTTCCCCTGCCGCCACAGGGCGGCCATCTCCTCGAACCCCTCCGGCAGCTCCAGCCGCCGCCGTCCGAACCGGACGCCCCGGGCCTTGGCGGCGGCGATGCCCTCGGCCTGCCGGGCCCGCAGGTTCTCCCGCTCGGTCTGGGCCACATAGCTGAGCAGCTGGAGGACGATGTCCGCGATCAGCGTCCCGGTCAGGTCCCGGCCCTGGCGGGTGTCCAAAAGGGGCATATCCAGCACCACGATCGCCGCCTCCCGCCCCTTGGTGATGGCGCTCCACTGCTCCAAGATCTCCGTGTAGTTCCGCCCCAGGCGGTCGATGCTCTTGATCACCAGCACGTCCCCCGCCCGGAGGCCCGCCACCAGCCGCTGATACAGGGGCCGGCGGAAGTCCTTCCCCGAATGCTTCTCCACCACCAGGTCCTCCTCCGCCACGCCGAACGCCCGCATGGCGGCAAGCTGGCGCGCCTCGTTCTGTTCCTGGGTGGACACCCGCACATACCCATATGTCCTGCCCTCCATGCCGCAGCCTCCTTTTCTTGGATATAGCCGTTATACCATATTTGACCGGCAGGGGGAACGTAAAATAGGCATTGCGCCGGAGCGGCTGTTCGGGTATAATAGGGGCGTTGGGATCGAACCAGCATTTTTTATCGAGTAGTGAGGTACATATGAATCAAAAAGAAGTCAGCGAGCTGCGCCGCCGCTTCCGCCCGGAGCGGAGCGCGGTCAGCCATCTCTACGGCTGCTATGTGGGCACCGCCGGGTCCATCATCGCCTACCTGGACGAACCGGTCTCCATGCTGAGCCAGGAGGAGGGGGAGATGTTCCTAGGGCTGCTGAAAAAGGCCCTCTCCGGCTCCCTGGGGCGGAACCTGATCGACATCGTGTTCTCCACGGAGCAGGTCGTGGACAGCGAGGAACACCGCCTCCTCTCCGCCCTCCGGGACACGGCCCTCCAGGACGGGGCGGTCCGGGAGCAGTTCTACCAGAAGGTCATCCAGTCCCTGGACTTAGACGGCAGCGGCTATCTCATCCTGCTGGCCCACGACGCCTACGACGTGCCCGCCCGCCGGGGGGACGAGCTGGACGCCGAGACCGGGGACACGGTGTTCTCCTATATCCTCTGTTGCGTCTGTCCGGTGAAGGACGGGAAGCTGGCGCTGGAGTTCTGCCCCGGCGAGAACGAGTTCCACAGCTGCCTGGGCAAGCAGGTGGTGTCGCCGCCGGAGCTGGGGTTCCTGTTCCCGGCCTTCAACGACCGGGCCGCCGACCTCTACAGCGCCCTGTTCTACACCCGCAAGCCGGACCAGCTCCACCAGGACTTCATCGACGCCGTGTTCCACACGGAGCCCCCCATGTCCGCCACGGAGCAGCGGGAGGCCTTCCAGGCGGCGCTGGCGGAGTCCCTGGAGGAGGGGTGCAGCATGGAGGTGGTGCAGTTCGTCCACGAGCGGATCCGGGAGCGGCTGGAGGAACATAAGGAGAGCGGCGACACGGAGCCGCCGGCCATGACCGTAGGGGAGGCCGCTGCGCTGCTGGCGGAGTGCGGCGTCAGCGAGGAGCGGACGGCGGCCTTCAAGGAGAGCTGCGGCCAGCGGTTCGGGGAGGGGGCCGTGCTGGCCCCGGCCAATCTGGTGGACACCAAGCGCTTCGAGGTCAAGACGGCCCAGATGACCCTCACCATGGACCCGGCCTTCAGCGCCCTGGTGGAGGCCAGGATCATCGATGGGAAGAAGTATCTCCTGATCCCCGCCGGGGCGGAGGTGGAGATCAACGGCTTCCCCGTGGGCCTGGACGCCCAGGACGGGCCGCTGAAACAGTAAAAAAACGTGGGCTGTCCGCGAAAAAGCGGACAGCCCACAGCTGTTTTGGAGGGATGATCCACAGGACGTTCACCGAAACGCCTTGCCCGTTTTATCCAGGAGGGCCAGCCGCCGGACCCGGACGAAGTCCGGCGCCAAAGCGGGGGCGTAGAGCCGCACGGCCTCCGCCAGCAGGGCCGGATTGAGCCCCGGCTCCTGGGCCTGGACGGTGACCCGGAAGGTCAGCTCCTCCCCGGCCTCCCGGACCGGGACCGCCTCCCGCAGCATAGGCCGCAGGTCTACATCGGCCAGGGCCTTCCGCTTGGTCCGCTTCTGGATGATAAGGCTCTCCCGCCCCCAGAGCGCTTCCAGCCCCTGCCAGCAGGCGGGGGGCGTGCCCTGGTCGTAGCAGAAGGTGACCTCCGCCTGGAGCAGCGCCAGCTCCCGCAGGGGCTTTTCCGGCATCCAGCAGTCCACCGCCCGGATGCCGGCGGGCATGACGGCGCTCAGCCGCTCCGGCAGAGCGGCGGCGTCCTCCTCGGAATTGGTCTCAAAGTCCAGGACCTCGCAGCTGCTGGCCTGTCCCAGAGGCAGGGGCAGGGCCAGGGTCAGCAGGGGGTGGGGATGGAAGCCCTGGGAGTGGCGCAGGGCGATCCCGGCCCGGAGAAAGACCCGCTGGAAGGTCCGCAGCAGGTCCAGATGGGAGAGGTAGACCGCCGGCCCCTCCTTTACGAAACACAGACGCAGCTTAGACATGGCAGGTCCCTCCTACCAGAGAATTGGCTCCGCAGCCGCCGCAGGCCGTGCGGCAGTCCGGCGTGGGGACGGACTGATAGGCCCGCTCCCGCTCCCGCCAGAGGTAGTCCTCCCGAACGCCGCAGGCGATCATAGACCAGGGGAAGATCTCCCCCCGCTGCCGGACACGGCCGGCATAGAAGGCCGGATCCAGACCGCAGGCGGCGAAGGCGTCCAGCCAGCGGGAGAGGTCGAAATACTCCTGCCAGGCGTCCAGCTTGGCTCCCCGGCGGAAGGCCTCCTCCAGGACCCGGCCTAAGCGCCGGTCCCCCCTGGCCAGGACGGCCTCCAGGAAGCTGGTGTCACCATCGTGCCAGTTGTAGGTGACGGCCCGGGCGGTGATGGCCTCCCGCAGGAGCTTCACCCGCCGCTCGTACTCCTCCAGGGGGATCTGGGCCTCCCACTGGAAGGGGGTGAAGGGCTTGGGCACGAACCAGGAGGTGGACACGGTGACCCGCAGGCCCCGGTTCTTATTGGATGCGTTCTCCCGCCAGCACCGGACCACATGGTCGGCCATCCGGGCGATGCCCAAAATGTCCTCGTCGGTCTCCGTGGGCAGGCCCAGCATGAAGTAGAGCTTCACGCTGTTCCACCCGCCGGAGAAGGCGGTCCGCAAACTCTGCTGGAGGTCCTCCTCCGTCAAATTCTTATTGATGGCGTCCCGCAGCCGCTGGGTGCCGGCCTCGGGGGCGAAGGTCAGCCCCGCCTTCCGGCCCCGCTGGAGCCGCTGCATCAGCTCCATGGAAAAGGTGTCCGCCCGGAGGGAGGGCAGGGACAGGTTCACATGTTGTTCCCTGCAAAAGGGCTCCAGCCCGTCACAGAGGCCGGTCAGGTCCCTGTAGTCGCTGGTGGAGAGGGAGCTGAGGGTCATCTCCTGGTAGCCGCTGGCCCGGCAGGCCTCCTGGCCGTACTGGACCAGCAGATCCTTGCTGCGGCACCGGACCGGCCGGTAGACAAACCCCGCCTGACAGAACCGGCACCCCCGGATGCACCCCCGGAACACCTCCAGGGTCACCCGGTCGTGGACCACCTCCGTGGAGGGGACGATGGTGTGGACGGGAAAGTAGGAGCGGTCCATATCCGCCACGAGCTGCTTGGTCACCGTGGCCGGGGCCCCCTCCAGAGGGGTGATGGCGGCGATGGTGCCGTCCTCATGGTAGTCGATCTGGTAGAGGCTGGGCACATAGAAGCCGGGGAGTTTGGCTGCCTCCCGCAGGAGGGCGCGCCGGTCCCACCCGGCCTGCCGGGCCCTTCGATAGAGGGACACCAGGGCGGGCAGCTCGTCCTCCCCCTCGCCTAAGAGCACGAGGTCTACGAAGTCCGCCACCGGCTCGGCGTTGTACATGGCGGTCCCGCCGGCCACCACCAGGGGCATGGACCCGTCCCGGTCCGCCGACCGGAGGGGCAGGCCCGCCAGGTCCAGCATATCGAGCATGGCGATATAGGCCATCTCATAGCCGATGGAGAAGCCGATGATGTCGAAGTCCCGGAGACTGTCGCCGCTCTCCAGGCCGTAGAGAGGCAGGCCGGCCTCCCGCATGGCCGCCTCCATGTCCCCCCAGGGGGCGAAGGCGCGCTCACACCAGACGCCCTCCATACCGTTGAGGACGCCGTAGAGGATGCGCAGTCCCAGATTGGACATACCGATCTCATAGGTGTCCGGGAAGCAGAGGGCGAAGCGCAGGTCCACCCCTGCCGGGTCCTTCACCACCGCACCGTATTCCCCGCCCACATACCTGGCGGGTTTTTGCACCCTGGGCAGGATGCGCTCTAATCGTTTATCCACAGTTATCCCTCTATGCTCTCTTAAAAATGATCCATTTACTGATGATATAGTTGAAGAGGACCACCAGCACGCTGGCGGCGATCTTCACCGGGCCGTCGTCGAAGCGGAGCAGGTCCACGAACAGCCACAGAATGCCGGTCTCCATGGCCCCGGACAGCAGCCGGGCGGAGACGAACTGCCCCAGCTCCCGGAACACCCGGCCCCGCGCCCAGCTCTTGGACCGGAACACCCACAGCTTGTTCACCACGAAGGCGAAGGCCACCGCCGCCGCCCAGGCCAGCACGTTGCCGGCCAGGTAGTGGATCTGGAGGGGACCGGTGCAGAGGAAGTAGACGGCGAAATTGACCAGGGTGGTCATGCCGCCCCAGAAGAGATAGGCGATCGGCTCCCGATAGCGGGAAAAAAGTCGTTCCATAGCGCATCCGCTCATTTCACCGGCTCGGCGCCGTCTATATTGGTCTCCGACAGGATATAGTGGGGCCGGCCCTTGGTCTCCCGGCAGATCTTGGCGATATACTGCCCCATGATCCCCAGGCAGAGCAGCTGGAGGCCGCCTACGAAAATGACGGCGCAGACCAGGGCGGTCCACCCGGTCACAGGGCCCCCGAAGAGCAGCTTGCGCACAAGGAGGAAGACGATCGTTACCAGGGCGGCGAAGAGCAGCAGGAGGCCGGACCAGGAGGCTAAGAGCAGGGGGGCCTGGGAGAAGTTGACGATGCCGTCGATGGCGTACCGGCACAGCTTCCAGAAGCTCCATTTGGTGGTCCCCGCCACCCGCTCCACGTTCTCATAGGGCAAAAAGCCGGTACGGAACCCGGCCCACCCGAAGATGCCCTTGGAGAAGCGGTCGCGCTCGTCCATCGCCACGATGGCGTCCACCATACACCGCTTCATCAGCCGGAAGTCGGTGACACCGTCCGCCAGGTCCACCTCGGAGATCGTATCGATGAGCTGATAGAACCGCCGGGAGGCCCAGCTGCGGACCGGCGCCTCCCCCTTCCGGTCTGTCCGGCGGGCCGCTACGCTGTCGTAGGCCCCGCTCTCCAGCAGTGCCAGCATTTGGGGCAGCAGGGCGGGGGGATGCTGGAGGTCGGCGTCCATCACCGCCACATAGTCCCCGCGGGCGTTGCAGAAGCCGGCGTACATAGCCGACTCCTTCCCGAAGTTCCGGGAGAAGGAGAGGTAGAGGACGTGTTCGTCCTCCTGGGCCAGCCGCCGGAGAAGGTCCAAGGTGCCGTCGGAGGAGCCGTCGTTGACGAACAGCAGCTCATAGCCGCCGGGCAGGGCCCCCAGGACGGCGGACACCTCCCGGTAGAACAGGGGCAGCGCCTCCTGCTCGTTGTAGCAGGGGACGATGATAGACACCATAGAGCGGCCCTCCTCTCTGCCGGTCAGGACAGCTTGACCACCGCCGTTCCATCGAGCATCGCGCAGGAGCCGGGGGCGGGGAAAACGGGCAGGTCCTCCGCCCGTTCGCGCCAGGCATCCGACTGCTCCTGGCTGAGGATGTGGATCGAGTAGCCCAGGACGCGGTGGAAGAAAGCGGCATAGGTCTCATAGTAGGTGACGGAAAGCTCGTTCCAGAGCCCCGTGTCGGAGAAGAGCGCCTCCTGGCCGGGGCGGCGGAGGAGCAGGGGGGAGTCCTCCAGGGTGCCCAGAAGGGCCACCGGCGTCTCCCCCGGCTGGTAGCCCTCCAGCTGCTCCAGCCGGTCTGCCACCCGGGTCAGGGTAAAGACGGTGGTCTGGTACTCCAGGTCCTTCTTCAGGTAGACCTGGCCGGCGTAGACCACGCTGCCAAAGAGGACGATCCCCAGAGCGCAGCAGACGGCCCGCCGGACCCACCTGTGGAGGACCGCCGGCGCGGTCTCCCGCAGAAAGCGCTCCGTCAGGAAGGCGGCGAAGAGGTAGGCCAGGAAGAGGGAGAAGATCATCAGGTAATGCTCCTCCCCGTGGGAGATGAAGTAGACCACGTTCATCCCGAAGGGCATCAGGCAGAGGACCAGGGCCAGCAGCGCCAGGGACCAGCCCCGGATCTGCTGCCGCCAGACCAGAAAGCCCACTAGGAGCAGGGAGAGGACCAGAAGAAAGAGGTCCGCTGCCGCCGCCAGGGCGCTTAAATGGATGGCGGGGTGGAGAAAATAGTGGAGGACATAGCCGTAGGTGTGGCGGATATATGCCAGCAGCTCCCCCAGGCTCTCGTACCGGGCGGCGCTGCCCAGGCCATAGGTGGAGAGAAGGGGGATGCCGGTGACGGCAAAGACCAGCTGGAGGGCGGCGCTGTAAAAGAGCAGCCCCAGCAGCAGT
Source organism: uncultured Clostridia bacterium (assembly GCA_947173485.1). Classification (GTDB taxonomy): domain Bacteria; phylum Bacillota; class Clostridia; order Oscillospirales; family Oscillospiraceae; genus CAMWFH01. Next base: position 168,779 of record CAMWFH010000001.1, on the reverse strand, counting down.
CCGCCCACCTGGTGCAGGCCGGCCCGCAGGACCGCCTGGGGAGGGACGCCGTCCAGGATCAGCTTGACCACATACATCATGGCCAGAAAGACGGCGGCCTGGAAAAAGGCCTGATAGAAGCCCATGGAGAGACAGAAAAAGATCCCCGCCGTCCAGAAGCCCCAGCGGGAGCGGGCGCAGATCCAGCCCCCCGCCGCCGCCAGCAGGAGGGAGAGCATATACATGTCCACATCTTGGATATAGGTGGCGTTGGTGAGGGTGACGGTGGCGCAGGTGGTCAGGATGCCGGTGGTCAGGCAGAGGAGGGACCTGCGGCGCATATCCAGCAGGCGGACCATCAGGCAGATGGCCAGCCCCAAAAACAGCAGGGACAGGGCTCCCACCAGGGCGGGCGTATAAAAGCCGCCCCGCAGGCGGAGATAGGGCAGGTGCATGAAGCGGCCTACGGCGATCTGCATATACTCGTCGTCCTGATAGACCATCAGGGAGTCGTGGGAGTAGCTCAGGTTGAAGTAGCAGTAGCCATGGGCCAGCAGGCCGAACAGGAACGTCCAGGCCAGGATGCGCCGTTCCCGGGAAAACTTGACCATATGTCCTCCTTTGAGGGGCACCGGCCTCCTTGCGGCCGGCGCCGGTACAAAAGACCATAGCACAAAACCGGCGGAGCGTCAAGGCTTTTTTGGCCGCTGTCCCAGGGGATATCCGCTCTTGCCGATCCATGGGAGCTGTGCTATAATACCGGCAGCCGCCCCATCCTGGCGGCAGCCGCGCCGGCCGGCGCGGATATAGAAGGAACGAGGGAACAGCTATGCGTAACGACACCCTTCTGCCCATCATCCTGGGCGGTGACATCACCACCTACAGCTTGGCCCGCAGCTTCCATGAGGCCTACGGCATCAAGAGCGTGGCGGTGAGTATGCTGAAAAGCATGATGATCTCCCACTCCAGCATCATCGACAATATCGTCGTGCCGGATATGGACAGCGGCGAACACTTCGTGGAGCGCCTGCTCGATATCGCCGGACGCTTCCCCGGCCGGCAGCTGCTGCTGATGGCCTGCGGGGACTGGTATGTCCGTATGATCGTGGAGAACCGGGCAGCCCTGGAGCCGTACTATGTGATCCCCTATATCCAGGAGGACCTTTTGAACCGGCTGGTGCTGAAGGACTCCTTCTACCAGATCTGCGACCAGGTGGGGGTGCCCTACCCCAAGACCTTCGTCTATGACTGCAAGGTCCCCCAGCCCCTGGACTTCGACTTCAACTACCCCGTCATCGCCAAGCCCGCCTCCTCCGCCGCGTACCACTACGCCAAGTTCGAGGGGAAGAAGAAGGTGTTCCGCTTCCAGAGCGAGGCGGAGCTGCGGGCCATGCTGGACAAGCTCACCCAGAGCGGCTATGACTACAAGTTCCTGATCCAGGACACCATCCCCGGCCCGGACTACCAGATGCGCATCCTCACCGCCTACTGCGACCGCACCGGGCGGGCCCGGTTCTTCTCCTCGGGCCATGTGCTGCTGGAGGACAACGGGGCCATGGGCGTGGGCAACCCGGTGGCGATCCTCAACGATATCAACCAGGAGGCCATGGACAACGCCAAGCGGCTCCTGGAGCATGTGGGCTACACCGGCTTCGCCAACTTCGACATCAAATATGACAGTCGGGACGGCTCCTACCGCTTCTTTGAGATCAACACCCGCTTAGGCCGCAGCAACTTCTATGTCACCGGCAGCGGGTTCAACGTGGTGAAGTGGATCGTGGAGGACCTGATCGAGGGCCGGGACTTCCCGGAGGAGATCGTGGTGGCGGACAACACGGATAGTCTCTACACCGTGGTGCCCAAGTCTGTCCTGATGGACTATATCCAGGACCCGGTGCTGAAGGCCCAGGTCCAAGACCTGTGGCGGCGGGGGAAGGTCCACGACCCCCTGCGCTACCCGGGGGAGCGGAACATCCTCCGCCGGCTCTACGCCTACTACTTCATGTGGAAACAGAAGAAAAAGTTCCGGGCATAAAAAGTTCCAAGCATAAAGGAAGGCGGTATTCGATATGTGCGGTCTAGCCGGTTTCATCGACCGGGATATACAGTATGACCCCCAGACCGTGGTCCGGGCCATGGCGGACAGGATCGTCCACCGGGGGCCGGATTCCGACGGCTATTTCTGTGAGGGCGGCGCGGGCCTGGGGTTCCGGCGGCTGTCCATCATCGACCTCTCCGGCGGCGACCAGCCGATCTTCAACGAGGACGGGAAGCTGCTCATCAACCTGAACGGGGAGATCTACAACTACCGGGAACTGCGGGCGGAGCTGACTGCCAAAGGCCATGTGTTCCGCACCAAGGCGGACACCGAGGTCATCCTCCACGGCTACGAGGAGTGGGGGCAGGCCCTGCTGCCCCGCCTCCGGGGGATGTTCGCCTTTGTCATCTACGACCGGCGCTCCCACCGTCTCTTTGGCGCCCGGGACATCTTCGGCATCAAGCCCTTTTACTATTACCAGAAGGAGGGCTTGTTCCTCTACGGCAGCGAGATCAAGAGCTTTTTGGCCCATCCCGGCTTTGAGAAGGCGCTGGACAGGAAGTGGCTGCCCACCTACCTGACCTTTGAGTATATCCCCAACGAGGAGACCCTGTTCCAGAACGTCCGGTCCCTGCCGGCGGGGTGCTGCTTCACCTATGAGGAGGGGCGGCTGTCGGTGGAGAGGTACTTCGACCTGCGCTACCAGATCCGCCGGGACCGGACGGAAGCGGAGTGGCTGGACGAGATCGAGGCGGTGTTCCGGGATTCCTGCAAGGCTCACTGCATCAGCGACGTGGAGGTGGGGTGCTTCCTCTCCAGCGGCGTGGATTCCAGCTATGTGACCCGGCTGCTCAGCGAGGATATGCCGGTGAAGGCTTTCTCCGTGGGCTACGCCGAGCAGCGCTACAGCGAGCTCAGCCATGCCAAGGAGCTGGCGGAGAAGATCGGCGTCACCTGCATCACCAGGGAGATCGATGCCCAGGCGTTCTTTGACGCGGTGCCGGCGGTGCAGTACCACATGGACGAGCCCCTGCCCAACCCCTCCGCCGTGCCCCTGTACTACCTGACCCGCCTGGCGGCGGAGCAGGTGAAGGTGGTCCTCTCCGGGGAGGGGGCCGACGAGCTGTTCGGCGGGTACAACTACTATAAAGAGTGCCTGGACTTTGAGAAGTATATGAGGGTGCCCCAGCCCATCCGGTCCGCCCTGGGGGGCGCGGCGGAGCACCTGCCCCGGTTCCATGGCCGGCGTTTTTTGATGCGGGGACGGTATCCCCTGGAGCGGCGGTATATCCGCAACAACTATGTGTTCGATGAGACGGAGGTGCCCCTCTACCTGCTGGACGGCCAGGACTTCCCCCGGCCCCACGAGCTGACCAAACCGATCTTCGACCGGGCGGCGGGCCTGGACGAGGTGACGAAGATGCAGTACGCCGACATCAGCGCCTGGCTGCCCTTCGATATCCTCCAGAAGGCGGACAAGATGAGCATGGCCGCCTCCCTGGAGCTGCGGGTGCCGTTTTTGGACCGGAAGGTCCTGGACCTGGCCCTCCAGCTGCCGCCGGAGATGCGGGTGACCAAGGAGTTCACCAAGATCGCCCTCCGGCGGACGGCGGAGCGGGTGCTGCCCCAAAAGTCGGCCCTGATGCCGAAGATCGGCTTCATCACGCCTCTGAACCAGTGGATGCGGCAGGAGCGCTACTACCAGCAGATCCACGACACCTTCACCAGCCCCGCCGCCGGGGAGTTCTTCCGTACCGATGCCCTCCTTGCCCTGTTGGACGAGCATAAGGCCGGCCGGGACGGCGGCATGAAGCGGATCTGGAGCATCTACTGCTTTCTGGTGTGGTACAAGGAGTTCTTCGGGGCGGCGGGCTGAGGACGTGAAAAAGGAACGCCGCCGGCGTTCCTTTTTGCGTATGGGTCAGGGCCGGAGAGCCTCTACCTCTTCCAGAGATAGGCCGGTCGTCTCGGAGATCTGTTCCAGAGAAAGGCCGAGGCCCAGGAGTTTTTGGGCGATCTCCAGGCTCTGTTCCTTTGCGGCGATTCGTTTAGCGTTGTAGAGCGCTTGGGCCTCATCGTGGCGGGCCTTGGCCCGCAGGCGCTCCCGTTCCTGAAATTCGGATGAGGCTGTGATGGTGTAGTAGGCATCGATCGCTTGACTCATGACTGGCACCTCCATTGCATCGATCTTTTTCAGTTCTTCCTCTGTTTCCGCGTTGAATAGGGACAGCCACAGCAGCAGCATATCGCCTTCATCGATATCGGCAGGGAGCTTGGGCAGCTCAAAGAAGTGAAAGCCCATCTTATCTGACAGCGGCGCGTGATGGGTGACCTCTAAGGGCTGGAAGAAGGAGTGGTATTCCTCCCAGTCAAACAGCTTGAAGTCGATGATGCTGGCGATGATGGTACGGGGCAGCATGGCGTAGCCCTCGCCGGCGGGGAGCGCGGAGGAGAACTCCCGCGCCCAGTAGTACAGGACCCGCTCCGGGTAGTCGCCCTCGTTGCAGATCTGGACCTCCAGATCGACCCGTTGGCCGTTCACGATCATGTTGATGTCCAGCCGGCAGAATTTATCCCCCAGGTTTTCGGGCGGCATCTCCGGGTTTTGGATGGTGAACTGCTCGATGCTTTCCAAAGGTATGCCCAGCAGCTCGGCGGTCAGCGCTTTCAGCAGCTCCGGGTGCTGTATGAACAGCATTTTGAACAGAGTATCCGTCTTGAAGGTATATTGCAGCTTGCGCATAGAAGTTCCCCCCTTTGAACACTTGCCTTGCTTTCAGTATACCACATTTTAGAGCATATGGCTACAGGAATCTTTATCAGGAGGTGCCGCCATGCTGCCGACATATGTGTCCCTTCTCATCAGCTCCCTGTTCATGTGCCCGCTCATGGTCCTCTGCGGGCGGGTGATCGGGTGCTGGTATCCGTTTCTGCTGTCCGGGAAGCACTATATCGTCATCAAGAGCCCCAAGCTGCGCTCCCTGCTGATCGCCGACGGCAGGAACCGGTCCAGGAGCACCCTGACCCAGGAGGAGGACCGGGACAAGCTGTCCCTTTTGGGGGCGGTCTACTATCTCCTTCAGGCCGTTTTGTGGACCGCCGCCCTCGTTCTGGCCGTATCCATCCTGGCTGCGGACCCGGCGGACCGGCAGGGGCTGGAGCGGCTGTACGCGCTTTTGATGATGGGGGGCATGGGCGTCTACCTCCTTCTGTTCCTGCTCTCCTGGCTGGACTATGACTTGGGACGGCTGCTTTTCGGCGAGTAGGTCCGGCGGGAGAAAAGAAAATTTTGCTATATTGCATATTTTCTCCATTTTAAGGCTGGACGCAGGGGCAGAAAGATGATACAATACCCCTATCAACTCATGAGATGAGAAAGGAGAGGTCACTTATGAAGTTCACCTTTACCTGCAAAAAAGTCAGCCTCAACGACTCCATCCGCGCCTATGCCGAGAAAAAGGCCAGCAAGCTGGATCGGTATTTTAGGGATGAGGCCGAGGCGACGGTGACGTTTTCCGTAGAGAAGGACCACCGCTGCGTCTGCGAGATCACCATCCGGGGCGGCGGTACCTTGTTCCGGGCCCAGACGGAGTCCGCTGACGGCGATATGCGGGGGGCCATCGACGCGGCCTGCGCCACCATCGACCGGCAGATCCGCAAGAACAAGACACGCCTTTCCAAGCGCCTGCGGCAGGATGCCCTGACCTCCGACGTGCCGGCGGAGTTCGATGTCAGCGAGGAGAAGGAGTTCGAGATCGTCCGCACCAAGCGGGTGGCCGTCAAGCCCATGAGCGCCGAGGAGGCGGTGATGCAGATGAACCTTCTGGGCCACGATTTCTTCCTGTTCCGCAGTATGGAGGACGTGCTGAGCATCGTCTACCGCCGCAAGCAGGGGGGCTATGGCCTCATCGAGACCGACAGCGAATAAAGACCACATGGGCCGGGCCTCCATCGGGAGGTCCGGCCCTTTGCTTTTTTATGAGACGTTATCCGGCCCAAAGCCCACCGGGAGCAGCTGGTCCAGAGTATAGCGGCGGATATCGAAGTCCTTATTGACCAGCAGTACCTCCATATGGGGGGCAAACTCGTAGAGGAATTGCCGGCACAGGCCGCAGGGGGCGGCGTGGACGGTCTGGGCACAGGCGATGGCGATGCGGACGAAGTCCCGGTGCCCCTCGCTGACCGCTTTCACCGCCGCCGTCCGCTCGGCGCAAATGCCGGGGCTGTAGGCGGCGTTCTCCACGTTGCAGCCGGTGAACACGCTGCCGTCGGCGCACTCCAGCGCCGCTCCCACCGGATAGTGGGAGTAGGGGCAGTAGGACCGGGGGAGCATATCCAGGGCCGCTTGGCACAGCTCACGATCTGTCATAGCCGCGCCCTCAGCAGAGCTTGGCCCCGGCAGGGATGGCATCGTCCACTATGATCAGATGGAGCTTCTCCTCCCCGTCCTCCTGGTGGACGGCGGAGATCAGCATCCCGCAGCTGTCCAGGCCCATCATCTTCCGAGGGGGCAGGTTGACGATGGCCACCAGGGTCTTGCCGATCAGGTCCTCCGGCTTATACCACTTGGCGATGCCGGAGAGGATCTGCCGGTCGGTGCCGGTGCCGTCGTCCAGGGTGAAGCGCAGGAGCTTGTTGCTCTTCTTCACTGGCTGGCAATCCTTGACCTTCACCGCCCGGAAGTCAGACTTGCAGAAGGTCTCGAAGTCCACGTTCTCCGTCAGCTGGGGCTCCAGCTCGATGGACGGGCCGGCGGCGGCCTTCCTGGCGGCCTCAGCGGCCTCCTCCAGCTCCTTGAGGGCGGCGTCCATATCCACCCGGGGGAACAGGTTCTCCCCCTTGGTGACGGACACGTCCGCGTCCAGTGCCGCCCACATCTTGGCGCTGAGCCAGGTGCGGCAGTTCTCCTCCGCCCCGATCTGGGCGAAGAGCTTGTCCATGCTCCGGGGCATGAAGGGGGTCAGGAGGATACCGCAGATCCGGGTGGCCTCCAGCAGGTGGTAGAGGACGCTGGCCAGCCGGGGGCCGTTGGCCTCCATGTCCTTGGCCAGGGTCCAGGGGGCGTTCTCATCGATATACTTGTTGGCCCGCTGGATGACCTTGAAGACCTCCTCCAGGGCCTTGTGGGGGGCGTAATGCTCCATGGCGTCCTCATACCTGTCCCGCAGGCCCAGGACCAGGGACACCAGCTCGTCGTCCTTGTCCTTCTCATAGCAACGCTGGACGGGGAGGGTGCCGCCGAAGTACTTGCCCACCATGGCAGTGGTGCGGCTGACCAGGTTGCCCAGGTCGTTGGCCAGGTCGGTGTTGATGGTCTGGATCAAAAGCTCGTTGGAGAAGCTGCCGTCGGAGCCGAAGGGGAAGGTCCGCATCAGGAAGAACCGGAGGGCGTCCACGCCGAACTTCTCCGCCAGCAGGTAGGGGTCCACCACGTTGCCCTTGGATTTGCTCATCTTGCCCCCGTCCAGCAGCAGCCAGCCGTGGCCAAAGACCTTCTTGGGCAGGGGCATATCCAGGCTCATGAGGAAAGCGGGCCAGATGATGGAATGGAACCGGACGATCTCCTTGCCCACGATGTTGACCCCGGGCCAGAACTTCTCGTAATCATTATACTGGTCGTTGCAGTAGCCCAGGGCGGTGACATAGTTGAAGAGGGCGTCCATCCAAACATAGGCCACATGCTTGGGGTCGAAGTCGATGGGGACTCCCCAGTCGAAGCTGGTCCGGGAGACGCACAGGTCCTCCAGGCCGGGCTTGATGAAGTTGTTCACCATCTCGTTGACCCGGCTCCGGGGCTCCAGGAAATCCGTGTTCTCCAGCAGGTCCTGGATCCTATCGGCATACTTGCTCAGGCGGAAGAAGTAGGCTTCCTCCTCCGCATCGGTGACAGGCCGGCCGCAGTCGGGGCAGCAGCCATCCTTCAGCTGGCTCTCGGTCCAGAAGGACTCGCAGGGCTTGCAGTACTTGCCCTTATAGGTGCCCTTGTAGATGTCGCCCTTGTCGTACATCTTCCTGAAGATCTTCTGGATAGAGGAGACGTGGTAGTCGTCGGTGGTGCGGATGAAGCGGTCGTTGGAGATATCCATCAGCTTCCACAGGTCCAGGACCCCGCCGGGGCCCTCCACGATGGCGTCCACGAACGCCTTGGGGGTGACGCCGGCCTCCCGGGCCTTGTCCTCGATCTTCTGGCCGTGCTCGTCGGTGCCGGTGAGGAACATGACCTCATAGCCCTGGAGCCGCTTATAGCGGGCCAGGGTGTCGGTGGCCACGGTGCAGTAGGTGTGGCCGATGTGGAGCTTGTCCGAGGGGTAGTAGATCGGCGTGGTGATGTAGTAGCGCTTATTTTCCAGCTTGTTTTCCATAGGAGACCTCCTGCGCCCTGTAGGGCGGCATAGTTTCGTTCAACGGCAGTATACCACACTGCCGGGGGCTTTTACAATAGGCGCGCCGCCCTCACGCGCCAAAGACCTGGCGGGCGATATCCACGCTGCCCTTGGCGTCCTTGGCGTAGTGGTCCGCACCGATGCGGGCGGCGTAGTCCGCCGTCAGCACCGCGCCGCCTACCATGATCCGGCAGGGGAGCTTCGCGGCCCGGAGGGCATCGATGGTGGCGGCCATGCTGGGGACCGTGGTGGTCATCAGGGCGGAGAGGCCCACCAAGGGCGCGCCCTCCCGGCGGACCGCCTCCACCACCTGGGCGGGGTCTACGTCCCGGCCCAGATCGGTCACAGTATACCCATAGTTTTCGAGCATGACCCGGACGATGTTCTTGCCGATGTCGTGGATATCGCCCTTGACCGTGGCCAGGACGATCTTGCCCCGGCTGGGGGCGTCCTGGCCCTGACCGGCCAGATGGGCCCGGACCACCTCGAAGCCCTCGCAGGCAGCGGCGGCGGAGGCCATCATCTGGGGCAGGAACAGCTCCTGCCGCTCAAAGGCGTCCCCTACGGCGTCCAGGGCGGGGATCAGCAGGGTATCGATCACCTCCGCCGGAGGGGCGCCCCCCTCGATCGCCGCCCGGACGGCGGCGGCGGCCTGCTCCTTCAGTCCCCTCCAGACGGCCTGGTCCAGGGGCATCTCCCCGCCAGCGTCCACTGCCGGCAGCGGCGCGGGGGCGGTATTGGCGAAGCGGGCGATATAGGCCGCGCCGCCAGGGTCCTCCCCGGTGAGGAGACGGTGGGCGCAGATGGTGTCCATCAGCTCCGGGGCAGTGGGGTCCAGGATCGGCAGGTCCAGGCCCAGTGCCAGGGCCTGGGCCAGAAAGACCCGGGCGGCCTCCCGGCGGCGGGGCAGGCCGTGGGAGATGTTGCTGACCCCCAGGACGCAGGACAGGCCCAGCTCCCGGCGGATCAGGGCCACGGCCCGGAGGGTCTCCCGGGCCTGGGCCTGCTCCGCGGCGGCGGTCATGACCAGGGGGTCGATGAAGAGACTGCCGTCGGGGATGCCCTGGGCACGGGCGGCGTCCCGGATCCGCCGGGCGATGGCCAGCCGGCCCTCCGCGTTGGCGGGGATGCCGCTGCCGTCCACCGTCAGTCCCACCACGGCGGCGCCGTATCGCTTGGCGATGGGCAGGAGGGCGGCCAGCACCTCCGGCCGGCCATTGACAGAGTTCAGGATAGGCCGGCCATTGCACCGGCGCAGGCCGGCCCCGGCGGCGGCGGGGTCGGTGGTGTCGATCTGGAGAGGCAGGGGGCAGACGGTCTGGACCGCGTCCACGGCGGCGGCCATGGCGGCGGCCTCGTCCAGCCCCGGCAGGCCGACATTGAGGTCCAGGATATCCGCCCCGGCGTCAGCCTGGGCCAGGGCCTGGGCGGCCAGGTAACGGCTGTCCCCCTCCCGGAGGGCCTGCTGGAGGCGCTTTTTCCCGGTGGGGTTCAGCCGCTCCCCGATGACCCGGACGCCTCCCAGCTCCACCACCTGGCCGGGTCCGCAGAGGCCCCGGCGGGGGATGCCCTGCCGGGGGACGGGCTGCTTGTCCGCCAGCATGGCCGCCACGGCCCGAATGAACTGGGGGTCCGTGCCGCAGCAGCCGCCAAAGAGGGTGACCCCCAGGTCCACGAAGGGGGCCAGGGTCTGGGCGAAGTCCGCCGGGCCGATGGTGTAGGCCCCGGTCTCCGGGTCCGGCAGGCCGGCGTTGGCCTTGATCGCCAGGGGGAGGGAGGTCCACTCCCGCAGCTCCTCCATCAGGGGGTACAGCTCCCGGGGGCCCAGGGAGCAGTTGAAGCCTATGGCGCTGGCCCCCAGGGCCTCCAGGGTCACCGCCATGGCGGGGACGGAGCAGCCGGTGAAGGTCCGGCCATTGCCCTCGAAGGTCATGGTCACGATGACCGGCACGTCCAGGACCTCTTTCACGGCCAGCAGGGCGGCCTTGGCCTCGTAGAGGTCCGCCATGGTCTCGATGACCACCAGGTCCGCCTGGGACCCGGCCTTCGCCATCTCCCGGAACAGGGAGACGGCCTCCTCGAAGTCCAGGGTGCCCAGGGGGGCGAGGAGCTCCCCGGTGGGACCGATATCCAGGGCGACCTTTGCCTGTCCGGCAGCGGCGGCGCGGGCCACGTCCACGGCGGCGGCGACCACCTCCCGGACGCTGTGGCCGGTGCCCGCCAGCTTGTGGCGGTTGGCCCCAAAGGTGTTGGCGTAGACGATCTGGCTGCCGGCGGCGATGTACTGCCGGTGGATGTCCGCTACCACCTCCGGGGCGGTGAGGCACAGCGTCTCGGGCCGGGCGCCCAGCTCCAGGCCGGCCCGCTGGAGCATGGTGCCCATGGCACCGTCCAGCAGGGTGAAGGCGTTAGTTTCCACAGGTCTTCCCTTCCTTTCTATAGGGGCAGTTTTGAAACGCGGCGCACTGCTGGCAGTCCCGGCCCCGCTTGGGCTGGGGCCGGGGGGCGATGCCGATCAGGGCGGTGACGGATTTGCGGGGGATGAGCAGTCCGGCGGAGGAGACGGTGAGGCCGATCTGCCGCTGGGCGTCCAGAGCGGCGCAGAGGGCGGACTGCTGGGAGAGGGGCATATCGCCGTAGCCGGGACTGAAGCGGTCGGTGAGGAAGAGGCCCTTGGCCGCCCATTGGGCGGTCAGATGGGCCTCCAGGCTGTCGCAGACCGACTCCACGGCGGCGGAGGCCAGGGCGTCCATCGCCAGGGCCAGGGCCATATCCCGGGCCTCGGCCTGGAGCAGCAGGCGGTCGATGCCCGCCCCCAGGGTGGCGCAGAGGAGGATGACCTGGCCGCAGTCCGCCAGCAGGGCGGCGATGTCCGCCCCCTGGGGCTGAAAGACGCAGCCGGGGATGGTCCCCCGGTCCAGGGGCAGGACCAGATAGGCGCACCTGGGGGCGGCGGCGGCCAGGACGGCGGCCTCCCCCCGGTCCAGCAGGGCCTGGGTCTCCGGCGGCGGCGGGTCGGGGGGACAGCCCATATACCGCAGGGCCTCCCCCTGGTCGAGGCGTGTCAGGACGGGTGTGAACATAGCGCTCTGCCTCCATGAAAATGGCCGCCGTCCGGCGGCCATTTTTTTGCCCCAGAGGGGCAGACGGTCAGGCTTTTTCCTGGATGAATCGGATAAATTCCTGGGCGGCGGTCTCATCAGGGACCTTGGCCATATACATCTGGTTGCCCATGGCCCCCTGCCAGATGTCCGGCATACGCTCCTGCATCACGATGATGCCGCCGTAGCGCACGGCGATCTCCCGCTCGCTGTAGCGGTACTGGTGGCAGTCCCTCCGGGCGGCGTAGACGCAGACCTGCTCGCTCTCAGGCGGGGGGAGCAGGCGGCTGTCAGAGGCCACCATGTCGGCCCAGATCTGGTAGACGTCGGTGCTGTGGGCGTAGTTCATCATGTCCGGGGAGTAGCCGCCGGCGGGGCGCATATTGACCTCCAGGCCCACGAAGTCCCCCTTCTTGCCCAAGTCCTTCTTGGCCTTGCGCAGGCGGAAGAACTCCAGATGGACGAACCGGCTCCTGGCCCCGAAGGCCCGGACCGTGGCCCGGCCGGCCTCCGCCAGGGCGGGGGGCAGCTCGCTGAGGACGTAGTAGCCGAAATCCAGCTGGTCGTTGACGGAATCCATCACCTGGACCGGGAAGAAGGCGGCGGACTCGAAGAGGGGGTCGCAGCGGGAGTCGATGATGGCGTCATAGGAGAAGAGGTCGCCCTCCACGAACTCCTCCATCACATAGGGGACGGCGGGGAGGTCGTTGAAGAAAGCAGCCAGCGCCTGCTCGTCGGCGATCTTGCTGGTGGCGGCGGCGCCTACGCCGTTATCCGGCTTGACGATCACCGGGTAGCCCACCTTGGTGAGGAAGCGCTTGGCGGCGGCGAGGGTGGTCACCTTCTGGCACCGGGCGGTGGGCACGCCGGCTTTGGCGTAGAACGCCTTCATGCCGGACTTGCTCTTGAAGGCCGCCACCTCCTTGGAGTCCACGCCGGTGGTGATATGGAAGTCGGTCCGCAGGCGGGCGTCCTGCTCCAGCCAGTACTCGTTGTTGCTCTCCAGCCAGTCGATCTTGCCGTACTTGAAAGCGAAGAAGGCCACGGCCCGGTAGACCTGGTCGTAGTCCTCCAGGCTGTCTACCCGGTAGTACTCTGTCAGGGCGAAGCGCAGGCCGCTCTCCAGGGTGTCATAGGGGGCGTCACCGATGCCCAGGACGTTGACGCCGCTGCGGCGGAGCCGCTCGCAGAAGTTCCAGTAGGTATGGGGGAAATGGGGGGAGATAAAGACAAAATTCATGGGGAAACATCTTCTTTCGTTTTATTTAGGCCGTGCGGCAAGGCCGCCGCCCGGGTCAGCGCTTGTACATCTGCCGCTCCACCTTGAACACATAGCTGCGCAGCTGGCTCTCGTGGCGGGAGGACAGAGCGACGAAGCGGCACCCATAGCCCCAGAGGGGCGGGTCCTGGGGCGGCTGCTCCTCGGCCCGGAGGATCTCCGCGGTCAGGGGGATGTCGCTGCCGGGGATGCGGAAGTGGAAGGTGAGGAGGGACCCGGCGTCCACCTGGAGGTTGGCCAGCAGGTACACGCCGCCGGCGCTGATGTTCTTGATGGTGGCGGGGTAGCCGCCCTGGGGGTTCTCATGGGGAGCGCCGTTGGCCAGGCGGCGGACGTTCACCCGGGTGGGGGTGGAGAGGGGGATCTTGATGTCGTTGCGGCGCTGGATCTGGGTGATGTCCCCGGTGATCTCGCACCGGTAGACGATCCAGGGCAGTCCCGTCTTTTTCAGCGGGGAGGACAGGGTACACCGGCAGGTGGCCAGTCCCATGGTGGGATCGTAGAACATGATGCGGTAGTAGGGCTGCTGCTCATAGTCAAAGCTGCTGGGGAGGGTGATCAGGATATCGCTCCAATAGCCCTGCTCCACTTGGCCAGTACAGAGGAGCTCTCCCTCATCGTCCAGCACATCGGCTTTCTTACAGTATTCCAGCAATTTCATAACCGTATTCACCTCGATAAAACTGCGGCGGCCCTGCCGCTTTTTTTCCTCGCCCCCGAGGAGATCGGAGGAAAAGGGGGCTGTCTTTATGCCATTATAGCACGGCAGGGCGGTGTGTTGCAATCCCAAAAAGTAAAATTTCCCTGGAGAGGGGAGCCAGGAGGCGGGCAGAGCGAAAAAATTTCCACCGTCTGTTATGTTTCCGGTTTTTGATCCGATAAAAATAATACAAGAAGAACGACTGGCGTTGCCCGCAGCCGCGGGCGCTGCGCAAGCAGGAGGGCATCACTATGCTGGTATCCAGACGAGAGGGCTTTCGGCCCATTACGACCAATACGGCCCGTCCGGCGGGCTCCGCCGGTGTGCGGGAGCGCCGGCAGGATGGGTGCTATGACCATATCTCCCTGTCCGCCGCCGGGCAGAGCCGGGGCGCGTCCTTCCGGGAGCTGGTGGCCGACCTGTCCTCCCAGGTGCGCACGGTGAACACCACCGGGAAGATCCAGGAGCTGCGCCGGCAGGTGGCGGCGGGGGAGTATGAGGTCTCCCCCCGGGAGATCGCCGCCCGGATGCTCCTGATGGAGGGCACCGACTGATGGGGGCCCAGTGGAGCGCCTACCTGGACCTGCTGCGGGGCTTGGCCAAGACCCTGGAGCAGCTGACAGGGGTGGAGCAGGAGAAGACGAAGGCCGTGGGTCGGGGCGATGTGCTGCGGGTGGAGGAGTGCATGAAGCGGGAGCAGGCGCTGAGCCTGTCCTTGCGCTCCGCTGAGCAGAAGCGGGGCCGGATGATCCGGGAGTTGGGGCTAGAGGACGTGCCCCTGCGGGATATCTTGGACCACTGCCCGCCAGGGATGGACCTGGAGACCAAGGAGGTGGCCGAGGAGCTGCGGCGGCAGTACGACATCTTCCGGGCCTCCTCCAACGCGGCCAGAGACGCCCTGGAGTGTAACCTCCGGGTCATCGAGCAGACGATGAAGAAGATGGGACAGTCCCCCCCGGCGCCCCAGAGCCCGGAGAGCGGCGCCCCACCGGTCCGCACGGATTTCCGGGCGTGAGATATTCATTATAAATACATACAAGGAGAACATAGCAGATGGGTGTTATCGGTACTTTCGGTTCCTTCACCGCTGCCCGGATGGGGATCTACTCCTCCATGTCGGCCATGCATGTGGTGGGCAACAATATCGCCAATATCAACACGGAGGGCTATACCCGCCAGCGGCTGGATCTTTACAGCCTCCACTCCGGCGGCGCGGACCGCTACGCCAACAATTTCGATGTCAGCATCGGCTACGGCGTGATGGTGGACGGGGTGTCCCAGGTCCGGGACCCCTATCTGGATATCCGCTACCGCAACGAGAACTCCAGCGTGGGCGCGGCGGAGACCACCCTCAACGGCCTCAAGCAGCTCGCCCACAAGCTGGACGAGGTGGGCAAGGGCACCGAGGACTTCGGCATCATCGAGGACCAGTTCAACGATATGATCAAGCAGCTGGAGACTCTGCATAAAAATGTGGGCACCGAGGAGTACGACACCTTGGTCCGCTCCTCCGCCTCCACCTTGACCCAACTGCTCAACGACTACGCCAAGGGGCTGGAGACCGTCTATAATGACGAGCTCGCTTCCCTCCACGACGATGTGGACACCGTCAACGGCCTGCTGAACGATATCCGGGCCCTCAACGAGCAGATCCGCAACGCCGGTATCCACGGCGATAAGGCACTGGAGCTGCGTGACGCCCGGAACCTGGCCATCGACAAGCTGTCCTACTACATGAAGGTCGATGTGACCTATTCCATGGAGCCGCTGGACCAGTATAACGAGGTGGAGAAGCTGTCGATCTCCATCGCTGACACCGGCACGCCCCCCATCATGCTGATCGACGGCGTGTATGGGACTCAGATCAGTATCCCCGAGGATGCAGCTATAGTCAATCCGAATTATGACCGCAATGACCCCACTAAGGGCGGGAAGTATATGCTGAAGGACGATGACCCGGAGTACCAGCCAGACCCCAATCTTCCGAATTATAAGGTCACAACGGACGAGTTTGAGAAGGCCCAGAAGGAGCCCAACGACCGTCTCCTCTTCCAGCTCTCCCCCCTGGTGGATGCCAAGGGGCGGCCCATCCGGGACCCCAAGACCAATAAGCCCATGGAGGATATCGTCCAGCTGGGCGACAACACCCTCTACGGCGGGTTCCAGGCCAAGCGGGAGCTGCTGACCGAGCGGGGCGAGTTCTCCAGTGAGCATGACCTCTCCATGGACCCCGACTCCACCACCAAGCGGGGCATCCCCTACTATCAGCACTCCCTGGACGCCCTGGCCCGGACGATCGCCCAGCGGTTCAACGAGGCCAACCAGCTGCCGCCGGAGACCGTTTATCAGACGAAGAGCAATGTAGACCCCGCTTCGCCGGCAGATACCTATTTCCTGGACAAGGACGGCAACCAGGTCTTGCGGGAGGATGGGACGCCTATCTTTGTCAGCGACCTGGAGCTGGGGAAGGATCTGACGGAGGCGGAGTACAACGCCCAGATGAGCAAGATCTGCGCCGATCTGAATGTCCTCCGGGAGAAGGCGGCTCTGGATATCCACTACACCTACTACGATGGCGGCGTGATGTTCAGCAACAACGGCAACGGCAACGATGCCAGTGGTATCACAGCCAAGAACATCTCCATCTCCCATGCCTGGTCCACCAGTGAGATCCGGGTACTCAACTCCAGCAAGCCCAACGATCTCCGGGACGATGGGACCCCGATCCTCAACTCCAGCGCCAACGACAATATCGACCATATCATCTACATGATGAAGGAGAAGATCGACTGGTTCCCCAAGACGGGCTACAGCGAGGCGGTCACAGAGAACCGGTTCTTCAACGGCAACATCCAGGAGATGTTCACCAACGTGTCCGGCACCCTGTCCAAGGACCAGCAGAGGGAGAACAAGCTCTATGAGAGCTACTACCAGATGGCCCTGGATCTGGACAACGACCGCTCCAGCGTGTCCGGCGTGGACCTGAACGAGGAAGCCACCAATATGATGCAGTTCCAGAAGTCGTACTCCGCGGCCTGCCGTCTGCTGACCACCATCGACTCGATGCTGGATAAGCTGATCAACGGCACCGCGATCTAAGGAGGAGAGCAGATATGGGTTTTCGTATCACCACCAATATGCAGATGCGCACCTACCGGTATAACCTGATGAACTCCACCAACTATGTGGACGACTCCCGGAATAAGGTGCTGACCCAGCGGAACTTCAACTCCTTCGCCGAGGCCCCGGCGGAGGCTATCAAGGCATGGCGGATGCGCCGGTCCCTCTACCAGAACGCGGACTATTCGCAGAACAACAGCAACGTCTACAAGCGCTTCCAGAGCGGCTGGACCGCCATGGGCGCGGCGGTGGGCGACCTCCAGGACAAGACCAGCCGCTACTCCTATCTGGTAGCCAAGAACGACCCGGAGGGCGATGCCCGCTACACCCTGGGCCAGGTCATGGACACCACCTGCGAGTCCGTCATCCAGACTCTCAACGGCGCCAAGTACGGCGACCAGTTCGTGTTCAGTGGCCTGGACGGCATCCATGCCCCCTTCTCCTGGAGCGATGATATGTCCACCCTCTACTACCGGGGCATCGATGTCAATTCCGGCGGCATGACCAGCCCGGCGGAGAATGCCCCCACCTGGCTGGAGGATGCCGCCGAGAAGGCGGTCGAGGATGGGACCATGAGCCAGACAGAGGCTGATGAGTGGAAGGCATATTTTGAGAGCGGCAGTGACGCAGCGAAGCTGCCAGCCGGAAAAACTGCGGCAGACGCGCCTGCCGACTGGTTCCCGCCGAAGGATGAGATCACCAGCGATCTGGATAAAGCCTACTATGCGTTTTACACCGGCGCAAGCAAGGAGGATCCCTCCAAGGTGCCGGCAGGGTTCCCGGCCCTGGATAAGGACGGCAAGGTGCCTGCGGACCTGACGGAGCCAGTGCAGGTGGCGGATACGGCCAGCGATGTGGAAAAGGCCTGGGCGGCGTACTACAACGACCAGATCAACTACAATAAGCTGGTGAAGATGTCCAAGGAGGAGCTGAACATCGATCTGGGCATGGGCCTGGAGGAGGAGAGCCGGGGGAACATCATCAACGGTGATGCTTTCAATGCAGCCCTCCCAGGGATCAATATGCTGGGCTTCGGTGTGGATGAGGACGGCGACCCGCTGAACATCATCATGCTGACGAAGAAGGCAGCGGAGATCATGAAGCGCTGCGACCCGGAGAGCGGCGAGTACGCCAGCAAAGAGGACGAGGAAGCATCCAACCGTCTCCTGGATAAGCTGAAAGCCGCCCAGGAGGAGATGACCGCTCAGTATGTGGAGCTGGACGCCAAGTCCAAGTTCCTCCAGACCAACCAGAAGCGGTTGGACGCCCAGGGGCTGGATATCCAGGAGCAGATCCTGGATGTGGAGCAGATCGACCTGGCCGACGCCATCAGCCAGTTCTCCTGGGATATGTACTGCTACAACGCAGCGCTGAAGGTGGGCAACCAGCTCCTGGGCCAGACGCTGATCGATTACATGAACTGATCTTGTGTGTTTTAGGGCAGGTGTGCCCATAAAGCCCCACGTCTCCGGCCCTCCGCCGGGGGCGCGGGGCGCGCCGCCGCCCGGGAGCAGCAGACGGCGCATAAAAATTTTGATAGGAACATATCAGAGAAGGGAGTGCGCGTCAAATCATGAAACCGTTGATCGAGATCACCACCGTCCCAATCCAGATCGAGATGAAGACCACCAATGCCAAGCTGGAGTATGCCCGGGCGACTGCCGATCTGGAGATCTCCAGGGATACCGGCGGCCTGGAGATCAAGAGCAAGCCTATCCGTGTCAATATCGATACCTTTGAGGCCCGGAACTCTATCACCCCCACCTTGGCCCGCCAGCTCCAGCAGGACGCCCAGAAGGGCCAGCAGGCGGCCTATCAGGCCACGGCGACCTATGCCCAGCAGGGGCAGCTCCTGCTCAAGACCCAGATCGGGGAGGAGCTGGTGACCAAGTTCGCGGAGGATGCCATGATGAAGGATGTGAAGACCAACGTGGGCATCGATTTCATCCCCAAGGAGCCGGCGGAGATCACCTGGGACGCCGGTGAGCTGAACATCCGCTATGAGATGGATAAGCTGAACTTCGACTGGAAGATCAGCCAGGGCGACTTCAAGTTCACCCCCGGCGATATCGAGTTCACCGTCACCCAGCGGCCCGAGGTGGTCATCAAGTATATCGGCGGGCCCATCTACGTCCCGCCGTCCTCTGATCCCAACTATGAGCCGGTGGACGTGAAGGCATAAGCAGGGAGGGCGCTGTGCGGACCAAATACTTCGGCGATATCGACTGCCGGGCGGAGGACGCCCTCCACTTCCCCGAGGGGCTGTTCGGCTTCGAGGAGGAGAAGGAGTTCTACCTCCTGCCCTTCGAGGGCAGCGGCGGCACCCTGCTCTGCCTCCAGAGCGGCGCGACCCCGGCCCTGGCCTTCGTGGCCATGGACCCCTTCCACCTGAAGCCGGACTACGCGCCGGTGCTGTCGAAAAAGGAGCTGCGGGCCATGGAGGCGGAGCGGAGCGAGGACCTGTGCTTTTATGTGCTGTGCGCCGTCCGCTCCCCGGTGTCCGACAGCACGGTCAACCTGCGCTGTCCCATCGCGATCAATGGCCGGACCCGGCGGGCCATGCAGATCATCCTGGAGGGAGACGTCTACCAGATGCGCCACCCCCTGTCGGAGTTCCACAGCAAGGAGGCGCCGCTATGCTGATCCTCCAGCGAAAGGAAGGGGAGTCCCTGCTGATCGGGGAGGACATCAAGGTCTCTGTCCTGTCCGTGGAGGCCGGGCGGGTCCGTCTGGCGATCCAGGCCCCCCGAGACGTCCCGATCCTGCGCGATGAATTGAAGAACGCGGTCACAGCCAACCAGGAGGCGGCAGAGGAGGAGGCATCCCCCATGGCGCTGTTGGATATGCTGGGCGGCGGCAAATGAGCATGAGCCCCCGGAGCGGAAAGACCCCTCCGGGGGTCATTTTGGCACAAGTGAGGTGTGGAGTTCCGCCGGCGAGATGTATAAATATATATTGTAGCGTGTATATGGCCGCATAGCTCCCTGCGGATCGAGGAGGGGGGAAAGAGGACGATCGCTGTCGAAATGGCCGGAGAGGGAGACACAGGACAGCGGTGAAAGGTGTAGAGATGGGGAAAAAGCGCCAGGAGTCCCGTAAAAATCGGGGATCCGGCCCGGCGGCGGCTGCTGGAACTGGAAAATTATTGTAAAACCAAAAAAGCACTTGAATCTCCTGGAAAAAGAGGGTATAATAGTTCAAAAGTGTTGAATATTTTTTACAAAGATCTGGGGCCGGAGGGCCTGGAAATTTGGCAGGCAAAATAACACTTTGCCCTTGTAAATGTGAGGGCGACTTGGTATCATGTATCATAGACTATGCAGATCTGGTCATACAGGGAGGTCGTTGCGGCAGATGTTTGATTTCATGTCATCGAATAATACGCTGATGCTGGAGCGCTCGTCCAGCTTCCTATGGACGCGGCAGACGGCGCTGCTGGATAATATCGTCAACGCGGAGACGCCGAACTATAAAGTCAAGACCGTCACCTTCGAGGAGGCCCTGCGGTCCCGGATCCAGGCGGCCAACAAGCTGGACCAGGCCGCCGGCGCCCAGATGCGCGCCGCCATCACCACCACCAGCCCGGTCATCCGCCGGATCGACGACGAGAGCGCCCGGATGGACGAGAACGGGGTCAACGTGTCGGAGCAGATCATGGAGCTGGTGCGCAACACCTATCAGATGCAGTACACGTTCAATTCCTTCAACAGCAATATGGCCCGCCTGATGGCGGCCATCCAGGGATGAGATAGGAGGGAGCGGCCATGGCTTTTTTGAGCACGATCAATATCATCGGGTCCGGCATCACCGCCCAGCACCTGCGGCTGGACGTGGTCAGTGAGAACATCACCAATCTGAACACCACCCGGACCGAGGGGGGCGGCGCCTACCGGCGGAAGATGGTGGTCTTCGAAGCGGAGAGCGGACGCAGCCGGTTCCGGGACGTGATGGCCCAGACCCGGCGGGGGATCGCCAGCAACTACGGCTACAACCGCACTGCCGGGGTACGGGTGGCGGAGATCGTGGAGGACCCCTCCGATCTCAAGCTCCGTTACGACCCCACCGACCCGGACGCCAACGAGTTCGGCTATGTGGAGATGCCCAATGTGGACCTTGTGAAAGAGATAACCGACGGTATGGCCGCCAGCCAGGCCTACTCTGCCAATGTGACCGCCTTCAACCTGTTGAAAAACGTGGTCTCCCAGGGATTGGAGATCGGCAGATAAGAAAAACCGTAGGCCGGACAGCCGGATGCGCAGAGGAATGCTTGTGCGTCCGGGTGTGCTGGCCTGGTTTGGCGTTTACATATGGCCGCCCTCTGGAGAAGAAGATGGAGGGGGCCGCCCCGGCGCATTACCTATTTATTTCTTTGGCAAACAGGAGGAGGGGGGCGCGCATGAAACGGCGCTTTCTTGTGGGGCTCATCGTGGCCCTATGTCTCCTGTGTGCCTGCGGCCGGGAGCGGCTGCCATCGCCGGAATACCCGCTCTCGGAGGAGAGCATCGAGGCCGCCGCCCAGGCGGCAGGGCTGGATTGGGCCGTGGGAGAGGCAGTCGCCTATCCGGTGGAGATCCGGGAGCAGACCGGCTGGACCGTCAACGATGGGGACGGCCGGATGATCGCGATGGTGTCCAGCCGGGCAGTGGATGAGGACCAGCGGATCTTGATCGTCCAGTTCATGGGATATAAGAGCGAGGCATATCCATTAGAAGCATCTATGCCCAAGGCGGACTGGGAGAAGGCGGTGCGCTTCGCCGCCCTGCTCTTCGGGGAGTTCACCGGAGAGGACCGGCTGTACCAGGACCTGATCGGGAACTATGAGACGAAGGGCACATTCGCCCCGGTGGAGCCGCCGGACCCCGGCCTGCCCTATCCGCTCAACGAGGCGCGGTATACGGAGACGATCCGTTGGGACGGGCAGGCGGACGGCGTTGGCTATCTCGCCTGGATCGGCCGGCGGATGGAAGAGGACTATTTGGAGATGCTGCTCTTCTCTGATGCGGAGGGCTATCCGGCCCACGGGTATCCAACGGGGTGGCCTGCAAACAAGTAAGAGTACAGACGGAGGTCTTATCATATGAGCACCATCGGATCGATCGCGCCTTTGTGGGACAGTTTCCCCACCGTCTTCACCCAGGAGGAGAAGGCCGGCGAGGCAGGCGCCCTCTTTTCTGATATCTTCCGTGATGCCATCAAGAACGTGCGGGAGACCGAGGACGAGGCCAACAAGCTGCAATACCTGCTGTCCACCGGGCAGCTGGACAATCCAGCGGAGCTGACCATGTCGCTCTACAAGGCCCAGGCGTCGCTCACGCTGCTGATCCAGCTGCGCAACAAGGCAGTGGAGACCTATAACGAGCTGACGCGCATCAACCTATAGCAGCATTCCCGCAAGCCGCCGGAGGGCGGCCGAGCACGATAGGCCGGAGGGATCGGATTGAACGGATTTAAGGAAAAAGGAAAGGCCGCGGGACAGAAGGTCAAGGACTTTTTCAAAAAAATGAGCAAGGGCACCAAGATGCTGCTGGTAGGGGCCATCATGGTGCTGGCGCTGGTCATCGCCGCCGCGGTGATGATGGTGCAGAACAAGCCCTACCAGCCCCTGCTGCAAAACCTATCCACGGCGGAATCGTCGTCGGTCATGGAGTACCTACAGAACATCGGCGTCCAGGACTACCGCTTAGACGGGTCCACGCTCTATGTCCGCTCCGACCAGCGGGACCAGATCATCACCCAGCTGGCCATGGCGGGGTACCCCAAGGAGGCGTCCTACAGCTTCTACACCCAGCAGACTGGTATCACCGCTACCAACTCTGAGCGGCGGGAGGCCATGCGGATCGCCACCCAGGAGGAGCTGGCCAAGGCGATTCGGGCTTTCAACGGGGTCCAGGACGCTACGGTGTTCATCGCCTTCGGCGAGGACAACTCCTACATACTGGACTTCTCCGCCATGACCAACACCACCGCCACGGTGGAGCTGGCGCTCCAGAGCGGCTTCGTCCTCCCGGACGAGACGGCGGACGCCATCCGGCGGATTGTGAACCACGCGGTCCAGGGGCTGAAGTTCGAGAACGTGTTCATCACGGACACCAACGGTGGCCACTATGACGGCAGCAGCACCGCCTCCATCACCGACTCCAGCGCCCTGAAGTACCAGATGGAGCAGCGCTACAGCAACCAGATCCGCGCCAATGTCCTCCATCTGCTGGAGAGCATCTACGGGCCGGGGAACGTGAAGACCTCCGTGACCGTGGTGGTGGACGTAGACGAGAAGATCGTGGAGTCCACCGAGTATTCCCAGCCGGAGGGGTCCACCAATCATGGCGGCCTGATCGGCCACGAAGAGTATTATTGGCAGGTAGGGCCGGACGGGGCGATCGTCGATGGCGGTATCGTGGGCACACCCTCCAATTCCGAGATCCCCATGTATCCCACGGACGCGGAGCAGTATGTAGGCAATGAGAACATAGGTGCCGGCGGCGGCCAGACCGACCAGTACATCGATACCACCCATACCCAGAAGAAGGTCATCGCCTGCACCATCACCGATATCACCATCGGCGTGACGATCAATGCCAAGGCCCAGAACGCCATGTCCGTCACCGATGCGGACCTGCGCAACCATGTGGCCGTGACGGCGGGCATCGGCGGGGAGGAACCGGAGAACCGGGTCTCCGTGCTGATCGCGCCCTTCGCCGAGGACGTGCCCGCACCCACTACGCCCGGCTTCATCGACTGGGAGAACCTGCCTGACTGGGCCATCTACGCGGCTCTGGGCGCCCTGCTCCTGCTGATCATCCTGTTCCTGCTGCTGAGCCTGCTCTTCGGCGGAAAGAAGAAAAAGAAGGACGAGAAGGCCGGCGAGGAAGACGAGGACAAGAAGGGCAAGAAGAAAGACAAGAAGAAGGACAAGAAGAAGAAACGCAAGCGCAAGAAGGGCGAGCCGGAAGAGCCGGAGGAGGAGCCGCTGATCATCGCGGCCGCCGAGGCGATCGCGGCTGGCGAGAAGGGCGCGGATATCATGGAGATGAACACGGAGAAGTCCATGGAGCTGCGTAAGTCCGTCCGCCAGTTCGCCCAGAACAACCCGGAGATCGCCGCCCAGATCATCAAGACCTGGCTGAAAGGAGACGATGACAATGGCTGAGAAACTAGCGCTGACCTCTCCCCAGAAGGCCGCCGCGGTCATCGTCTCCCTGGGAGCCGAGCGGGCCAGCCAGCTGTATCAGTACATGGAGCCGGAGGACCTGGAGACGCTGACGCTGGAGGTGGCCCGCCTGGGGATGCTGGACAGCGAGCAGACCGAGGAGGTCCTGACAGAGTTCTACCAGAGCTGCATGACCAATAAGGCCGTGACCGAGGGCGGCCTGGAGTACGCCAGGACCGTCCTGGAGAAGGCCTTCGGCGCCCAGACGGCCACCAGCCTGCTGGAGAAGGTCACCAAGTCCCTCAAGAGCCGGGAGTTCGCGTTCCTGGACAAGGCGGATGTCAAGAGCCTGTTCTCCGCCCTCCAGAACGAGCGTCCCCAGACCATGGCCCTGGTCCTCAGCTATGTGGAGCCGGACAAGGCCGCCGGGGTCATCGAGCAGCTGGAGCCCGACAAGCAGCTGCGGGTGGTGGAGGCCATCGCCACCATGGAGAGCGCCTCCCCCAGCGTGGTCAAGATCATCGAGGCGGAGATGGAGCGGAAGTTCTCCAGCATCATCACCAGCTCCAGCATCAAGGTGGGCGGCATCGACTATGTGGCCGGCATCATGAACAACCTGGACCGCTCCAGCGAGAAGGCCATCTTCGACGGCCTCAGCGCGGAGAACGCGGAGCTGGCCGACGAGATCCGCAAGCGGATGTTCGTGTTCGAGGATATCATCACCATGGACGACCGCTCTGTCCAGCGCTTCCTGCGGGACAGCGACCCGAGAGACCTGGTGCTGGCCCTCAAGACGGCCAACGCGGAGGTGTCCAACAAGCTGTTCTCCAATATGTCCACCCGTATGGCCGAGAGCATCCGGGACGATCTGGAGATCACCAGCAATGTCCGTATGAAGGACGTGGAGGATGCCCAGCAGAGGATCGTAGGTATCATCCGCGACTTAGAGGAGAAGGGCGAGATCGTGATCCTGAAGGGCGGAAAGGACGATATCATTGCGTAATATCCTGAAAGGATTTCTGAACCCCAAGGCGGAGGCATATATATTCCCGGAAGCCGCCGAGCTGAAAACGGAGGGAGAGCCGGAGTTCGAGGAGCTCTTCCCCCCGGAGGTGACGCCGGAACCGCCGCCGGAGGAGGAGCCCGCCGCTCCGGCGGAGCCGGAGGAGCCAGAGGAGCCCAGCCCCATCCAGTACGCCCAGATCCAGGCCGACCTGATGCTCCAGGAGGCCCGGGAGGAGGCGGACCGGCTGATGGCCCAGGCCCGCTCCGACGTGGAGCAGGAGCTGGAGGCCATCCGGGCCGGCGCCCGGGACGAGGGCTACCGGGAGGGCTACAGCCAGGGCACCATGAAGGCCATGGAGGACGGGGCCAGAGACCGGGAGGTAGTGGCCGGGCGGCTGGAACAGGAGATCGCCGCCTTCTTGGAGAAGGCCACCCTGGCCCGGGAGGAGATGCTCCACCAGACCGAGGAGGAGATGCTGGACCTGTGCCTTGCCGTGGCGGAAAAGGTGGTCCGGGTGAGCCTCAAGAGCTCCAGCGATGTGATCGTTCGGATGATCCAGACGGCCACCGAGCGGATGCGCCGGCAGGAGTGGGTCCACATCTACATCTCCGGCTGCGATACCCGCAGCGTCGCCCAGATCTCTCCGGCCCTGACCACCAGTCTGGGGGCCCTGAGCCAGCATATCAAGATCGTCCCCATGGGGGACGACGAGACCGGTACCTGCATCATCGAGACGCCGGAGGAGATCATCGACGCCAGCGTCTCCACCCAGCTGAGCAATATCCGGGACATCCTCACCGAGCAGCTGGGGCCCCAGTGGTGAGGAGGCAGGCAGACCATTATCCATCATCTAGGAAAGGAGGCCGGGGGATGTTTCGCGAGATGATCCCTAGTATACGCTCCGCGGAGACGCTGAGCCGCACGGGGAAGATCGAGAATATCGTGGGCATGTCCATCGAGGCCTCCGGCGGCCGGGCCGCCATCGGCGATATCTGCCGGATCTACAGCAGCGAGTCCGGCGGGCAGGTCCCGGCGGAGGTGGTGGGGTTCAAGAACGACCACATCCTGCTGATGCCCTATGCCAATATGAACGGCATCTCCGCGGGCAACTTCGTCCGCAATACCGGCAAGCGGCTGACCCTGCCGGTGGGCCCCTTCCTCCGGGGACGGGTCATCAACGCCCTGGGCCAGCCCATCGACGGGAAGGAGCCCTTCGACCGGGGGGACACCTTCTCCATCGATACGGGATACATCAACCCCATGACCCGGCCTCCGATCCGGGAGCGGATGGAGTTCGGGATCAAGGCCATCGACAGCCTGCTGACCATCGGCAAGGGCCAGCGTATCGGGATCTTCGCCGGGTCCGGCGTGGGCAAGAGCACCCTCATGGGCATGATCGCCCGGAGCGTGAAGGCGGACATCAACGTCATCGCCCTGGTGGGCGAGCGTGGCCGCGAGGTGCTGGAGTTCATGCAGAAGGACCTGGGGGAGGAGGGGATGCGCCGGAGCGTGCTGGTGGTGGCCACCAGCGACCAGCCGGCCATGCTGCGGATGAAGTGCCCCAGCGTGGCCACCAGCATCGCCGAGTACTTCCGGGACCAGGGGTACGACGTGCTGCTGATGATGGACTCCCTGACCCGTTTCGCCATGGCCCAGCGGGAGATCGGCCTGGCGGTGGGCGAGCCGCCGGTGGCCAGGGGATACACCCCCTCTATGTACGCTGAGATGCCCAAGCTCTTAGAGCGGAGCGGGAACTTTGAGAAGGGCTCCATCACCGGGGTCTATACGGTGCTGGTGGAGGGCGATGACACCAACGAGCCCATCGCCGACACGGTCCGAGGGATCCTGGATGGGCATATCGTCCTCTCCCGGCAGCTGGCCAACTCCAACCACTTCCCCGCCATCGACGTGGGGGCCAGCATCTCCCGTCTGATGGTGGAGATCGTCTCCCCGGAGCACCGGCAGCTAGCCAGCAAGCTCCGGGATATCATGGGCATCTATGCCAAGAACGTGGACCTGGTGTCCATCGGTGCCTATAAGGCGGGGACCAACCCCAAGCTGGACTACGCCCTGGGGAAGATAGACGCGATCAATCAGTTCCTGGTCCAGGGGATCGACGAGGCCTTCTCCTACGATGAGAGCCTGAACCAGCTGCGGCGGATCATGAAATAAACAGAAAGGCTTCCACCTATGAAAAAATTTCAATTTTCTCTGGAGACCGTTTTGGATTATAAGCAGCAGGTCCTGACCTCCCTCCAAACAGAGCATGGTACCCTGCTCCTACAGGTGAAGAACCAGGAGGACTATGTAGCGAGCTTGGAGGAGGAGTACCGCCGGTTGGACGAGGACTTCACCGCCAGGAAGCTGGAGGGGATGACCATCTCCGATGCCCTGGCCTTCGAGCAGTGCCTCCGGGCCATGGAGGGGCAGATCCAGCGGGAGGTAGAGAAGCTGGTCCGCCTGCGGCACCAGGAGGAGGAGAAGCGGGCCCAGGTGGTGGAGGCCAAACGGGAGACATCCTCCATCGAGAAGCTCCGGGAGCGGAAGCTGGACAGCTACAATAAGGCGGTCCAGAAGAGCGAGGAGGCCATGATCGACGAGTTGGTGTCCACCAAGCGGGTCATGGCGGCCCAAAGCGCGTGAGATCCGTCCCATCGGGGACGTTCTCAAATATAGATCCTTTTGAAAGGGGGAGCAGAGAAGGGAGGTGAAGAGATGAACGTAGGCGATGTCACCTTCCGTCTGGGAGGTGAGCGGCGGGAGGAGATCCTGCAGTCGGTCTATGACGGCAGCTTTTTCCGGGACATGACGGCGCTGATGCTGACCAAGGACAAGGAGCGCAGGGAAGCGGAGAAGAAGGCGGCGGCAGAGGATGCCCTGATGGCCCTGACCGATCCCCGGAAGGACCAGCAGAAGTCGGCCCTGGACCAGCTCCGGGAGCTGCGGATCGACAAGCTCCGGGGCGATGATGGCCGGGAGATCCCGGCGGAGCTGCTGCTGGTGCTGCGGGCGGCGTCCACTGTGACCAAGGCCCGGACAGCGGAGGAGCTGACGGAAGGCCAGGACGAGGACCGGGAGCGGATCGATGGTATCCAGGACAGGGAAGGAAAAGATCGGCAGGCGAGAAAGATCCAGAATGACTTGCTAGATCTCGCTGTTTATGGTACCATCAGGAGCGGCGGCTCCGGCGGAGAGGACCGCGGAGAGCCGGAGAACGAAGGTAAGGAGGTGAATGTGTGAACGCAGTACAGAGCATCCTGCTCCAGCAGATGGCCATGATGGCCGGCAGCGTGTCCCTGCCCCAGGTGAACGCCGACGGGGGAGAGAAGGCCGGCAGCTTTCAGGATATGCTGAAGCAGGCGAGACCCGAGGATGCGGAGGGACAGGACAAGACCGAGGGCGTCCAGAAGGAGGAGGCCCCCAAGGGCGGAATCCAGGACGAGGAGGATCCGGCCGATCCCAACCGGCTCCAGGCGGCTTACAGCGCGCTGGATCTGGCAGTGGTGTTCCAGCAGAACATCCAGCCGGCGGAGGAGATCGTAGTGGAGGAGATCCCGGAGATCGTGGCGGAGGCCGCGCCGGTGGTCCAGGCGGAGATGGCCGTCGAGGCCGAGGTCCTGCCGGAAGAGATCGTCCAGCAGCCGGAGGCCGAGACAGCGGTGTCTGAGGAGCCGGTCCAGCCGGAGGCGGCGGAGGCCGTGGACGTGGAGATCATGGACCAGGAGGCCGCGCCGGTGGAGAACGTGAAGGCGCAGAGCCGGATCGAGCGGCCGGAGACGGACCAGGACGATGAGGCCGGACCGGTCAAGGGCGAAGTCACCGTAGAGCGGGAGCCCCTGTTCCAAGAGGTGGAGAGCGCGCCGGTGAAGGTGGGCGAGACCTACGAGCTGGATACCCAGGACGTGGAGTTGGAAGCCAAGCTGGCCAAGACCATCCAAAAGGAGCTGGACGCGGGCAGCGAGCGGATCGAGATCCGGCTGAACCCCGATAACCTGGGCCCCCTGACGGTGGAGATGACCCGGACCGGCGAGGGCGCTTTGCAGGTGGTCCTCCACGCAGTGAGCGGCAAGGCGGCCAACGTGCTGAGCGAGCATCTGGACGGACTGGCCCACGCGTTACAGGGCTTAGGCCAGGAGCAGGTGAAGGTAGAGGTCCGGCAGGAGGCCCAATCCTCCCAGCAGCATCCCTTCCAGCAGGCGGACCCCGATGGACGGGGGCAGCACCACGGGCGCCAGGCGCCTCGGGAACAGCAGGAGCAGCAGGAGAACGGTGAGGACTTCCTCCAGCAGCTGCGGCTGGGCCTGTTGGGCGGCTGATAACGGAAAGGAAATAGTACTTATGGCAGACGATATTTTCGGCGGCTTCGATCTGGCGGCCCGGGCCAGCACCGCGCTGGCCACAGCGGCGGCGAGCCGGACCAGCAAGCAGGGCAGCTCCAGCGGCGTGATCCCCATCGACCAGGTGGAGAAGCCCACGAACAAGAACACCAGGACCGCCAAGAACACCCTGGATTTCAACGATATGCTGATGCTGATGGTCACCCAGCTCCAGAACCAGACCATCGACAACCAGGCGGACCCCAGCGATATGATGAACCAGCTGCTCCAGATGAGCGTGATGCAGGCCCTGACCAGTGTGACCACCCAGGTGGAGACGCTGACCAGCCAGATGACCACTATGTCCACCATGACCTATTCCGCCTCCCTGGTGGGGAAGGAAGTGACCGTGGGCGTGCTGGAGGGCGAGGGGCAGGACGCCAAGGTCAAGGAGATCTACGGCACCGTGACCGCCACCGGCTACTACGACGGCGAGCCCGTGATCTTCCTGGACAACGGCAAGAGCTATCTGCTCACCAGCATCATGGCCGTGGGCCATCTGCCGGAGAAGACGGAGAAGCCCGAGGGCACCGGCAAGGATGAGGAGAACAAGGACGAGGAGAACAAGGAGCAGACAGACGATAAGGAGACCCCGAAGGTCTGACCTGTGAGCGCCAGGAAAGGAGGGAAAAGTGATGATCGACCGGATCGAGAAGATCTCCCCCGTAGCGGGCGTGTCCCCCGTCCAGAGCGTGCAGCGGGCCCGGCCAGGGAAGTTCGGAGAGATGCTGGCGAGCCAGCGGGCGGGCATCGCGTTTTCCAAGCACGCCATGACCAGGGCCGAGGAGCGGGGCATCGAGGTGACCCCGGCGCTGATGGGCCAGCTGGCCAGCTCGGTAGAGAAGGCCCAGGCCAAGGGCGCTACCAATATCCTGGCCTTCGATGCCACCAGAGCCTTCATCATCAACGTCCCCCACGGGCGGGTGATCACCACCATGTCCCAGGAGGAGATGGAGGAGAACATTTTTACCAACATAGACGGCGCCGTGCTTCTGAAATAAGAAAGAGCAGGACCTTTTTGGATGCTCGGGTCCCCCGCCCGACTGACGGGGGACCGGCGGCGCGTCACAGGGAACTTGCCGCGTGAGCGGTGAATGACTGGCAAGAAAAGGAGTACAGAGAGTTACATGACAGGTGCAATGTATTCGGCCATCAACGGCCTGAAAGCCCACATGACCAAGCTGAACGTGATCGGCAACAATGTGGCGAACGTCAACACCAACGGCTACAAGGCCCAGCGGATGGTGTTCCAGGAGAGCCTCTACACCACCTCCCGCTCCGGCAGCAACGGCGTGGTGGACCAGTCCGGCGGTATCACGCCCTCCCAGATCGGCTACGGCGCTACCGTGGGGTCCATCGACCTGAACATGGCCAGCGCGACCTACGCCCCCACCGGCTACCAGATGGATGCCTTTATCGACGGCGAGGGGTTCTATATGGTGGGCACGCCGGACCTGGAGATCCGCACCAGCGATGATTTTTCCAAGCTGAACCTGACCCGTGTGGGCGACTTCAACGTGGACCCCAACGGCTATGTGGTGGACGGCTACGGCAATGTGGTCTATGGCTTTGCTACGGTGCAGAACCCGGATTATAATCCTAATGCGAGCGATGATGAGAAGGAGGAGGCACGCGAAAGAGGAATTGACATCCTGAACCCGACGGTCGTCAGTACAGAACTGGTGCCTCTGCGTCTGCCGTTGTCGGCTGTCGCTCCGACAGAAGCAGCTGCCGCCGGTGGAACAGGCGGAACGGCGAACGGAAATGGCGGTATCATCACTGTGAACGGTGAGAAAGTGTCCCTTTGGGATGAAGGGCAAGCGGTCTATCCCATCCTGGCCCCTACACCGGAAGCGGATGCTACTGGGGATACCAGCCGCACGAACATCGATGTGACAACGTTGTTCAATGCTGCGGCAAATGGGTTGGAGGACACCAATCTGCCTGAAGAGACCACCTACACGCTCCCTGGTGCGACTGGTGGCGGCGGAGCTGGCGGCAACACACGTCCTGAAAATGTTATCCCCATCCCGAACAGCCAGGATAAATGCGTAGCCCTGGAGAGTATGCAGGTCGGCGCGGACGGCTGCATCCTGGGCATCAACAAGATGACCAAACAGACGGTGGTCGTGGGCTATATCGCAATCGCTACCCCGGAATGTTCCGAAGGTCTGACCCACTTGGGCGGTCCGTATTACTCCGCTCTGGCGGGCTCTGGCGATGTGCGTGTCAGCGTATTCAAGGGCGTTCTGGAAGGGAAGTACATCAACAACAAGCTGGCGGCGGAAAATGTCAACGATGCCATCATGGCCGGCGGCAACGGTGAGATCCGCAACGGCGGTCTGGAGGCGTCCTCCACCGATGTCGCCACCGAGTTCTCGGAAATGATCACCACCCAGCGCGGCTACCAGGCCAACACCCGTATCATCACCGTGACGGACTCCATGCTGGAGGAGCTCGTCAACATGAAGCGGTAAGCGGACCAGCGGATAGTCTCTTAGGCCCTCCCCCGGCCAGCCGGGGGAGGGCGGCAGGAGAGAAGGAGAGCGGATATGATCGTTCTGACCAAGCGCAACGACGAGAAATTCTTATTGAACCATCAGCGCATCCAGTGCATCGAGATGATCCCGGAGAGCAAGATCGTCATGAGCAACCGGGAGTATTACATCGTGAAGGAAACGCCGGAGGAGATCATAGAAAAGATCGCGGAATATACCGCCAAGGTGATGGATATCCGCCGGCAGATCGCCATCGTGGACAAACGGTAGAGCCCAAGAGAACTCAGAAGACCCAGGACGCGTTTGAGAGACACCGGCCGCTTCGGCCTGCTTCAGACGCACCTTCCTCATAAACAGATAAATCTCCCGGCCAGGGAATAAAACGGATGTGGTGTAAGCTATGAATATTACCTATATCATCGGTTTCGTAGGCGCTGTCGTCATCATGGTCATCGGTATGATCATGGACACCAGTGATGGGATCAAATTCATTGTGGAGCAGCTGGGCAACTTCATCGACGGCCCCAGCGTGTTCATCACCGTTGGATGTACCATCATGGTGCTGATCGCCTCCTTCCCCCCCAGCAAGCTGGCGGCGATTCCCAAGCACATCGGTATCATGATGAACACTAAGAAGTACAACCCGGTGGGGATCATCGACCAGCTGGTGGAGCTGGCCCAGATCGCCCGGAAGAACGGCCTGCTGGCCCTGGAAGAGCAGGGCAACCAGCAGTCAGATCCATTCTTCAAGCAGTGCATCATGCTGATCGTGGACAACAACGACGCCGACCAGGTCCGGGAGATCATGATGAACGAGATCGAGCAGTCTGCGGACCGGCACGACGCCATCGCGGGGATGTATGAGGAGGGCTCGTCAAAGGCGCCTGCTTTCGGTATGGTAGGTACGCTGGTGGGCCTGATCAACATGCTGAAAGCCATGGACGTGGAGAGCGGCGGCGGCAACCTGGGCCCCGCCATGGCCACCGCCCTGGTGACCACCCTGTACGGCTGTATCATGGCCCATATGATCTTCGGCCCCATCGCCAAGCAGCTGCGGGAGCGGGACGCTGAGGAGACATTGTGCAAGCTGATCATCGTGGAGGGCATCATGTCCATCCAGTCCGGGGCCAACCCCAAGTTCCTCCGGGAGAAGCTGATGACCTTCATGGAGCAGAAGAAGCGGAGCGACGAGGCCGGCGGAGCCGGCGGCGGCAAGGGCAAGAAGGAGAAGGCGGCCTGATAAGGAGGACGATATGGCGTTAAAAAAGAGATCCAGCGGCGGCGGCGCCAACTGGATGGATACATACGGCGACCTGGTGACACTGTTGCTGTGCTTTTTCGTGCTGCTGTACTCCATGTCCAATATCGACAAGGAGAAGTGGATGGTCATCGTCCAGAGCTTCAATAAGAACGCCCTGGTCAGCACCGACGAGGAGCCCCGGGGCCCCGATGGCGACAACAAGGCGGAGGATGGCGGCGGCGGCCTGCCGGCCATGGAGCAGGAGGAAGTAGACGAGGCCATCGAGGAGCTGTACGCCGTTTTGGCCAGCATGGCATCGGATATGAGCAGCGATCTCAGCGGCAGCCCGGCGGTCTCTGTCAACAAGGGAGATGGGTTCGTGTTCATCTCCTTCAACGACTCGGTCTTTTTCGGCGGCGACAGCTATGAGCTGCTGCCGGCGGGCCGGCAGATCCTGGACGAGTTCATCCCCGCCCTCAATGAGGCCGCCCCCTATATCGATGAGATCCGAATCCAGGGCCACACGGCCCAGGCCCGGGCCGACCGGGAGAACACCATCACCGGCGACCGGTTCCTGGCCAGCAATCGAGCCACCGCGGTGACCTGCTATGTCCAGGCCAACTCGGATGTGGACCCGGCCCGCTTGATCGTTGAGGGCTACGGCCAGTGGCGTCCGATCTCCTCCAACGAGACAGCGGAGAGCCGGGCCAAGAACCGGCGGGTGGAGATGGTGATCTCCGGGCTGAACGTGGAGGATCTGATGGGCAGCTCGATCCAGGAGTACTATACCACCAGCGGCCAGGAGAAGCCGGGCGATTTCAATATGGGCACCCCCGGCGGCGCGGAGCGCCCCGGCATGAACGTGGTAGGTGTGTCAGGGATGAAGAACCTAGGCTTCCCGGGGGCCAAACGGCCGTCTTGAGGCGTTCCACAACGGGACGTTTAGAATTCTGTACTGGGGTGAGAACGCATGGCAGAAGTATTGTCGCAAAGTCAGATCGACGCTCTGTTGAACGCGGCCAGGAGCGGCGAGATGAATTTGGACACGCCGGCTAAGGAGCCGGAGAAAAAGTATAAGAAATACGACTTTTACAGTCCCCGGAAATTTACCAAAGAGCGGATCAAGATGCTCAACAGCATCTTTGAAGGCTACGCCCGGGTCATCAATTCCCGGATCAACGCCCGGCTCCATGCCACCTGTGAGATCCAGGTGGAGTCCATCGAGGAGCAGCGCTACTATGAGTTCTCCAACGCTCTCACCGAGAGCGATGTGCTGGCCTTGGCCAAGATCGATATGGAAAAGCTCCAGGAGGAGAACCCGATCTTGGTCCATATGGATACGGCGATCGTCCTGACCATGCTGGACCGTCTGATGGGCGGCGAGGGCGCGCCGGACCCCAACCTGCCGTCGGAGTATAAGCTGACAGACTTGGAGCTGAATATGTATGAGGACATCATCCGGGATCTGATCGCTCTGATGGGAGGCAGCTGGGAGAACTACATCACGCTGCAATTTGAATATGTGCGGACAGAGGTGAACCCCACCCTGGTGCAGCTGATCGGCTTCGAGGAGACGGTGGTGCTGGTAGGCATGACCATCAAGTTCCCCAACTGCTCCGGCCGGATGAACCTGTGCCTGCCGGGGGTCATGCTGACCAACATCTTCAGCGAGATCAGCAAGATCACCACCCGCCATGCCTCTGCCTCGGAGGACAAATCGGATGAGATCTTCGGCTCCCTCCGGGAGAGCGACCTGGAGATCGTGGCGGAGCTGGCCCGGACAAGGCTGCTGCTCAGCGACCTCTACCATCTGAACGTGGGAGATGTGGTGGACATCAGCCGGCCCAAGGACGCCCTGGTCTATCTGAATATCGGGGGCCGGCGATGGTTCGACGGACGCATGGGCATCTACAACAAGCAGATGGCCGTGAAGATCAACGAGACCTATATTAAAACTTGAAGGAGCGAAGCCTGATGGTAGAGAACATTTTGAGCCCGATGGCGATAGACGCCGTCGGGGAGGTCATGAATATCAGCCTGGGTTCCTCCGCCACGGCGGTCTCCAATATGCTCAATTACCGCGTGGACATCACCACGCCGAAGGTGCGGGTCATCAATGCGGAGGATTTCGAGCTGGGCGACGTGGACCCGGCCGTGGGCGTGGAGATCAAATACGTCTGCGGCCTGGAGGGCAGCAATATCATGATGCTCAAGCGCAGCGATGTGAAGGCCATCGTGGACATCCTGCTGGGCACAGAGACCCCGGACGAGGAGTTCGAGCTGAACGATCTGAGCATCAGCGCCGTCTGCGAGCTGATGAACCAGATGATGGGCGCGGCCTCCACGGCGCTGAGCGACCTGCTGGGGAAGATGGTGAACATCTCCACCCCGGAGTCTTTTGAGCTGGACGATCTGGACCGGGTCCGCCGGGAACATTTCCCGGTAGAGACCGGACCTGTGGTGGTGGTCAGCTTCAAGCTCTCGATCGAGAACGTGCTGGAGAGCGAGTTCATGAACGTGATGAGCGTGGAGCTGGCCAAGGAGCTGGTCCGGGGCTTCGGCCTGGACGAGTCGGAGATCAGCGGCGCGGCGGCCCCCACACCGCCGCCTCCGGCTCCCGCGGCCTCCTCCGGCGGCACGCTGAGCCAGGAGGAGATCGAGCGGCTCCTGAACGGCGGCGGCGCGGCAGCGCCTACACCGCCTCCTCCGCCCCCGGCTCCCGAGCCGGCGGCCTCTGGCGGCACCTTGAGCCAGGAGGAGATCGAGCGGCTCCTGAGCGGCGGCGGCGCGGCAGCGCCCACACCGCCTCCCGCACCAACGGTACAGACGCCGCCTCCGGCGGCGCCCCAAGTCCCGCCGGCAGCGCCCCAGATGCCTCCCGTTGCTCCCGCCGCCCAGCCTGCCACCGCGGCAGACCTGGGGACCATGATGGCGGCCATGATGGCGGCCATGTCTACGGCCATGGCGAACAATGCCCCCGCCCAGCAGAAGCCCACCGCTCCGCCGCCGGAGCCCAAGGTCATCCCCACCAAGCCGCTGAAGATGTCGTCCCTGGAGGATGAGGACCGGCTGCCGGTGGAGCAGAAGGAGAACCTGGACCTGATCATGTCCGTCTCCCTGGAGGTCGCGGTGGAGATCGGCCGGACCCGCCGGAAGATCCAGGATATCATCGCCTTCTCCAAAGGGAGCCTGGTGGTGCTAGACAAGCTGGCCGGCGACCAGGTGGACCTGCTGGTGAACGGCCAGTGCATCGCCCGGGGCGATGTGGTGGTCATCGACGACAACTTCGGCATCCGCATCACGGAGATCCTGCAGAAGCCCGACATCAATGAACTGGCCAACTTCTGAGCTAGGCCGTTTCAAGAATAAATTTTAAGAAAAGGTGGATCATAATGGCTAAGATTCTTTTAGTTGACGACGCCGCTTTCATGCGCAAGGTAGTCAAGGACGGCCTGAGCAAGGCCGGCTACACGGATCTCCACGAGGCTGTGGACGGCGCCGACGCCGTGGAGAAGTACAACGAGCTGAAGCCCGACCTGGTGCTGATGGACATCACCATGCCCAACATGGACGGCCTGGAGGCGCTGAAGACCATCCGGGGCAACGACCCCAACGCCAACGTGGTGATGTGCTCCGCTATGGGCCAGGAGACCATGGTCATCGACGCCATCCGCTCCGGCGCCAAGGATTTCATCGTCAAGCCCTTCAAGATCGAGCGGGTGCTCAAGACCGTGACTTCCATCGTAGGCGAGCCCTGATGCCGGCGCTGCTCTCGCTGCTGGGCATGTTGGCCGTCATGCTCCTGATCCTGGCGGGGGCCTATGGGGCCACCCGCTGGGCGGGCAGGGGCTTTGGCGGCGCCTTCACCGGCGGGCGCCTGCGGGTGCTGGACCGGGCCCGGGTGGGCCGGGAGCAGCAGGTCCTGGTGGTCCAGGCTGGTGAACGCTACTTCCTGCTGGGGTCCTCCCCCTCCCAGGTCTCTCTGCTGGCAGAGCTGAGCCGGGAGGAGGGGGAGCTGTGGCACAGCCCGCCCCCGAACGCCGGACGGCAGGGCGATTTCCGCACCCTGCTGAAGGGCCTCCGGAATCAGAACAGGGATGGAAAGGGGTGAGGGCCTGTGCCGAACGATGCGCTGATCAATGTGAACGGCTCCAACGTGCAGACCTTGGAGATCCTGTTCCTGACCACTCTGCTGATGCTCCTGCCGTCGCTGGTGGTGATGATGACCTCCTTCACCAGGTATGTGGTGGTCTTCTCCTTCCTGCGGACAGCCATGGGCACCCAGCAGACCCCGCCCAATATGGTCCTGGTGGGCATGGCGCTGATCCTGACGCTGTTCACCATGGCCCCCGCCCTGGATCAGATCAAGACCGAGGCCTACGACCCCTATGTGGAGGAGGCGATCGGGATGGAGGAGTTCTTCGACCGGGCCCAGCAGCCCTTGAAGGACTTCATGGTCCGGCAGGCCGAGCCCTCTACCGTGGAGCTGTACTGCAACATGGCCCGGGTAGACCTGCCAACGGACGAGACGGAGCTGCGGACGCTGCCCATGCGGGTGATCCTGCCGGCCTTCGTCACCAGCGAGCTGAAAGCGGCCTTCATGATCGGCTTCCTGCTCTATATCCCCTTTATGCTCATCGATATGGTGGTCGCCTCCACCCTGATGAGCATGGGCATGGTCATGCTGCCCCCATCGATGATCGCCACCCCCTTCAAGCTGTTGCTCTTCATCCTGCTGGACGGCTGGCAGCTGCTGTTCTCCACCCTGATCCAGGGCATCCACTGAGGGAGGCAGTCCAATGAACGTAGAGCAAGTGACCGAGACGCTGCGGCAAGGTGTCTTCGTGGTACTGAAGATCGCGGGGCCCATGCTGGTGCTGAGCATGGCGGTGGGCGTGCTGGTGGCCATCTTCCAGGCGGTGACCCAGATCCATGAGCAGACCCTGTCCTTCATCCTGAAGCTGACGGTGGTGGTGCTGGTGTGTCTGGTGGGCGGCGGCTGGATGATGGAGAACCTGCTGGATTACGCCAGGAGCCTGTTTGAACTGATGCGTCTGTAAGGGACCGGGAGGGAGTGATACGGTGGACTGGGCGGCGCTGCTGCTGCTTATGATGGTCATGGCCCGGATGAGCGGCTTTGTCCTGTTCAGCCCCCTGTTCGGCCGGCAGAGCATCCCCGGTCTGGTGAAGAGCGGCCTGGTGCTGCTGCTGAGCTTCACGGTGTACGCCATGGAGCCGGCGATGGCCCCCGTGCCGGAGCATATCCTGGCGGTGGGGATCCATATGCTGCTGGAGATGGTCCTGGGGTATCTCCTGGGGCTGCTGGTGAACGTGTTCTTCTATATCCCCCTTCTGGCCGGCGATATGATCGACACCCAGATGGGCATGTCCATGGGCCGGACCTACGACCCGGGGAGCCAGATCTCCATCACCGTGACCTCCACCCTGCTGAACGTCCTGATGACCCTGCTGTTCTTCGTGGCGGGAGGGCACCACACCATGCTGCGGATCATCCTGACCTCGGGCGAGGTCGTCCCCTTCGGGGGCGTGGCGCTGGGGGAGGCAGTCTATGCCGCCCTGCTGCGGCTGTTCGTGGACTGCACCCTGCTGGCGGTGAAGCTGTGTATGCCCATCCTGGCGGCGGAGCTGCTGGGACAGGTGGGCATGGGGATCCTGATGAAGGTCATCCCCCAGATCAATGTGTTCGCTATCAACATCGAGCTGAAGGTGATCATCGGACTGACCCTGGTGTCGCTGATGCTGACGCCCTTCAGCGAGTATATCCTACAGGTGGAGGTAGCTATGCTCCGCAGGATGCAGGAGCTGCTGCCCCTGCTGGCGGGCGGGCAGACCCCGTAGAAGAGGCCTAAAAGGGGGGATGGACCGTGGCCGGCGATTCCAAGACTGAAAAAGCGACACCCAAAAAGCGAAGGGACGAGCGAAAAAAAGGCAACGTCATGATGAGCAAGGACGCGGTGGCGGTAGCCACCCTCCTGGGCAGTCTGGCGATGGCCCGCCTGATGGGCGGGACCCTGATCGGTGAGATCCAGGACTTTTTCGTCCTCTGCTTTTCCTATGCCGCCATGGGCGGCAGCTCTACCGCGGCGGAGCTGGGGAAAGAGCTGATCCTCCGCTATGTGCTGGCGTTCGTCGTAGCGGTAGGGCCCTTCCTGCTGACGACGGTCCTGCTGGCCGTCGCGGCCACCTTCGCCCAGACCAGGATGCTGGTCACCGGCGAGGCGCTGAAACCAAAATTCAGCCGGATAAACCCCTTGCAGGGGTTCAAGCGGCTCTTCTCCTTCCGCAGCATCGTCGAGGCGCTGAAGGGGATGCTGAAGATCACCATCCTGCTGGTGCTGATCTTCAACTATTTCCGCAAGGTGGTCCTCACCTTCTCCCGGTTCCTGGATATGGATCTGGCCCAGGCCTGCACCATCCTCTTTGAGGACGCCTTCGCCCTGGTGCTCCAGATCGCTGTGGCCTTCGTGGCGCTGGCCTTCTTCGACTACCTCTATCAGTGGTGGGACTATGAGCGGCAGCTGCGCATGAGCAAGCAGGAGATCAAGGAGGAGTACAAGCAGCTGGAAGGCGATCCCCAGGTGAAGGGGAAGATCAAGGAGATCCAGCGCCGCCGGGCCCAGCAGCGGATGATGCAGCAGGTCCCGGGGGCGGATGTGGTCATCCGTAACCCGACCCATGTGGCCGTGGCCCTGCGCTACGACGAGCACCGGGACAACGCCCCGGTGGTGCTGGCCAAGGGGCTGGATGAGCTGGCATTGCGGATCGTGAAGGTGGCGGAGCAGAACAGCGTGGCCGTGGTAGAGAACGTGCCCCTGGCCCGCTCCCTCTACGCCGAGGTGGACCTGGACCGGGAGATCCCCCCCGCTTTCTATGGCGCGGTGGCGGAGGTACTGGTCTACGTCCTGCAAATGGAGAAAAAACTCCCCCGATCGTGACAGACCGGCCCCCTAGGGGCCTTTTGATAGAGTATGCCCGGAAGGCCGGGCATGGTAAAAGGAAGGGTGGCCCATGCGGCGAATTT
The DNA here is from genome assembly GCA_947173485.1 of uncultured Clostridia bacterium. GTDB lineage: Bacteria > Bacillota > Clostridia > Oscillospirales > Oscillospiraceae > CAMWFH01. Next base: position 128,870 of record CAMWFH010000001.1, on the reverse strand, counting down.
TCCAAAACAGCATAGCGCTCTTGGTGGTCATCATCGTCCTGTTCCTGATCATCCCGCTGCCCTCCTGGCTGCTGGATATTTTGATCATAACCAACATCTCCCTGTCCATCGTGATCCTGATGATCACGATGACCATCTCGGAAGCGCTGGAGTTCTCCATCTTCCCCTCCCTGCTGCTGATCACCACCCTGTTCCGGCTGGGCCTGAACGTGTCCACTACCCGGGCCATCCTGGGCTTTGACGGCACCGGCGGCAGCTCCCCCGGTACTGCGGTGATCCAGACCTTCGGTGAGATGATCACCGGGGGCAATATCGTCCTGGGTGTCATCATCTTCCTGATCATCGTCCTGGTCCAGTTCATCGTCATCACCAAGGGCGCCGAGCGCGTGGCCGAGGTGGCCGCCCGGTTCACCCTGGACGCCATGCCCGGTAAGCAGATGGCCATCGACGCGGACCTCAGCTCCGGTCTGATCGACGAGCAGGGCGCCAAGCTCCGCCGGGCCAAGATCCAGAAGGAGGCCGATTTCTACGGCGCCATGGACGGCGCCACCAAGATCGTCAAGGGCGATGCGATCATGAGCCTGATCATCACCGCGATCAACCTGATCGGCGGACTGATCCTGGGCTCCCTCGCCGGCGTGGAGAACGTCTGGGAGGTCTACTCCATCGCCACCATCGGTGACGGCCTGGTGTCCCAGCTGCCGGCCCTGATGATCTCCACCGCCACCGGTATGATCGTCACCCGGTCCGTGTCCGACGGCAGCCTCAACGCCGACGTGATCAACCAGTTCGCCCACCAGCCCCGGGCCATCCTGACCGCGGGCATCGTGCTGGCCCTCCTGGGCCTGATCCCCGGTACCCCTACTGTGCCCCTGCTGATCGTGGGCGTGGGCCTGAGTGTCGGCGGCTTCTGGATGTCCCGCCAGCTGGAGCATGAGGAGGAGGCCGCCGCGGCGGCCCCGGTGGAGGAGGAAGCCCCGCCCCCGCCTCCCAGCGAGACGGACTTCTACAAGGATATCAACAACGTATACACCCTTCTGACGGTGGATCCCATCGAGATGGAGTTCGGATACAGCCTCATCCCTCTGGTGGATGAGAACAGCGGCGGCAAGCTCATCAGCCGCATCATCATCTTCCGCCGGCAGTACGCCCAGGACATGGGCTTCGTCATCCCCTCTGTCCGCCTGCACGACTCCTCCGCCCTGGGGACCAACCAGTATGTGGTGAAGATCCGGGGGGAGGAGGTGGCCCGGGGCGAGATCCTGGTGGACTACTACCTGGCCCTGGAGCCGGCGAAGCCCATGGGGGAGATCGACGGCATCGAGACCGTGGAGCCGGCCTACGGCATCCCCTCCCGGTGGATCCTGCCGGAGAACAAGGAGATGGCGGAGATCTACGGCTACACCGTCATCGATCCCCTGTCCGTCATGCAGACCCACCTGAGCGAGGTCATCCGCCGCCACGCCTACGAGCTGCTGGGCCGGAGCGAGGTCATCCAGCTGGTGGAGAATTTGAAGCGGACCTCCCCGGAGCTGGTGGAGGAGGCCGTGCCCAACATCCTGAGCTACGCCAACCTGGAGCGCATCCTGCGCAACCTCCTGCGGGAGGGCATCCCGATCCGGGACCTGGGGACCATTTTGGAGACGGCGGTGGACGCCCTCCTGACCACCAAGGACTTGGATCTGGTGACGGAGAACATCCGGGCCGCCCTCAGCCGCACCATCACCCGCCGCTTCTGCGAGCACGGGCAGCTCCGTGTGGTCACCTTGGACGCGGAGGTGGAGAAGCGGGTCATCGGCTCCCTCAGCAAGAACGAGCAGGGCATCTATCTGGCCATGGGGCCGGACCTGATGCAGCAGATCATCTCCCAGCTGTCGGAGTTCATGAAGAAGTTCAATGACCTGGGGCAGACGCCCATCGTCCTCACCAGCCAGGTCATTCGGATCTACCTGAGCCGGATGCTGTCCCAGTTCTATCCGGGACTGTATGTGTTGTCCTTTAACGAGATCACCAGCGATGTGCAGATCCAGTCCCTGGGCAACATCGCCCTGCCCCATGACAGCCGGGCCCCGGAGAGAAGGGCGGCCCCGGTATGACGGGGGCGCTGCGGGACCGCTCCTTCACGGAGGCGGAGATCGAGGCCATGGAGACCGAGGAGCTGCTGCTGGCCTATAAGCAGACCGGCTGCCAGGAGCTGAAATGGCCCTTGGTGCTGCGCTATGTGGGACTGGTGAAGGGGATCGCCCTCCAGGTCCGGGGGGTCTACAGCTCCTTCGCCCAGGTGGACGATATCATCAACGAGGGAGTCTTGGCCCTGGTAGGGGCCGTGGATAAGTTCGACCCGGAGAAGGGGATCAAGTTCGAGACCTTCGTCTCCAAGCGGATCCGGGGGGCCATCATCGACCTGGCCCGCCGGCAGGACTGGGTGCCCCGGAGCGTCCGGCGGCGGGCCCGGGAGATCGACCAGGCCAGCAGTGACCTCTTCACCGAGCTGGGCCGGTACCCCACCGATACCGAGATCGCGGAGCGGCTGGGGATCTCCACCGGGCAGTACCAGGAGGACCTGGCCAACTCGGCCCTGTGCAACGTCCTCTCCCTGGACACCCTCTTCGAGGACCGGGACCAGGGGGGCGCGGAGGTGCCTGATGACTCTTCCGCCGGCCGGCCGGAGGACCAGATCCTCCGCAAGGAGCTGCTGGACACCCTGACCGAGGCCATCGGTTCCCTCCGGGAGAACGAACAGACCGTGATCTCCCTGTACTACCAGAAAAACCTCAGCATGAAGGAGATCGCCCAGGTGATGGAGGTCAGCGAGCCACGGATCTCCCAGCTCCATTCCAGGGCCATCCAGAAGCTGAAGCTCTATATGAAGCAGTATATGAGTAGCGGACAGTAAACGTCGAGAGGAGTGCAGCAATGTTCAAAGGGTTCTACAATCTGACGTCGGGCATGGTGTCCCAGGAACGGCGGCTGGACGTAGTGGCCAACAATATGACCAATATCTCCACCGCCGGCTACCGGGCGGAGCTGTATACCGACAGCACCTTCCGGGAGGTGATGATCAGCCGGGTGGGCAATAAGAACAAGGCCGTCTCTACGGAGATGGGCATGGAGAGCTACATACTGGCCCCCAGCGTCCTCTATACGGACTACGGCCAGGGGGCCTTCGACGAGACCGAGCTGCCCCTGGATTTCGCCATCGAGGGGGACGGCTTCTTCGCCATCCAGACCGCGGACGGCACCGCCTACACCCGTGCCGGCAGCTTCATCCTGGACAACGACGGGTATCTGTGTATGTCCGAGTTCGGCCGGGTGCTGGATGACCAGGGGGAGCCCCTCCGGCTGGGCACCGACCAGATCCACGCGGACACCGCGGGCAATATCTACGCCAGCGACAACTCCTATCTGGGGACCCTGGGGGTCTACAGCTTCCCGGACAACGATGCCCTGGAGCGCACGCCCTTCGGCCTGTTCACCGGGGAGGGGGCCCAGGTCAACCGGGAGATGGTGATCCACCACCAGTGGACCGAGCGGTCCAATGTGAGCATGATCCGGGAGATGGTCAGCATGATGACCACCCAGCGGGCGCTCCAGAGCGCCGCGACCATGAGCAAGATCTACGACCAGGTCATCGTCCGGGCCACCAGCGATCTGGGCCGGCTCTGATAGGCGGCCCTGACAGGGCGGGCGCTGTAAGATGACTGGATGAGTGAGAGAAAGGTGTGATGGAGCTATGAATCTATCCTTCTATACCGGCGCGGTGGGCGCGTATATGCAGCAGAAGAAGATGAACGTCCAAGGCAACAATATCTCCAATATCGGCACCCACGGCTTCAAGGCCGGCAAGGTGACCTTCCATCAGCTGATGTACGGCAATGTGCTGGGCATCGACGAGGAGCAGCTGCCCCGGGGCTGCGGGACCAAGGTCAGCAAGGTGACGGTGGACTTCGGTCCCGGCATCTACCAGGACACTGGGCGGACCTACGACTTCGCCATCGAGGGCAACGGCTTCTTCGCCCTCTACGACCCCCGGACCGGAGAGATCTCCTTCACCCGGGACGGCGCTTTCATGCGCTCCCAGTTCACCATCTCGCCCCCGGAGGACGCCGAGCCGGAGATCGACCCGGATACCGGGGAGGAGATCGAGCCCCAGCCCACGGTGGTCTGGCGGCTCAGCGACAACGAGGGCCGGTGCGTGCTGGACCGGCAGGGCAATTTCATCGACATCACAGATCTGAGCCGGGACGAGATCAGTGTGGACCGGCTGGACATCGGTGTGTTCGACTATGTGGTCCGGGAGGGCCTGCAGCATCTGAACAGCGGGCGCTTCACGCCGATCGAGAAGAACGGGGATCTGTATCTGGGCACCGGACGGGTGATCCAGCACTATCTGGAGGGCTCCAACACGGACCTGGCGGAGGAGTTCGTCAAGGTCATCGAGGCCTCCCGGGCCTACAGCTACGCCTTGAAGATGGTGCAGACCTCCGACGAGATCGAAACGACCATCAATGGATTACGGAGCTAAGGGGGATGAAATATGGCGATCAAGAGCTTTGATCAGCTGAACTCATTGGAGATCGATACCCTGCGGGAGATCGGCAGCGTGGGGACCGGGAACGCAGCCACCGCGCTGTCCCAGATCCTGGGGCGGGAGGTGCATATCACCCTGCCCGAGGTGCGGATCATGGGCTACAACGAGGCCATCGAGTGGATCGGCGGGCCGGAGTCGGTGACCGCCGGGGTGCTGGTGAAGATGGGCGGCCAGATCAACGGCATCATGCTCTCGGTGCAGAAGCTGCCCTTCGTGAACCTGGTCCTGGAGAGCATGTTGGGCAAGACGGTGGACAGCTACGAGGGGCTGGGGGAGCTGGAGCAGTCGGCTCTGGTGGAGATCGGCAACATCATGATCTCCACCTTCATCAACGCCTTCTCCGGCCTGTGCGGCGTGTCGATCGACCTGACGGTGCCGGCCTTCGCGCTGGATATGCAGGGGGCGATCCTGACGGTGCCCATGGCGGAGTACGGCGGCATGTCGGATTATCTCATGACCATCGGCGGGAATTTCGTCTACAACGGCCAGCAGGTCCCCTGCCACCTGCTGCTCTCCCCCGATATCCGGTCTTTGAACTTCTTACTAAAGAAACTGGGTGTCTCGGATGGCTGACAGCAAGATCACTGTGGGGATCGCCGACATGAAGATCGCGAAGGGCGATGGGATCCTGATCACCTACGCCCTGGGGTCCTGCATCGGGCTGTGCTTCCACGATCCCGTGTTCCATCTGGCGGCGCTGCTGCACGTCATGCTGCCGCTGAATATGGAGGCGGGCCGGACCCATCCCCTGAAATATGCGGATACAGGGATCCGCGAGACCCTGCGGCAGCTGGAGATGCAGGGGGCCAGACGGAACAGGATCACAGTGAAGATTGCCGGCGGGGCCAAGATGTTCGACGTAGGGGGCAACAATTCCCTGGGCAATATCGGCCAGCGCAATATCGAGAGCGTCCACGCCGTGCTGAACAAGGAGGGCGTCCGGCTGCTGGAGGAGCATGTAGGCGGTACGGTCGCCAGGACGCTGCTGTTCGATGTGGCCAGCGGCAAGGCGTGCATACGGTCCTACGGGAAAAAGGATATCATTTTCTGATCGCTGGGGAAAGAACAAATTTATAATGGTTAGGAGTGTCGAAAATGGCGGAGATGCACAACACTGGGATCCTGCTGGAGTCCGGGACCAACGAGATAGAGATCATGGAGTTTACCATCGACGGGAACCTGTATGGCATCAATGTGGCCAAGGTGAAGGAGATCATGATCGCTGAGCCTGTGAAGCCCATGCCCCATGCCCACGCGGCAGTGGAGGGGATCTTCAAGCCCCGCGACGAGGTCCTGACTGTTGTAGATCTGCCCAAGTATCTCAATGGGGGCGACGGACAGCGGGGAGAGAAGGATATCTTCATCATCACCAACTTCAACAAGATGTTCATCGCCTTCCGGGTCCACTCGGTGGTCCAGATCAGCCGGATCTCCTGGACGGACATCCAGAAGCCGGACAAAGCGGTCTCCGGCGGCGCCGAGGGGGTGGCCACTGGCATCGCCCAGTGCGGTGACGACCTGGTGACGATCTTGGACTTCGAGCGGATCGTGGCGGAGATCGCGCCCCAGACCTCCATCCAGGTGGCGGAGATCGACGCGCTGGGCCTGCGGGAGCGCAACACCCATCCCATCTGGATGGCGGAGGACAGCGTGCTGCTGACCCGGCTGATCAAGGAGTCCCTCCACAAGGCGGGGTATGTGAACCTGCGCTCCTTCCCGGACGGCAAGGCCCTCTGGGACGCGCTGTGCGAGCTGCCTAAGGGAGGGGACATCTATGACCAGGTGTCTCTGATCATCACCGATATCGAGATGCCCCAGATGGACGGTCACCGGCTGACGAAGCTGGTGAAGGACAACGAGCGCTTCAAGAAGGTCCCGCTGATCATCTTCTCCTCTCTCATCAGTGACGAGATGCGCATCAAGGGCCTCCAGCTAGGGGCGGATGAGCAGCTCACGAAGCCGGAGATCGGGCATCTGGTGGGCGTGATGGATCATCTTTTGATCCAGAGCGGCCAGAAATAAAGGAATTGAAGCTGTGTGCCGCCAGAGCACGGAGCGGAATATGGGGAGGCAGCTATGAACAGCAGCAAGTATATCGTTCGCAAGCCCATCAAGGACTTGAAGAACAAGACGATCGGATATGAGATCCAATACCATGGGGAGAACCAGGCCTACAGCAGTGAGGATACCAGCAGCTCGAACGAGTTCGCGGCGGCGGATACCATCTACAGCTTCCTGACGCAGAACACCGACAAGGTGCTGAAGGGTTCTCTCAACTTTATGACCTTCACCACCACGCTGCTGATGAAGCAGACGCCGAGGCTGTTCAACTGCAGCGATCTGGTGATCCAGGTGGATGACAGCGTGATCATCCATCCCCTGGCCATGCGCTTCGTGGAGCGCTTCTCCCGGGACGGCTATAAGATCGCGGTGAACGAGTTCCAGTTCTCGCCCCGCTACTTTGCCATCATGGACCACTTCGACTACATCAAGATCAACTTCCAGACCACCCTGGACTCCAGCCTGCGCAACATCATCGAGGTGGCCCACAGCATGAACAAGCAGTGCATCGCCACCGGCATCGACAGCGAGGCGCTCCACAAGCGGGCGGTGGAGATGGAGGTGGATTACCTGGAGGGGCGGTATGTGGCGGAGCATCTGTGTACCACGGTCCACTCCAACAGCTATCTGCAAAGCAACTTCTTCCGCCTGATGGTGGCCATCAACGAGGATGAGCCGGACGTGGAGGCGATCGAGAACATCATCAGCATGGACGCCATGCTGACCTACAGCCTGCTGAAGATCGTCAACTCCGGCTACTTCGCCCTGCGCAACCAGGCCACCACCGTCCACCAGGCCATCGTGGTCATGGGCTTAGGGCAGCTGCGCCAGTGGATCTACCTGCTGGGGACCAATACCGAGGACGGCAAGGACGACGGCGGCCAGGAGGAGTTCCTCAAGACCTCCTTCATGCGTGCCAGCTTCTGCGCCGAGCTGATGAAGTTGGCGAAGGGGATGCCCATCTCCCGGAACGACGCCTACCTGATGGGGATGTTCTCCACCCTGAACTACCTGATCGACGCGCCCCTGGACGAGATCCTGGCGGGCCTGCCGATCCCCCAGGAGGTCAAGGACGCCCTGCTCCATCACACTGGCCGGTGCGGCACCCTGTACGACCTGGTCCTCTGCTACGAGCGGGCGGACTGGGCGTCCATCGGCGCCCTGGCGGAGGAGCTGGAGATCCCCGTCAACCTGCTGACCAACACCTACTTCAAGTGCCTGGAGGAGGTCAACAGCATCTGGCGGCAGCTGATGGGGGCCGCCAACGCGGTCAGCGCGGCCCAATAAGAGATAACAGCACGATGCCCCGGCAGGTCATCCTGCCGGGGCATTTCTGTGTATCATGGTCACTGCCGGTCGGGGCTGTGGTGAGGATGCTCCATCACGGCGCGGCAGGCGTGGGTCAGCTGGGCGTAGATATCCGCGCTGTAACGGCCCTCGTAGACGGTGAGACGGGGGATCGCGTCCTTCTTGCGGATCACCACATACTTCGGCTTCAGATTGTTCAGCGCCAGGGCCTTCACGTCCACCTGACAGTGGTGGCAGGTACACAGGCCGAACATCTTCATATACCTGGGGGCCAGCTCCTCGACCAGGGCCTGCATCACGTTGATGTAGGCGTATTCGTCCTCCGGCTCCGGCGGGACAGCGGGGGCCTTGGGGACTGGGTCCGGCTGCACAGGCGCATAGAGGACCTGGGTCTGCTGGGCAGTCATAGGAGCGGGCTGCGCCGGTTGGGGCGCAGGCTGTACAGGCTGGGGGTCCGGCTGTGCCGGTTGCGGCGCGGGCTGTACGGGCTGGGGGGCCGGCTGTGCCGGTTGCGGCGCGGGCTGTACGAGCTGGGGGTCCGGCTGTGCCGGTTGCGGCGCGGGCTGTACAGGCTGGGGGTCCGGCTGTACCGGTTGCGGCGCGGGCGGTACAGGCTGCGGTGCCGGCTGTGGGGCGGCCAGCTCCGCCTCCAGGGCACTGCGGATCTGGTCGGACAGGTCGGTGTTCTCCGGTCCTGCCACGGTGGAGGGAGGGGCCTGGGGGGCCGGAGGCGTAAGGGTCACGGGCTTGGCCGGCGCCGGCGGCGGCGTGGGCGCGTCCAGGGCCTCCAGCTCCGCGGCCAGAGCGTCGTGGATCTGGGCGGAGAGCTGCTCATCATTGGAGCGGGCCACCTCCAGGATCGGCGGCGTCAGGGGCCGGCTGGCCGGTGGGGGCGCGCTCTGCTGGACTGGGGACGCCTGGCCCTCCTCCGGGGCGGCGGTTGGCTCCTTCTCGCCCCCCGGTGCGGTCAGCAGGTTGAGGACGTGGGCGGTCTTGTTGCTCTTACTGTTCTTCTTAGCGGCTGCCATGGTCGTTTCTCCTTATCGTGTGGTCTCTGTCCGGGGGAACGGGGTGTACTCCTTGGTGATCTCGTCGATGAGGGCCTGGAAGTCCAGGGCGGGCTTGGAGCTGGGGGCGTAGGTCAGCACGCTCTCGCCGTGGGCCGGGGCCTCCGCCACCGAGACGCTGGTGTGGATCTTGGTCTCAAAGACCTTGGTGTCCAGCTGGCCGGCGATCTGGCTGGCCATCTCCAGCACCTCCCGGTTGAGGGTGAAGCGCTGGTTGAACTTGTTGAGCAGGATGCCCAGGACCCGCAGGCGGGAGTTGTAGCACCGGCGGACGGTGTCGATGGTCTCCCGGATCTGGGCCACTCCCAGCAGGCTCAGGATCTCCGGGGCCATGGGGATGATCAGGCCGTCGGAGGCCACATAGGCGTTGACCGTGAGGACGTTCAGCGCCGGGGGCGTGTCGATGATGACGTAGTCGTACTCGTCCTGGATCTCCGCCAGGGCGTTCTTCAGCAGGAACTCCCGGCCCGCCCGGTTGAACTCCAGCTCCGCGGCGGAGAGGAGGATGTTGGAGGGCAGGATGTCCCCGCACTCCGAGGGAACGATGACCTCCCGGATGGGCCTGCTGCCCCGCATCACATCGTAGATGGTGGCGCAGCTGTCGATGTCCAGGCCCAGACAGAAGCCCAGGGAGCCCTGGGGGTCCAGGTCGATGCCCAGGACATGGGCGCCCCGCTGGCGCAGGCCGGCCAGCAGGGAACAGGAGGCCGTCGTTTTCCCGACGCCGCCCTTTTGGTTGGTGATGGAAATGATCGCAGACAAGATATCCCCTCCCATAGAATCTTTCGTATAAAATCTTTGCGGAAAGTCTTAACTTTACTATACTACATGACGATAAAAAAGTACAGAGGGTTCCGGCCTTTTCTATCGTTTTTCTTAAAACGTACTTGACTACCATAAAACCGAGAAAAGGAGCGAGTTGATATGGGGATCAGCGGCGTAAAAAGCTCAAATACTCTCAGCAGCCTGATGAACAGCACCAATACCATCAGCGGGCTGGCCAGCGGGATGGATACCGAGAGCATGATCGAAGGGCTGGTGAAGAGCTACCAGACCAAGATCACGCAGTTAGGCCAGCAGGCGACCAAGATCGAGTGGAAACAGGACGCATACCGGAGCATCATCTCTAAGATGGTGGGGTTCAGCAACAATTATGCCTCTTATACCTCCGGCACCAATCTGCTCTCATCCTCCTTCTTCAGCGGCAGCGTCAATGTGGATACCACCGGGAAGAATGCGGAGAAGGTCAGCGCCAGCGGCAAGACCAGCAGCGAGATCGTGATCGACCGGGTGAGCCAGCTGGCTTCCGCCGCCCGTTACTCCACCGCCAGCAAGATCAAGCAGGACGAGAATACCGTGATCAAGGCCGCCGGGGCGATCTCTCTCAGCGGGCAGACCGAGCAGGGCACCCTGAACGGCAGTCTGTCCTTGGTGTACGGCAGCAAGGTGGTCAGCATCAGCTTCGACCCGTCGAAGGATAAGGTGACAGGGACCACCGCCAAGGAGAAGGCCGACAGCCTGGCCAAGATGATCAACGAGAAGCTGGCCGACCAGCAGATCGCCCTGAACAGCGGCGCTGTCAGCGCCGCCGACCGGATCAAGGTCTCCGTGGGCAGCGACGGCACCATCTCCTTCGCCGATAAGAGCAGCGCCGGCAACAGCGTCTACATCAACGGCGCCAGCGACAGCGTCAAGAAGACCCTGGGCCTGGGCGACCTGAAGTCCACCACCCTGGAGGACCGGGTCAACTCTTTCAAGGTGAAGGACAGCACCGAGTTCACCCATATGGTGGACAACTTCGAGGCCATCTCCGGCAAGCAGATGAACGTCAACCTGGACGGCACCGTCAAGCAGATCAAGATGCCCACGATCGAGAAGAGCAAGGACGGCAAGTTCACCATCGACGGGGAAGAGGTGGCGGAGAAGGATCTGGCCACCAAGTTCACCGAGAAGCTGTCGGCGGCGTTCCAAAAGGAGTTCGGCGATAAGATCAAGGTGGAGAACCTGGGTACTTATGACGGCAAGGACCAGCTCCGGCTGCAATTCAAGATCGAAGACGGCTCCAGCTTGCTGATCAATGCCGACAGCGGCGATATGCTGGGCATCGGCAAGACCGCCACCAGCTACCTCAACACCAACAAGACCCTGGAGGAGCTGATGGGCGAGGACGCCTTTAAGGGGGCCACGCCCTCCAAGGATAAGGACGGCAAGGAGATCGAGGGCAAGTACGACCTGGTCATCAACGGCGAGACCATCGGCAGCTACGGCAAGGATACCAAGCTCTCCACCATCATGAGCGATATCAACGCCAACAGCAAGGCCGGTGTGAAGGTCAGCTTCTCCCAGGCCACCGGGCAGTTCCTCTTCACCACCAAGGAGACCGGCTCCCAGGCCAAGATCGACATGGCCGAGGGCCTGGCCCAGAACATCTTTGGCTCGACAGAGGACGAGGGCGCGGCCTATACCGCGGGCGATGACGCCAAGCTGCATGTGACCATCAACGGTGTGGAGAAGGAGCTGACCCGCAGCAGCAACAATTTCACCCTGGACGGGCTCAATATCGCCCTGAAGGACACCTTCAACGCGGATAAGAAGAATGAAGAGCTAAAGGACATCCCCAACGACGAGAAGGTGGGCTTCAAGACCAGCGTGGACAGCGATAAGATCGTAGACGCTGTCAAGTCTATGATCACCGATTACAACGAGATGATGGCGGAGATCAAGTCGGCCTACTCCACCCTGCCCTATCAGGATTCCACCGGGGACTTCAAGAGCTATGAGCCCCTGACCGAGGAAGACAAGGCCGGCATGAGCGAGAGCGCCATCGAGCGCTATGAGGAGAAGGCTAAGCAGGGCATCCTCTTCGGGGACTACAACCTCTCCAGCCTCTACCGGGGGATGCAGGACGTGTTCAATCTCTCCGGCGCCGACGGCAGCCTCCTCAACCGGATGGGGATCTCCCAGTCCTTCAGCAGCGTGGACGGCTCCATGAGCATCACCCTGGACGAGAAGAAGCTGCGGGAGGTGCTGGAGACCGACCCGGATTCCGTGGCGGAGCTGTTCACCAAGAGCAAAGACAGCGGCGCCTCCTCCAACGGCATCATGCAGAACATGAAGACCCAGTTGGACCGCTACGCCGGCCTCACCGGCGCGGTGAAGGGCGTTTTGGTCCAGGAGGCGGGCACGCCCCTGAGCTCCATCTCTCTTCTGAACAACAACTATCAGAAGCAGCTGGAGAACATCAACACCCAGATCGAGAAGTGGCAGGATAAGCTGTCCGACCGGGTGGACTACTATACCAACCAATTCACCCGTCTGGAGCTGCTGATCAACCAGATGAACTCCCAGAGCTCCACCCTGGCAGGTTTGATGGGCGGCGGCTGATACGGCTGAGCAAGGAAAGGAAAAGACGATATGGATAGACGGGGCTATCAGCAGTACAAGCAACAATCCATCAACTCCATGACCTCTGGAGAGCTGCTGCTGATGCTGTACGACGAGCTGGTCAAACGGGCGGCGATGGCCTCCCTGGCACTGGATAAGGAGGACTACCCCCAGTTCGAGGACTGTGTCGACCGGTGCGTCAACATCGTCAGCTATCTGGACGAGACTCTGGACCGTCAGTATCCCATCAGCAGAGACCTGAGCCGGATGTACGAGTACTTCACCTATCAGCTGGGCCGGATCCGGATCGGCCGCAACAAGCGGGTGCTGGAGGAGCTCCAGCCCATGCTGCGGGAGATGCGGGACGCCTTCCACACCGCCGAGAAGAACAGCGGCGGGAAGCGGTAGACCATGACCGGGAACGACTGGATGGAGCTGACCGTCTTAGAGCGGCGGAAGTACAACTATCTGGTGGAGGTCATGGACGTGAGCCGGCAGCTGGGCGAGGCCCTGGACCGCAACGACCAGGTCTCCGTGAAGCTGCTGGTGGCCATGCGGCAGGAGCCGATCCTCCACCTGAAGGAGCTGCAAACGATTATCGCCGACCGGCGGTCCAAGATCGAGGACGACTCCCGCCTCCAGGCACTGCTGGACGGGGCCCCTCCCCAGATCCGGGAGGAGGCGGCCTACATCGACCAGGTGGGCATCGCCCGCCGGCTCCTAGAGCAGATCCTGGTGCTGGACCGCCGGCTGAACACCCGTCTGGCCGGGAAGGATTCCTACTACAATAGATGATGAGACGCCCCCCTGGCCCTTCGGGGCCAGGGACGGGCTGTTTATGCGTTTCAGCGGGGGAAACGGGCGCTTCTGTGCAAAATGCCGGATATCGGCCTGGTGGGACGAAAATTTTTGACAGGTCCGCAGCTGCTTTTTGGAAATGTTTCCTCTTTTCATTCGGGAAAGGATTCGCTATAATAGAGAGGACAGACCAGCGTGGACGGGCGCGTCGTCCCTTCGCTTTTGAAAGATGGGGGAGCCATGGCAGAAATACGCCTGGAAAATGTATCGAAGATCTACCCCCTGGAGGGCAGAGGGAAAAATAAGCGCAAGCACTATGCCGTGCGGGACATCGACCTGACCGTCTACCAGGGGGAGTTCGTCTTTCTGATCGGCAGCTCCGGCGCCGGCAAGAGCACCCTGCTCAAGCTGATCTCCGGCGAGATCCGGGCCGACAAGGGACTGGTGCTGCTCAACGGCGTGAACGTGGGCCGGTTCTTCGGCCCCTGGCGGTCCCACCTCTCCAAGACCTTTGGCATCGTCAGCCAGCAGTCTCTGCTGATCCGCAAGCGGACCATCCAGGAGAACCTGTTGCTGGCCGCCCGGGCCGGCGGCCTGCGCCGGGAGGCGGAGGAGACGGTGGAGAAGGCCCTGGGCATCGTGGGGCTGAAGGGGGCGGGGAGCCACTACCCGGTGGAGCTGTCCCTGGGGGAGTGCCGCCGGGCCGAGCTGGCCCGGGCGCTGGTGATCAGCCCCTCCATCCTGCTGGTGGATGAGCTGACGGCCAACTTGGACGACGACAACATCTGGGACATGATGCAGCTGCTCAACGACCTCAACGCCCGGGGCACCACGGTGATCATGGCGACCCACGCCAGCCAGTATGTGAACATCATGCGCCGCCGGGTGGTCACGCTGTCCGATGGACGGCTGGTGGGGGACGTGCGCAACGGGAAATACGGGGACATCGTTTGATCTCCCACGGATCTTAAGGATAGGATGGTAGAGCTGTCATGGAGCGATCGATCCATAGCGCCAAGGCGCGGGGACACCCAGATCCTGCGGAGCAGGGGAGCATATGGACTTATCTGACGCCGGATGAGAACGGCGGCAGAAAATAATTAGGAGGAACGCTACATATGAACTTCAAGAATATGTCCATCAAAAAGAGCCTGATCGTAGGCTTCGGCATCACCATCCTGATCTCTGCGATCATCATCGTGGCGGAGCTCATCATGATGAATTCCCAGAAGAACTCGTACAACGACATCATCGACCGCTATGTGGAGGCCACCGCTCTGATCGCGGACTGCCGGATCGATTACAACATCGCCGCCCGGAACCTGCGGGACGCCGCCCTCTCCGGGAAGACCAGCAGCATCACCACGGCCACCAATAAGCTGGGGGAGCTGGATGCTGAGTTTGCCCATCTGAAGGAGGTCTTCCCCCTGGAGGACCGGAGCACACTGGACGCCTTCGCCAATGCTATCGACACATGGAAGGCTGACGCCACCGCCATCGCCGCAGTGGTGGCCACCGACCGGATGAAGGCGGTGGATATGCTGGTGGAGAGCTGCACGCCCAAGCTGGATGCCGCCGCCTCCGCCGGCACGGCTGCCGCCGAGGCCCTGGCCAAGGCCCAGGCGGAGATCATCAAGCGGCAGGAGCTGGTCTCCAACATTGGGATCGGCATCGTCATCGGCGTGATGGTCATCGCCACCATCGTGGTCATCCTGATGGCCGGCCGGATCATCCGCTCCATCGTGGAGCCCTCCTCCCAAGTGCGGGGCGCTCTGGTGGGCTTCAGTCAGGGCGACCTGGCGATCCCTGTCACGTTCAATGGTAAGAACGAGCTGGGCGAGATGTGCGATGCTCTGCGGACCAGCCAGACG
The DNA here is from genome assembly GCA_947173485.1 of uncultured Clostridia bacterium. Classification (GTDB taxonomy): domain Bacteria; phylum Bacillota; class Clostridia; order Oscillospirales; family Oscillospiraceae; genus CAMWFH01. The sequence continues at coordinate 113,790 of CAMWFH010000001.1, read as the reverse complement.
GTCCTGAATGCCGTGATCCATGATATCTCTAATATCACTGGCCAGATGGCCAAGGGCAATTTCGATGTGGAACTGACTGCCACCTTCCCCGGCGACCTGAAGCCCATCCAGGACAGCATCAACCAGTTCGTCCTGCGGATGAGCGAGACCATCTCCAACATCTCCCGGTCCGCCGACCAGGTCTCCGCTGGCGCGGATCAGGTGTCCAACTCCTCCCAGTCCCTGGCCCAGGGCGCTACCGAGCAGGCCAGCAGCGTGGAGGAGCTGTCCGCCACCATCAACGATATCTCCAATACCTCTAAGCAGACCGCCGCTTCCGCGGAGGAGGCACGGGAGCACGTCAACCAGGCCGGCGCCCAGGTCACGGCCAGCAACGAGTATGTGAAGCAGCTGAACGTGGCCATGGAGAACATCTCCACCTCCTCTCAGGAGATCTCCAAGATCATCGCCACAATCGAGAACATCGCCTTCCAGACCAATATCCTGGCGCTGAATGCCGCCGTGGAGGCCGCCCGGGCCGGTTCCGCCGGTAAGGGCTTCGCCGTGGTGGCCGATGAGGTGCGCAACCTGGCCAGTAAGTCCGACGAGGCCGCCAAGGCCACCAAGGGGCTGATCGATGGCAGCGTGGCCGCCGTGAAGGAGGGTGCCAGCGCCGTGGAGAAGGTGACGGAGTCCCTGGCCCAGACCATGGTCCTGGCCGAGAAGGTGGTCACCATGATGGAGAACGTGACCGAGAGCGTGGAGAGCCAGACCACTGCCATCGCCCAGGTCACCGAGGGCATCGATCAGATCTCTGCCGTGGTGCAGACCAACTCCGCTACCAGCGAGGAGTGCGCGGCGGCCAGCGAGCAGCTCAGCTCCCAGGCTAACATCATGCACCAGCTGATGGCCGAGTTCCATGTGAGCAGCAAGGCCGGTTTCGGCAGCGGCTCCTTCTCTCCTGCCTCTTCCTATAGTGGCAGCAGTTCCTCCTTCAGCGGCGGCTCCGCCACCAGCTGGGGCGACAGCGAGCCGCCTATGCTGGGCAGCGGGTCTGACTCCAACCCCTTCGGAGGCGTGAAGTACTGAGCCGCGGATCGCGGACCGATATATATGGCGTCCCATTCCGTGGGACGCCATATATGCGTTGCCCCGTTACCTGTCCCCGGAGGTGTAAAAAGGAGGGTATAAAAAGGAGAAGCTATGGCCGAGGAAATGAGAAAACAGGATCTGATATTTGCCTTGGATATCGGGACGCGCAGCATCATCGGCGTGGTGGGCCGGACCATGGAGGAACGGCTGGAGGTCCTGGCGATCGAGAAGGAGGAGCACAGCAAGCGGGCTATGCTGGACGGCCAGATCGAGGACATCGACCAGGTGGCCAAGGTGGCCCGCCATGTGACGGAGCGCCTGGAGCAGCGGTTGGGCTGCTCTCTGACCCGGGTCTGCGTGGCCGCCGCCGGGCGGGCCCTGCGGACGGAGCGGGGACACTATGCCCTGGAGCTGCCCCAGGTGACCCGGATCGACAGCGACCTGATCAGCCGCTTGGAGAGCGGCGCGGTCTCCGAGGCGGAGGCGGCGCTGTCCTCGGACCGGGAGGACGACCAGCGGCGGTCCTATCTGGTGGGCTACACCGTATCCAGCTACCAGCTGGACCGGTATCCCCTGGCGACCCTGAAGGGGCACAGCGGCCGCCTGCTGGAGGCGGACGTGGTGGCCACCTTCCTGCCCAGTGAGGTGGTGGAGAGCCTGTATGCCGTCATGGCGGCGGCGGGCCTGGAGGTGGCCAGCCTGACCCTGGAGCCGATCGCGGCGCTGAACGCCGTCATCCCCGCGGACCTGCGGCTGCTGAACCTGGTGCTGACGGATATCGGCGCCGGCACCTCCGATATCGCCGTCTGCCGGGACGGAGCCGTGGTGGGCTACACCATGGCCACCGTGGCCGGGGATGAGATCACCGAGGAGCTGATGCGCCGGTATCTGGTGGACTTCAAGACGGCGGAGCGGATGAAGATGGAGCTGGGCAGCACCAACATCGTCTACCGGGACGTGCTGGGGCTGGAGCAGAGCGTGCCCAGCGCCCAGGTCCAGGAGGCAGTGTCCGCCGCCGCGGCGTCCCTGGCCCAGGAGGTGGCCCGCCAGGTGCGGGAGATCAACGGAGGCCCGCCCTCGGCGCTGTTCCTGGCGGGGGGCGGCAGCAAGCTGCTTGGACTGCGGGAGCTGGTGGCGAAAGCGCTGGAGATGGATGAGCGCCGGGTGGCCCTGGCGGGCAACAACTACGATATCAGCGCCTTCTCCAAGGAGTACGAGCTGAACGACCCGGAGTATGCTACGCCCCTGGGGATCGCGGTCTCCGCGGGCCTGGGGCTGATCAGCGACAGCTACCGGATCCTGCTCAACGGCCAGCAGGCCAAGCTCTTCCGCAGTGGTACCCTGACGGCCCTGGACCTGCTGATGATGAACGGCTACACCTCCACCGACCTGCTGGGCCGGACGGGGAAGAACCTGAGCGTGACCATCGATGGACAGAGGATGGTCTTTCGGGGCGAGCCGGCGGTGCCCTCCACGTTGCTGCTGAACGGCGCAGAGGCCACGCCCTCCGCCCTGGTCTACGCGGGGGATTCGATCGTCTTTCGCCCCGCAGTCTCCGGGCGGGACGCCCATCGGACCCTGGCGGACCTACTGGGGGCGGATTTCCCCGGCGGCGTCACGGTCAACGGCCACCCGGTGCCCCTGGAGACAGAGCTCCATGTGGGGGACCAGGTCCTGACCTATGAGGAGCCCTTTGCCATCGCCCAGACGGAGGAGGCGGAGAGCCTGCCGGAAAAGGCACCGGAACCGGTGCCAGAGGCCGTACCGGCGGTCCCGGAGGACCCGGCGGCGGAAGAGGCCCTGCCGGAGGAGCTGCCTGCCGTGCCGGAGAGCCCGGCAGAGGAGCCGGCAGCCAAGCCGCCCAAGGGCCGCTCCCTGCTGGTCCATCTGAACGGCGCGGCGCTGGCCCTGCCGGCCAAGCCCGATGGCGGGCCCTACTATCTGATGGACCTGCTGGACCGGTCCGGCATAGACTTCGACAACCTGGACCGGCCGGTGGACCTGCTGGTCAACGGGCAGAACGGCCTTTTCACCCAGATACTTCAAAACTTTGACGAGATCGTGATCCGCTATGCGGAGGGATAGATAAGCGAGGTGCCAACAACTATGAGGGACACGAGCAAACGGGGCCCTGCCGCCCTTTTTGGAGCGCTCCTGCTCCTGCTGCTGGCCGGCTGCGGGAGCCGCCTGCCGGACCCTATGGAGATCTATGAGCTGGACCGGGATTCGGTGGTCGCCATAGACACCCTCATCGGCGAGGAGGAGGGCCATCTGGTGCAGATCCTGGGCCCGGAGGACGAGCTGAGCGAGGAGACCAAGGAGGAGGACCAGATCGACGAGACGGTGAACCAGGGGGCGGTGTACGTCTACCACTACAAGCAGGTGCCGAGCCCCATGGCCCTGGTCCAGTCCTATATGGAGACGCTGACCAAGGAGGACGTGGGCTTCGTGGCCACGGACGCGGACAATATCATCCTGGAGGAGGTCCCGGCCTTGCGGAACATCCGAAACCGGACCCTGGTGCTGGCCCGACCCTCCGCTATCCGGGGACAGACCTTCCGGGTGGCCTTGGGCTGGGCGGAGGGGACCGGTACGGTGTATGTGGCGGTGTCCCATGTGGAGGGGGAGATCCTGCTGGAGCCCCCGGAGCCGGAGGTCGAGGAGCCGGAGCCCGGGGAAGGGGACGTGCCCGCCTCTGACAGCGTGCTGACCGACCAGATCAACTACCTCTATGCCCAGCCCCCGGAGCGCCTGGGCCTGGAGGGGGAGACCATGGAGAACTACCGGATCTACTACGCGTCGGGCATGGCTATGATCGATGGGCAGAACTGCCACCGGTTCCATGTGTACGCCCGCCGGCAGGAGGACACCAACGGCATCCTGGGGATCTACTACCTCAGCGCGGACAACGAGAGCCTCTACCAGCTGGATATCGAGGCCGACGAGGTCACCAGACTGCCATGAGCGCGCAAGAGCGGCCTTTCAAGGCCGCTCTTGGACTATCAGGTCGGACTATCAGATCGGACCATCAGAGAAGAAGGAGAAGGACCATGGGAGAGATCACCTTGACAGAGATGCTGGAGGCCCGGGAGCGGCGGGCCCGGCGGCAGCAGGCCCTGCTCCGGGAGGGCGGCAGCGCGCTGATCTGCTTCACTATGAACATCGCCGGACCGGTGAAGAACAGCGAGCTGATCCGCCAGGGGTTCCGGTATGGACAGCGGCTCCTGGAGGAGCAGCTAGAGGACGCCGGCCTGCCGGTCCTCCGGTCGGAGGTCTACTGGGAGGACACGGGGAACGAGGCCTTCTACCTGCTGGAGGCGGCGCCGGAGGCGGTCAAGGGGCTGATGGTGGAGATCGAGGACGGCTCGCCGGTGGGCCGTCTCTTCGATATGGACGTGCTGGCCCCCACAGGGGAGAAGGTGGACCGGTCCGCCCTGGGCCTGCCGGAGCGGCGCTGCCTGGTCTGCGGCGGCCCGGCGAAGGCCTGCGCCAGCCGCCGGGTCCATCCGGTGGAGGCGCTCCAGGCCAAGACCCGCGCCCTGCTGGAGGGGACCTTCCGGCAGCTGCCGGCAGAGCTGGCGGCCCAGCTGGCCTGCCGGAGCCTGCTGTATGAGGTCTGCACCACCCCTAAGCCGGGGCTGGTGGACCTGGAGAACAGCGGGAGCCACCTGGATATGGACATCTTCACCTTCATGGCCAGCGTGCCGGCCCTGGAGTTCTACTTCAAGCAGTGCGTGGAGATCGGGCAGGAGACGGCGGACCTGCCGCCAACAGAGACCCTCCGGCGCCTCCGCTGGCCGGGGAAGCGGGCGGAGCGGGCCATGAAGCGGGCCACCGGCGGCGTCAACACCCACAAGGGGGCGATCTTCTCCATGGGCATCCTCTGCGGGGCCCTGGGGCGGCTCCCCCGCGCTGCCTGGGGGACGCCGGCGGCGGTGCTGGCTATGTGCCGGGAGATGGCGGCGGGGATCGCGGAGCGGGAGCTGCCCGCCGCAGCGGGCCGGACGGCGGGGGAGCGGCTGTACCGGCAGTATGGCATCACCGGGGCCCGGGGCCAGGCGGAGGCCGGGTTCCCCGCCGTGGGGGAGGTGGGCCTGCCCATGCTGCGGGCGGGGCTGGCCCAGGGGCTCAGTCTGCATGAGGCCGGCCGGGCCGTGCTGCTGGCCCTCATCACCGTCTCCAACGATACCAACCTGGCCGCCCGGGGCGGACGGGCGGTCCAGCTGGAGGTGGTGGAGCAGCTGTCGGCCCTGCTGCGGGAGACGCCCTTCCCGGACCGGGCCGTCCTGACGGCCTTGGACCGGTCCTTCATCCAGGCGGGCCTGTCCCCCGGCGGCAGCGCGGACCTGCTGGCCCTGACCTACTTCCTGCACTTTCTGGGGGAGATAGGGGATAATGACCAATAGTTTCTTGGAATATATATCCAATTTATCGGTAAAAGCGGCGCTTATCCAGAACTTTGAGCAATATTTTACAGACGATGCAAAAATTTCACCGTCAAAACACCAAAAAATGCAAAACGACCTTCCGATCCTCTCCAGGATATGCTAAAATGTAACTGTTATTAGAGACTGTATATAGCTTTTGGGTATAGGATAGAACATCTGGCGCAGCCGCGCCGAGGGGGGAGCCCCCCTCGTTTTGTCCCCCGGCGGGGGACAAAACGGAGATGTCCGCCCGGCAGCTGGGCAGTCTCCTTTGTACCTGCGGGCCGCAGGACCAGGCGGTTCGCTTTCTTTTCGGAGAGAGAAATTTGGGAGGAAGAAGATCATGATGAAGAAACTCCAGAAGCTCGGCAAGGCATTGATGCTGCCGGTAGCCGTGCTGCCTATCTGCGGTATCCTGATGGGCTTGGGCTACGCTTTGGCCCCCGGCGCTATGGGCGTGCCGGATGCCCCCACCAGCGGCGTTGCCTATGTGGTCGGGTTTTTCCTGATCAAGGCTGGCGGCGCGGTCATCGATAATATGGCCATCCTCTTCGCCATCGGCGTGGGCGTTGGCCTGAGCAAGGACAACGACGGCACCGGCGGCGTAGCCGGCCTGGTCTCCTGGCTGATGATGACCAACCTGCTCAGCCCCGGCGTGGTGGCGACCATCGCCCCCGCCATGTGTGTGGCCGGGTCCACCAATGAGGTGGCCTTCGGCAAGATCGCCAACCCCTTTATCGGCATCCTGGCCGGTATCATCGGTTCCGTCTGCTACAATAAGTTCAAAGACACCAAGCTGCCCGACGTGCTGGCCTTCTTCTCCGGCAAGCGGAGCGTGGCCATCGTCACCGGCGTGGTATCCATCCTGGCTTCCGTGGTGCTGCTGTTTGCCTGGCCGGTGATCTTCGGCATCCTGGTGGCCATCGGCAACGGCATCAAGAGCATGGGCGTCGTCGGCGTGGGCATCTATGCCTTCCTGAACCGGCTGCTGATCCCCACTGGTCTCCACCACGCGCTGAACAACGTGTTCTGGTTCGACACCATCGGCATCGGTGACCTGACCGCCTACTGGTTCCCCATGGGTAAAGTGGCCCAGGGCGCCAACTGGTCCATCGGTATGTACATGGCCGGCTTCTTCCCCTGCATGATGTTCGGTATCCCCGGTGCGGCCCTGGCTATGATCCGCAACGCCAAGAGCAGCAAGCAGAAGTACGCCATCGGCATCGTGGGCTCCGCCGCCGTCTGCGCTTTCCTCTGCGGCGTCACCGAGCCCTTCGAGTTCGCCTTCATGTTCCTGGCCTTCCCGCTGTATGTGGTCTACTCCCTGCTCTACGGCGTCTTTGCTGCCATCACGGTGGCCATGGGCTTCCGGGCCGGCTTCATGTTCTCCGCCGGCGCTACGGACCTGCTCTTCTCCGCCGCTCTGCCCGCTGCCAACAACACCTGGGTCATCCTGCCCACCGGTATCGCCGCCTTCGTGGTGTTCTTCCTGGTGTTCAACTTCGCCATCAAGAAGTGGGATCTGAAGACCCCCGGCCGTGAGGACGACGACGCGGACAGCGAGATGAAGATCGAGCTGGCCAACAACGACTATACCGCCATGGCCAAGGTCATCCTGGAGGGCCTGGGCGGAAAGGACAACATCGCCGAGCTGGACCACTGCATCACCCGGCTGCGCCTGGAGGTGAAGGACAACCTGAAGGTGGACGAGAAGAAGATCAAGTCCTCCGGGGCCTCCGGCATCATCCGGCCCAGCAAGACCGCGGTCCAGGTCATCATCGGGCCCAAGGTCCAATTCGTCTTTGACGAGATGAAGAAGATGTGCTGATCCCCCTTTGCCGCAGAGGTCTGGTCCCCTCTGTATGACCACCTGCTGCCGCAGGCGGGCGTTCACCGCCTGCCTGCGGCGCTGTCCTATCCCCCGGAGCGGGGGAGGCGTTATCATGATTTGTTATAACAGAAAGATATCATACAGGAGGTATTTCCCATGAAGATCATCCGTGCCAAGGACTACAACGATATGTCCCGGAAGGCCGCCAACATCATCTCCGCCCAGATCATCATGAAGCCCCACTGCGTGCTGGGCCTGGCCACCGGCGGGACGCCGGTGGGGACCTATAAGCAGCTGGTGGAGTGGTACAACAAGGGGGACCTGGACCTCAGCGAGGTGACCACCGTCAACCTGGACGAGTACCGGGGCCTGCCCCGGGACCACGAACAGAGCTACTGGCACTTCATGCACGTCCACTTCTTCGACCTGGTGAACATCGACCCCAGCCGCATCCACCTGCCGGAGGGCACGGACCCGGACGCGGCGGCGGCCTGCGCCAGGTATGACCAGATCATCCACGACCTGGGGGGCATCGACCTCCAGCTGCTGGGCATCGGCATCGACGGTCATATCGGCTTCAACGAGCCGGGAGCCGCCTTTGAACTGGGGACCCACTGTGTGGACCTGACGGAGAGCACCATCGAGGCCAACAAGCGCTTCTTCGCCAGCCGGGAGGAGGTGCCCCGCCAGGCTTACACCATGGGCATCAAGACCATCATGCAGGCCAGGAAGGTGCTGCTGGCGGTGAGCGGCGGTAGCAAGGCGGAGATCGTCAAGCAGGCATTTTTCGGGCCGGTGACGCCGGAGGTCCCCGCCTCCATCCTGCAAATGCACCCGGACGTCACCCTGGTGGGCGACGAGGAGGCCCTGCACCTGATCTGAGAGGCGGGAGGATAGGATGATCGTTCGACATGCCAAGATATTCGGCCCGGACCACCGCTTTATCTCCGGGGACCTGGTCATCCGGGAGGGGCGGATCATAGACGCGCCGCCCATCCCTGGGGAGGAGGTCCTGGACGCCCAGGGGCTCTATGCCCTGCCGGGGCTGGTGGACATCCACTTCCACGGGGCGGTCTCCCACGACCTCTGTGACGCCAGCGGGGAGGGCCTCCAGGCCATCGCCGATCACCTGGCCAAGCGGGGGGTGCTGGCGATCTGTCCCGCCACCATGACCTACCCGGAGGAGCTGCTGGGGCAGGTGATGGATGTGGCTGCCGCCCACCGGAACGGCCAGGGGGCGGACCTGGTGGGCATCAACCTGGAGGGGCCCTTCATCAGCCCCCATAAGATCGGCGCTCAGAACCCGGCCTATATCCAGCGGGCGGACGCTGCCATGGTCCGCCGCCTCCAGGTGCGCAGCGGCGGCCTGGTGAAGCTGCTGGATATGGCCCCGGAGGAGCCGGGGGCCTTGGCGTGCATCCGGGACTGCTGCCGGGAGGTGCGGATCTCCTTGGCCCACACCTGCGCCGGCTACGACACCGCCAAGGCGGCCTTTGCCGCCGGGGCCAGCCATCTGACCCATCTTTACAACGCCATGCCGGGCATCAGCCACCGGGAGCCAGGGCCGATCATCGCCGCCCTGGAGGCGGGAGCCGAGGTGGAGCTGATCGCCGACGGCATCCACGTCCACCCGGCCATGGTCCGCTTCACCTTCCAGACCTTCGGCGACAGCCGGGTCATCCTGATCTCCGACAGTATGCGGGCCTGCGGCCTGCCCGATGGTCAGTATACCCTGGGGGGCCAGGACGTGACTGTGCGGGGGGCCAGGGCGGAGCTGACGGAGCATCCCGAGACCATCGCCGGCAGCGTGACGGATCTGTATGCCTGTATGCGCCGGGCGGTGCTGGAGATGGGGGTGCCCCTGGAGAGCGCCCTCCGGGCCGCCAGCGAGAACCCCGCCCGCAGCATCGGCGTGGAGGCCGACTACGGCAGCCTGGCCCCCGGCCGGTGGGGCAACGTCATCCTGGCAGATGAGAAGCTGGAGATCCGCCAGGTCATCCAGAAGGGACGGGTCCTGCCGGGATGATGCGAGATATACGAGCTGTAGTATAACATAGGAGGATATACGAATGGGACTGTTTGATAAGCTGCGGAAGAAGCCCCTTGTGTTCCCTGCCTCTGTCAAGGGGAAGGTGGTACCGATGGCGGAGATCCCCGACGACGTGTTCTCCCAGGGCATCCTGGGGCCCTGTATCGGGGTGGACCCGGCGGAGCGCCAGATCCACGCCCCCTTTGACGGGGAGGTCCTCCAGCTGCCCGACAGCTGCCACGCCCTGGGCCTTCGGGGCGGCGGTCTGGAGATCCTGCTCCATATCGGCGTGGACACCGTGGAGATGAAGGGCGACGGCTTCACCGCCCTGGTCAAGGAGGGGGACCGGGTGAAGAAGGGCCAGCCCCTGATCGAGATGGATCTGGAGAAGATCGCGGCGGCCCAGCACCCCGCAGTGGTCATCCATATCCTGATGGAGGCAGACAGCTTCTCCAGCGTGACCCCCACGGCGGCCGCCTCCGTGGAGGTGGGCGACGCCCTGCTGGAGATCGTGAAGTGACACTATAGACAGAGGGGACATAGAAAGGGAGTGCCTGCCAGGCGGCGGGCGCTCCCTGTTTTTTCCGGCATAGGAAAGCATTGCATTTGCAAAATAGTAACAAAAGAGTTACAATTACACTGTTCTTGCAAGGGCGAACCAACCATAGGAGGTCTTACCAAATGAAAAAACGAATGGTCCTGTTCGCGCTGGCCGCGGCGCTGCTGACGGCTGCCGCCTCCGCCGCTCCCCTCTCCTATACGGTGGTCCGGGGGGACACGATGTGGAAGATCGCCGCCCGCTATCAGGTGGGCACCAGTGAGATCATCGCCGCCAACCCCCAGGTGGCCGACCCGGATCTGATCTATCCGGGCCAGCGGCTCACGATCCCCCAGGTGGCGGATGCCACCCTGGACTATGAGGGGGAGGTGGTCCGTCTGGTGAACGAGATCCGCGCCCGGAACGGCCTGCCCGCCCTGACCGCCAACTGGGAGCTGGCGCGGGTGGCCAGGTATAAGTCGGAGGAGATGTCCGCCAAGGGCTATTTTTCCCACACCAGCCCTACATATGGAACGCCCTTCCAGATGATGACCGCCTTCGGCATCTCCGCCCGGTCCGCCGGGGAGAACATCGCCTACGGACAGCGGACCCCCGCCGCCGTGGTGAACGCCTGGATGAACTCCAGCGGCCACCGGGCCAATATCCTGAGCGCCGCCTACACCCAGATCGGCGTGGGCTACTGCGCCAGCGGGAACTACTGGACTCAGCTCTTCATGGGCTGATCACCGGCCCCCGGCGCAAACACTATGGCCCCTGCGTACAGCAGGGGCCACGGCGTTTTTACGCCAGCTCATAGAGCTTGCAGCGGCTGTTATAGGGCTGGGGGCGGTAGGTGACAGAGCCGATCCTCCGGCCCTCCACCCCGTAGCGGGGGTTGAAACCAAAGAGGTTTATGTAGCGCTGGAGGTCGTCCTCCTCCTCGGCCATGGCTTCCAGCAGGGCCAGCATGGCGGCGGTGTCGTCAAGGGCCCGGTGGCTGTTCTGGACGCCGGTGAGGTGGTAGGCCTCGATGGCGTTCTCCAGCCGGTGGGGGTAGGGCCGGCGGTCCTTGTAGACGGTCAGGGCGTCCAGCAGCTTGACGCCCCGCAGGCGGTGGGCCTGGCCCAGCCGGTCTAAGAAGTAGAACAGGAAGGACAGGTCGAAGTGGGCGTTGTAGGCGATGACCAGGGGCCGCTCCCCCTCCAGCAGCGCCAGGAACTCCCGGCAGGCGGTCTCCGCCTCCACCCCCTCCTCCGCCAGCATATGGTCGGTGATATGGGTGATGCGGACGATCTCCGGCGGCAGCCGGACGCCGGGGGGCAGCTTGATGAGCCGGTCCATCTCCCCGGTGACCTGCCCGTCCTCCAGGCGGGTCACCGCCAGCTCGATGATCCGGTCCTGGGCGTAGCGGATGCCGGTGGTCTCCGTGTCCAGGGCCAGCACGGTGTCGAAGGGGGCAAAGAGGCTCTGTAGGGCGGTATAGTCCATACCCGGCCTCCTCACTTCATCATCGTGGCCACATCCTTGGCCCCGCCGGCCACCAGGATATGGGTGCCGGCCTGGAAGGTGTAGCTGGCGGCAGTGATCGGACAGATGGCCCCGTCCTCCTTGCAGCCGATGATGTTCACGTTCCACTTGTTGCGGACATCCAGCTCCAGCAGGCTCTTGCCCACCCAGGCCTCCGGCACGGCCAGCTCGAAGATGGCGTAGCCCGGGGCCAGCTCGATATACTCCAGCGCGCCGTTGACACTGAAGCGCATGGCCGTCCGCTGGGCCATGTCCCGCTCGGGGAACACCACCTCGTCCGCGCCGATCTTCAGCAGCAGCCGGGCGTGGAGGTCCCGGTCGGCCTTCGATATCACCATGGGCGCTCCCAGCTCCTTCAGCAGGGAGGTGATCTCCAGGGAGGACTGGAACTGCTCGCTGATGCAGACGAAGCAGAAGTCGAACCCGTCCACCCCCAGGGAGCGGAGGACCTCCTCGTCCATGCAGTCCCCGATCTTGGCCTGGGTGACGAAGGGGGCGATGTGGTCGATGGATTCCTCGTTGTTGTCGATGACCATCACCTCATTGCCGGACTCCATCAGCCGCAGAGCCAGGTTGGTGCCGAAACGGCCTAAGCCGATGATCAAAAAAGATGCAGCCATAGCGTCTCCTTTCAAGTGTCCCATCAGGTGTCCCAAAAGCAGCGGCGCCGCTTTTCTGGACGGGTCCTGTCAGCCGATCACGATCTGTTCCACCGGGTCCTTGACCCGTGGGGGCAGGCGCTCCGCCACCGCCATGAGTATGGTCAGACTGCCGATGCGCCCGGCGAACATCATCACGATGACGATCAGCCGGTTCAGCGGCGACAGGGCCCGGGTGATGCCAGTGCTCAGTCCCACGGTGCTCATGGCCGAGAAGACCTCGAACAGGGCGTCCTGGAGGGGGAAGCGCTGGCTGGCCAGCAGGAGGAAGCACCCCGTGATGGCCAGGACCATATAGAGCGTCACGCTCACCGCCGCCCGCTGGACCTGCCCGCTGTCCAGCCGGCGGTCGAAGGCCTTGACCTCCTGCCGGCCCCGGACGAAGCTGGCCAGGGCCATCAGGCAGACCAAGACCGTGGTGATCTTCACGCCGCCGCCGGTGGAGCCGGGGCCGGCGCCGATGAACATCAGCACCACCTCCAGCAGTCCCCCCGCGCCCCCCAGGGCGGCCAGGTCTACCGTGTTGAACCCCGCCGTCCGGGGCGCCACGGACTGGAACAGGGACACCAACGCCTGCTGGGGCCCGGTCATCCCCGCCAGCACTCCCTGGCTCTCCGCCGCCCAGAAGAGGACCGCGCCGCCAAAGGTCAGCACCACGCTGGCGGAGAGGATCAGCTTGCTGTGGAGGCTGTAGCGGCGGAACCGGAGGCCGTTCTTCCAGATGTCCTGCCAGACCAGAAAGCCCAGTCCCCCCAGCAGCACCAGGGCGCAGACGGTCAGATTCACCAGGGGATCGTAGATATAGTGGGTCAGGGAGCTGTAGGGCGCTCGGAAGCCCATCAGGTCGAAGCCGGCGTTGCAGAAGGCGGAGATGCTGTGGAAAACGGCGTACCAGCAGCCCCGCCAGAAGCCCAGCTCCGGGACGAACCGGACCGCCAACAGCACCGCGCCGGTCCCCTCGATGGCGGCGGTGCCGGCCAGGATGTAGCGGACCAGATCGACCGAGTCGCTCAGCCGCAGGGCCCCCACGCTCTCCATCATCACCGACCGCTGCCGCAGGCCGATCTTCTGCCGCCGCAGCATGGCGGTCATCAGTACCAGGGTCATATAGCCCAGGCCCCCCACCTGGATCATCAGCAGCACGATGAACTGGCCCAGCAGGTTGAACTGGGTCCAGGTGTCCGCCACCACCAGCCCTGTGACACAGGTGGCGGAGGTGGCGGTGAACAGGCTGTCCAGGAAGGGCAGCCCCTGCCCCGTCCGGCTGGTGACAGGCAGCATCAGCAGCAGCGCGCCGCAGAGGATGATGGCCAGAAAGCCCAGCGCGATGATCCGGTTGGGGGAGAGCCAGATCCGTTTTTGCTTCAAGGACGGTCCCCCCTTTCTGGGACTATTATAAACATTTTGTCAAAGATTGCAAGGGCAGACGGAAAATTTATCCCGCTCTACCGCTGGTCGAGCGCCGAATCAGGGCGGGATGGAACGAACGGTGGATTGCAAAGGGGCGGCGGACCTGCTATGATAGGGGGCAGAACAGGGACAGGAGGAGGAGACGATGGACAATATACAGATGGGCCTTTTCATCGCGGAGCGGCGGCGGCAGCGGGGCATGACCCAGCGGGACCTGGCCGCCTGCCTCAACGTGACCGACAAGGCCGTCTCAAAGTGGGAACGAGGCCAGAGCAGCCCCGATATCGCGCTCTTGCAGCCCCTGGCGGCGCTGCTGGAGGTGACGGTGGACGACCTGCTCTCCGGGGACACCGCCCAGGAGCCGGCGCGGCCTCTGGCGCCGCCGCCGGAGCGGCGGCACTGGCGGCAGGTAGCGGCGGTGCTGTTCTCCCTGGCGCTGCTGATCGGGGAGATCGTCTGCCTGATCTGCGACCTGGCCATGAACGCAGGCATCACCTGGTCGGTCTTTCCCGTCAGCTCCATCATATTTGCATGGCTGGTCCTGGTCCCCCTGATCCGGTGCGGACGGAGAGGGATCGCCCCCGCCCTGACGATGCTGACCCTCCTGATCGGCCCTTTCCTGCTCATCCTGGCGGTCAACACGGTCTGGCAGGTCTTTTCCGTGGGGATCTGGCTGGCGGCGGTGGGTGCGGCCTATCTGTGGGGCGTATACTGGGTATGCCAGACCCTGGCGGACCGGCGTCGGTTGGCGGCGGCGGTCGTGCTGGCGCTGGCGGCGGTGGCCCACCTCCTGATCCGGGCCATCCTGGCATGGACGCTGGACCTGCCCTTTTTAGGGGCGGGGGACCTGGTGCTGCTCCTCCAGCTGGCCGTCTCTGCCGGGGCGCTGTTCCTGCTGGACCGGCTCCGCCGGCAGCGGGGCCTGTGAGACCGGCGGGAACGCGGCGAAAAAGGCGCTGTCCAAGCGGGCAGCGCCTTTGCATATATAGCCGTTGGCCGGCTCAGCCGTCCAGGACCTCCTTGAAGTCCGGGCAGAGGTTGGGCCGGCGGATATCCACCACCAGGGGCAGGTCGCCCTCCGCGAAGCGGTCCGTCAGGGCCTTCATGCCGTACTTCAGCTTGTACTCGATCTCCTCCTTGTAGGCGGGGATGACGAAGAAGAAGTTGACCCGCTTGCCGTCCCGGGTCTCCATAGGCGGGACGCCCCGGATGATGTCCAGCACCACCCCGCCCATGGTGGTCCCCTCGCAGATGGGGGCGTAGCTGGGGCCGTTGGGCATGGTGTGGCCCCAGCCCAGCCAGGTCTTATAGGCGTGGGGGAACTGGCCCAGGAAGCGCAGCAGGGTGACGGGCCAGTGGTACTGGGGCGGGAACTGCCCCTTTGAGCGCTTATTGGAGAGACGGTCGTCCTCCGGCAGGCCGAACTGCCAGGTGGGGGGCAGGAACATATACAGCTCCGCGTACTGCCACTTCTCCGGCTCGTCGATATCCGGCGGCAGGGTCATGGGCAGGTCGCTCATGCCGGAGGTGTAGATGACGTAGTAGCCGTCCTTCTCCTTGGGCGGGAGGATATGTACATCGATCGGGGAGGCGTCGGGGACATGGATGGCGAAATGCTGCCGGTCCGGGAACGCCTGGTCAAAATGGGCCTGGATCTCCCGGGCATAGACGCCGGAGATCTGGGGAGAGGGGTCCGACGGGTCCTGGTAGCGGTAGATCGTGCTGCCGCCGGGGCTGGTCTCTTGGGACATGAGTACATCCTCCTGCTCTAAAAATTCAAGGCTCGTCCCGCCGCCCCTTTCTCCAAAGGACGATGGCCAGGACGATGCCGGCGATGACGGTCAAAATGCCCAGCACCATGATAAAGGTGGCGATGTTGACGAATATCTGCCCCATTTGGGAGATGCCGGTGGGAACGGCCATCTCGCCAGGCAGTACGCCGAAGCCGCTGATATCGCCAAACAGATCGCCCATCGTGACGGCGAACATCTGCCGGAAGGCGTAGCGGGCGATGCCGCCCACGATGGCCACGCCCGCGCCGGAGAGAGCGACATAGACCCCGGCCAGCCAGCCGTAGCGACGGATGAGCCTGCCCAGGAAGGAGAGATGGTCCGGCTTGGCCGGAGGCGCAGGGGGCGGCGTCTGCGCGGGCTCCGCCTGACCGCTGAGGAATTGGTCCACGGTGATATGGAACGCCCCGGCCAGGGAGACCAGCTTGGCCACCTCCGGGGTGGCCTCGTCCAGCTCCCACTTGCTCACGGCCTGCCGGGAGACGCCCACCAGTTCCGCCAGGGCCTCCTGGGAGAGCTGGGCCTTTTTGCGGTGGTACAAGATCGTTTCACCTAATGTCATGGGGGATACCTCCTGATTTGATATGATCTGGCAGTCTGCCATGACATCAGTCTAACAAAAGAGCGGTTGCGAAGCCACCAGGGGGACCTGGAACCTGCGCAACTGGTGGTTGCGCAGGGGAAAGAAAGGGAAGAAGGGGGGGTGGAGCTATAGAAATGGCACCGGCAGAGCCGGCAAGACTGTAAAAATGGCGCCGGCTAAGCCGGCGCCAAGCCCCGCAGAAGCCGTGGGAGCCTCGTTATAACCTGCACTATTCTAGGCAGGTGGGTCGCCTACGCTCCGCTTTACTGCTTCCAACATCCAGCCAGCCGCAAAAGACGGCCGGGAGGCCTGCAAACCACGGAACGATCCGGCATCCCGAATAACGAAATGTGGGTTAAAAAAAGACCCCTCACAAACCCCGCAGGGGGATAGACTTTACTCGTCCTCGTCCTCAAAAAGCTGCTCCATGAACAGCTCGTAGACCTCGTTGAGCTCCTCATCGCTGTCCGGGGTGGACAGGATCTCCTCCCCGTCCTCCATGATGCGCTTCAGGATGATCAGGCCCAGCTCCTCGCTGTCGGCCTCGTCCTCCTCGTCCAGCGCGGGGAAGAAGGCGATGTAGGTCTGCCCGTTATGCTCCAGCATATCGATCAGTTCCAATTCGATGTCGTTGCCGTCTTCATCGGTGATGGTGACGAAATCGGGACCGAAGCTCTCTTCCATAGGCAGCCCCTCCTCTCTTGTGTCCGCTCACATTATACCGCCTTTTCCGGCAGACTGCAAGTAGGAAAGCACAATAAATCGAAAAAAATCTTGGGCCGCTTTTTATTGTCCCCACAAATATAAAAAGTAGATGCCAAGATCGTTGACAACATGTACCAAACCGGGTATGATACTCTATTACAGGAGGAAGAGATCTGTCCCGCCTCCGGGGGGATGTCATATAACGCAGTGGAAAAGGAGGATATGTTTTGGAAGGAAAACGCGTGCTGAACAGCCCGCCGGAAAAGAGGAAGGCGAGCGCAGGTAGCAACGGTCGGAGCAGGAGCAAAAGGGGCCGCCGGGGCCTTCGGATCTTCACCACCATCCTCAAGGTGCTGGGGACCCTGGCCGTCATGGGCTGCCTGACGGTGGGGATGTTCTTATGGATCTTCATGCAGTACGTCCAGAACACCCTGGCCCCGGAGCTGAAGGTGGATATGGGCGCCTTCACGATGCAGCAGACCTCCGTGGTCTACTACCAGGACCGCTCCACCGGGGAGTGGAAGGAGCTCCAGCGGCTGATGGGCACGGAGAACCGGACCCTGGTCACCTTCGACCAGCTGCCGGACCACCTGGTGGAGGCCCTGGTGTGCATCGAGGACACCCGCTTCTGGCAGCACCACGGGGTGGACTGGAAGCGGACCGGCGGGGCGGTGCTGAATATGTTCTTCAGCATGAAGGACACCTTCGGCGGCTCCACCATCACCCAGCAGACCATCAAGAACCTGACGGGGGAGAACGAGGGCACCGTCAAGCGGAAGATCACCGAGATCTTCCGGGCGCTGGAGCTGGAGAACAACTATAAAAAGGAAGAGATCCTGGAGACGTACCTCAACCTGGTCTACTTCGGCAACCACGCCTACGGCGTCCAGGCGGCGGCCGACACCTACTTCGGCAAGGACGTCAGCGAGCTGACCCTGGCAGAGAGCGCCATGATCGTGGGACTGACCAAGAACCCCTCCAAGTACAACCCCCTGGGGGCGGATTGGCAGAAGGAGGCCGCCCGGAACCGGCAGGTGGACGTGCTGTGGACCATGAAGGAGTCCGGGTCCATCGGCGAGAGCCAGTATGAGCGGGCCAAGAACGAGGAGCTGATCTTCGTGGGCACCCCAGAGTATGAGGCCCTCCACGGCGGCGGGGAGGAGGAGCTGGACGAGAACGGCCAGCCCATCGTCCGGTCCAACGACAACGTGTTCTCCTACTTCGTGGACGCCCTGTTCAACGACGTGCGGGACGACCTGGCGGAGAAGATGAAGATCTCCCGGGGGGCGGCGGAGCAGCTGCTCTATTCCGCCGGCTATAAGATCTACGCCACGGTGGACCTGGATATCCAGGAGATCGCCGAGAGCGTCTATGAGGACCAGAGCAACCTGGACAAGCAGAACAGCAAGGGCGACCAGCTGCAATCGGCCATCACCATCATGGACCCCTATACCGGGAACGTGGTGGGCATCGTAGGGGGCATCGGGGAAAAGACCGCCAGCCGGATCGAGAACCTGGCCCTGAGCCACCGGCCCTGCGGCTCGGCCTTCAAGCCGGTGTCGGTGTATGCCCCAGCCATGGACGCCGGGATCATCTCCCCGGCCTCCATCATCGACGATTACCCGGTGCGCCTCAACGACAGCGGCAGCGGCGGCTACCCCCGGAACACCCCTCAGCGCTACCGGGGATTGATCCCCATGCGCACGGCGATCCAGGTGTCCACCAACACCACGGCGGTCCGGGCCCTCCAGCAGCTGACCTTCGCCTCCTCCTTCGAGTTCTTGACGGAGAAGCTGGGCTTTGAGCTGGATTCCCGGGATATCGCCGAGGCCCCCCTGGCCATGGGCGGCCTGACCTACGGCGTCTCCACCCTGGAGATGGCGGCGGCCTACTCCTCCTTCGCCAACAGCGGCATCTACACCCAGCCCAAGTTCTATACCCTGGTCATGGATGCCGATGGGGAGCTGGACGCCAACGGGGACCCTGTCAGCGGCAGCGTGATCCTGGAGAACCCCAGCCAGTCCTGGATGGCGATGAGCTCCTCCACCGCTTTCATGATGACGGAGCTGATGAAGGAGACCATGTCCAGCGGCGGCACCGGGGCCAGCGCCAATTTCAGCGGCATGAACATCGCCGGCAAGACCGGCACCACCACCAACAACTACGACCGCTACTTCGTGGGCTACACCCCCTACTACTGCGCGGCGGTGTGGGTGGGCTACCCCAAGTCCAACGCGGACATCGGCAAGTTCCCCACCAGTCCCGCCAACACGCTCTGGAAGCTGGTGATGGAGGAGATCCATAAGGAGCTGCCCAACCGGGAGTTCGCCACCCCCAGCACCGGCACCCACTTCATCACCACCTGCTTAGACTGCGGTCTCCTGGCCACCGAGGCCTGCGACCAGGCCAAGCGGGTCCAGACGGTCCGGGCGGCGGTGGGCATGGAGCCGGAGGGGGAGTGCAGCTGCCATGTGACCATCGAGGTCTGCACCCACACGGTCACGGCGGAGGACGGCACCACCACGGAGGTCCGCCACCTGGCCGGCCAATACTGCCCGGAGGAGAACGTCCAGGAGATCCTGGTGACCACGGTCCACCGGGACACGGTCTACCGCAAGGGGGGCAGCAGCACCTATATCGACCTGGAGACCGGGGAGCAGCAGACGGTGGACGGCATCCCCATCGCGGCGGAGGACGACGACGCCTTGGTGGAGACCTGGCTGCGGCGGGGGCTGTGCCCCGACCACACCGCCGAGACCTGGAATCCGCCGGTGGACCCGGGACAGGATATCTACTATGACGAGTTCGGCAACCCGGTGGATGCGGAGGGCAACCCCATCATCCTGCCGCCGGACTACGTCCCGCCCTCGGATTCCGGCATGATCCCCCCGACGGATACGACGCCAACGGACCCCACCGATTCGTCTGGCCCCACCACGCCCACAGATCCCACGACTCCCTCTGAGCCCGGCGAGCCCGGCGGGGAAGGGGGCGGCCTGTCCGGGTTCCTGGACAGCATCTTCCGGGGTAACGGCTGACGGGCCTGCCGGCAGGGCCGCTGCTTTATCAAACAGCAAAAGTCTGTCAAAACAGCAAAAGTCCGTCCTCCGATCGCTGGAGGACGGACTTCTTGTTCTGTTACCAGGGGAAGATACTGGCGGGACGGCGGGACTCCAGCAGCTCCATGGCCGCGGTCAGGATCTCCGCCGCCTGGACCATGGTCACCGGCTGGCCCGTCTGGTCGAAGCTGCCGGCGGAGACCACCTGCACGCTCTCCATATTGGCCATGGCCTGACTGGACCAGCTGGCCGCGTCCTCCAGATAGACGTCCGCCACGTCCAGCAGGCGGTCCATGATGGCGGCGGCCTCCTGGAGGGTGATGGGGTTCTCCCCTAAGAAGGCGATGCCCTCCTGGGTGGACACGCCCCGGATCACGCCCTCCCGGGCGGCGGCGGAGGCGTAGCTCTTGGCCCAGGTGGGGATGGCGTCGTCATCGGCAAAGCCGGTGAGGCTCACTGCGTGGTCCACCAGGACGCCGGCGGCCTCCATGGCCATGGAGAGGAACTCCGTGCGGGTGACCTGGGCGTCCGGGTCAAAGAACCGCTGGGCCCCCAGCTGCCGGCCCACATAGATGCCCTCCTCCGCCAGGGCGATGGCGGCGGCGTAGCCGGAGCGGCCGGCCATGTCGCTGTAGGTCACCTGACTGCGCCGCTTCTCCACCGTGACGGTGACGGTGGCCGGCGCGCCGGTGGTCCCGGCGGCGTCCATGGCGGCGTAGGTGAAGGCGTCCTTGCCGGTCTTGCCGGCCTTGGGGGTGTAGACGAAGGTGTCGCCCTCCAGGGCGACGGTCCCCCGCTTGGGCTGATCCACGATGACATAGAGCAGGTCCTCCCCGTCAGCCAGCAGCTGGCCGATATAGGGGATGTCCTTATAGGTGGTGACCTGGAGATCGTGGGATACGGGGCCCGCGGCCGGGGCCTCGGGGGACGCGGCGGCGGGCAGGGCGAAGAGGGTCAGGATGAACACAGAGAGCAGCAGACGGGCAGATCGCTTTTGCATTAGAAAACCTCCCAATTTTGGTGTTGTGGCCTTAGTCTCTGCCAAAGCTGGGAAGTTATGCGCCGGGAGGGGAAAAGGATAGGCCGGGGAGCTGTTCCCCGGCCTGTGTTTTTTACCAGATGCGCTGGAAGAGGCGGTAGATGATGATGGCGGCGTCCCCTCGGGTCATGTTTTTGCTGCCGGAGAAGGTACCATCGGTGCGGTAGACGACTAAGTTCTCACGGGTGGCCAGGGCGACTTCGCCTTGGGCCCATTTGTCCACGGTGTCGCTGTACTTGCCCAGGTAGTTCGCCGTGTTGCCGGCGGCGGTGTAGCCCATCTCGTTCATCAGCACCCGGCTGGCTACGGCTACGATCTGGACCTTGCTGATGGTGGTGGTGCCCCGGAAGGTCTTGTCTTCGTAGCCCTTGATGAGGCCGTTCTTCTGGCTGGACCCGGCGGCGGAATAGTACCAATCGGAGGACTTTACGTCCGTAAAACTATTCGTAGCGGCGTTGTCCAGCTTGCCCAGGGCTCGGACCAGGAGAGCGGCGATCTCCGCCCGGTTGATGCTGCCGTCCGGGTCGAAGGTGGTAGATGTCTTGCCGTTGATGATGCCCTTGGAGGCGAGATACCGGATGGCCGCCTGCATCTCCGCGCTTTTATTGGTGATGTCGGTGAAATTTTTCTCGTTGGTCTGGACGGTGTAGCTGCCGGAGCTGCTGATCTTGCCGTCTATGGTCACGGTCGCCGGATTGTATTTACTGGATGTGGACTTACCCGCTGTATTCACAACGGCCTGGTAGGTGGTGCTGCCGCTGTCGGTGGGCAGGGAGAGGGTGACCGGGTCAGTGGTCTTGCCCTTGGGCAGGTCCACTGCCACGACCACTTTTCCGTTAGACCGTCCGGCGGCGTAGCCCGCGCCCACGTCCTCCATGGTGATGGTCAGAATCTCCGTCAGGTCCGCTTTTAGGTCCTCTGTTTTGAGGGTCAGGGCATAGGTGGGGGTCTCCACCCGGATCTTGTCCACCTCTGTGGTGAGGATATCCGGGTCGATCTTGATGGAGATCTTGCCAGTGGCGTTGGTGGCCAGGGTGACCGTGTTGGACAGATACCGGGCTGTCGCCACGCCGCCGCTGACCAGGGCCGTCTCCACGGCGCTGCTGGTGGACATAGCGATTTTCTCCAGGTCCGCCACGGCGGCGGCGTTGATGATCACCTCGCTGCCGCTGACGGTCTTTTGGGCGGCTTTGGCCGTGGCCGTCTCAGCGTAGAGGGCGGCTAGGTCCATGCCGGTGGCGGAGGACTTCTGCTCACTGGTCATTTGGTTCGTCAAGGTCTGCACAGCCTCCGTTGCGGTGCCGGTGTCCTTCACTTGCTCCAGCTCCTCCGTGGGGAGGACGACGCTGGCGCCGGGGTCGGGGACATCGTAGATGTAGTCCGGTCCAGGCGGAACAGCACCGTCAAGCTTTACGATGAAGTTTTCTACCTGTTTCGGAGTTGTCCTTACCCCTGTACCACCAGTGATCCAGTCAGGGTCATTTATAGTATACCTTGTGTCATAGTCCTGATAGCCCAGCATACCAGAGGGGGCGTCCCCCCATGTCCAAAATGTCCCATCATTTTTGATAGCCGCTGTGGAGCCCGCACCGCAAAAGACAGAGGAGATCTGGTCCATAACTTTGACAGGGATCGTTTGAATCGGGTGATCAGAACTTCCCATGCTGCTGTACTGACCGTTTCCGGTGCGGCCAATGCCCAACTGGCCATAATTGTTGTCTCCCCACATCCACAAAGAGCCGTCTGACAGTATGACCGCGAAATAACAATACCCTTTACTGCAACTGACAGAGACTGCGCCGCTCAAACTCTGGACCTGCGTGGGCAGTGTTTTCATCGTAGGGGAAAGGCCGCCCTGCGTTCCGTCCCCGCGTTGGCCATAACTGTTGCTCCCCCACGTCCAAACAGTGCCATCCTTTTTGATGTAAGCAAGGCCCGAACCATTCACACTTACACTGACTACATCACCGGAGAGCCTGATCGGGTCAGCATAGCTGATAAGTGCGTCATAGCGTCCTTCTTCTTTGGCGATCGCTCCCCATACCCACAGAGTTCCGTCGCTTTTTATCACACCACAAAGCAGATCTTCACCGCTCACGGCGACAACATCATCCATGATCTTTGCGGGAGCGGAATCAAAACGGTTGCCCCACATCCAAAGAGTGCCATCGTTTTTTATCGCTGCGGTAAATGTATCGCCACAGCTCATAGCAGCCACATCGTCCAATATTTTTACCGGCTCACTGGTATTGCCGCCGCCATTTCCTATCTGCCCATCAAGACCATTTCCCCAGAGCCATAGAGAACCGTCTGCTTTTATCGCGGCAATATGTAGGCAACCTATACTGAGCGTCTGGTATTCGTCGATCTTGCCCACATCGTAGGCTTCTGACGGAAAGGTCATCAGACTGGCAGCCAGAGCGCAGAGCATTAAGAATGCAGTCATCTTTCTCATGCGCGTTCCTCCGTTTTTTCGCTCCAGTTTGTCAAGCCCCGCCTAACTGGGTAGCACACCTCATAGCAGGCTGGCATATACCAGACCAAGTCCTTCTACCGATTTCCCAAAAAAGCGGCGAAGTGCTGGGCGAACAGTTCCTTTGCCTGACGGTCCAGCGCCGCTGTGTAGGCGTCGTAGGCGGCCAGGAGGGCCCGACCCTCCTCGGTCAGCTCCGCGCCGCCGCCGCCCCGTCCGCCGGTGGTGGAGTGGAGGAGCTTGAAGCCGAAGCCGGCCTCTGCGTTGCGCATCATGGCCCAAGCCTTGGAGTAGGCCATCTCCATAGACATGGCGGCAGAGCGGAGGGAACGGTGTTCCTCCACCCGGTGCATCAGCATAGCGACCCCAGGACCAAAGCACTTTTGGTCCGTGAAGAGCCGTATGGTCAGTTTTGGATACATCTCCTTTTTCATATCAGCAGTATAGCAAATAGCAGACCAAACGTCAACTGCGCTGAAAATGAAACAGTTGACAAATCGATAAAAAGCGGGTATACTAAACATAGAAAGGGCGCTGCCGGTAAGCGGTCAGCCCCTGCGCTAGGGTTAAGAAGTAACCGCTAAGCTTTGGGGGCTGGGGCGGTTACTTCTTTTTTGCCTGGATGAACAGGCTACAAATGCCGATGATAACTAAACAAAGTTGTAATACTTCGGATGTAGTCATGGGCAAGGCCCCCCTTTCCTAGGATCAGGGGGCAAGAAGCTGCCCCCTGTCGGGGGCCGACCGCCTACCGTTACTGGCAGCGCTGAAAGAATACTCTTTCCTGTTTATCAAGATACCATATATCGACAAAAAATGCAATAGGCGAATTGACAAATGGAAAGAAAGCAGTCATATTAAAAATAGAAGGGGCGCTGCCGGTGAGTGGCCGGCCCCTGTACTAGGGTCAAGAAGTGACCGCTAGGCTGTGTGGGCTTGGGCGGTCACTTCTTTTTTGTCTACATTTGGGACTTGACAAATATAGACTATCATGGTAGTATATAAAAACTACTTGGATAGTACGACGAAAAAGGAGGACCAGAGGATGGGCATCAAGCTATTCGACAGCGAGCGGCGGGTGATGGAGGTGCTGTGGCAGCGGGGGGACACCACCGCCCGGGAGATCGCCCTCCAGCTGGCGGACATCTGGAACAAGAACACCACCTATACCGTCATCAAGAAGTGCATCGCCAAGGGGGCCGTCGAGCGGCGGGAGCCGAATTTCCTCTGTCACGCCCTGATCGGGCGGGAGGAGAGCCGGGAGCAGGCGGCGGCGGAGCTGGTGGACCAGGTCTTTGAGGGGTCCGCGTCCCTGCTGTTCGCCTCCCTTCTCAGCGGGCGGCCCCTGCCGGCGGAGGAGATCGACGAGCTGAAGCGGTTGATAGAGGAGCTGCGGTGAAAGGAGGCCGGACGTGACGATCTGGGAGATGAGTTGCAGCGGCGCGGTGCTGATCGCCGCGATCCTGCTGCTGCGGCGGCTGGCGCTGTACCGGCTGCCCAAGTGGACGTTCCTTCTCCTGTGGGCCGTGGCCCTGGCCCGGCTGCTGGTGCCGGTGGCGGTGCCGTCGCCGGTGAGCGTCTATAGCGGCGCGGAGGCCCTGTGGGAGCTGGCGCAGGAGGAGGCTATCCCGCCGGAGCCGGTGGAGCCGGTAGAGCCGGTATCGCCGGTCCTTGTCATGCCGGGCGGCGTGTCCGCTGTGCCGGATAGAGGACCTGTTCCAACGGAGATCGCGCCTATTGTGCCCGCCGCGCCGGACCGGGCCCCCGCCGGGACTGGGAGCCCGTCGCCGGTGGACGAGGCCCCTGGGGCGGCGGAGATCGTGACAGCGGTCTACATAGCGGGGGCCTGCCTGCTGGCGGTGTGGTTCCTGGGAGCGTACTGGCGGTGCTGGCGGGTGCTGCGCCGGGCGGAGCCGGTGGAGAACGAGGTCCTGGCCCGGTGGCGGATGGACCACCCCAGAGCGCGGGTCCGGTTCCGCCAGAGCGGTGCGGTGACGGCCCCGCTGACCTACGGCCTCCTGCATCCCACGGTCCTCTTCCCTGACAAGACGGACTGGACCGACCGGGAGGGCCTGCGGTATGTGCTGGCCCATGAGTACGTCCATATCCGCCGCCGGGACGTGTGGTGGAAGCTGCTGCTGGCTGTGGCGGTGTGCGTCCACTGGTTCGACCCGATGGTGTGGTGTATGTATGTGTACGCCAACCGGGACCTGGAGCTGTCCTGCGATGAGGCGGTGGTGCGCGCCTTCGGCCTGCCGGCCCGGCCCGGCTACGCCCTGACCCTGCTCCACGCCGAGGCCCAGCGCCAGCTGCCCCTGTGCAGCAGCTACAGCGGCCAGGCGGCTATCAAGGAGAGGATCACCGCCATCATGAAGAGCCGGAAGCTGACCGCCGCCGCCGTCCTGGCCGCATTGGTGCTGGTATGCACCATGGCCGCCGTGTTCGCCGGCACCCCGGCGAAGGGGATGCCGGGGACCGACCGCTTAGTGGAGACGCTGGGGAGCGTACAGCCGCCGGAAGGGCCTCGCCATCAAAGGACCAGCGCTGTTTTTGATCTTTTCAGCAAGGGCATATCCATCACGCTTATCCGCCCCTATGATGAAAATGCCAACTACGGTCTGGTGGACTCCGGTGTGCTGCCGGATGGTACGGAGTATTGGGTGTTCTTCCTGACTCCGGCGGAGACCATCCAGCATGGCGGCAAGCTCAGGTGCTGGCATGGTAAAGCGAAGGTGCCCATCGGCGATACGGAAGCCGTGGGGCGGGTGCTTGGCGACACGCTCCATGTGGGCAACGGTACCTATATCGCCGTGGATGTGGACGGGCTGCCTTCCACTATGGCGACTGTTGATGTGGGCTATTTCCCCGCTGGGGCGGAAAATTGCACGGTCAACATAAGCAGCTTCAGCACGGTGATATTCAAACCGGCGAATCCCAGCAGTGAGATGACTGTGAAGGTAAGTACGCATGAGAGCAAGAGCGTGACCGCCAACTTTCGGGTGTATACGACCAGCGAACGCCCCGTCCCGGATGATCTGCCGGAAGCCCTGCCGTCCCAGCCGGAGACGCCCCCTGTGCCAGCGGCGGCTGTTCCAGATGTGGTGCCTGCGGAGCCGGAGTCCAAGTACCCCGTCAACAGCCTGGGCCATACCTACGGACGCTGGACCGAGGCGGACGGCTACGAGGACGTGCCGGACCTGATCTGGTACCAGATCGACCGGGAGACCACTGGCTATCTGAAACGGGAGAGGCTCTATCCTTACTCCTATCCCCTCCAAACGGAGGAGGAGATCGAGGCGTATTTAGAGTGGTGTGGCGGCGAGAATGGCGACTGGGAAGGACGGAGCCTCGATTTTGGTCTTGCAGTACAGGTATATGAACTGGACGAAACGACCGTTGTTGGATATGCCACATTTGTGTGGGATAATTGTTGTATCGACAGCAAGGAAGCTCTGCTGGACAGATTGGCCCAGGGCGACCCCGTCCGGCTGCTCCCATGCGCAGGGACTGCCCCGGTAGAGAACAGGCCGCATCGTGAGGACACGCTACATCCAGATAGCAAACTGTGGTGTGCATCAGCAAGGGATCTGACCCCTTGGGAAGCGGGGCTGCTGGAAAAATACGTTGGCGAGGACGGTGACTGGCATCGGAACAGCAGAGGGGAGACCTACGGTGCCAAAGACCTGGCTGGCTATGTGGGCTACTACCCTGACCTGGTAGGCTGCAAGAACAGCTGCTTAGGGGAGCCGGATATCAGCTGGTATTACATCACTTACGAAGATATGATGGAGCGCCGGGAGAATCCCAGGACGCCGGGGACCTATCCGGTCTATAATGCTGAGCATGAGCTGATCGGCCACGAGGTCATCACCGACGGTCCGCCCAGCCGCATCAACCGCATCTTCCCCCTGGACATGGAGGACTGAAAACTGCACAAAAACACCTGTGGACCCAGCTGCAAAATTGGCAGTTGGGTCCGTTTTCCGTATTCTTAACAGATCATTCATAAAACCGCCCTTGACAGACATACCCTGCCTGTGTATAATCACGACAGGTTGTCACTTGCGACGAGTTGTCACTTTTCTGGATGTACTGTGCAGAGAGGAGGGGGCGAAGTGCCTACAGGTACATTTTTCCGCCTGTCGGAGGAAAAGCGCGGACGGCTGATCGACGCGGCCTGGGAGGAATTTACACGGGTGCCCTATGGGGATGTGTCCATCAACCGGATCATCCAGGCCGCCGGGATCCCCAGAGGCAGCTTTTATCAGTATTTCGAGAACAAAAAGGAAGACCTGCTGGCCTATATGCTGGAGGGCGTGGCGCAGTTCTTTGACGATCTCTTCACCCATGCGCTGCAAAACGCCCAAGGAGACGTGTTCGCCGTTATCCTGCAAGCCTATGACGGGCTGGTCTTTCGACGAAACGAGGCGGATGAGAACCTGATCCGGTGCATCAAGCTGTTCCGGCTGAACCCGGAGGTCATCATGCACAATGTCATCTCCCAGGGGCCGGACAGGTTCCCGCTCTCGATCGCCGCCAAGGTCGATACCACCGGCCTGCGGCAGCGGGATGAGGCGTTCACCAGGCAGGTCTGCTCCCTGCTGCTGTTCGCCCTCGGCTCGGCGATCATCGAAACACTATGCGACCCGGATCGCCGTGAGGCGATCCGACAGACCCTGGTCACCAGGGTGGAGATCGTCCGCCAAGGGGCGGTCTGTACGGCTACATAGAAGGAGGAAGGTCTATGAAACGAAAAATAACAGCCCTGCTGCTCTCGGCGGTGCTGCTCCTGTCCCTCTGCGGCGCGCCGGCGGTGCTGGCGGACGAGGCAGAGGCGGGGGCCATCCAGCCGGACCCGGTGGGCAGCGTCAGCTTCGCCAACCTGGACCAGCGGCTGCGGGAGAACAACTTCAACCTGCTGGCCCTGGAGGAGACCATCGCCTCCATCCAGTCCATCGACTACGACCGGATGGAGGACACCCTGCGGGATAACCTGAACAATATCGCCCAGGCCCAGTGGCAGTTCATTTCCATGGGCAGCGCGGTGGACAGTATGGTGGGAGGGATGATGCCTGGCCTGGGGACCGCCATGACCTCCGCCTCGGTCCAGTCCATGACCCAGGCCTACGACAGCCTGCGGGACACCTTCGACGACCTCCGGGACGGCAAGCTCCAGGCGGACAACGCCGACGTGGTCCGCCAGCTCCGCTCGGCCCAGGACCAGATCGTGATGGCTTCCCAGGCCCTCTACATAGCCCTGATCGGGATGGAGGACTCCCTGGTGACCGTGGACCGGGGCCTGGCCACCCTGGACCGGACCATCCAGGAGATGGAGCTGCGCCATGAGCTGGGGCAGATCTCCGCGTTGACCTTGCAGGATGTCACCGCCAACCGGACCGCCCTGCGTTCCTCCCGGCAGACCCTGGTGGCCAACATCGAGAACTACAAGATGCAGCTGGAGCTGATGATCGGCGGGGAGCTCACCGGGACGATCGACCTGGGGGCCCTGCCGGAGGTGACAGCGGACCAGGTGGCGGAGATGGACCTGGAGGCGGACCTGGAGAAGGCCATCGCCGCCAGCTATGAGCTCTACGCTGCGAAAAAGACCCTGGAGGACGCGGAGGAGGACTACAAGGACGCCAAAAAGCAGTACGGCTACAGCTCCACCCGCTATGAGGCCGTCATGGCGGAACACACCTGGCAGGCCTCCCAGTACACCTACAGCGCCACCTGCCAAAACTTCGAGATGAAGTTCCGCACCCTGTACCAGAAGGTCACCGACGGTGTCCAGGTCCTCGCCGCCGCCCGGGCGGCCCTGGAGACCAAAAAGGCGGACCACGCCGCCGCGGCGCTGAAGTATGACCAGGGCGCGATCTCCCGGAACGCCCTGCTCACCGCCCAGGACGAGGTCGCCGCCGCCCAGGACACCGTGACCACCGCCGCCCTGGACCTCTTCACCGCCTACAACAACTACCGCTGGGCCGTGGACCACGGCATCATCAGCTGAACGCCATACCGTATAAGGAGGACGACAACACGCTATGAACCATCAACGTATCCTGGCCCTGCTGCTCTCTCTGACCCTGGCCCTGTCCCTGGCCGCCTGTGGCCAGCAGGACGATGAGACCCAGGACGGTGAGCCGGAGGGCTCCGGCGTGCCGGTCCAGGTCCAGACCATCGCCCTGGACACCATCGCCACAGAGAACAAGGTCTCCGGCCGGATCGTGGCCGAGGACCAGGCCATCGTCATGGTGGCCGTCAACGCCAAGTGTACCGCCGTCTATGTGGACGCGGGGGACACGGTCCAGGCCGGCCAGACCCTCTGCACCCTGGACCTGGCCAGCACCCTGGCCTCCTATAACGCCGCCACCATCAGCTACAACGCCGCGGTGAAGAGCTACGAGGATCAGGCCGCCATCTTCGAGACCCAGATCGGCCTGCTGGAGAAGAACCTGGAGGACCTGAAGGCCCTGTTCGCCATCGGCGCGGCCTCCCAGCTGGAGATCGACCAGGCGGAGCTGACCCTGCTCAGCACAAAAGCCCAGCGGGACTCCACCATGGCCCAGCTGGAGGCGGGGATGCAGAGCTACAAGTCCAACGTGGAGCAGCTGAGCATGGTGCTGGAGAACGTGGACAGCCGGGGCAATGTGATCGCCCCCGCCTCCGGGACCCTGGTGTCCCTCTCCGCCGTGGAGAACGGCTATGTGTCTGCCTCCAGCCCGGTGGCGGTGATCGATGGGGCGGACCAGATGAAGATCGCCGTGTCCGTCTCCGAGGCCCTAGTGCCCAAGCTCAGCGTGGGGGATGCGGTGGACGTGACCGTCAGCGCCCTGGGCCTTACCTTCGTGGGGGCCGTTCGGACGGTGGAGAAGTCCGCCAATATGCAGACCAAGCTCTATACCGTCACCGTCTCCGTGCCCAATGACGTCACCGGCCTCCTCTCCGGGATGTTCGCCGATGTGACCTTCCGCACCGATACCTCCGCCGACACCGTGGTCATCCCCACCGAGGCCATCCTCACCGCCGGCGGGACCCAGTACGTCTATGTGGTGGAGGGGGACACGGCCAGGTATGTGACCGTCACCACCGGCCTCACCGGCAACGGCGTCACCGAGGTGACAGCGGGCCTGTCGGCAGGGCAGCAGCTGGTGATCGTGGGCCAGGCCTACCTCTCTGACGGCGAGACGGTCCGGATCGTGACCGGGGAGGGCACATGAATATTGCGAAAGCCTGTATCCAACATAAGGTAGCCACCATCCTGGCGGCGGTCATGGTGGCCATCTTCGGCGTCATGTACGGCACCCAGCTGCAAATGGCCCTGATCCCCGAGATGGAGATGCCTATGGCGGTGGTGGCCTGCTACTACATCGGCGCCAGCCCCAGCGATATGGAGGAGCTGGTGACCCGGCCCCTGGAGGCGGCCATCATGTCCGTCCCCGGCGTGGATTCCATCTCCTCCTCCTCCGCTGACGGCGTCTGCCAGATCCAGATCACCTATGTGGACGGCACGGACCTGGACATCGCCGCCACCAAGCTCCGGGAGCAGTTCGACCGGGTGAGCCTGCCGGAGGACGCCATGGACCCGGTGATCATCAACATGAACATCAGCGAGCTGATGCCCACCGCCATGATCGCCCTGATGGGGGACGACCTGGCCAAGCTCCAGACCCTGGCGGAGGACACCGTGGCCCCGGCCCTGGAGCGGATCGACGGCGTGGCCCAGGTCACCGTGGCCGGCGGCGTGGGCCAGCAGATCGCCGTGGAGATCGATGCCGCCCGGGCCGCCGGGTTGGGCCTTAGCAACAGCTACATCGCCCAGTTTTTAGCGGGGCAGAACCTGCTCTACCCCGGCGGCGACCTGGAGAACGGGTCCAAGACCCTGACCGTCAGTACCGACGCCAAGTTCCACTCGGTGGAGGACGTGGCTGATATGCTCCTGACCCTGCCCACCGGCGGCATGGTGCGCCTCAGCGAGGTGGCCAACGTGGTGCTGGAGGACAAGGACCCGGAGGGCATCGCCAAGGTGGGCCGGACGGCCTGCGTCATCCTACAGGTCTCCAAGCAGTCCTCCGCCAACGAGGTCACCGTGTCCGAGGCGGTGCTGGAGCGGCTGGACAGCCTGCAAAAGGACAACGCCGGCATCCGCTACACCGCCCCCTATGTGGCCAGCGAGTACATCAACCAGACGGTGGACTCCGCCTTCCAGAACATCCTCCAGGGCATGGTGCTGGCGGCGGTGGTGGTGCTGCTGTTCCTGCGCCGGGGCGGCGCCACCCTGACCATCATCGTATCCATGCCGGTGTGCATCCTGGCGGTGCTGGTGCTGATGGACGTGATGGACCTGACACTGAACATGATGAGCCTGGGCGGCATCGCCATGGGCGTGGGCATGATCGTGGACAACTCCATCGTGGTGCTGGAGAACATCTACCGCTTCTCCGCCGAGGGCCGCAGCCGGGCGGACGCCTGCATCGAGGGCACGAAGGAGGTCACCTCCTCCGTCCTGGCCTCCACCCTCACCACCGAGGCGGTGTTCGTCCCCCTGGCCCTCACCGGGGGCATGGCGGGGATGATGTTCAAGGACTTCTGCCTTACCATCGCGTCCCTCATCTTCGCCTCCCTGGTCATTTCCCTGACCCTGGTGCCCCTCCTCTGCTATTTCACCCTGGACGAGGAGAAGGTGCGCCGCCGCCAGGAGCGGCAGGCCGGGAAGCAGCCCGGGCCCCTGAAGCGGCTGACCGGGAAGATCAGCAGCCTCTACCTGAAAATCCTGAGCTTCTTTGTCCATCACCTGTTTTTGGGCATGGCGGCCTCCTTCGGCCTGGTGGTGCTCTTCGGCGTCACCCTGGTGAACACCAAGATGGTCCTCATTCCCGACATGGACCAGGGGCAGATTACCGTCAATATCGGAATGCCCATCGGGTCTCAGCTGAACGAGACCTCCGTCATCGCCGGCCGGGTGTCCGCCATCACGGAGGAGACGGTCCCGGAGATCGAGGAGATGTTCTACATCGCCTCCGACGAGTCCGTCACCATGATGCTGGACATCGGCTCCAAGTCCCAGCGCCAGCGGAGCAGCAACGAGATTGCCCAGGCCCTCCGGGCGGCTGTGCGGGACGTGGCGGGCTGTGAGATTACCGTCTCCGCCTCCGATTCCAGCGCCATGATGGGCGGCGGAGGGGATATCGCGGTCAACATCGAGGGCGACGATTACGACATCCTGGAATTCCTGGCAAACGACCTGATTTCCCAAATCGAAGCCCTGCCCGACGCGGTGAACGTGAAGAGCTCCCTCTCCGACGAGGTGCCCCAGGTAAAGGTCACCGTCAACCGGGAGGCCGCCGCCCAGTACGGCCTCACCGCCGCCTCCATCGGCCAGGCGGTCCGCTCGGAGCTCACCGGCTCCACCGCCACCAAGGTCACCATCAACAGCCGCGAGCTGAACGTAGTGGTCCGGGGCGGCGGCGCGGCGGCAAAAAGCCTGGACGCGCTGAAGTCCATGGGCGTGCCCTCCGCCATGGGCGGCACGGTGCCCCTGGGCTCCGTGGCCAGCGTCTCCATTGAACAGGCCCCCCAGACCATCGTCCGGGCCAACCAGACCCGGCAGGTCACCATCTCCGGCGATTCCGTCAGCGGCGACACCGCCGCCATGACCGCCGCCGTCTGGGAGATTCTGAATAACTACACCTTCCCCCAGGGCTACGCCGTGGAGACCGACGGCTCCTATGAGACCATGATGGAGAGCTTCGGCGACCTGCTCATCGCCCTGGCGGCGGCGCTGCTGCTGGTGTACTTCGTCCTGGCGGTGCAGTTCGAGAGCTTCCTCATGCCCGTCATGGTCATGCTGATTCTCCCGGTGGCCTTCACCGGCTCCCTCTTCGGCCTCCCCGTCACGGGGCGGGACCTCTCCATGATCTCCCTGGTGTCCATCATCATGCTGGCGGGCACGGTGGTCAACTCCTCCATCATCCTGGTGGAGTACATCAAGATCCGCCGGGAGATGGGGGAGGACCGGGAGACCGCCATCCTCCACGCCTGCCCCCTGCGGATCCGGCCCATCCTGATGACCACCCTGACCACCATCCTGGCCATGGTGCCCATGGCCCTGGGGATCGGGGAGACCAACGAGATGCTCTCCGATATGGGCATCACCATGATCTCCGGCATGACGATCTCCACCGTCATCACCCTGGTGTTCACCCCGGTCTACTACGCGGTGATCGACAACTTGGGCCATATCTTCCACCGGAAGCGCAAAAAAACGCCGGAGAAGGTCCCGGCGGCCCAATGACAGCAAAAAAGCGGGAAGTCCATCTCTCGGACTTCCCGCTTTTTTGCTGCTATTCAGCCGGCTCCACCGGCAGCCACACCTCGAACCGGGCATGGGCGGGGTCGGCGTTCAGGTAGACCTCGATGTCCGGGGCGTTGGCGTAGAGATAGCCGGAGGTGGGCAGCCACTCGGTCACCACCCGCCGCTCCAGGGCCTGGACCGCCTCCGGCATGGGCCCCTCCCCAGGGAAGATGGCCCATATGGCTGCCGGGACGATGTAGCTCTCCGGCCCGCCCTGGCCGGCCACGGCGATATAGTAGCGCCACTGCGCCCCCTCGCAGCAGGCGCTGACCCCTAGGAGCCCCTGGGGCTCCCCGGTCATACAGCCCATCAGCCGGGGGATCCACCCTTCGGCGGCGGCCTTCCCCCAGAGCTGGGGCACCGCCTGGAAATTGCTCTCCAGCTCGCTGCCCAAGGGGGCGGAGAGGCCGGTGATGGAGAAGGCGGGGCGCTTTTCGACGCGGTACTCCAGTTTTTCCCCGCCGGTCACCGTCAGATGGAGGCGCAGCGGCGGATAGGACCGAAGGGAGGCGTCCGCCCGCTGGACCTGGGAGGGGGGCACGCCATGGACCGACTGGAAGGCCCGGTTGAAGGCGGTGGGGGAGTCGTAGCCATAGCGGAGGGCCACATCGATCACCTTGTCTCCCCCCAGGAGCGCCGCCGCCGCCCGGCTCATCCGCCGCCGGCGCAGGTGCTCCGACAGGGGGACCCCGGCGATATAGGTGAAGATCCGCTGGAAGTGGTAGCTGGGGCAGCCCGCCAGCTTCGC
This sequence comes from uncultured Clostridia bacterium, assembly GCA_947173485.1. Classification (GTDB taxonomy): domain Bacteria; phylum Bacillota; class Clostridia; order Oscillospirales; family Oscillospiraceae; genus CAMWFH01. The sequence goes on along the minus strand of CAMWFH010000001.1, from coordinate 79,550 downwards.
CAGGTCCTCCGCGGTCAGGGGCTCGGTGAGGTGGGCCTCCGCATAGTCCAGGGCCCGGTTCATGCCGTCGATCCAATTCATTGAGGATCCCTCCTTTTTATGCTCTGAAGCATCCTATCACAGATGCCGCCGGCTGTCCTCTCCGTTTTAGGACGGATACGGCGAGGGCCCCGCATCCTCCAGTCCAACGGCGGGCCCGGCCGGCAGGACGCTGTAGGGGGCCATGTGGACCTGGCCGAAGAAGTCCGTCTCCGTGCCGTCCACCAGCAGCCGCAGCTCCTGGACGGACTCCAGCGCCAGGAAGGTCCGGCTGATGGCCTGGAGGACGATCTCCTGGTCCGCTGCCGCCTCCGGCAGGAGGGCCATGCTGTCGGAGAGGATGTTCAGCCAGCAGACCCCGTCCTCCACCCGGACGCTGCGGATGGTGAACCCCGCCGGCAGGACGGCGCTGCGCCCCCGGTCCTGGGGGCCCTCCTCCAGGGCGGCGGCCAGGGCCTCCGCCAGGGTCTGCCCCTCGTACAGCTCCAGCTCCCGCTGCTCCTGGACCAGAGCGCCGCCGCCGTCCAGGAACCAGAGGGAGACCGCCACCGTCCGAACGATGTCCTCCATGCCGGAGAGGACCACGTCCTGCTCCATCAGCACCTGGCTGCCCCGGAGGCTGAGGGGCTGGCCGGCGGCGGTGATATAGACCGAGGAGACCTCCTCCAGCTGGCACAGGGACAAAGCGACACAGTAGTCCGCCAGGCTGAGGCGGATACCGGTGAGACTGCCGTAGCCCCGGGAGAAGTCCACATAGACCCGCCGGCCCTGGAGGGCGATGTCCTCCACCGTGACCCCGGCGGGCAGGGGGCTGACCCAGCCGTCGCCGCTCTCGGCCAGGCGGGACAGGAGCAACGCCGCCGCCTCCCAGGTCTCCAGCTCTTCAAGGCCCTCGATGGACGCCGGTACCGCCCGGATGGCGTCGCCTCCGGCGGTGTCGGCCAGGTCGGCGGCGATGTAGTATAGGGTGATGTCCGGGGCGTCCTCCGCCGGATGCCGGCCGCAGCCAGCCAGCAGCAGCGCCAGGGACAGCAGGGCGGGCAGCAGCCGTCTCATAGGGCCTCCTCCTCTCTTGCCAGAGGCATTCGGATGGTGAAAACGGACCCGCCCTCCGCGCCGGGGGCCAGGGAGATGGTGCCGCCCCGGCGCTTCACCGTGTCCCGGACGATGGACAGGCCCAGTCCGGTGCCGCCGGCGGCCCGGGAGCGGGCCTTGTCCACCCGGTAGAACCGCTCGAACACCCGGCTCCGGTCCCCCTCGGGGATGCCGATGCCGTTGTCGGAGACCTGGATGACCCCCATGCCCTCCTCCACGGACAGGCGCACCAGGACATATCCCCCGTCCAGGTCGTATTTGACCGCGTTCTCCGTCAGGTTGTAGACCATCTGGTGGACCTCCCCCTGGGTGGCCAGGATGGCGCAGGGATCGTCGATCTGGGCGGTGAGGCGGATATCCCGCTCCTCCGCCTGGATGCGCAGCATCTTCAGCACCCGGTGGATGATGGGCGCCACCTCCACCGGCTCCGCCGCCCCCACCACGCCGCTGTCCAGCTGGGTCAGGCGCAGCAGGTCCTCGGTGATGTTGCTCAGCCGCTCCGCCTCCTGGCCGATGTCCATCAAAAATTCCCGGGTCATGTCCTCGTCCATCTCCTCCGTCTGGAGGAGGGAGTCGGTCAGCAGGCGGATGGAGGCCAAGGGGGTCTTCAGCTCGTGGGAGGCGTCGGCCACGAACTGCCGGCGGGCGTCCTCCGTCACCCGCAGCCGGTCCGTCAGGTCGTTGAAAGCCTGGGCCAGCTGGGCCACCTCGTCGTGGCCCGTCACCGCGGCCCGATGGTCGTAGCTGCCCTCCCGCACGCTGCGGATCGCCGCCAAAAGCTCGTTGATCCGGGAGGTGATGGCCTTGCTCAGGACCAGGCTCACCGTCAGCACCACCGCCCCCACGCCGGCGGAGATGCTCAGCAGGTTGCTCTGGAGGGTGTCCAGCAGGGCCCCCTGCTGGACATCGTACTCGTAGACATACACCGCCCCGATGATCTCCCCCCGGTAGAGCACCGGGGAGGCGGCGCTGGACCGGAAGGCGCCCTCCTGGTAGGCGGAGTAGAGGGCATCGTAGCCCTCCAGGGCCTGGACCAGCTCCGTATAGAAGGCGTACCGCCCGGTGGCGTTGCCCACGTCCCGGGTGTCGTAGAGGATCTGGCCCTGCTCATCGGTGACCACCGCCCGGGAGACGCCCGTCAGCTCCACCCGCTCCAGCGCCGCCGGCACGTTCTCCCGGTCCAGCTCCTCCAGACCCGCCAGAGAGGCGGTGAGGGAGGCGATGGAGGAGCGCAGGGCGGTCTCCTTGGCGGGGAAGATCATGTCCTGGCTCATGATCAGCGGATAGGTGTTCAGCAGCACCAGGACGGCCACGATCACCAGGATGTAGCTGAAGGCGATCTTGACTTGCAGACTACCCCTTAAAATAGTACCCCACTCCCCACTTGGTCAGGATATGGACCGGCGAGGCCGGGTCCTCCTCCAGCTTCTCCCGCAGCCGGCGGATATGGACATCCACGGTCCGGTAGTCGCCGCTGTAGCTGTAGCCCCAGACCACGTTCATCAGGTTCTCCCGGCTGTAGACCCGGTTGGGGTTGCGCACTAGCAGCTCGAAGAGGTCGTACTCCTTGGCGGTCAGATCCACCGCCGCCCCGTCCCGGAGGGCCACCCGCTGCTTGGGGTCCAGCCCCAGCCGGCCGGCGGTGATGACGCCGCCCCTGGCGGCGTCCCCGGCGCCGGACCGGCGCAGCAGGGCCCGGACACGGGCCTTCAGCTCCAGGATGTTGAAGGGCTTGGTCACATAGTCGTCGGCACCGCACTCGAAGCCGATGATCTTGTCCCGGTCCTCCCCCCGAGCGGTGAGCATGATGATGGGCACGTTGGAGAACTCCCGGATCCGCAGGCAGGCCTCCAGCCCGTCCAGCTCCGGCATCATCAGGTCCAGGATGATCAGGTCGAACTGGCCGTTGCGGGCCAGCTCCACCGCCGCCAGGCCGTTGAAGGCGGTCTCCACCTGGTAGCCCTCGTTCTCCAGGTTGAATTTGATGCCCTTGACCAGCAGCCGCTCATCGTCTACCACTAAGATCTTCATGCTGTCTCCTATCTGCTCAATGGATGTTTTCCATGTTTTCCAAATCTTCTTCGAGACCGCCCGCGTCCCCCAGGGTGATCTCCTCCCGGATCTCCGCCAGGGTGACCTCGCCGATGCCCCGGACCTCCAGCAGCTCCTCCACGGAGGTGAAGGGCCCATGCTCGGTCCGGTAGGCCACGATCCGCTCCGCGATGGCGGGGCCGACGCCCCGCAGCTGCTGGAGGGCCTCGGCGCTGGCGGTGTTGATATCCACCGGGCCCCGGGGCTCCACCACCGGCGTCACCGGCTCCGGCGGCGCCTGCTGGGTGATGATGGTATAGTCTCCAGAGATCGTCCCGGTCTGGGAATGGTGGACGATGCATACCATAAGACAGAGGAAGACCCCTGTCAGGACCAGAAGGCCCGTTTCAGCCCTGGTCAAAGATCCCTTATTTTTCACACTTGAACTCCTACGGATTTTTTGCTATACTAAGTCGCGAAAATACCCTGTCGAGATCTGTAGAATTTGGAAGGGCGTCCCTTCCCAGGTCCATTATACCATAGGTCTTCGGAGAAATAAACACATGAGAGCAAAACGTTTATCCGCTTTTTTCCTGGCCCTGTTCCTGACCGTGTCCCTGGCCCTGTCCATCTGCGTCCCCGCCCAGGCCATCGAGAAGATGGAGGTGGCGGCCAGGGCCGCGCTGCTGCTGGACCCGGACACCGGGGAGGTCCTCCACACCCAGAACATCCACGACCGCCTGCCCCCCGCCAGCCTGACCAAGATCATGACCGCCCTGCTGGTGCTGGAGGCGGTGGACGATGGGCGCCTTGCCTTGGACACGGTCCTCACCGCCAGCGCCAGCGCCATCGACGCCGTGCCCCCGGAGGGCAGCAACGCCGCCATCAAGGCCGGTGACGCCCACACGGTGGACACCCTGCTCAAGTGCGCCATGGTGGCCTCCGCCAACGAGGCCTGCAACATCTTAGCGGAGGCCTTGGACGGCAGCATCGAGGGCTTCGTGGCCCGGATGAACGCCAAGGCGGAGGATCTAGGCTGCACCAACACCCACTTCGTCACCACCAACGGCCTGCCGGACGATGACCACTACACCACCGCCTGGGACCTGTACCTCATCATCCAAGAGGCCATGGAGCATGAGGATTTCATGCCCCTCTGCGATACCCGCCACTTCACCAAGCCCGCCACGGACCAGTCCCCGGCCCGGACCTACTACACCACCAACCTCCTCCTCTCCCCCTACCGGGCGGCGGGGTATGTCTACAGCGCCGCCCACGGCATCAAGACCGGCTACACCTCCAAGGCGGGCAACTGCCTGGCCTCCACCGCCACCAAGGGCGGGCGCAGCCTCCTAGGGATCGTTCTGGGGGCGGAGACGGTGAAGCTGGAGAACGGAGGCAGCCAGAACCAGAGCTTCACCGAGATGGTCCGGCTGTTCGAGTGGGGCTTCCAGTCCTTCTCCCGCCAGACCCTGCTCACCGGCCGGGAGCTGCTCCAGGAGGTGAAGGTGGAGCTCTCCGAGGTGGGACAGGTAGTGGTCAAGCCGGAGCGGGGCGTGGAGCGCCTGCTGCCGGTGGACCTGCCGCCGGAGGAGGTGGAGCGGGAGATCGTCATCTACCAGGAGCCGATCGACGCCCCGGTCTCCGAGGGGGACGTGCTGGGAGAGCTGACCCTCCGCGATGGCGATACCATCTATGCCACGGTGCCCCTGCTGGCCAACAGCAGCGTGGAGGCCTCCCGTCTGCTGGTGTTCCGCCGGCAGGCGCTGGCGTTCTTGTCCCAGAAGAAGGTCTGGTATATCGCCGGCGCGGCGGCGGCGGCCATCGTCATCCTGTCGGTGGGCATCCACCTGTGGACCAAGCGCCGGCGGCAGAACCGCCACAATAAGCACACCTACAACGCCTACAGCGGCAGCAACTACCGGGGCCGCCGCCGGTGAGGGAGGGCCTGCCATGAAGATCATCGATGCCCACGCCCATGTGGTCCAATGTATCGCCGGTACCGGCTCCCAGGGGGAACTGCGCCCCTGTGGCGGCGGCCGGGCCGTCTATGCCACCGGGCAGACCTTTCAGATCCTGCCGCCGGAGATCGGCGAGTACGCCGCGCCGCCGGAGGCCCTGCTGCGGGTGATGGACGCCCACGGGGTGGAGAAGGCGGTGCTGCTCCAAGGCAACTACTTCGGCTTCCAGAATCTCTACACCTACGAGGCAATGCGCGCCTACCCTGACCGGTTCACCGGCGCGGCCTCCTATGACCCCTTTTCCGGCCAGGTGGACAAGATCCGGGCCCACCTCTTTGATGAGCTGGGGTTTCGAATCGTCAAGTTCGAGGTCAGCAGCGGCTCCGGCCTGATGGCCAATCACCCGCCCCTGGCCCTGGACGGGGAGGTGATGGACGCCGCCTGCCGCCATGCCGCCGACCGCGGCCTCACCTTCGTGATCGACATCGGCAAGCCCCGCAGCGTCAGCTGGCAGGTGGACGCCCTCCGGCGGACCATCCTCCGCTATCCCGATATGCCCTTCGTGGTCTGCCACCTCCTGTCGCCCCAGCTGGGGGACGGGGAGCTGCTGAAACAGTCTCTGGATAAGCTGGCCCTGCCCAACGTCTGGTTCGACCTGGCGGCGCTGTGCCTCAACAGCCGCCCGGAGACCTACCCCTATCCCACGGCCCGGTCCTACCTCCAGATGGCGGTGGAGCGGCTGGGGGCGGAGCGGCTGCTGTGGGGCAGCGATATGCCCTCCGCCATGACGAGGGACACCTACCGGCATTTCATCGACTTCGTGGCGGACCACCCGGCCCTCCGCCAGGCGGACAAGCAGCGGATCTTCTACGACAACGCCCAGGCCCTGTTCTGGGGGAGCTGAGGCGATCTTGCCCTTGTACTTTGGATAAAACTGTGGTATCCTGTCCATAACGCATAAAAGCATATCACATAGTATTATTTCATAGAGCAGCAGGAAAGCCCCGCCTCCAGGCAGGGCGGAGGGAAACAGGTGAGAGGCCTGTACGATCTCGTCACTGTATGCAGGGAGCGCGCCGCCTGGCCCAGACGGCAGCCACTGGTCCCAGGACCGGGAAGGCGGCGGCGCGTGAGGATCTGCAAGTCAGGAGACCTCCCTGCTGCGGCATGTAGGAACAGTCATGTTCCAGATCGCGAGGGATCGATCTGCCTAGACCGCGGTCATCCTGGATGGCCGCGCTTTTTTATAGAGAGATAGATATAAAGTGGGATCATACTGTTTAGGAGGACTGTACAGATGAAGAAAGAGACGAGAAAGACCCTGCTCGCCCTGGCCGTCCTGGCGGCGGCGGCGGCCGTGCTGCTGGTGGTGTACCGGACTTTGACCCCCAAGGGGACAGCGGGGGACAAGACCATCACCGTCCAAGTGGTCCATAAGGACGGATCGACCAAGGACTTCACCCTAAAGACGGCGGAGGCCTACTTAGGCCCGGCCATGGTGGAGGGGAACGTGGTAGTGAACGACCAGGGCGCCTACGGCCTCTACATCCGCACCGCCGACGGGGAGACCGCTGATGAGGGGACCCAGGAGTGGTGGAAGGTGACCAAGGGCGGCGAGCGGGTGGACACCGGCGCGGACACCACACCCATCGCCGACGGCGACCGGTTCGAGCTGACCTTGACGGTGGGCTATGACGGGTGAGCGGGATGCTGTGAGCCAGAACAGCGGTGATAGAGGGACCCGGAGAGCTGTCTCCGGCAGGAGGGGCGCGCTGGCCGCCCGGGATATCGTGCTGCTGGGACTGATGGGGGCCATCATGTTCGTGGGCAAGCTGGCCATGGCGGGCCTGCCCAACATCGAGCCGGTGTCCCTGCTGATCATGGTGCTGGTGGCGGTGATGGGCTGGCGGGCCCTGTTCGCGGTCTACGTCTATGTGGCCATGGAGTTCCTGACCTTCGGCTTTGGGATCTGGTCGGTCAACTATCTGTATGTCTGGCTGGTGCTGGTGCTGCTGGCCATGCCTATGCGCAAGGTCCGCGCCCCTCTGCCCTGGGCCATCCTGTCCGGGGCCTTTGGCCTGGCCTTCGGGACCCTGTGTACCATCCCCTACCTGCTGGTCAGCGGCTGGGCCGCGGCCCTGGCCTACTGGATCTCGTGCATCCCCTTCGATATCCCCCACTGCATCGGCAACTTCGTCATCGCTCTGGTGCTGTTCCGGCCCTGCCGGGACCTTCTGGAGCGGCTGCTCAAAGGGCGGTAGGGGCGATCTGATCGATAAGCCGGGCGCCGGAGGGCGTCCGGCGCGTTTTTTTGACCTTGCGGGGCTTTCCAGGATGTAGTATAATGGACACCGATCAAAAGGAGGGACCAACGTATGGATCGACCTGACATCTCCGCCGTCCCCGCCGGGACGAAGGACAGCGTCCAGCTGGCGCTGCCCCGCACCATCCACCTGATCCCCTTGGACCACATCGCCGGCTTCGATGTCCGGCCTGGGTTCTATGAGATCAACGGCGCCACCGCCATCCCCGGCGGGGTGAACTTCACCGTCCACTCCCATAACGCCACCTCGATCGAGCTGCTGCTCTTCCACCGGACGGAGCAGGAGCCCTTTGCCGTGCTGCCCTTCCCGCCCCACTACCGCATCGGCAATGTCTACTCCATGATCGTGTTCAAGCTGAACATCGAGGAGTTCGAGTACGCCTACCGGGTGGACGGGCCCTACGACCCCAAGCGGGGCCTGATCTTCGACAAGACCCGCTACCTGCTGGACCCCTACGCCAAGGCCGTCACCGGCCAGAGCCAATGGGGGGCCATGCCGCCCCAGGGCCAGCACTACAAGGCCCGTGTGGTGAAGGACGACTTCGACTGGGGCAACATGGCCCAGCCCCTGATCCCCATGGAGGACCTGATCATCTACGAGATGCACGTCCGGGGCTTCACCAAGGACGTATCCTCCGGTGTGGCCCACCCCGGCACCTTCGCCGGCATCATGGAGAAGCTGGACTACCTGGAGGACCTGGGGGTCAACGCCATCGAGCTCATGCCCATCTTCGAGTTCGACGAGATGCAGGACTGCCGGGTGGTGGACGGGCGGCAGCTGTGCAACTACTGGGGCTACTCCACCGTCAGCTTCTTTGCCCCCAACACCAGCTACACCGCCTCCACCGAATACAACCGGGAGGGCAACGAGCTGAAGCGGCTGATCCAAGCCTGCAACCAGCGGGGCATCGAGGTCTATCTGGACGTGGTGTTCAACCACACCGCCGAGGGCGACGAGCGGGGGCCCTTCTTCTCCTTCAAGGGCTTCGACAACAATATCTACTACCTCCTCACCCCCGATGGCCGGTACTACAACTTCTCCGGCTGCGGCAACACCATGAACTGCAACCACCCCATCGTCCGGCAGATGATCCTGGACTGCCTGCGCTACTGGGTCACCACCTACCGGGTGGACGGCTTCCGGTTCGATCTGGCCTCCATCCTGGGCCGCAGTGAGGACGGCACCCCCATGGGGGCCCCGCCCCTGCTCCAGGCCTTGGCCTTCGACCCCATCCTGGGGGACGTGAAGCTGATCGCTGAGGCCTGGGACGCCGGGGGGCTCTACCAGGTGGGCACCTTCCCCTCCTGGAACCGTTGGGCGGAGTGGAACGGCCGCTACCGGGACGACATCCGCCGCTACCTCAAGGGGGACACCGGCTGCGCCCAGGCCGCCGCGGCGCGGCTGGCCGGGTCCGAGGACATTTACGGCAGCCAGGGCCGGACCAATGCCTCCGTGAACTTCATCACCTGCCACGACGGCTTCACCCTCTGGGACCTGTTCTCCTACAACAGAAAGCACAACCTGGCCAACGGCTGGAACGACACCGACGGGGCCAACGACAACAACAGCTGGAACTGCGGCGTGGAGGGGGAGACGGAGGACCCGGCGGTCAACGAGCTGCGCCGCCGCATGTGCCGCAACGCCTTCGCCCTGCTGATGTGCAGCCGGGGGGCGCCCATGTTCCTGGCGGGGGATGAGTTCTGCAACACCCAGTTCGGCAACAACAACGCCTACTGCCAGGACAACCAGGTCTCCTGGCTGGACTGGACCCTGCTGGAGCGCGAGCAGGAGATGTTCCGGTTCTTCCGCTATATGATCCGCTTCCGCAAGGCCCACCGGGTCCTGCGGACCAAGCTGGGGGACGGGGCCTGCGGCTTCCCGGAGATCAGCGTCCACGGGGTGTCCCCCTGGCACGAGGAGAGCTTCGAGGATCATGAGCGCTATGTGGGGACCCTGTTCACCGGCTGGGAGCGGGACACCGGGCCCCAGGTGGTCTATGTGGCCTCCAACGCCTGGTGGGAGGACCTGACCGTCACCCTGCCCCAGCTGCCCGCCTCCATGAGCTGGACCCGGGAGGTGGACACCTGGACGGCGGAACAGGCCCCTGTCCCGGTCTCCGGCGGGCGGACGGTGGTCCGGGCCCGGAGCGTGGCGGTCTTTACGGCGAAGTGAGAGGGGGCAGCGCTATGATGGATGAGAAATGGCTGGTCGAACAGGCCCTGGCAGCAGGCTTTGCCGATGCCGCCGTGATGGACACCAAGGATCTGGTGTTCGTCCCCTCCTTCCGGCCCCTGTGCGCAGAGAACGTCTGCGGGAAGTATGGGGCCAACTACGCCTGCCCGCCGGACTGCGGCAGCGTGGAGGAGATGCGGGCCCGGGTGCTGGGCTGGCGGCGGGCGCTGGTGATGCAGACCATGTGGGATATCGACGATTCCTTGGACGAGAGCCAGACCAAGCCCGCCAAGAGCCGCCACAACCGGATGACCTGCGCCCTCCGGGAGACTCTGGAGGAGCCGGTGCTGATGATCGGGGCCGGCGGCTGCGACCTTTGCGCCCCCTGCGCCATCACGGCGGGAGAGCCCTGCCGCTTCCCGGATAAGCGGTTCTCCTGCCTGTCGGCCTACTGCATCTTTGTCCGGGAGATGGCCGGCGCCTGCGGCATGGACTATGACTGCGGACCGGGCGTCACCGCCTTTTTCAGCGTGTTCTGCTTCGATCCCCTGCCGGAGGGGCCGGCGTAAAAAGACTGGCGGGCCGGGAGGATGGCGGCCTTTTGGGGAACTTGCAGAAAAAAAGTAAGATCGCCAAAATTCCTGGTTGTCAAAGGGGACGATCTGGTATATAATGACCTTATGAATCGCGACTTTTCCTCCCACCGGGAGGAGCTACATTTGGAAGGAGACAAACAGGTATGGACATTCGCAACATCTGCCTCTTGGGCCACGGCGGCAGCGGCAAGACCTCTCTGGTGGAGAGTATGCTCTACCTCACCGGCGTGACGGACCGTCTGGGCCGGAGCGCCGACGGCAACACCGTCTGCGACTATGACCCGGAGGAGATCAAACGGCAGATCTCCATCTCCCTGGCCATGACCCCCGTCATGTACCAGGGCGTGAAGATCAACGTGCTGGATGCCCCGGGCAACTTCGACTTTGCCGGGGAGATGCAGTCCGGCGTCCGGGCCGCCGAGGTGGGCGTGCTGGTCTGCGCCAGCAAGGACGGCCTCAGCGTGGGCGCGGAGCGGTGCTGGAAGTATCTCAAGAGCCAGAACAAGCCCTGCATCGTGTATATCTCCAAGGAGGACGACGAGAACGCTAACTTCTCCAATACCCTGGCCGCGCTCCGGGAGAAGCTCAGCAAGTCCATCGCCCCCGTGGTGGCCCCCATCTGGGACGACGATAAGCACACCATCGGCATCATCGATGTGATCAACCGCAAGGCCTATAAGATGGGCACCGACAAGAAGGCCAAGCGCCAGGAGATCCCCATCCCCGAGGGCAAGATGGACGTGCTGGACGAGCTGTACAACGAGCTGATGGAGGCCGTGGCCGAGACCACCGAGGAGAACATGGAGAAGTTCTTCTCCGGCGAGCCCTTCACCAAGGAGGAGATCATCACCGGCCTGAAGGTGGGCATCCGGGAGGGCACCCTGGCCCCCGTCCTCTGCGGCAGCGCCCTCACGGGCCTGGGCACCGAGATGCTGCTCCAGACCATCGTGGACCTGGTCCCCGCCCCCACGGAGATGCCCGCCGAGACCGGCGAGAGCGAGAGCGGGGACGCCGTGGAGGTCGCCCGGGATCCCAGCGGCGCCACCGCCGCCATCGTGTTCAAGACCATCTCCGACCAGTACGGCAAGTACTCCCTGGTGAAGGTGGTCTCCGGTAAGATCACCGGCGACATGGCCCTCTACAATACCACCACCGGCAAGAGCGAGAAGCTGGGCCGGCTCTACACCATCCGGGGCAAGAAGACCGAGGAGGTCAAGGAGATCTCCTGCGGCGATATCGGCGCCATCGCCAAGATGGACTATGTCCGCACCGGCGACACCCTCTGCGACTCCAAGAAGATCGTGAAGCTCGCCCCCGTGACCTTCGCCGAGCCCTGCTACTCCCGGGCCATCGCCCCCAAGACCCGAGGCCAGGAGGAGAAGGTGGGCACCGGCCTCAACCGCCTCAACGAAGAAGATCCCACCTTCAGCGTGGTCAACAACGCCGAGACCCACCAGGTGGTGGTCTCCGGCGCCGGCGACATCCAGATCGACGTGCTGGTGAGCAAGCTGAAGAGCCGGTTCGGCGTGGACGCCGAGCTGGATACCCCCCGGGTGGCCTATCGCGAGAAGATCCGCAAGCAGGTGAAGAAGCAGGGACGCCACAAGAAGCAGACCGGCGGCAGCGGCCAGTTCGGCGACGTGTGGATCGTGTTCGAGCCCCAGGACGAGCAGGAGGACATGGTCTTTGCCGAGGAGGTCTTCGGCGGCAGCGTGCCCAAGAACTTCTTCCCCGCGGTGGAGAAGGGCCTGCGGGAGGCCTGCGTCCACGGTGTGCTGGCGGGCTACCCCATGGTGTTCCTGAAGGCCACCCTGGTGGACGGCTCCTATCACCCGGTGGACTCCTCCGAGATCGCCTTCAAGACCGCCGCCCAGCTGGCCTATAAGGCCGCCCTGCCCGAGGCGTCCCCCGTGCTGCTGGAGCCCATCGGCGAGCTGAAGGTCACCATCCCCGACAGCTACATGGGCGATATCTTAGGCGACCTGAACAAGCGCCGGGGCCGGATCATGGGCATGAACCCCACCGGCGACGGCGACCAGGTGGTGGAGGCCGAGGTGCCTATGGCGGAGATGATGACCTACGCCATCGACCTGCGGTCCATGACCCAGTCCAAGGGGTCCTTCACCTTCCACTTCATCCGCTATGAGGACTGCCCCGCCGCCGCCCAGGAGAAGGCGATCGCCGAGGCCAAGGCCCTGGCAGAGGAGTAAGACGCCCTTCCTGTGAGAGATATAGATGTCCGGCCCTCTGAGGGGGGCCGGACATTTTTTGCCGATCTTGTCCTTGCAAAGCCGGCGGGGGCGTGGTATACTAAACTGCTATCATATGCTATGCCACAAGGAGGCAGTCCATGGACCAGCTGCATCAAGAGATCTCCCGCCGGCGGACCTTCGCCATCATCTCCCACCCCGATGCCGGCAAGACCACCCTAACAGAAAAGCTCCTGCTCTACGGCGGGGCCATCGCCCAGGCCGGGGAGGTCAAGGGCAAGCGGGCCCGGGCCGCCACCTCCGACTGGATGGAGATCGAGAAGCAGAGAGGCATCTCTGTCACCTCCTCCGTCATGCAGTTCCAGCACGGCGGGTTCTGCGTCAATATCTTGGACACCCCCGGCCACCAGGACTTCTCCGAGGACACCTACCGGACCCTCATGGCCGCCGACTCCGCCGTGATGGTCATCGACGCCGCCAAGGGCGTGGAGCCCCAGACCAGGAAGCTCTTCCGAGTCTGCGCCCTGCGGCATATCCCCATCTTCACCTTCATCAACAAGATGGACCGGGAGGCTCGGGACCCCCTCTCCCTCTGCGAGGAGGTGGAGCGGGAGCTGGGCATCGACACCTACCCCGTCAACTGGCCCATCGGCTCCGGCAAGAGCTTCCAGGGGGTCTACGACCGGGAGCAGGAGCAGCTGCTGCTCTTCTCCGGCGCAGGCCACGGGAAGAAGGCCGCTGTCACGGCCATAGCCCTGGAGAGCCCGGACCTGCCGGACCTGCTGGGCACGGCCCAGGCGGAGGCGCTCCGGGAGGAGGTGGAGCTGCTGGGGGCCGGCCGGGAGTTCGACCTGGAGGCGGTACGATGCGGTGCCCTCAGTCCGGTGTTCTTCGGCTCAGCGCTGACCAATTTCGGCGTGGAGCCCTTCCTGGAGGCGTTCTTGCGCCTGACCACCGCCCCCCTTAGCCGCACCGCCGACTGCGGGGAGGTGGACGTGTTCTCCCCGGACTTCTCCGCCTTCGTGTTCAAGATCCAGGCCAATATGAACAAGGCCCACCGGGACCGGCTGGCCTTCATGCGGATCTGCTCTGGCAAGTTCCAGCGGGACGCGGAGTATTTCCACGTCCAGTCCGGCAAGAAGATGCGCCTGAGCCAGCCCCAGCAGATGATGGCCGCCGAGCGGGAGATCATCGATGAGGCCTTCGCCGGGGACATCATCGGTGTCTTTGACCCGGGCCTCTTCTCCATCGGCGACACGGTCACCGTGCCGGGGAAGAAGTTCCGCTTCGCCGGTATCCCCACCTTTGAGCCGGAGCATTTCATGCGGGTGGCCCCCAAGGACACCATGAAGCGCAAGCAGTTCATCAAGGGCACCGAGCAGATCGCCCAGGAGGGCGCGATCCAGATCTTCAAGGTGCCAGGAGCCGGCATGGAGGAGGTCATCGTAGGGGTGGTGGGCACCCTGCAATTCGATGTGTTCCAGTACCGGATGAAGAACGAGTACGGCGTGGAGCTGTACACCGACGGCCTGCCCTATGAGCACCTGCGCCTGATCGCCGCCTGCCCCTGCCCGCCGGGAGACCTGACCCTCTGTACCGGCGCGGCGCTGCTGGAGGACTTCAAGGGCCGGACCCTGGTGGCCTTCGGGGGCCAGTGGGCTGCGGACTTCCTCTGCAAGCACAATCCGGGACTGGAGCTGGCGGAGTGGCTGTCGGTGCAGTGAGCAGTGGGGGGAAAGGAGTTGCTTTTTCGGATGAAAAAGGTCGAATTTGTAAGGGTCAGATCGACGCTGTGCGGATATGGCCTTGGAAAGGGAACAAAGTATTCCTTTGAGGGAGCGGAGGAGATCATTAAAGGGCACATTGAGTCCGGTTGGTCCTTTGAAGGATATATCCCTATCGAGACAAGGGGCACAGGCGATATCGAGACCATGTCACTTATATTTCAAAGGGATGAGTAAATGGAGGGCTGTATGACACCAGAGGAGCTTTTGCAGCCCCATGAGAACGGCGGCGCGTCCGCCCAGGCCCTGGCGGACTTTGAACAGGCTTTTGGTGTCGTTCTGCCCCAGGCGATGAAGGCGTTCTACCAGATCCAAAATGGCGGCTGGTTCCGGCGGGACGTGGACTTCGTGGTGACAGAGGACCCGGAGGAGGATGAGGACGCTCTGTCCCTGTCGGACTTCCGTCCCATCGGCGTCCACTTCACCACCCATACCCACACCATCGACACCCTGCTGGAGTGGCAGCGGATGGACGGCTTCCTGCCGGATACCATCGTCCCCTTCTGCTCCGATGAGGCCGGGGACTTCTACTATATCCAGGCCGATGGAAAGGGCGAGAAGATCTGGTATATCTTCCACGAGGACTATGACGTCTTTTTGGAGGACCCGGAGGACTGCCTGGTGGCGGAGAGCTTCACCGCGTTCCTGGAGATGATCCATATCCGGGAATAGGAGGCGTGAGCCTTTACGATACAGATGCTCCCCATGGAGCGGCGGCGGATGCCGCTGTTCCATGGGGAGTGCTATTTTTTTGCACTTTTATGCTTCGTTCGGCAGCAGCATGATCTTCATAGACCGGCTGGTGCCAAAGGTAGCAAAGGCCTGCTCGTAGGCCGTCAGGGGGAAGGTGTGGGAGATCAGGGGTTGTACCCGGAGCCGGCCGGCGGCTATCAGGTCGATGGCGGCCTGGTGGAGCTGGATGTAATCATAGGAGCCGCAGAGGGTGATCTCCCGGTCGTTGATATAGGCAGGGGCGATGGAGATATCCTGGTCCGCAGGGCAGATCCCGAACAGAACGACCCGCCCGCCCCAGCGGACCTGCCGGACCGATTCCTCTACGACGCGGGGGACCCCGGAGCAGTCCATGATGACCCGCGGGCCATCGGGAAGGATCTTTCTGACCTCCCGGTACAGGTCCTGGGTCAAGGGGTCAAAGGCATAGTCCGCCCCCAGCTCCAGGGCCAGCTCCCGGCGGTGGGCGATGGGGTCGCTGACCAGGATGGTAGAAACGCCCCGCAGCCGCGCATACTGTACATGGAGCGCGCCGATGGCGCCGGCGCCGTGGATCAGCAAGCTGTCGCCGGTGCGGTACTGGGCCATCTCGGCCCCGTGCATACAGCAGGCGGCGGGCTCGACCATCGCGCCCTCCAGCCATGTCATGCTGTCTGGCAGCTTATAGGCGAAATCGGCGGAGATGACGGCGTACTGGGCAAAGCCGCCATCGGCGTAGATGCCAAAGCAGCGATTGTTGACGCACAGATGCACATCGCCGCTCCGGCAGAAGGAGCAGTGCCCGCAGTATACGTTGGGATCGACCGTGACCCGGTCACCTGTTTTGAGGTGGGTGACGCCGCTGCCCACCGCCGCGACCTCGCCGGACACCTCGTGACCGAGGATCACCGGGGCCCCGGCGGGAGCGCTGCCCCGAAGGATATGGACATCTGTGCCGCAGATCCCTGCGGCGGCGATCTTCAAGAGGACCTGACCAGGCGCCGGCTGGGGGATCTCCCGGTCGACCAGGGAGAGGGAATGGGGGCCGTGGAACAGCAGTGCCTTCATAAGCGTTTCCTCCTTTGGCGATGCCATCACATCGGTACGATCTTTAGGGAGATCCCGCTGTCCGCTGCCAGCTGGGCAAAGGTCTCGCTCACACCGCTGTCGGTGATGATGATATGCTTCGGCAGCAGCGGCTGGCAGCGGATATAGGACCGGGAGATGAATTTGCTGTAGTCAGCAAGGATAAAGGCGGCATCGGAGCAGGCGACCGCGATCCGGTCCAGGTTGACGGTGTCCGCATCGGAGGCGACGGTCCCTCGGGGCAGCTCCACACCATCGATGCCGATGAAGCACTTGCTGAAGTGGGCGCCCTGGAGGGAGGCCTCTGCCACCTCCCCGGCAAAATCCCGCCGGCCCCGCCGGTACCGGCCGCCGGTCAGGATCACGGAAAATCTGTCAGAGGCCATCTCCACGAAGGAGAAGGAATTGGTCATCACGGATACATTGCTGAGTTCCCCGTTTTCGATACGCTTTGCCAGATGGAGCATGAACTGCTGGGTGGTGGTCCCGCTGGAGACATAGATCACCTCGTTGGACTCCACTAGAGAGCTGGCGTAGCGTCCGATGACCGCTTTCTCCGCCATATGCTCCTCCGTCTTGTTCTCGAAGGAGTACTCCACCTGGGCGGCGAGTATCTTCAAGGACTGTATGCCGCCGCCATAGATGCGGATCCCTTTGCCCTTTTTCTCTGCCTCGATGCACAGGCGGCGGGCAGTGGAGTCGGATACGCTGAAATGCTCGCAGATCTCCCCCAGATCCAGCCGGCCCTTTTGGGCCAAAAGCTCCAAGAAATCCTGATAGCGTTCGCTGGCTTTCAAAATACCACCTCCATATCCCTCTTTAGGACAGGGACCGGAGGAACCGGACCGTATTGGCCAGCTGCGCCGGCACATCCTCGCCCAGCACCGCGCATTCCAGGTTGACGAAGCCCTGGTAGCCGGTCTCCTGGAGGACCGACAGGAACCGGGGCCAGGGCAGGTTCCCCTTCCCGGGCAGCAGGCGGTTGTGGTCCCCCAGATGCACATGGCGGATCAGAGGCGCGTAGCGGCGGAAGGCGTCACACAGGTCCGTCTCCTCCAGAGCCATGTGGAAGGTGTCGAACAAGAGCCCAGTCCGGGGCAGGGCTACCTGCTCCAGGATCTCCGCGTTGTCCCGCAGGGTGTTCAGATAGGGTGACTCATACCGGTTGATCGGCTCCAGCAGAAGGCAGGAGTCCCCCTCCGCCTGACTGGCCAGGGATGCGTAGATGCCGCAGAAGCGCGCCTGTTCCGTCGGGTCCATCTTCAGATAGGGGTACAGGAGGGGAATCTCCTCCCGGACCGTGTACTGGTACTCCAGCTCCGAGACAGAGCCCAGCTGGTTGCCGATCGCGATGGCGCGCTCATAGATCCTTTTAGAGCGGGCGGCGGTGGCCGGGTCCTTGTGCATCAGCTTTCCGTAGTCCTTTCCAGAGAAGCAGAACTCACAGACGGTGATACCAGTGGTCTCTGTCAAGTGGAGCAGTTCCTCCTCCTTCTCCGGAGTCCAGCTCTCGATCTCCGCAAAGACTGAGATACCGTCGAACCCCAGATCCAGGAGCCGGCTGGCTTTCTCTGTCAAGGTCGCGCCAGGGATCATCGTGTTCGTGCAAGAAATTTTCAAAGCAGCGGACCTCCTCTCCGTGCCCATACGATGGGAGATATAGCAGATTATAAGATAGATGCGACAAAATGTCAACTGCTTTTGAGCGATCTGTCAAAACATATGAAAATATTTTTCAAAATTGTGACTTAAAGAGAAAATATTTATCAGTTATTGACAAAGTTTATCAGACCGTATACAATGCACTTACGCCACGAGGAAGACGCAGGCTGCTGGATAAGGGGAGGACGCTATGAGATATATCCTGATCGCAGATGTTGGGACGACTTCCATGAAAACGAGCCTGTTCACCAGGGACCTGCGCTGTCTGGGCACCATTGCGGGGGAGTATAAGCTGCGCTCCCTGCCCAACGGCGTGATCGAGCTGGACCCGGAGGCGTACTGGACCCAGTTCTGTCAGGGGACCCGGCAGATCTGTGAGCACTGCGGCGTGACGCCGGACCAGATCGAGCGCATCGGGATCACGACTCAGGGGGAGACCATCATCCCGGTAGACGGGACCGGACGAGCCCTGCGGGATGCCATCGTGTGGCTGGATACCCGGGCCCAGGCGGAGAGCTGCATGATCGCCAGTCAGATCGATATGGACATCTTCCGGCGGAACACGGGCATCGCCGATATGACGGCGGTGTGGCCCCTGTGCAAGCTGCTGTGGATCAAGGGCCATGAGCCGGAGGTCTATCAGAGGACGGCCTATTTTCTCTTGCTGGAGGACTATCTCATCCTGCGCCTCACAGGGCGCTTCGTCTCCAACAAGGGGGTCAGCTGCACGACGGGGTATTATGATATCCTGCATGACCGGCTGTGGACAGAGATCCTGGAGCAGTTTGCCCTGGACCCGGACAAGATCCCGGAGATCCTGGACTGCGGGACCCCGGTGGGGACTGTGGAGCCGGCGGTCTGCGCCGCCCTGGGCTTCGCGTCAGATACACTAGTAGTGACCACCGCTATGGACCAGGTGTCCTCTGCCATCGGGTCCGGCAGCGCCCAGGAGGGCGTTTTTACCGAGACCACCGGCACGGTCGTGGCTATCGCGGTGACAGGAGACCGTCAGGCGCTCCTCTCGCCCCGGCCGGTCACCACCTATTGGCACGCGCTTCGGGACAAGTATCTGATCTGTCCCATCTGTATGACCGGTGGGATGGTGCTCAAGTGGTACAAGGATGAGCTGTGTCAGGCGGAGCAGCAGGAGGCGGCCCGCAGAGGGATATCGGTCTACAGCCTGCTGGATGAGCAGGCGGAGAAAAGTCCGCCTATGTCCAACGGCCTGCTCACGATCCCCTACTTCAACGGCTCCTTCCAACCCTCGTTCCGCCCCCAGGCCCGAGGCGTTATCTTTGGCCTGGGCTTAGAGAACACCCAGTCAGACATCACCCGGAGCATCCTGGAGTCGATCGCGTTCATGCTCCGGGAGAACGTGGAGATGATCGCGGAGCAGTGCGGCCTGACGCCGCGGCAGCTCCGTTGCTGCGGCGGTGGGGGCAGCAGCAGCGTCTGGAACCAGATCAAGGCGGATGTGTGCGGCCTGCCGGCCTGCTCCCTGGTCAACCATGAGACCACCTCCCTGGGGGCCGCCGCTGTCTCGCTGTTCCCGGAATATGGGGAGGAGCAGGTGCTGGCGCTGCTGGATAAGACCATACTGATTCGGCAGACATATGTCCCCTCCCCGGAACGCCACCAGCTCTATACCAGCGGCTACCGCCGCTACCAGGCGCTGTTCCAGGCGCTGGCCGATCAGTTCGGCTGATCGGATGGATCTGTATGGCAGCCGGGCGGCAGCGTCCGGCAGTCAAATAAATGGAAAGGGATGGATAACAATGAAGAAGGTCTTTGCTCTGCTCCTGGCACTTTCTATGGTGCTTTCCTTGGCGGCCTGCGGGGAGGGCAGCAAAACGCCCGACACACCTCCTGACAACAGCCCAACAGAGGAGGACGGCACATTGAAGTGCGGTGTGATCCTGGACTGGATGGGCGCGTCCATCTTTGTGGAGGCGGTCAACAACATCAAGGCCGTGGCGGAGACCATGGACGTGGAGATTATCACTTGGGACTGCCAGGTCTCCCCGGAATCCATGGTCCAGGGCCTGGAGAACTTCATCGCCTCGGATGTAGATATGATCTACCTCCAGAACTGGACTGGCTATGAGGCGATTCGGGACGTGGTACAGAAGGCCCTGGCCCAGGGCATCACCATCGTGGCCTACGATGAGGACGTGGAGGGCGCGATCTACTGCACGATGGCCAATATGGACGACCTGGGCCATGCCTTGGGCGACGCGGCGATCCAGGCCTATGAGAAGTACAGCAAGGGCGACAGCGATACCATCATCATCATTGCCGCTATGAACACCGAGTACAGCGTCACCCGCACCAACCTGGCGGTGGAGAGGATCAAGGAAAAGCTGCCCAACGCCAACATCGTGACCTTTGACGTGGTGGCCTATGGCGGCAGCGGACAGTCCGCCGGCGTGCAGATCGGCGAGAGCGTGATCAGTGCCTATAACGATGTGGCTGCCATCGTCGCCACCGACAGCGCCAACACCGCTATCGGTGTGGCGGAGGCCTACACCGCGGCCGGTATCAAGGACGGGCTGGGCGTGATCACCAACGACGGCTCCCTGGAGGAGTTCAAGGCCATCGCGGAGGACAGCGTGTTCTATGCCACGGTGGACTTGGGCCTGGTGGAGCTGATGACAGACCTGTTCGTCAAGGGTGTGGACCATATCCGCGGCGGAGAGCTCCAGGAGCCCCGGCTGGTCTACTTCCGCAACGACATCGTCAGCACAGAGAACATCGAACAGTATTACAACGTGGAGACAGGGGAGCGCGTCCTGGCCAAGTGAGCCCATACACAAAGAGACGAACGAGCCCATGCGCCCCAGGAGATGCCTAGGCGTCTCCTGGGGACATCCAAGAGGGGAGGACGGTTTGCACAATATCCTTGAACTGCGGCATATCACCAAAGAATTTCCAGGTGTGCGTGCCCTGAACGATGTATCAGCCGCCTTTCGCGAAGGCGAGGTCCATGCGATCGTCGGCGAGAACGGCGCGGGGAAATCCACACTGATGAAGGTCCTCTCCGGTGCCTATGTGCCCGATAGCGGGGAGATCGTGGTCAATGGGACCTCCTTTGCCCATATGACGCCCCAGAGGGCCCATGAGCTGCATATCGAGATCGTCTACCAGGAGTTCAATCAATTCGCCACCTTGACTGTGGCGGAGAACATCTTCACGGGGGACCTGAAGGGGAGCGCCCTTTGGATCGACCGGCAGGGCATGGAGCGGGAGACGGAGGCGCTGTTCGAGCGGATGCAGGTCCGTATCGACCCTAAGGCGTATGTGCGGGAGCTGTCCGTTGCCGAGCAGCAGCTGGTGGAGATCGGACGGGCGATCCACCGGGGGGCGAAGGTGCTGGTGATGGACGAGCCCACCGCGCCGCTGACGGTCCGCGAGGTGGACATCCTCTTCCAGCTGGTCCGCCGGCTCCGCCAGGAGGGCACCACGGTGATCTATATCTCCCACCGCTTGGAGGAGATCTTCGCCTTGGCGGACCGGGTCACCATCATGCGGGACGGCAGAGTGGTGGATGTCCGGGGGATAGAGGGCCTGACCCGCGAGGATCTGATCGCCGGCATGATCGGGCGGAGCATCTCCGATATGTTCCCCCGGCGGACCGTGACGCCGGGAGAGCCGGTCTTTGAGGTCCGCCACCTCTGGGGGAACGGGGACCAGGATATCCATTTTGCCCTGCGGAAGGGGGAGATCCTGGGGATCGCCGGCCTTGTAGGGGCGGGGCGGACAGAGCTGGCCCGCCTGCTCTTCGGCGCGGACCCCATAGAGAAGGGCGAGGTGCTGATGGAGGGCCGCCCCCTCCGGATCCGAACGCCGAAGGATGCTCTGGGGGCCGGGATCGCCTATGCCTCAGAGGACCGGAAGCGGGACGGGCTGTTTTTGGGACTGCCGGTGGACAGGAACATCGCCAGCGCCAGTGTGGGCCGCTTCTGTACCTTCGGCATCGTCAATGACCGAAAGCAGACGGCGGTGGTGAAGGAGGAGATCGAGAAGCTGCGGATCGCCACGCCCTCCCTGCGGCAGCTGGTCAAGAACCTCAGCGGCGGCAACCAGCAGAAGATCGTCCTGGCCAAGTGGCTGATCTCCGATGTGAAGGTGGTCATTTTTGACGAGCCGACCCGGGGGATCGATATAGGGGCCAAGCAGGAGATCTACCGTATCATGAACGAGATGACCGAGAGCGGGATCTCCATCATCATGATCTCCTCCGAGATGGAGGAGGTCCTGGGGATGTCCGATAGGATCCTGGTCCTGTATGAGGGGCGGCAGATGGGCGTGCTGGAGAAGGCGGCCTTTTCCCAGGAAGCCGTGATGACGCTGGCCTCCGGCTATCCGGCCGGATCGGAGCAAAGGGGAACGGAGGAGATGAGAGAATGAAAAAGAGGGTAGGGACGGCTGCCGCTGGCATCGTCAAGCGGAACGCGATCATGATCATCCTGCTCGTTATGATGGCTTTTTTCCAGATCCGCAATCCGAACTTCCTGTCTATGAGCAATGTCATCACCATCTTCCGGCAGGGCGCCTGCACGGGCATCCTGGCGGTAGGGCTGGGGATCGTCCTGGTGGTAGGCGGCATCGACCTCTCCATCGGCGCGCTGGTGTCGATGACCAGCGTGATCTTAGGTTGCCTCACTGTGGAGCAGGGCTGGCCGGTCTGGGCGGCATCGCTGCTCTGTATCGTCCTGACCACCGCCCTGGGCCTTCTGAGCGGGACCTCCATCTTCCTGACCAGTATGCCGCCGCTGATCGCTACCTTGGGCATGTCCAACATCGTGCAGGGCATCGCTTACTTGGCCCATGGCGGCCTGCCGGTCTATGGCATCCCGGACTCCATCCGGGAGCTGGGGCAGGGGGCCATCGGCATCATCCCCAAGTCGGTGATCGTCTGGTTCATCATGCTGGCTCTGGGCTGGTTCCTGCTGGAAAAGACCAAGCTGGGGCGGAACATCTACGCGGTAGGCAGCAATGAGGAGGCCGCCCGGCTGTCCGGCATCCACACCTTCCAGATCAAGACGTTCTGTTACAGCATCTGCGGCTTTTTTGCCGGCATAGCTGGTGTCGTCATGACGGGCCGGCTGAACTCCGGCCAGACCACGGCTGGCGGCACGCTCTATATCGATGCGCTGACGGCCTGTGTGATCGGCGGCATCAGTATGTCCGGCGGCGAGGGCAAGCTGCCCAAGACCATCATCGGCGTGGTGATCATGACGGCGCTCTCCAACGGGATGATCGCCATCGGTCTCAACTCCTATGTGCAGCTGGCGGTCAAGGGCTCCCTGATGATCGCGGCAGTCGGGTTCGACTCCTATCAGCGCCTTAAAAAGACCGGGAAAGCCTGAGACCGGCCGTTCCTACAAAACAAAAAGGACCGATGAGGGGGAATTACTATGAGGATCCTACATGAACAGACCCAGATCCGGTCGGAGGCCCGGCCTACCTTCCACGATATGACGGACTATGTGGCCGGCGTCGTCAGGGCCGCCGGGGCGGTCAGCGGCATCGCCCTGATCTATTCCCAGCACACCACCTGCTCCGTCATGGTGCAGGAGCAGTCCGATGATACGGACTACTATGGGGAGCAGTATCTGATGCGTGACCTGGTCAATACGCTGGCGAAGATCGCGCCCACCTGCGAGAACGAGGGGCAATACCTCCATCCGGGCAGCAAGCATATCGAGATCGCCGCCAGAGAGCGGTCCGAGGAGCCCTTCTGGAGCCTGAACACCGATGCCCATCTGCGCTCTGTTCTGATGGGGCGCTCAGTCACTGTCCCGGTCGTAGACGGGGAGCTGGTGCTGGGGGAGTTCGGCAGGATCTATTTTGCCGACTTCGACCAGGTCCGGGCCAGGGAGCGGACAGTGCGCGTGACAGTCATCTGTGAAGGAGGGAGGACTGCTTATGAGACCGAGAACGCCGTATTTTGAGATCGGGATCAAAAATTACATTTTCGGCGATGACGTGCTGCGGATCGCCAAGGCCGCGGACACCGCGGCTGTCCGGTATGACGTGGATGTCATGCTGATCACGCCCTATACAGAGATCCGGCGGGTCGCTGAGCAGACGGAGCGGCTGATCGTGCTGGCGCCCTATATGGACCTCCTGCGGCCCGGACGGGGCATGGCGGATGTCCTGCCGGAGGCGCTCCAGTCCGCCGGCGCCCAAGGCGTGGTCATCAACCACTGTGAGCGCCCTGTCCCTCTCTCCACTGTCTCCGCCACCATCCGCCGGGCCCGGGAGCTGGGGCTGCTGTCCCTGGTCTGCGTGGACACCATCGAGGAGGCTCGGGCGGTGGCTATCCTGGGGCCGGATATCATCAATCCAGAGCCCACCGAGCTGATCGGCGGGCAGCAGGCCAGCGGCATGGACTATATGCAGGAGAGCGTCCGCGCCATCAAGGCCATCGACCCCAACATCATCGTCGAGCAGTCCGGCGGCATCACGACGCCGGAGCAGGTCTATGAGCTGGTCCTGGCGGGGATGGAGGCCGTAGGGAGCGCCTCCGGCGTCCTTCGCTCGGCTGATCCTATCGGTATGGCGGAGGCGATGATTCGAAGCGTGCGCAGTGCCCTTGACGAGCGGGGGAGGAGGCGAGTGTCGTAGTCTCTGTCAGCTATTTGAAGGTCATCTCCTGCGCAGGGAGGCCGTCCTTTCACGATATCACCGAGCAGGCGGCGGCGGCGGTCCGGCAGTCCGGCATCTCCGAGGGGCTCTGCGTGGTATATACCCACCACACCACCTGTTCGGTGATGCTGAAGGCTGCCTCCCTGGATGAGACCTATAACGGGGTCGGATTCATCGACCAGGATCTGTGGGACGTGCTGGAGCAGATCATCCCCACCTGCCGGAAGGAGGGACAGTATCTCCACCCGGGGGAGAAGGCGACCCGGTTCGCCGCGGAGCATGGGGAGGACAAGCCGGAGGCCCTCAATACAGAGGGACACCTGCGCTCCTCGCTCCTAAAGCGAAGCGTCTCTATGGCGGTGGCGGCGGGCAGACTGGACCTGGGCGCCCATGGACGGATCTGTCTGGCCGACTTTGACCAGACCAGATCCAGGGAGCGGCAGGCTGCGGTCTGCGTGATAGGGGTACAGAACGCAAGGGATTCGGGAGGCACGGTCCCGCCGTGTCTGTCGGATGTTTGATGGAATCGAAAGGAGAATAGGATATGATCGTGAAAAGAGAAACGCTCCGTGTCCAGTCCACCGGGATGCGCCCCACCTTTCACAATGTGACCGAGCAGGTGAAGGCCGCTGTGGAGCGCTCCGGCGTTCAGAACGGCGTCTGCGTAGTCTGCTCCCACCACACTACATGCTCGGTCTTGATTCAGGAGCCCTCCTTTGATGAGACGTATACCGGGCTGGATTATTTGCAGCAGGACCTGCTGGATGTATTGGAGACGATCATCCCCACCTGCCGCCGGGAGGGGCAGTATATGCACCCCGGTCCCAAGATAACAGAGGTCGCGGCCAGCCACGGGGAGACGAAACCTATGTGTCTCAATACAGATGCCCATCTCCGCTCGGTGCTCATGGGACGGAGCGAGTCCATCGTGATCGCGGAGGGGCGGCTGGATCTGGGGAACTTTGGGCAGGTCTATTTTGTGGACCTGGACCAGACCAGGGCGCGGCAGCGGGAAGTGCAGATCCAGATCATCGGGGAGTAGGAGGGCGGAGAGATGGAAAAGACGATGATGGCGCTGGTGGCCTATGGTCCCCGGGATTACCGCTATGAGCCGTTCCCCTGTCCGGCGCTGGGGGAGGGCGATATCCTCCTCAAGGTAAAGGGCTGCGGGATCTGTGCCGGGGACATCAAGGAGCTGGCGGGCCTGCCGGACACCTGGGGGACCGGGAAGGGCGATATGCTGATGGAGCCGCCGGAGATCCCCGGCCATGAGTTCTGCGGTGAGATCGTGGGGATGGCGCCGGATGTGACCGGCTATGCTTTAGGCGACCTGCTGGTGGCGGAGCAGATCGTTCCCTGCGGCCGGTGTGAGGACTGCCGGCGCGGAGAATACTGGATGTGCAGCGAGATGCAGCTGTTCGGCTTGAAGAATATCGCCCATGGAGGGTTTGCGGAGTATGTCAAGATCCCCGCGGCCGCCATCAAGCACAAGCTGCCCAAAGGCTTCACCACCGAGCAGGGGGCGCTGGTGGAGCCCTATGCCTGCGGGATGCACGCAGCGGAGCGGGCGGCGGTGAGGCATACGGACGTGGTGGCTGTCGGGGGGCTCGGCGCGATCGGCTGCGCCATCACCAATGTGGTCCGGCTGTCGCTGCCAAAGCTGATCATCGGGATCGACAGCAATGAACACCGCCTGGAGCTGGCCAAAGCCTTCGGGGCGGAGGTCCTGTTGGATCCGGCGCGCTGCGATGTGGCGGAGGAGATCCACCGGCTGACCGGCGGGCGGGGGTGCGATGTGTATATCGAGGCCTCCGGCCATCCCAGCAGCGCTATGCAGGGACTGCGGTCATTGAAAAATCATGGGCGCTTCGTGCAGTTCGGCCAGTATCCCACCGATGTGACGGCGAATTGGAACCTGATCGGGGATGGGAAGGAGCTGACCATCGTCGGGTCCCATCTCTCCGCCCACTGCTACGCGCCGGTCATCCGTGGGATCGAGAGCGGCCTGCTGCGGACAGAGGGGCTGATCTCTCACACCTTTAAGCTCCAGGACTGGGAAGAGGGGTTCGCCTATCCGAAGAAAGACCCCGCGGCGATGAAGATCATGTTGGTCCCTTGAATGACTTGAACAAATCACAAGGCCCTCCGGTCTGGCCGGAGGGCCTTGCTGCGTCTATATGCGAGACAGCCGGTGCGGAGGGACTCCGCACCGGCCTACTGCGCTTATGCCACGGCCTCGAAGCCGCTGCGGTCTTTGCTGTCATCCTGCTGGGCCAGCTCCTCCTGGGGCTCGGCCTTGGTGGTGGTGCGGGTGGTGCCGCCGGAGACATAGACCTTGCCGCACTCCGGGCAGATGGCGGTGTGGAGCGTCACCGACTGGTCCACCACCTTCCGGCCCTCCCGGGCCGCCTTGGCCTGCTCCCGGACCACATGCTCCTGCTCGTGGCCCCGGACCGCCGAGGCTACGTTCTCCGGGGCGATGTGGGTGGCGGTCTTGAAGGAGACGCCGGGGTCGTCGGACCCGTCCTGGTACTTGCGCTCCTTGCAGGTCTGGCACTCGGCCTCCTCCATCACCTCCTGGGCGCTGGGGGCCTTCTCTACGGCCTCGCCGGTCTCGTCCGCGTTCTTAGCCTTTTCCATATCCGCCAGGGACAGGGGGGCCTCCGCCGGGGAATAGGGCTTGATGCGCCCCCGGACCGCCATCTCCACCGGGTCCGCGCCCTCTCGGATAGGGGGCAGCTCGGTGCCGGCGGTGAGCTGGGGCTGCTTGGGCTGGACCGCGCCCACCGGGTCCACGGGCTGGACCGGCGTGGTCACCGCCCGCTCTACCGGCTCGACCGGTCCTGTGCCCGCCGCCTTCTGGGCTGTTTGCAGGCCGTATGTATAGCCGGCGTACTGCCAGCCGGACATCGAGATCCCCATCATATCCACCACACCTCTCCGCCGCGCCAGGGCGCGGACTGTTTTTCCCTATTATACACCAGCCGCGCCGAATCCACAAGCCCCTTTGGGCAGATATTTCCTCAGATCCCCGTTTAGATGATCCCCCGGAGGGAGAGCACCAGCAGCACGCAGGACAGCAGGAGCAGCAGTCCCAAGGCCAGCACCCCCACGTTGATCCGGCGGCGCAGGCTGCCGTCCGGCAGGGCGGGCAGGAGATGGGCCCGGCGGAGGGCGTTGGTCACCGGCTGGTAGAGCACCAGGGTCAGAGCGGCGTTGAGACTGGCCTTGATGGCGTTGAAGGGCAGGAACACCGGCAGCAGCATCCCCGCCACCTTCTCCCTGGGCCAGCCCCGGTAGATGGGCACCACGATGTAGTTCCACAGCAGCATGGACGCCGTCATGGCCACGGCCCCCAGGACCAGGCCGCAGATGGCCCCGGTCATGGTCCGCTTCCGGTGGTAGAGCAGGGCCGCTGGGCAGACGAAGGCGGCGCTGGCCACCAGGTTCATCACGAAGCCGTAGAACCCGCTGGTGCCCACTGTCACCATCTCGATGAAGCAGACGGCGGCGGTCATGCACAGCCCCGCGCCGGGGCCGAAGAGGAACGCGCCGATCACCAGGACCACGTCCTTGGGATCGTACTTGAGGAAATCCGCCGAGGCCATCAGGGGGATGCGGGTCACCACCATCACCACGAAGGCCATGGCCACCAGCATGGCCATGGTGGCCAGCTGCCGGGTGTCCACCCGGGACTTGGGCATCGCTTGTGCTTTTTGCATGAAAAAAACCTCCTTTTTTTCTGACACCGCACATTCGTCTTGCGCAGGTGTCCGCAAAGGAGGGAACATATCCCAGCTTCACGTCTTCTTCCATCCAGACTATCACTGTCGGTACCGGAGTCACACCGGTTCATGCGGAAAAACCGCTCGCGGACTATACCGCCGGTGGGGAATCGCGCCCCGCCCTGAAGACGATGATTTGGTTGTCACCCTTAGTATAGCATATCTCATAGAAAACGCAACAGTTTTTTGTTGATACGAACGCACAAATGGTGATTGCATTTTCCAGTAAAATATTGTATACTCTATCTTGTACAAGTGTACGATGGGGACATTTGATATGGTATATATCACTTAGATGGGGAAAAAGGAGAAAGCATCATGGCAACATTTATCGTGAACGGACAGAGCGTGAGCGTCGAGGGCAACCGGAAGCTGCTGCGCTATCTGCGGGACGAGCTGCATCTGACCAGCGTGAAGGACGGGTGCAGCGAGGGCGCCTGCGGCACCTGTACGGTGCTGGTGGACGGCAAGGCCAGCCGGGCCTGTGTCCTCCAGACAGACAAGCTGGAGGGGAAGCGGATCTTGACCGTGGAGGGCCTCAGCGACTTTGAGAAGGAGGTCTATACCTACGCTTTTGGTCAGGCGGGGGCGGTCCAGTGTGGGTTCTGCATCCCCGGCATGGTCATCTGCGCCAAGGGACTGCTGGATACGAATCCGGACCCCACCGAGGAGGAGATCGCCTACGCGCTGCGGAACAATATCTGCCGCTGCACCGGCTATGTGAAGATCATCAAGGCGGTGAAACTGGCGGCCCAGATCTTCCGGGAGGGCCAGGTCCCAGAGAAGGAGAGCGACTGGAGCGTGGGCTCCCGGGTCCACCGGGTGGACGTGGCGGAGAAGGTCCAGGGCTACGGCCAGTACCCTGACGATGTCTATCTGGACGGGATGCTCTACGCCTCCGCCGTCCGCTCCGCCTACCCCCGGGCCATCGTCAAGGCCATCCACACCGAGGAGGCGCTGCAGATGCCCGGCGTGGTGGCGGTCTACACCGCCGAGGACATCCCTGGGTCGAACAAGGTGGGCCACCTGACCCAGGACTGGGACACCATGATCCCCATAGGCGGCACCACCCACTACCTGGGCGACGCCATCTGCCTGGTGGTAGCGGAGACTGCGGAGATCGTGGAGAAGGCCAAGCGGATGATCCTGGTGGAGTATGAGGTGCTGAAGCCCGTCCGCTCCCCGGAGGAGGCCAAGGCCTATGACGCCCCCCTGGTCCACCGGAGCGGCAACCTCTTCGCCCACAAGCACGTCCAGCGGGGCAACGCGGCCCTGGCCATCGCCCGGAGCAAGTATGTGCTCAGCCACAAGTTCTCTACCCCCTTCACCGAACACGCCTTCTTAGAGCCGGAGTGCGCGGTGGCCTATCCCGATGGGGACGGGGTGATGATCCTCTCCTCCGACCAGGGGGCCTACGATGCCCAGCACCAGACCGCGCCCATGCTGGGCCTGCCCCGGGAGAAGGTGAAGGTCAAGAATATGCTGGTGGGCGGCGGCTTCGGCGGCAAGGAGGACGTGACGGTCCAGCACCTGGCGGCCCTGGCGGCGTACCTGACGAAGAAGCCGGTGAAGTGCAAGCTCAGCCGGGCGGAGAGTATCCTGATCCACCCCAAACGCCACCCCATGGAGATGGAGTTTGCCATGGGCTGCGACGAGAACGGCATCATCCAGGGCGTGGCCGCCAACGTGGTCACCGATACCGGGGCCTATGCCTCCCTGGGCGGGCCGGTGCTGGAGCGGGCCTGCACCCACGCCTCCGGCCCCTATCACTATGAGAACTTCCAGGTGGACGGATATGCCTACTACACCAACAATCCCCCCGCCGGCGCTTTCCGGGGCTTCGGCGTGACCCAGACCTGCTTCTGCGTGGAGACCCTGCTCAACGAGATGGCGGAGCTGGTGGGCATCTCCCCCTGGGAGATCCGTATGCGCAACGCCATCCGCCCCGGCGAGGTGCTGCCCAACGGCCAGATCGTGGGCCCGGAGACCGGGCTGGTGGAGACGTTGGAGGCAGTGAAGCCCTACATCGAGGGGGAGAAGTATGTGGGCCTGGCCTGCTGCATGAAGAATGCCGGCGTGGGCGTGGGCATCCCCGACTGGGGCCGCTGCCGGCTGACCGTGGAGGACGGGAAGATCCATATCCGGGCGGGCGCCTCCTGCATCGGCCAGGGCCTGGGCACCGTGCTGACCCAGATCTGCTGCACGACTCTGGGCATCGGCCCTGATACGTTCGTCTATGAGCGCTCCAACACCTATAACGCGCCGGACGCCGGCATGACCTCCGGCTCCCGGCAGACCCTGATCACCGGCGAGGCCTGCCGCCGGGCCTGCGTGGATCTGAAGAAGGCCCTGGAGGGCAAGACCATCTCCGACCTGAACGGCACGGAGTATTATGGCGAGTATCTGGCCAAGACGGATCCCCTGGGGGCCAACGTGCCCAACCCGGTGAGCCATGTGGCCTATGGCTACGCCACCCAGGTCTGCGTCCTGGACGAGAACGGCAAGATCAAGCGCATGGTCGCCGCCCACGATGTGGGTAAGGCGGTGAACCCCCTCAGCTGCGAGGGGCAGATCGAGGGCGGCGTCGTCATGAGCATGGGCTATGCCCTGACGGAGCAGTTCCCCTTGAAGGACTGCAAGCCCACCGCCAAGTTCGGCACCCTGGGCCTGCTGCGGGCCAACCAGATCCCGGAGATCGTGCCCATCGTGGTGGAGAAGCCGGGACTGGATCTGGCCTATGGCGCGATCGGCATCGGCGAGATCACTTCCATCCCCACTGCTCCCGCTATCTCCGAGGCGTACTATCAGCTGGACGGCCAGCGGCGCTACAGCCTGCCCCTGGCGGATACGCCCTACGCGAAGAAGAAATAAACTCCGTCTAGGCAGGTAAAATGCAGAGGGGGATCCCGGTATGGATAAAAAGGAACTTGGGAAGATCGTTGCTTTTATCGCGGTCGTGGCGCTGTTGGTCCTGGGCGGACTGTATCTGCTCCAACGTGACAGCGGCGAGGTGGATGAAAAGCCGGTGATCTACCTCTACCCGGAGGAAGAGACAGAGGTGACGGTCCGGCTGGACCTGGATGGGGAGCTGACCGCCGCCTGGCCGGCCTATGAGGACGGCTGGCGGGTCACCGCCCGGCCGGACGGCACCCTCTATGATGGAGCCGGGAATGAGTACGGCTACCTCTTCTGGGAAGGGATCTCTGACACGGACTGGGACTTCTCCCAGGGCTTCTGCGTCGCCGGGAAGGACACCGGGACGTTCCTGCGGGAGGTCTTGGCGGAGATGGGGCTGACGCCTAGGGAGTACAACGACTTTATCACCTACTGGATGCCACGGATGCAGGAGAACGCCTACGATCTGATCG
Source organism: uncultured Clostridia bacterium (assembly GCA_947173485.1). Lineage (GTDB taxonomy): Bacteria > Bacillota > Clostridia > Oscillospirales > Oscillospiraceae > CAMWFH01. The sequence continues at coordinate 48,075 of CAMWFH010000001.1, read as the reverse complement.
CCTTCCAGGGCGCGGCCTATGAGGAGAGCGCCCGGCTGGAGATCGACCCGGCCCCGGACAGTGTCCTCCGGGTGTTCATGGCCTGGCGGCCCCTGGAACGGCCTGTGGAGATCGAGCCCCAGACCTTCACGCCCTTCGTTCGAGAGGGCTTCACCGTGGTGGAGTGGGGCGGCGCCCAGGCGGGCTGACCGCGGAAATGATCTGATATGTAAAACAAAGCAGGCCCTCCGGTCTTATCCGGGGGGCCTGTTCACTGTGATATGATAGTTGGGCCGCTGAGCCTCGTCATTGAGGGTCACGGGAAGGAGGGATATCTCTAAAGAACTCGTCATAGCTGACACCGAATACTTTTTGTAGACCTACTAAGTCATTTACAAAAATGTTGCCCCGTCCTATTTCTATAAGCGAATAGGTGCTGCGGCTGATCGGAGAGCCTAGCACCTGTAATCTAGCTACAGTCTGTTCTTGTGTCAGCCCACAAGAGCAGCGTATCCTTTTGATGTTGTTGCCCAATGTCTCGCTGCCCAATAGTTTCGACATATAATCACCGCAGATAGTGCTTCCATCCTAAAAATACTGGTATTGCAATATTGCGCAAGTTGATATATACTAATTTAGACGGTGTTCGGCACAGCAACAGCGTTCGTCCACGTTCTTCCTGATCGATCAGTCCGAATCCATCAATTTGCAAAAGCCTTCCAGTTGCTCGTCGCTCAATGTGCCGATGATCTTGATCGCTTGGAGTTGAAGGACAGATTTATCCTTATAATTGACGAAATCCTCGAATGTGATCCCCAACGCATGACACAACAATTCCAAGGATTCGACTGTTGGTTTGCTCTCGCCCCTCTCCAATTTCCGCACATAACTTTGTGATAATCCCGCCATATTAGAGAGTTTATTTGTGGACAGTCCGCGCGCCATTCTTAATTCTTTTATCCGGGCACTTACATCAAGATTCATTTGTATCACCTGCTATCTAAAGCATGATAGCATTATTTTTTATCAATGATTACATATATATTATCTAAATAGAAATTAAAATAGATACTATAGTTTTATACTCATAATAGAAAGGGTCTGATACCATATGAACAAAAGCGCTTGCGCCATCACGGGCCACCGGCCCAAAAGTTTCCCCTGGGGCTACAACGAGGCCGCCCGGGACTGCGTATTGCTGAAACAGGTCCTGGCCGGGCAGATGAAAGCATTGGCAGACCGGGGCATGACGGACTTCTTCTCTGGCATGGCCCAGGGAGTGGACCTCTGGGCGGCACAGATTGCCCTGGACCTCAAAAAGGACCGTCCCGCTGTCAGGCTCCGCTGCGTCCTGCCCTGTGAGGGCCAGGAAAGCAAATGGCCCGCCCCGGCGCAGGAGCGGTATCGCTCCCTTCTGGGGCAGGCCGATGAAGCGTCCTATGTGAGCCGCGTTTATCACAAGAACTGTATGCTGGAGCGCAACCGCTGTCTGGTGTGTGTCGCTCCCAGCCTGCTGGCGGTCTACGATGGGGCCTACCGCAGCGGGACGGGGATGACGGTGCGCTATGCCAAGGAACAGGGGCGGGAGGTCATCACGATCGACCCCATATCCAGAGATATCACACATACAGGAGGCAGATGATGGAGAATTATGTGTATGAGAAGGAATACCCCATGGGGGAAGAGGTGATGGACGCGATCGATTCCATCAGCCCGGCGGAGGTCCTGGCGCTCCTCGCCAAACAGCGGCGCTTCATGCGGGAGCATATGTATCTGGTCTTTCCGCCAGCCCCCCAGATCTTTGATGGACTGATCAAGGATTGTGAGGCGATCGTCAAGGAGTTCTGCGGGAAGATCAAAGCGACCATAGACTATTCATCTTTCACGGCCACCATCGAGCTCTGGTGTACCTATGTGGAGTTCAGGGGGGATGAGTTCATGTATACCCTGCAAAAGCTGCTGCTCTATGCCACCACCATACGCTTCTTGCCGCTCACCTCGGGTATGCTGCATATCTGGATCGATATCCCATACTTTGCCGTCTTTCCGAACGCAAAGGACACCAACAGGGGATAGAGGCCCTCGGCCCGGCGGGAACTTCATCGTCCTCCACATCGAAGAAAAACCAGATCTCGTCTGTCACATCCACATTGTCCCGATACCGCGGCTCCTTATCAAATTTGTCCTTCGCCTCCTGGAACAAGCCGGTCTGCGGCACACATTTGATGACCGCGGTATCCGAAAACCGCTCTTTCAGGAATTTGGTGTAGGCTTGTTCGCTCTCCCCTTCACAGAAAACGTAGATCAGCGGTTTTGTCTTTCTCGTCTGGCGTGCCACAGCTATACCTCCTCTATATCCAGCTCGGGTGTAGCGCCATATTTCCCCAGCAGATAGCCCTTGCGGATATTCTCGTTGGTGGTGGTAGAAAACTCGCTGATGCTGTATAGAGAGGAGCTTCCGCTTGTTTTATCCTTATCCACAAAATAGATCTGGTCTTTTCGAATCAGGCCGGCGTCCAGCAATTCCGTATTGTGGGTGGTAAAAATGAGCTGTGCGTGGTTCGGATTGGATCTCGGGTTTTGAAACTTCGAGATGATCAGCTGCATGAGAAGAGGATGTATCCGGTTCTCCAGTTCATCCACAAGCAGCACTCCGCCGCAGGACAGTACATATTCAATGGCCGGGGCCAGAGCCATGAGCTGTCTTGTGCCGTCTGACTCGACAGAAAGCGGCAGGCCATACAGATGGCCCCGCCCCTCTTTGTCCAGGCCGCAGTGGAAGGAGGTGACGTTCACTTCCCCCATTTGCAGCTTGCGCTCAGAAACATTGGGGTCGTCTGACAGGGCCTTTGCGAACTGCTTCAAGGCCGCTATGATCCCTGCCGGCAGATCGGCCGGCAGCTGATCCGCCGTTGTCAGCTCTGTACTTTTGACCTCAAATTTCATATCCTGGATCCCCAGGTCCGCTTCTATGGCGTAGCGCTTGATGGCTTGTAGCATATTGGGATCTTCCGAATGCTCGATCAGCTGGTCGGAGAGGTCTGTATAATCACGGGAGAACAGCAGATGCTCCCGGAACCAGCGCATAGCGGACATACAGGATTGCTCGTTCATCGTACACGCCACAGAGAAATACAGCTGATTGGGGGCTACCGCCTCACTGATCAGCTCCCTTTTTTTCTTGTCAGGCCCCTCCCGAAATTCAAAGTTCTGGCCGTTACGGAAAAAGACCATCGCCTTCTGGCCCTTTGGAGAATGGTACAGGTATTCCTTCACAACTGCCGTTTTCGTTGCGGCAAATCCATAGATGTATTTGATGTTGTCCAGTATATAGGAAAACTCAAACGCGGTGGGCTCGTTCTGCGAGGTGTCATCCAGCAGGAAGGGCTGAACAGGGATCGGGGCAGTTTCGTGCTGTGTCCTCTGGGCATTGCAGATAAATTTTACGCCGAACCAGAAGGCGCGGATCACATTCGTTTTGCCGCCCCCGTTTTTTCCAAAGAGAGCGACCGCCGGCAAAAGGCCAACTGCTTTATACGGGATCAGGCATTCCTTCATCCTGCTCAGGCCCATAGGCTCCATAGACAGGCAGCTCTCGTCACGGAAAGAGCGATAATTTGAAAATTTGAATTCGATCAGCATAACAGTGCCCTCCTCACTTGTAGTATAACCGATATCTCAATAAATGCAATCAAAAAAATAAAATTTTCAAATTATTTCGTTTTGATTTTTCCAAAAGAAGATCTTCTCGATCAAGACGGCTTTCCAGATCCCTGCTAAAGACTGCCTGCGGCGGAGGAACATCCGCTGAGGTGGTTCTGTGAGAAGACCGAAGTTACATAACAGCGTGCCTCAGTTATTTTCTTCGCACCACTTCGCGATCTCTCCGATCAGTTCCAGCGGGAGCGGCTTGCTGTACGGGAACTGGATCGTGCCTTTACTGGTCTTGTACTCCGTCAGCCGGGCAGCGAACGCCTCCACGGCCTCCGGGCCGGGGTACAGGCCGATGTGCCGCTTGGAGGCCGCGAACTGGATCAGGTTGCGGCCCTTCCAGTAGGTGGGCATACTCCAGGAGATCTTCTCCCTGGCCTCCGGGATGCCGGCCTTGATGGCGGCGTTGATCTGCCGCAGATAGTCCTGCGCCTCCTCCGGCTGGGCGGCGATATACTCCTCAATCGTCGCCGGAGGCTTCCCACAGTAGTGGCTCTGCTCCGTGTTTTTGAATGACCGCCCGCACTTGGGACATACCCACATGACTGCTCCCTCCTATTTCCGCAAGATCTTCTCCATAGGCTTCCCCTTCGCCAACTCGTCGATCAACTTGTCCAGATAGCGGATCTCCCGCATGAGCGGGTCTTCCACTTCCTCCACCCGGACGCCGCAGACCACGCCCTTGATCAGCGCCCGGTTCGGATTGGGCTGGGGCGCGTTGCGGAAAAAGTCCCCATAGCAGAGGCCGGAGGGGCGGAACGCCTCCAGCTGCTCCGGGCTGTACCCCGTCAGCCAGCAGACGACTTCATCTACCTCGGCCTTTGTCCGGCCCTTCCGGGTGGCCTTATCCAGCAAAAGTCCGTACACTTTTCCAAGATCCATCTGAAAAACTTTATCATTGGTCATTTTCAATACGCTCCTGATCATGATACCGTATTCTACCATACCTTTAATGATAAGGGAAGTCCGCTTTTTCTTTTATTGACGATGATCCAAGAGACATCCAAGGGAATAGAGAGTTGCTTGGCTTCTTGTACTATTTAGGGAAAAGAAGTATAATGTGCTTTGCAGGGATGGATGTTGCGTGGGGCGCCGTTATTTCAAACATGACTTCGCCATCAAGGGAGGAAGCTATGGCAAACATACTGATCGTCGAAGATGAAAAGGCTATGCAGGACATTATTGCGGATCATATACGAAAAAGCGGACACATCTGCTTTACTGCCGACGATGGTATAGATGCCCTCGTCATTTTGAAAGGTCACCCTATGGATCTGATGATTCTGGATGTGATGATGCCCCATCTGGACGGTTTCTCCGTCTGCAAGATGGCGCGGGAAATGAGCGATATGCCTATTATCATGCTCACCGCCAAAAGTGCGGAGGACGACAAGCTGAAAGGCTATGACTACGGTGCGGACGACTATATGACAAAGCCCTTCAGCCCCAAGGTGTTGCTGGCAAAGGTGAACGCCCTCCTGCGCCGTTCCTCCCCCGCTTCTGCCGGAGCGATCACCGCCGGAAAGATCATGCTCCAGCCCAACGCCCACAAGGTCTATTTGGACGGTCAGGAGATCTCTTTGACTCACAAAGAGTATGAATTGCTCGCTTTTCTGATGGCAAACCCCGGGCAGATCTTCGGCCGCGAGCAGCTTCTCAACCGTGTTTGGGGTTACGACTTCGAGGGAACGACCCGTACCGTGGACACCCACATCAAGACCCTGCGGCAAAAGCTGGGAGACGAGGGCCGGCATATCGTCACCCTGATTCGCTCCGGCTATAAATTCGAGGTGGCGGTATGAAGGAATTGTTTTCCCTGCGCACTGTGCGGAAAAAGATCTTGATGCTCTCCAAGCTGGCGGGAATCGCGCTGCTCTTTTTTTACATTCTCTCTACCGGTCTGCCAGTCAGCAAAGACGCCTCCCTCCTGATCTGGCTGGGATCTGTCCTGCTGTTGGTCTTTGGCATTGACTTTTTTATGGGCCGCTTTATCACAAGGCCGATCGGCAAACTGAACGCCTCTGCAAAGCGCATGGCGGAACTGGACTTTTCAGCACCCTGCGACCTTGTTTCGTCCGATGAATTTGGGGAATTGTCTGTCAGCCTGAACACGATGGCTGAAAATCTCCAACAGGCCCTTGCCCGTTTAGAGGACGCAAATGCCCAGCTTGAACGGGACGTGGAAAAGGAACGGCATCTGCTGGCTGAACGCAAGGAGTTGGTGGACAGTCTATCCCATGAGATGAAGACCCCGCTGGGCATCATTCGGGCTTATGCCGAGGGTCTGCAAGACGAGACAGATGAAGCCCAGCAGCGGAAATACGCCCAGGTGATCGTTTCCGAAGTGGAGCGCATGAATGGCCTGATCGTGACTCTGCTGGATCTGTCGGCTCTGGAGAGCGGGGCCGCAAGCCTGAACATTTCCCGGTTTGACTTTGTAGAGCTGGCGGAAACAGTAGCCGGGCGGCTTCTGATCGACGCCCTGGATACCGATTTTGAACTGCAATATGAGCTGCCGGACCAAAAGGTTTTTGTGAGGACAGACCAGCGGCGCATGGAGCAGGTCTTGGACGACCTGCTCATCAACGCCAAGAAAAATGTGTATCCCGGCGGCGTCCTGCGACTAGAACTGACAGTGGATGATGGGACGCTGCATTTCTCCATTTTCGATCAGGGCAGGCCCATTCCAGAAAGTGACCTGCCTAAAATATGGACAAAGTTCTATCGAGGCAGTGGTGGGTCATACAGCGGCTCCGGGCTGGGACTGTCTATCGTGGCACAAATTTTGTCCATGCAGGATCTTCCCTATGGAGCGGAAAATCAAGCGGACGGAGTGCGGTTCTGGTTTTCCATCCCTATTATCGAATAATTTCACACGAATCTCACAGAGACCTCACACGAATTTCACACCAGCCCTCTAAACTCTCCTTATCTTATATAAGGAGGGTTTTTATGTTCTTAGGTTTAGCGTGGTACTGGTGGCTGGTGATCGCGGCGGTGCTGGCCATCTCCATCCCCTTCAAGGTCAAGTTCATGAAGTGGTGGAGCAAGCGCCAGCAGGAGAAGGACCAGCGGGGAAAGTGGGGTGACGAAGAGTGATCGAGGTCAAGGACCTGACGTTCTCCTACAGCAAGGACAAGCAGGCCCTCCATGGGCTGGATTTTACGGTGGAGGACGGGGAGATCTTCGGCTTCCTGGGGCCAAATGGCTCCGGGAAGTCCACCACCCAGAAGATCCTCACTGGGATCTTGCAGGGCTACGGCGGTAAGGTCTCTCTGTTCGGGCGGGACATCTCCAACCTCCACGAGCAGGAGTTTTTCCAGAAGATCGGCGTCCTGTTTGAGTTTCCCTACTTGTATGCCGATCTGAGCGCCGTGGATAATCTGAACTACTTCGCCTCTTTCTACCCTAAGGAGCAGCGGCGGGATGTGGGGGAACTGCTGGATGCGCTGGAATTTAAGCCGGACTTTCTGAAAAAGCCGGTGTCCTCCTACTCCAAGGGGATGCGCCAGCGGGTGAGCATGGCCCGTGCGTTGGTGAATGATCCCCGGCTGCTGTTCCTGGACGAGCCCACCAGCGGCCTGGACCCCTCCGGTGCGGTGCTGTTCCGCAAGATCATTGAGCAGGAGCGCAAAAAGGGGACAACGGTCTTTGTCACCACCCATAACATGGTGGACGCTGACCTCCTGTGCGACCGGGTGGCGTTCATCTCCAACGGGAACCTGGTGGCTCTGGATACGCCCAAACGTCTGAAGGAGAAAAACAGTGATCACCGGGTCGTGATCGACTATCTGTACCAGGGACAGCGGGAGTCGAAAACCATAGAGGCACCGGAACTGGAGGCGGGCATCCCCTTTGCCCATGATGAGATCATCAGCATCCACTCCCAAGAACCGACTTTGGAGGATGTGTTCATCCAGTACACAGGGAGGGGGCTGTCCTGATGGGAAACAGTTTTCGCGCTCTGTTCAAAAAGGACTGCCGGATGCTGGTATCGGGGAAATTTTTCTTGATGGCAATAGGGTTTCTTGCCCTTTATACAGCCTATGTGGACCTGGGCTATATCCGCTTTATGCAGATGCCGCCCTACAACGTGTATCTGTACGACCCGGCGGGGACACAGACAGAAAGATCGCCCCTGGTGCAGACTGTTTCCTCTATGGAGGCCATGGACGCCGCTCTGCTTTCCGATGCCAACGGCGTGGGGCTGGACGCCAGCACCGGGGAGGTGCGGGTGGTACTCTACGAAGGAGCGGAACACGTTGACCGCCACCGGGCCGACTATGCCCTGTCCCTGCTGGAACTCTCGGCCAGCCCTGCCCCAGAGGTGCTTGGCACGAACACGCCAGAACAAAAAGCGAGGAAAGAGATCACCTGCGAAATGCTGTTTTTTGAGCTGACCGCCGTAGGATTTTTGGGGATCGCCGCCGTGCTGTTCAAGGAAAAAGGGATTGGAGTGATCCGTGTCCACGCCATTCTGCCGCTGCGAAAAGATCTGTTTATCCTGTCCAAGCTGACCGTGTTCCTGCTCTCCGATCTGGTCTTCGCCATATTGCTCACCCTGCTGAACGTGGGATCTGCAGAAGGGGCGGCGGTGCTGCCTGTGGTCCTGCTCCAGACGGCCATCCTGTCGCTGATGATGGCTCTGGTAGGTTTGCTCTGTGCCCTGCTGCTGAAGGATCTCCGGCAGTTTACACTGGCCTATCTGGTCATCGCCATTTTTGCCGCGACGCCGGTATTTCTGTCCGCCAACACATCGGTGAAGTTTGACTGGATCAACTGGCACCCGTTTTATCACGTCTACATGGGCCTGAAAAACGCCTATTTTGGAACAGCCATTTCCCCTGTCTACTATGCCGGCGCTGCGGGCGCAATCGTGCTTCTGTTTCTGGCGGTACAGCTTGCGTTCCGCCGGGAAATCGGAAAGGAGGGGTGAGGCGTGAAAGGCTTAAAATATCAGCTGAAAAGCGTCCTGCGGGATAAATTCTGTCTGATGACCTTCCTGCTGCCCATCCTGGCAGCAGTGGCGCTGAACTTTATGGGTTCCATTGATATGTCCAGCCTGGGAGAACTGCACTTCGGCGTACTGGAAAACGGCCTGTCCCCACAGACGGTCACTTGGTTGGAGCGGTACGGCCCGGTGACGGCCTATGAGACTCAGGAGGAGCTGACCGCCGCCATCAACGAGCCGTCCACCAACGTCATCGGCGTGCAGGCGGACGGGGACAGTCTCAGGACCGCGATCAGCGGTGACGAGCTGGATATTTTCCAGCAGGCGGCGGCTACCCTCCCGGCCCTCTATGAGCGGCGGGAGACGGCGGAACAGGTGGAGGTCCAAATGTTGGAACGCCCGGACATTTTGGAAAGTCTGCAAGGCATCTTCATCCCCGCTGTGCTGATCGTCGCCATGTTCATGGGCTGTACCTTCAACGCCATGAACATCATCTCTGAAAAAGAGGACGGCGTGGCCTTCGTCAATGAGATCCTGCCCATGACGCCCAGCCAGTACACTTTTCAGAAGGTCGTGGTGGGGTTCCTGTTTGGCAGCCTGTCCTCTTTCGTAACGGCGTGTATCTGTTTCCAGATGTCTGGACTGCATTTTGAAACGATGCTGGTGCTGATCGTCCTGTCTGCTTTTGTGGCGGCGATGATCGGACTGTTCATCGGCAAGCTCTCCGAGGGACTGATGACCGGCGTGGTCTATATCAAGATCGTCATGCTGCTGTTCCTGGCCGTACCCCTTGTGTGCGCCCTGATCGGGGTGAGCGGGCCGCTGGCGGTCATTTGCAATATCGTCCCGTCCCAGCCTGCCTTTGAGGGCATCATGGCCCTGTCCGCCGGAAACACAAAAACAGCGTTGAAGGATATTGGGATCCTGGCTGTTCACTGCATTGCATGGTTTGCACTGTATGTTCTGCTCGCCACCCGGCGAGAAAAACGATCGATCTGATCATTTGGGCTGAGCGGAGTTTCTGGAAAAATTCAGAAGCTCCGCTTTTTGATGGACCTTCTATTGGGGCAGGTAAGCGATCAACTCCTCCGTTGTGTCCCTCATTCCCCGCCGGAACCAGACTTCGATCCAGCCATACAAAAAGAATGCAACATAAGCGGAGGAATATGCGGCGGGCATCTCCTGCTCCGGATCAAAGCCGCACAAATCTAAAATGATGTCTTTGAGAAGATAAACCAAGCCTCTCTCGTTTAACAGGGTGTAGAACTCTCGGTTTGCTTCAAAATGGGAAAACACGATTCGCACCACTTCTTTTACCGGGAGGTCAGGGGTCTCTTTCCATCTGTCCACCCGATCTTGAAATAAATACTCAATGTATGCTTTGATGATATCTTCCTTTTTTTCGTAATTGCGGTAAAAGGATGTCCGCCCTACTCCAGCCATGCCGCATAATCCACTGATAGAGATCTCGCTGATCGGCTTTTCTTTCAGCAGCGCCAGCATAGAGCTGGTAAGATGCTCCACCACATAGGCGTTGCGGCTCTCGTTGCTGAACGGTGAAACATTTTTCGCCTTTTGTTCCATTTTTGCTGCCCCCATTGACAAGATCATTTCCTGCTGTTACACTTGTGTTGCTGTTACGATCGTTACAGATCATAGCATACAACAAAAAGTCTGTCAAGGAGGGAGTTCCATATGACATTGACGCAGAAACGGTTGTTGATATTGCTCATCATCGCTGTAGTGGCCTTTGTCCTGGGGCGGCTGGCGGCGCGGGCCGCTATGGACCTGCTGATCGGCGGCACCCTGTTTGGAGGGGATTTCTTATGAGAAAGGCCGCAAAAGAAAAGAGGGTGAGGACTGTGCCGATCTGGATGGGTATCCTTGTTTTCGTTCTGGCGTTTGGGGCCGGAGCTGCCTCTAAAGTTGTGATCCAGCCAGGGTGGGCAAAGGAATACAGCGTGGCGTGGAGCGACGAGCTGGGGACACGCATGGTCGATCTGCCCTATGGGGACGGGGAGGCCAACAAGTTTGACCTGTATCTGCCCGCCGACAGCGGGAAGGGGAGCTATGGTCTGGTGGTCTACCTCCACGCCGGGGGCTTCACCGCCGGGGACAAGAGCGGGGATGTGGAAATGCTCTCCTGGCTGTGCAAAAAGGGCTATGTGGCGGCAGGTATCAACTACACCCTGTTCGCGGAGCTGGAGGGCGGGGCCACCAACGGCGCAAGTGTGCTGACCCAGTCCAACGAGATCAAAAACGCCATCCCCAAGGTGATCGAGGCGGCGGAAAAGGAGGGCTACCACATCGACAGTATGGCCATCGCCGGCGGCTCGGCGGGTCACGCTCTGGCTATGATCTATGCCTATCGGGATGCCGCCCAGGCACCTGTCCCCGTGAAGCTGACCTTCGGCGCGGTGGGACCATCCTGTTTCCATCGGGAGGACTGGGACAACTACGGCTTTGACCGGGAGACAGAGGAGAGCTATCAGGGGGCGGCGGGTATTTTCAGCGCTATGCTGGGCGAGATGCTTTCGGTGGAGGAGATCAAGGACGGCTCCTATCTGAAGAAAATGAAGCCTATCTCCGCCGTTGACTGGATCACGACCGACGCCCCGGCCACCGTTGTCGCCTATGGGACTTATGACCGGGTGCAGCCATTTAAGGCGTCCCTACGGCTGAAGGCGACGCTGGAAGAAAACGGTGTGGATCACAAATATTTTGAGATGCCCCACTCCGGCCACGGATCACAGAATGACCATGCGCTCTACAAGCAGTGGATGGCGACAGTTGAGGAATATTTGAACAAATATATGCCGGTGGGGTGAGAAATAAGGAATGAAGAATTGGGACTTTGGCAGCTTTAGTAGCAAGAGTAGATAAAAAGTTGAAGATCACCCTTTATAATATCAGCGCAAAATAAGGTAAAAATTCCCCCGCGATTTTCTAAAAAGGAGACATGAACGATGTACGACAACCCAATTCTGTACGCCGATGGAACGGCAAAGGAAGAGGACTTAGACCGCATAGAGCGGAAATTTCATGTAAAGATCCCTAGGGAGATGCGGGAACACTATCTGGTCTATAATGGCGGATGCCCGGAAAGGACCGTTTTTACAGACAAAAACGGCGACGGTTACATGGTAGACCTGTTCATCCCCGTGCGGGACGGAAGAAAGCGGCCCCTGGAGAAAACGCTGAGCCTTTTGAGAGAGGACGACGGCGTCATCCCGGACTGGCTGATCCCTTTCGCCGAGGAGGGCGGGGGAAACCTCTTTTGCTTCAGCGTAAGAGAATCTGACCTTGGCGCCATCTACTATTACGATCACGAATTTGAATACGGCGAGGACCCGGAGGAGCATATCACCTATCTGGCGGAATCCATCACAGCGTTTATCAATGCTCTGACCGAGAATGAGGATGACGAAGAGGATGATCTGGAGGATGATGAAGAGTAAGCAGCTCAAATACATAGCCGGATCAGCGGCGCTCCTTCTGGTGATCTGTCTCTTTCGGGGCTGCTGTGACACCTTGTTTGTTGCCAACCGGGAGATCTTCGTCTCGCCCCAGGGAACAAACACCATCATCATCGAGTACGACCATGTATGCCGCCCGTATGTCTACCAAAAGACCTGGTGTGGGAAGCGGGAGATCTGGACCTATCCGGGCGGTGGCTTTATGGAGACTGTATCTTTTGGTGTGGAATGGCTTTCGGAAAATCAGTTCCGCATGACCTGCGATGATAAAAACGATGAATTTGACGAGGAATATATCATTACGATACCAGAATGAACAACGGGAGGAAATGCAGATGGAGCAGAAAATCCTTACATTTATGAAGGAGAACGGCATCGCCGTCTTTGCGGAGGCAGACCGGACAACCGGGGCCGTCCACATCGAAAAGCTGGGAGATTTGGAGAGTTGGGATCTGTTCCAGCAGTTGGTGCTGTACTCTGATGTGGAGACCCTTTGTGACAGTACCCGGAGCCATTTCCCCTTCCAGGTCTGGGGACAGGGAGGCACTGGATGTCTGCTCTCCTGGCTGGACGGCGGCAAGGCCGTTGCGCTGTTTTTTTGACAGCGAGCTGTCGGGGCCGGCGTTCACGGAGTGGGTCGAGGAGCTGGACCCAAAGGTGTGCGGGCTTTATCCATAAGCAAAACAGGCAGTCATATATAAATGAAATTTTCCAGGAGGAGGATGAAACAGATATGCCCGGAAAATTCGATCTCTTTTGGACGACGATGGAGCTGTGCGATTGGAAAGATGAATGGAACGATGACAAGGTCCTCCGGCCAGTGATCCGGTACCTGTCAAAACAGGATGACCAGATCATTTTTGCGTTCGATGATCTTATGACGGAACTGCTGTATGACCTGGACACGAAAAAGCTGGCGGAGCAATGCGAGAAGGTCGCCCCGCTCATGTGTGACGACACATTTTTATATTCCAGGTGCGTCGCTTTGATCAACGGGCCGGATCTCTATGAGAAAGTCAAGCGGGGGAGAATGAAAAAGGTATGGAGCATGGATTTTGAAGCTCTGCTCTATGTTCCGAGGAAGGCGTGGGCGTTAAAGCACCGGCGTTCCGCTGACGATTACCCCCATAGTTCTCCTTTGAGCTATGAAACAGGCAGCAATGAGGAAGGCTGGAAATAAACAGCTTAAAATTATTGACAGAAAAGGACGGATCGTATGTCAGACTGCAAAGTGATGATCAGAGCCCCCAAGAAAGAGGTAAAGGCTCGGTTCCCGGACTATGAGGACATAGAGTTCGAGAAGCGGGGGGATTGGACGCTGGTGGAGGATCTCTCCGGCACCCAGCTCTTCGGATGGGGCGTCTCCGGCTGGGTGGAGCTTGCCGGCCAGGATGAGCTGATCTACGCCTATTACGATGAAGATATGAACGCAGAGTTTATCCATGTCAAGGATGGCATCTGCCTCCGGGCCTACAAGCAGTATGATGGCGAGGTAGATACTGACGAGGGTGACGACCCGGATACCTCTATTAAAGGATGGTCCGATGTGGCCGACTACATAGACGAGCATATGGGGTAGATATTTTAAGGAAGGTGCCGCTATGGACTATAAGCTATTGATCGTAGACGATGAACCGGATATCGTCTCCATGCTTGCCAGTTTCTTTACCGGAAAAGGCTATCAGATCCTGACGGCCCACAGTGGAACGGAAGCGCTCAGAAAAATCGAGCAGGCCCCGGACATCATCCTGCTGGACATCAGTATGCCGGATATGGACGGCTTAGAGGTCTGTGAGCTGATCCGGGATCGTGTCTCCTGCCCTATCCTCTTCCTGACGGCCCGAATCGAGGACGCCGATAAGGTGAAAGGCTTTTCCGCCGGCGGGGACGATTATATCCTGAAACCCTTTTCGCTGATAGAGCTGGATGCGAGAGTTCGTGCCCATCTGCGGCGGGAGGCACGGCATAAGGCGGATACTTGGGTGAGGTTTGCCGGAGAGCTTGCGATAGACTATACCCAGCGTCAGCTGTTCTATGGGAAAGAGGAGATTCCTTTGCCGAAAAAGGAATTTGAGATCGTGGAGCTGCTGTCCCAAAATCCTGGGCAGGTGTTTGACAAAGAACGGATCTACGAGAAGATCTGGGGCTATGACAGCGAGGGGGACAGCAGCGTGGTGGCGGAGCATATCCGCAGGATCAGGACAAAGATCGCCGCTTACACAGACCGGCCTTATATTGAAACAGTTTGGGGGTGCGGCTATAAATGGAGCCGTTGAAACGCCGGTGGCGCGATCTTTCCCTTCGGAAGACCCTGGTGGTCTATATCACCGCCGCCGCCCTTCTGGCCCTGGTCCTCTGTGAAATGACCAACGACCTGTGCGGCATGAGGATCAGGGAGATCCACGCTGGCTACCTGGACAGCATGGAAAAATACTACCTCACCAACGAGCGAGGGGAGCGGATGGGGGAGGGGACCTACATCGGCACCGATGCGTTCCCCTTGTCCCCCAAGGACCAGCGGACAGTGGACATCCTCCGGGCCCTGCCCATGGTGACGGCGCCGGTGTGGTCCGCCCTCTGCATCCTGGGGGCGGTGCTGCTTTTCTACCGGAACAAGCTGAAACGGCCCCTGGCAGAGCTGCGGCTGGCATCGGAAAAGATCTCCCAAAACGATCTGGACTTTACCGTCACCGCCCACAGCAGGGATGAGCTGGGGCAGCTCTGCGCCTCCTTTGAGACCATGCGGGCGGCCCTGGCCCAGAACTTCTCGGAGATGTGGCGGCAGATGGAGGAGCGCAAGCGGCTGAACGCTGCCTTTGCCCATGATCTTCGGACACCGCTCACCGTTTTGAAGGGATACGATGAAATGCTCCAAACCAGCGGGGATGAACAGACCCGGGCCACCGCCGTCACCATGCAGCGGCATATCTCCCGGCTGGAGCATTATGTGGACACCATGAGCCAGCTGCGCCGGCTGGAGGACACACGACCCGTTTACCGGCAGACACCGCTGAAAGCATTAGCGGCCTCTTTGTATGAAAGCGGGACGATCCTCTGCGAACGGGCAGAAAAACATCTTTCTATGCAAAACAGGACGGCTTCGCCGGCTCTGTCATTGGATGGAGACTTGATCTCCCAGGTATATGGCAATTTGATAGCGAATGCCACTCGATACGCTGCCTTACAGGTTGAACTTTGCCTGGATGAGACACCGGAGGGATTGATATTGACCGTATCGGACGATGGTCCCGGTTTTGATAAAACCAGCCTGGAAAAAGCGGTCGATCCATATTTCACCCGGGAAAAAGCGGACCACTTTGGCCTGGGCCTTTATACCAGCAAGATGCTCTGCGAGCATCACGGCGGCTGGCTGCGCCTTGAGAACACCGGTCCCGGGGCCAGAGTGGCCGCTTTTTTCAAAAGTAGATAGAGTGTTGAAATTTTCCTTTTATACTCTCCATGGGACCCATGGGGAGTATTTTCTTAAGAAAGGCGGTCTTTTGAATGCCAGCAGGACCCATTTTGCAAACAGTTGATCTGAAAAAGTATTACCGGCAGGGGGAGTATGTCACAAAGGCCCTGGATGGAGTGACCCTCTCGGTCAACGCCGGGGAGTTCGTGGCGATCGTTGGCACCTCCGGCTCCGGCAAATCCACCCTGCTCAATATGCTGGGCGGGCTGGACACGCCCACCTCCGGGGATGTCATCATCGGCGGGAAGCGGCTCTCGAAAAAAAGCGAGGAACAGATGGCGGTGTTTCGCCGCCGTCACATCGGCTTTGTGTTCCAGAATTACAACCTGGTGCCGATTCTGAACGTCTATGAGAACATCGTCCTGCCGGTGCAGTTGGACGGAAGAAAGGCGGACAAGGCGTTTATGGAGGCGATCGTCCGCTCCCTGGGCCTCCAGGACAAGCTCCAGGACCTCCCCAACAACCTTTCCGGCGGGCAGCAGCAGCGGGTCTCCATTGCCCGCGCTCTGCTCACGAAGCCGGAGATCATCCTGGCCGATGAGCCCACAGGAAACCTGGACAGCAGGACCAGTGAGGATGTGCTCGCTCTGCTGAAGGCCACCAGTGTCAAATTCCACCAGACTACCATCATGATCACCCACAATGATGCCATTGCCCAGATGGCAGACCGGATCATCCGTATCGAGGATGGGAGGGTCAGGCAATGAGTCAGGGAAAACGAGTTGCCCATTCACAAGCAGCAGTCCAGGTCATCGGCCAGCGATCCTACAGGGCCAGCCGTAGCTCTAACCGGCTGATCGCTGCTGCGGCCATCATCGTGGTGATCCTGATCACGGCTACTTGCAGCGTCTTTTTCGACCTGCAAAGCTTTTCCGCCTTGCAAGACTTGAAAAGCTATGGGACGACTACAGATGTGATCATTTCCAGCCCCACCGCCGAACAGCTGGCCCAACTGGAGGAAAATGAACAGGTGCGGAAACCGCTGTATGTCTCCTACAAGCTGGGACGGCTGATCGGGAACACCGGACAGTCCGGCCTCAGCATCGACCTGTACGCAGTTGACAACTGGGACACTTGGGGCAGTCCGCTGGTGGATGATCTTCAGGGGCACTATCCCATAAAGGCCAATGAAGTCATGATGTCCACCTGGCTGTTGAAACGATTTGGTATTGACCCGGCAGTTGGTACGGAGATCACCCTGTCCGTGGGCTGGGATGACTGCGACGCAGTACAGGATGAGACCTTCTATCTCTCCGGCTTCTACACCGATACCTCTTACATCGATACAGCATCCAGACAGCAGGTCTTCCTGTCCACCGCCGTATTGTCACAGCACGATCTTCCAGCGGCGATAGTTGGTTTTTCCTTTTCCTCCGGCGGCATTCAGAAGGACCTGGATCGGATCTCAGAACAGCTTGGCCTTACGGAGCAGCAGTCGGTCACGGTTTTGTCCGGGCGGCAGATGTCCCTCCGGGATATGGCTCTGGCCCTGGCGGTCATCCTGTTTTTCATGGTGGACGGCTTTTTGATCATCTACAACATCAACTCCATTTCCGTCACCAAGGATGTCCAGTTTTATGGACTGCTGAAAACTATTGGCATTTCCCCCAGGCAGCTGAAACGGGTCATCTACTACCGGATGGGCCGGGTCCTGCTGCTGGCGCTCCCCGCCGGCCTGTTGCTGGGCTGCGCCGTGACCCAGTGGATCGTCCCGCTGCTGCTGGGCGATCTGCTGGAGGGCTTTACCCAGGCGGATCTTCACTGGGCGGTCTCCGTTGTGTCAGCCCTGTTCTCCTGCGGGATGATCTTTGTCAGCTTCGCCATGACCGCCCGGAAAGTCCTCTCCATCTCTCCCATGGCTGCGCTGCGGTACACGGAGGAGGGCGTCAAGGGTCAAACCAGCCGCTCCACCGGCCACGCTACGCTGCCTTGGATGGGGATAAAAAATGCTTTCCGGCATCCCGCAAAGGCGTTCTTTGTGATCGGGACCTTCTTTTTAAGCAGTGTGACGTTCCTGCTCTGTATGACGGTGCTGAACGGCCTGTCGGTAGATGAATACGTCGACTTCAACACGGCCCATGACATCGCTCTCTATAACCACATGAGCCGGGCATCCTTCTCGCCCCAGGAGGAGCAGTCCTTCACGCCGGAGATGATGGCCCAGCTGCGGCAGATGGAGGGCGTGGAAGCCTTTGGCGTCACGAAAGTCGTTCCCGTCTATGAGCAGTATTCTGAAGAAGTATACGGAGACTGGTATCAGATCAAAAGTGACTTTGAGAAGGCAAGCGGTATGGAGCTGACAGATCCACAGGTTTGGATCGACAGTCCAAGCGCGGCGTTCTGGAGCCTGCTGGTAGGCGTGGACAGCGATGTGATCGATGCTTACGACCAGTCAGCGGAAACGCCGGTAGACATTGACGCCTTTGAGCGCGGGGAGTTCCTGCTGACCACAGAAATGAACGGGAATGGACTGCATCAGGGGGACACCATGACCTTTTTCGTCATGGATACGGATCAGCAGTTTCAGCTGCCCATCGGGGGCCAGATCCCGCTGGAGCGGGACGGCATGAACGGCGGCGCGGCCCCCTGGCTGGTGGTCTCCAACAAGGTCATTGACCAATACAGGCCGGATGCCATTATCTACTCCATCAAGATCGACAGCGACCCGGACTATGCGCAGAGCATTTTGAATCAGGTAAAGTCACTGACGGAGCATATCCCCGCCATATCCAGGACATCCAAGATCGAGCTGGCGGAGTCGCTGGCCGAGGCGAAAAGTTCCCTGTCCAAGCTCTCCGCATTTCTTACTATCGTGCTGTTTTCCATCGGTATCCTGAACTTTATCAACACCATGAGCGCCAATATTCTGAACCGGCAAAAGGAATTTGCCTCCATGGAGGCAGTGGGCGCAACCAGACGGCAGGTGCGAGAGATGATCGTATGGGAGGGTCTCTGGTACTTTGCGTCAACGATGGCCTTGGCGCTGACTGTTGGCTCCGCCGCAGATGTTCTTCTGTTTGTCGCGATTCAAAATACCCTGGGTTTTGGCGCGTTCCATTATCCGGCAGTCCCCTTTGCGCTGTATATACTGCTGGCTCTGGCCCTCTGCGGCATGATTCCGGCGGTGATCTACCAAAAGGCGGGGACCGGCAGCATCGTCCAGAGGCTACGTGAAAACTGGATTTGAACTGACCGCAAGATCGCCTCATATGACCTATCAAAAAGAGCGGCAAAATAACGCTTGAGAAAGAGGGCTGTATCTGCTATACTCATGGTGTGGCAGTGCGCTCTCTTTCTTTGCGAGAAAGGAGCCGGATCCAAATGTTTCCGAAAGCTTCCAGAAGCCAAAAACTGGCTGGAGGAAGCACGGGTCCTCGACAGGCAGGAGGACAGGGCGCTGAGGTTCAAGAGGAAAACTCTGCGTCACCTGATATGACGGTAGACGCGTGGTTTGAGTTTTGAATCGGGAACATGGTACAGTAATGGTGCAGCGTCAAAGGGCCGACACCCGGAGACCCTTGAAAAATCAGGACTTTTTAAGGAGATGTAAAGCAATATGAAATTAGGCATCGTGGGCCTGCCCAATGTGGGCAAATCGACCCTGTTCAACGCGATCACCAACGCCGGCGCCGAGAGCGCCAATTATCCCTTCTGCACCATCGACCCCAATGTAGGCGTGGTGGCGGTGCCGGACGAGCGGCTGGATAAGCTCAGCGAGATGTATCATCCCAAAAAGACCACCCCGGCGGTGGTGGAGTTCGTGGATATCGCGGGCCTCGTGAAGGGGGCCAGCCGGGGCGAGGGGCTGGGCAACAAGTTCCTGGCCAATATCCGGGAGACCAGCGCGATCGTCCATGTGGTGCGGTGCTTCGATGACGACAACGTCATCCATGTGGAGGGCAGCACCGACCCGATCCGGGATATCGACATCATCGAGCTGGAGCTGGTCATGGCCGATGTGGAGATGGTGGACCGGCGGATCGACAAGGCCCAGAAGGCCGCCAAGGGGGACAAGAAGTTCCTGCGGGAGGTGGAGGTGTTCACCGCCCTGCGCGCCTGGCTCAACGACGGCAGCCCCGCCCGGACCTACGGCTGCGATGAGGACGACCGGGCCCTGATCGCCACCAGCGACCTGCTCACCCTCAAGCCGGTGATCTACGCCGCCAACCTGGACGAGGAGGGCTTCCGCCAGTATGAGAGCTGCCCCTACTACCAGAAGGTGGCGGAGCGGGCCCGGACCGAGGGGGCCCAGGTCATCCCGGTCTGCGCCAAGCTGGAGGCGGAGATCGCCGAGCTGCCCGAGGAGGAGAAGGCGATGTTCCTGGAGGATCTGGGGGTGGAGGAGAGCGGCCTGGACCGGCTGATCAAGGCCAGCTATACCCTCCTGGGGCTGATCTCCTACCTGACCTCCGGCGAGGACGAGTGCCGCGCCTGGACCATCACCCGGGGCACCCGTGCCCCCCAGGCCGCCGGGAAGATCCACACTGACTTCGAGCGGGGCTTCATCCGGGCGGAGGTCATCGCCTATGAGGACCTGATGCGGGTGGGCACCATGGCCGCCGCCAGGGAGCAGGGGCTGATCCGGTCCGAGGGCAAGGAGTATGTGGTGAAGGATGGGGACATCATCCTGTTCCGCTTCAATGTGTGATTTAACGGTCGATGATACGGGAAAGGCCCGGCGCTGTCTGCCAAACAGCGCCGGGCCTTTTGCCGCCGTATCAAGCCTGGTGATCTTGTAAGTACCGCAGGAGCCCCTCGCAGCCCTCCAGGATCTCCCGGTAGGCCGTCTCGAAGTCTCCGGTGTACCAGGGGTCGTCGATCTCCGCCTCCCGGCCGGCGAAGGAGAGGAGGAGGCGGATCTTCCCCGCCGGGTCATCCCCCACGATCCGCCGCATCTGGCGGATGTTGCCGTTGTCCATGCCGATCAGGAGGTCGTACTTGTCGTAGTCCGCCGCTGTCATGGGGATGGCGAACTTGCCCTTGGAGGAGATGCCATGGCGGGCCAGCTGGAAGGCGGCGGGGGCATAGACCGGCTCCCCCCACTGGCTGCGGCTGGTGGCGGCGGAGGCGATGGTGAACTGGTCCTCCTGCCCCGCCTCCCGCACCAGGGCCTTCATGATGAACTCCGCCGTGGGACTGCGGCAGATGTTGCCTAAGCAGACGAATAAGATGCTGGTCATGATCTTGCTCCCTTGTCTGGGGCCCCGCCCTTGGGGCCTTTTTCTGTCTGTGGGAAATACTTCTCCGCGAAGGGCACCCGGGCCACCTGGAAGGACCGGCCCCGGAGGTAGTCCAGCGCCCCGGCGCCGGTGGGGAAGTCGAAGCGGAGGAAGTAGCTGTAGAGGGCCTGGCGGGTCTCGCCGTACCGCCGGTTGACCTCGTAGCGGCCGTATTTGCCGTCCCCCAGGAGAGGGTGTCCGGCATCGGCGAAGGTGGCCCGGATCTGGTGGGTCCGGCCTGTCAGCAGCTCCGCCTCCACCAGGGACAGCCCGCCCTGGACGGCCAAGGTCCGGTACAGCGTCACCGCCGTCTTGCCGCCGGGGACCGGGCGGCGGTAGACCGCCACCTGGTTCTTGGCCTCGTCCTTCAGCAAGAACCGCTCCAGCCGGCCCTCCGCCGGCTCGAACTGCCCTAGGACGGCGCAGAGGTACTTCTTGGAGATCTCCCGGTCCCGGATCTTGTCGTTGAGGATCCGCAGGGCCTCCGCGTTTTTCGCGGCGATGACGATGCCGCCGGTGTTGCGGTCGATCCGGTTGCAGAGGGCGGGGGCGAAGGCGTTCTCCGCCCGGGGGTCCCACTCCCCCTTCTGGTAGAGGTAGGCCTGGATGTGGTCGATGAGGGTGTTGACCTTTTGGCTCTCATCGGCGTGGACCACCAGGCCGGGCCGCTTGTCCAGCAGCAGCAGGTTCTCGTCCTCGTAGACGATCGTCAGCTGGGGCTTGAACTGGGCCAGGAACAGGCTGCTCTCCTGGGGGGCGTCGAAGAACTCGTCGTTGATATACAGCTGGAGCACGTCCCCCTCCTGGAGCCGGGCGTCCCCCTTGCTGGGGCGGCCGTTGATCTTGATCCGCTTCCGCCGGAGATATTTTTGCAGCAGCGCCGCCGGCAGCAGCGGCAGCTTTTTTGAGACGAACCGGTCCAGACGCTGGCCGGCGTCGTTCTTTCCGATGGTCACCTCCCGCATGACCTGGCTCTCCTTTCTCCGATGTGATGGCGCGCCCTACAGCTTCGCGAAGATATCCACCTGCCGCTGGAGCTCGCCGACGATCGCCTGGTTGGTCTCCATGCCGGCGGCGATCCCCGCCATGTCCTCCGCCAGGACCTGGGTGCTGCTGGTGACCCCGGTGACCCCCTGGACCGCGCCGTCCACCGCGCCGGAGATGCCGGAGAGGGCCCCGGCGATCTCCGCCATGGCGGCGCGGAACTGGTCCGCCTGCCGGTTGAAGTCCTCCATCGAGCGCTCGATGTACGCCGCGTCGTCCCGGTATTGCTGGCCGGACCGGACGGACCGCTCCAGCTGCTCCAGCAGGGACTGGCCCAGGTAGTCCGCCAGCTCCTGGGCGCTGCCGGAGAGGTAGCGGACCGCGCTGGTGACCACGCCGCTCACCTCCTGGATATGGCTGGCGGTCTCCGCGCAGGAATCGGCCAGCCGCCGGACCTCCTGGGCCACGACGGCAAAGCCACGCCCCGCCGCCCCGGCCCGGGTGGCCTCGATCGAGGCGTTGATGGCGATCAGGTCCGTGGAGGAGGAGATCGAGAGGATGTCCTCGGTCAAGATCCCGATCCGGTCCACGCTCTGGCTCTTCTCGATGGCCTGCTGGAGGACCGACAGGATCTCCGCCGTCTTGGCCCGCACGGCCTCCTTCTCCGCCAGGGCGGACTGCTCCATCTCCTCCGCACGGCACCGCATCTGGGCGGAGTAGGCGGTGATGGCGGCGCACTCCTCCGCCATGCCGGCCGCCGCGCCCTGGGTGCGGCTGGCGCTGGCGTTGATGGCGGCGGTGTTCCCCGCGATCTCCTCCAGGGCGGCGGAGAGGTGCTGGGTCAGGCCCGAGAGGGAGCGGGCGCTGGCGGTGGAGGTGTGGGTGCGCCGGCGGACCTCGCCCACCACGCCGGTGATGCGCTGGGAGCTGCTCTGGAGCGTGTCCATAGCGCCCTGGATCGGGGTGATGACGGACCGCCGGACGATCCGCAGCGCCGCCCAGATCAGGGCCGCTCCCACCGCCAGGGCGGCGGCGCTGGCAGCCAGGGCGAAGGCGTAGACCCAGGAGAGGCGCTCCCGGGCCGCCGCGGCCTGGTTGGAGATGGAGCCGGAGAGGGCGTCCAGGCCCTGCTCGATGGCGGTGGACCGGGCGGACACCTCCCCGTTGGCCATGGCGTAGGCCTCCTGGGTCTTGCTGTCGGCGCTGGCGCAGACCAGATGGACCAGGGCGTGCTTGAAGGCGTCATAGTCCGCCAGGAGCGCCCGGTAGACCGCCTCGTCCTCCTGGCCGATGAATGCCGCGTGGCTGGCCAGCTTTCCGTCCAGGGCCGTCTCCTCCGCCTTGATCTCCTGGACCAGGCGGATCATCGAGGCGTGGTCCGCCGCCACGATGTGGCTGAGGGCCAGGCGGTGGATATCCATCATAGACCGGCGGATATCCTCCAGCCCCGCCTCACCGGCCATATAGGTATCGACGATCGTCCCGGCGCTGGTGTGGACGTTGTGGATGCTGTACACCGCCAGCAGGTCGGACAGCAGCGTCACCAGTCCCAGCAGGATGATGGGCAGGAGCAGGCGCTGCTGCAATGTGAGCTTGCCTTTCATATGTTGCCTCCCAAGGATGGCGCGTCAGCGCGCCGTGATGCCCTCTACCATATGGTCCAGCTGGGCCTGGAGGGACGCGCCGGAGGGGTTGCCCAGGGCGCAGCTGCCGGCAAATTCCGCCACGGGGCTCCAGAACTTGCTCCCCACCCGCTGGAGCTGGGAGGCGCCGGACTGGGCCAGCAGCGCCGCGATGGCGGGGGCGGACTGGACCTCCGGGGAGTTGGCGGCGCTGACGTTGGCGGGCCCCTGGCCCCGGCGGGCGAAGCGCAGGCGCTGGTTCTCCTCGCTGCAGATCCACTCCGCCAGCCGGGTCGCCCACTGGGGATGGGCGGAGTAGGCGTTCACGCCGATCAGCTTGCAGCCGGAGAAGGAGGCCATCTGCACCTGCTCCCCCTTGCAGGTATAGGTGGGCAGCTTGGCCGCGCCGGTGTCCTCGCCCCAGGCGTCCTGGACGGCGGCGGCGTTCCAGACGCCGCTGACCCCGGCGATCACCGAGCCGTCCTGCACCCCCTCCAGGAAGGCGGGGTCCGTCCGGTCGGAGAAGGCCGGGCTGGCGGCGATGGACAGCATGGCCTGGGCCACGTCCACGCCGGTGATGGGGCCCTCGGTGCTGTTCCAGGTGCAGTAGTTGGTCAGGCCGTCCTCGTTCAGGCCCACCTCCAGGCCGGTGTTGCCGAAGAAGGCGTAGACGTACCAGGCGGAGGACCAGTCCATCGTCACCAGACGCCCGGCGCTGGCGGCCACCTCCAGGATCCGGTCCAGGCGCTGGACATCCTCCTCGGAGAAGTAGGCCTTGTTGTAGTAGAGGAAGTAGCCGTTGTCCGCGGTGAGGGGGTAGGCGTAGAGGGTGCCCCCCACGCTGGCCGCCTCCACCGCCGCGGGGAGGGACGCGGCCCGGATCGGGCCGGGGTCCTGGATGGGGTCCAGCCCGCCGGCGGCCGCCAGGGCGGCGACCTGGTCGTCAGCAAAGGCAAAGACATCCGCGCCCCCCTCCAGGTCGGCCAGCAGGGCGTCCTTGCAGCTGGATTCGCTCTGGGGCTGGTAGGTGATATGGATCGAGGCCTGGCCGGCATAGCAGGACTGGAAGGAGGCGAAGATCTCCTGGAGCAGCGCCTCGTCCTCCGCCGCGCCCCAGACCGTCAGCTCCACCGTCTCGATGCCGCCGCCGCTCACCGGCGGCTCCGGCGCCTGGCCGCAGGCGGAGAGCAGCATCCCGATCGCTAGGAGCAGGGACAAATACTTCTTTTTCATCATAGCAGGCCCTTCTTATGAGACTGGTTCAGGGGACCGCCGGGGTCCAGTAGTGCTGGTCATACAGGTCCGTGAACCGGTAGGTGACCCGGGTGCTGCCCTCTAAGGGGACATCGCTGATGGTCAGCTCCCCGGTGACGGTCAGCGGGTCCCCCAGCCGGTAGCTGTCCTGATAGGTCCCGTCATAGCCGTAGTAGTCGCAGAGGAACTCCAGGGTATCGCCGGTCTGGAGGCCGGTCAGGCTCTTGGCGACGGTGTCCGTCTCCCCCTGGAGATAGACGGGCTGGACGCCGGCGGCGAAGCCGTAGGGGTGGTCGTTGTCGAACACCAGCAGCAGCTCCGCCCGGCTGCCGTTGTGGAGCACCGGGACCCGGCCTGTGATGGACCAGTCCGTCCCATCGTCCAGGGTGGCGGTGTGGTAGTAGGCCACCGGTTGGCCCTCGATGGCCAGGCAGGTGCTGCCGCTGTCCCCCAGCAGGCCGCCGTTGCTGTCAAAGTCGTAGGCGGTGTCCAGGCCCAGGTCGATATAGCCCTCCCCGTCGTCGTAGAACAGGTTCATCTCCAAGGTCTGCACCAGGCCCCACTGCTCCTCGCTGAGGCGCAGCACCGGCTGGCCGTCCTGGCCGGTGGTCCAGACCAGGGCCTCCGGGGAGAAGCGGTGACTGGTCAGATAGGCCGCCGGGTCCTCCATCTCCAAACTCCTGCCGCCCAGGAGCTGGCCCAGCAGGGCGGCCACGTCCTGGGCATCGATGCTGCCGCCGCTGCTCCCCAGCATCCCCAGCAGGGCCGGCAGGGGAGAGCTGGCGCCGCCGGAGACGGCCTGGCCGCTGGCCACCACGTCAGAGAACTGGCGGATGCACTGGGTGTAGGAGCTGTCCATACCGATCTGCTCAAATGTGGACACCGCCCGGTCCACCGCGGCGGTCTTGCGGTAGGGGAAGTAGATGGACAGGCCGTAGGCGTTGGTCATATTGGAGGAGGTACGGTTGTACTTCACCGCGCCCAGCAGCACATCCCGGAGGGCCTGGCCCTCCCGGATGCCCAGGTTCTGGGCCAGATGGACCAGGTCCACCTGGTCGATCTTGCTGGACTGGGCGAACTCCCGGGTGTCGCTCCGGGCGTTGGAGACGGTCTGGTACTGCTGGTCCCGGATCAGCCGGGAGGCGGCGTTGGAGAAGTCCGTCAGGGCCTTGGGCAGGGTATGCTCCAGCTCCGCTAGGTCGATGACGGACAGGGTGGTCAGCTGGCCGGGGCACTTCTGGGCGCAGGTGTCCACGAAGCTGTCCACGATGTTCTGCCCGATCTGGAGGGTGGGCATGGAAGGGTCCTGGCCCAAGGCGGTGAGCCAGTCGGTGTAGTACCAGCCTACGCCGGGCTCGGTCTCCTCTGAGGCGATGAGGTAGTCGGCGTACTGGGACATGGTCAGGGCGGTCTCCACTGTGGCCATGAGGCAGGCATCGAAGCCGATGAAGTCGAAGCGCACCCCGGCGGACCGGAGGGCGGAGTCCAGGCCGGCTAAGCTCATGGAGCCGCTGGAGGCGAACTTCTCGTCATAGCCATAGCCGCTGACCGAGCCGCCGCCATGGTCCCAGAGGATCAGCTCGTAGCGGCTGGCGGGGTAGTTCTTGGCGCACCAGCGGATGTAACCGGCCAGGGTGTCGGGGGAGGTCATGGAGACGCTGCCCAGGTCCTTTTGCAGGCAGGCCAGCTCGCCGCCGCGGACCTGCCAGATCTGGTTGGAGGTGCTGCTGACGGCGTTGTTCTTCCAGGCCTTGCAGCCGCCGGTGTAGATCAATAGGTTGATGCTTTTTCCGAACCGGGCGTTCAGCATTTCCTGGAGGTCCGAGGTCCCCATGCCGCTGCGGGACTCCAAGTCCGTGCCGCACATATAGACCATGATGGTGACGGTATCCCGCCCGCCGCCCGCGAGACGGGTGTACTTGTCCCGAGAGCCGGGGGCCACGGAGGTATCCAGCCGGCCCGTGTTGGCCTCGGTCTGCCAGCCGGAGGAGGCGCTGCCCCCTAGTCCCCCCAAAAGCTGGGCCCAATCGACGCTGCTGGGCTGGGTCTGTTGCTGTTGTTGCTGGCTGGGGGGCGTGCTGTCCTGCTGGCCGCCCAGCAGGGCCGTCAGACCGCCGCCCCCTCCCAGCAGCAGGACCAGGAGCAGGGCGATCAGCCGTCCGCCGCCGCTCTGCCGTTTGGTCCGGGTCCCGCCGCCGGAGGGCTGGCGGTCCTGGTGATCGCTGCCTACCGGGCCGGAGCCCAGTCCCTCGCCCCGTTTCTGTACGCTCTTGGCGGGGCCTGTCACATGCTTTTCACGACCCCTGGGTCTGTTGTTTTCCATCGTCCTATGTTCCTTTCGGTCAGTTCGGTATACCGGGATAAACACGCTCCCCATTATAGCACAGATCTTTCCCTATGGAA
Organism: uncultured Clostridia bacterium; assembly: GCA_947173485.1. GTDB lineage: Bacteria > Bacillota > Clostridia > Oscillospirales > Oscillospiraceae > CAMWFH01. Next base: position 21,004 of record CAMWFH010000001.1, on the reverse strand, counting down.
ATAGCGATTTTTTGCGGTGATGTGCCGGATAGCCGCACCCATCCTGTTTTTACAGCCGCTTTTTCCCGCGCAGAAGGACGCCGGGCCCGTCCCCCTCCTGGGGGCAGGTCCGGCGTCCTTCTATGTCGGGATATCGGATATCCCGGTCCTATCGATGGGCGTAGCGCTGGTTGAACTCCTGGCGGAGCTGGAACTTCTGCACCTTCTCGTTGGCGGTGACCGGCATCTCCTGCCGCAGCTCGATGTACACAGGTACCTTGTAGTGGGCCAGGTGCTGCCGGAGGAAGGCCCGTAGGCCCTCCAGGTCCACCACGGCCCCGGCGGCGGGGATCACCACCGCTCCGGGCACCTCCCCGTAGAGGGGATCGTCCACGGCAAAGACGGCGGCCTGCTTCACGCCCTGATAGGCCATGATCGCGTCCTCCACCGGGAGGGAAAAGACCTTCTCGCCCCCCCGGTTGATCATATCCTTGATGCGGTCCTTGATGTAGAGGTACCCCTCCCCGTCAAAGCAGCCGATATCGCCGCTGTGGAGCCAGCCGTCGGTGATGTTCTCCTGGCCCCGTCCATGGAGGTACTCCCGGATGATGAAGGGGCCCTTGAAGCAGATCTCCCCGCTGACCTGGGGCGGCACCTCCCGCCCCTCGGGGTCCACCACCCGGATGGCGCAGTTGGCCGTGGCCCGCCCGCAGGAGTTCTCGATCGGGGAGGCCAGGCAGTGGACGGGGAAGTAGGTCCCCGCGCCGGAGGTCTCCGTCATACCGTATACCGGGTGGAAGGCGCAGTTGGGGGCCTTGCGGCAGAACCGCTCCACCGTCTCCCGGGAGATGAAGCCCCCGCCGCAGAGGGCCGTGCGCAGGGAAGAGAGGTCGTGGCGGGGGAGCATGGCGCTCTCTAACAGGATAAAGACCGTGGCCACCGCGTGGAAGTGGGTGACCTTGTACTGGGTCATCTTGTCCAGCACGTCCACTGCGTCAAAGAAGGGGGACATGACGACGAGCCCGCCCAGGAAGATGAACAGGGTCAGCACGCAGTTCAGCCCGGTGATATGGAAAGCCGGCACGGCCAGCACGGTGCTCTCCGTGTCGTCCATCCGGTTGTCCACCGCGTAGGCGTACAGCCCCTGCATCAGGTTGAAATGGGTCATCACCGCGCCCTTGGGCCGGCCCGTGGTGCCGGAGGTGTACATGATCTCCGCCGGCAGGGAGTCGTCCGTGGCCGACGGGACCGGTGCCATCTGCCGGCCCGCGGCCATGGCCGCCGCCAGCTCCTCCGTCACCAGCACCCGCTCCACGCCGGCGCCCGCCGCCTTCTCCTGCCAGCGCCGGTCCGTGATCAGGCAGCCGGCCTGAGAGTCCCGGAGGATGTAGCAGACCTCATCGGCGGAGAGCTTGGTGTTCACCGATACCACCGTGGCCCCCAGCTTCACCACGGCGTAGAAGGCCGCCGCGAACTCGATGCTGTTGACCATCATCAGCCCCACCCGGCTGCCGGTCCCGATGCCCAGCGCCCCGGCCAGATAGGCGCTCAAGGCGTCTACCTCCTCCTGGAGGGCCGAAAAAGCGATCTCCCGTTCCGCGTCGATCAGCGCCGTCTTATCCGGGAAGCGGCGGGCGGACGCGGCCAGCATATCATATAGATTGGCGAAGGGCATCCGGTACCCGGTATAGCCCACGCCCCCTGATGTGACCTCCTCCAGCAGGAATACCTGTATCATGGCGATCGTCTCCTCTCCACACACATAGCTCCGCCTTTACCGGCGCAGCAGGGCCACGGCTACATCGTTGACATTAGTGCCGGTGGGGCCCGTGATCAGCAGCCCGCCGGCCTTCTCCAGAGCGTGGTAGGCGTCGTTCTCCCGGAGGGTCTGGAAGATATCCACCCCCGCTGCCCGAAGGGCGGCGGCCGTCTCCCCGTCGGCATAGCCGCCGGCGGCGTCGGTAGGGCCGTCGGTGCCGTCGCTGCCTACGCTGAACACCGCTGCGCCCGGCAGGCCGTCCAGTCCCGCCGCGGCGGAGAGGGCCAGCTCCTGGTTCCGTCCCCCCAGACCATGGCCGGTGAGCTGGACCACCGTCTCCCCCCCGGCCAGGAAGGCCAGGGACCGGTCCCCGCCGGCGTGGGTGCGCAGGACGGAGGCCAGGAAGCTGCCCGCCTCCTTGGCCTGACAGCACAGCTGGTCCGTCAGCAGCACCGGCTCATAGCCCAGCCGCCGGCAGGCGTCCGCCGCCGCCGCGCACAGCTGGCGGACGCTGCCGGTGATCTGGGTGGTCACGTTGTCCAGCGCCTTGGGAGTCTCCCGGTCCAGCAGCGCCTCCATCTCCGCCGTCAGCCGCAGATGATATTTCTCCGCGATGGCCCTGGCCTGGGCGCAGGTGGAGCTGTCGGGACAGGCGGGACCGGAGGCGATCATATCCAGGGGGTCCCCCAGGATATCGGAGAGGACGATGGTGAACACCTGGGCCGGGGCGCAGAGCTGGGCGAACCGCCCGCCCTTCACGGCGGACAGCCGCTTGCGGATAGTGTTCATCTCCACGATGTCCGCGCCGCAGGCCAAGAGCTGGTCCGTCACGTCCCGGAGGGCCTCGCCGGAGACCAGGGGCTTCTCGAAGAGGGCGCTGCCCCCGCCGGAGAGGAGGAACAGGACCGTGTCCTCCGCCGTCAGCCCCTCCACCATGGCCAGGGCCCGCTCCGTGCCGGCGAAGGAGTTCTCGTCCGGCACCGGGTGGCCTCCCTCGCAGCAGACCAGAGGGCCGATGGGGCCCTTGACATGGCCGTATTTGGTCACCACGGCTCCCCGGCTGATCGTACCGCCCAGGCAGTCGTAGGCGGCCTTAGCCATCTGCCAGGCGGCCTTGCCCGCCGCTACCAAAACGACCTGTCCGGGGAACTGCCGGCCCTCCAGGGCCCGGCGCACCGCGTCGTCTGGCTGTACCGCCTGGATGGAGGCCCGCATGATCTCTTCCGCGTGGCCGCGCAGGATCTTATCCATGAGTCACACTCCTTGCAAATAGTTGATCGGCTGTATCCCGCCTTCTGTCAAGAGTATACCGCAAAAGAGAGAGGTTGGGAAGGGGCAAGCGCATTTTTGTGCTGGAGAACAAGCACTTTTTACTTCTTTGACCAGTTACCGGCCAAGGACCTCCCGCAGGCCGAACCGGCCCTCCCGGTAGATAGCCGTATCGGCCACTTGCAGCGCCGGGTCGATCAGGGGCCGGAACGCCATCTGGGCCAAGATGTCCCGATCTAGGTCCACGCCCTTGGCGATCTCCACCAGGGTGACCCCCTCCGGCCGCAGGGCAAAGACGCAGCGCTCGGTGACGTACCAGACGTTCTGTCCCCGCTCCAGGCCCAGCTTGCCGTTGTAGCTGATCTGCTGCACCTCGTCCACCAGCTTCTGGAACTTGCCCTCCTGCAAGATCTCCACGCCTCGCTCCTCATCGAAGCGCACTTTCAGCCCGCCGCCGGTGAAGGTGGAGCAGAACACCACGTTCTTCGCCGTGGAGGTGATGTCGATGAAGCCGCCGGCGCCGGGGGCTTTATCACCCATCCGGGTGGCGTTGACGTTGCCGTGCCGGTCCAGCTGGCCGGCGCCCATAAAGGTGTAGTCCACGCCGGTGCCGCTGTAGAACTCGAACTGCCGGTCGTGGCCGATCAGGGCCTCGGCGTTGCAGGAGATGCCGAAGTCGATGGTGGCCGCCGGGGTGCCGCCGTAGACGCCGCTCTCCACCGTGACGGACACGCAGTCGCTGGCCGCCTCCTCCGCCAGGATGGGGCCCACCACGTCGTTGGGGATGCCGGTGCCGATGTTGATGATGGCATCGGCCTCCAGCAGCTCCAGGGCCCGCCGGCCGATGACCTTCCGCTCGTTCAGGGGAATGGGCTTCAGCGCCGCCTCCGGCACCCGTATAAGGCCGCAGTAGGAGGGGTCGTAGTACCAGGAGAAGGTCTGCCGGTGCTCCTCAAAGACGTTCTCGCACACCACCACCGCGTCGATCAGCACCCCGGGCACCGTGACCTCCTTGGTCTTGATGGTTCCGTTTTTCACCACCTGCTTCACCTGGGCGATCACCTTGCCGCCCCACCGCTTGGCGGCCATCACCGCCGGCAGGACCTCCAGCACCATGCCCTCCTCCTCGGTGGACAGGTTCCCGTTCTCATCGCAGTAGGTGCCCCGGATCACCAGGGTGTGGATGGGGATGGGCTTGTACTGGATGTACTCCTCCCCGTCCACCTCCACGATGGCCACCAGCTCGTCGCCGCAGTCCTTGGTCCGCTGGTTCATCTTGCCCCCCTCGATCCGGGGGTCCACATAGGTGCCCAGGCCCACCTTGCTCAGCTTCCCCGGCTCCCGGAGGGCCATGCTGTGGTACATATTGGCCATCTGCCCCTGGGGCAGGTTGAACGCCTCAATCTTGTTCCCGGCGATCAGGTCCATCATCATGGGGGACTGGCCCCAGTGGCCGCCGATGACCCGTTTGAGCAGGCCCTCATGGGCCAGATGGGTCATGCCGCCGGGCATCTTCATGGCCGCCTGGCCGCAGGAGTGGACGAAGGTCAGATCCCGGGGGTGGCCCTCCTCCAAGAACCGCCGCTCGATCTCCTTCAGGATGGTCTCGCTGGCGGAGATCAGCGTCATGCCGATGGTGCAGAGGGTGGAGCCGTCTTGGATCAGATCCACCGCCTCTTTCGCGCTGACGAATGCTGGTTTTCTCATAGTCGAGCTGCCTTTCTGCCGCCGGTGGCGGCCGGTATTTTTTTATCCAGAAGAGGAAGGGAGTTTCAGACCTTCCTGAAACTCCCTTCCTTTCAAAACGTTCCGATCAGTTGAAGGTCGCGGGATAGACGACATCCTTCTGGGCGGCGGACTCGGGGTACACGGCGTAGAGCTTGCCATCCTGGTACTGGGCCACGGTCAGGCAGCCGGCCAGGTTGGTGTGGAGATACTCGGTGTCCATGACGGTGGTGGCCTCGCAGAACTCGATCACGTCATAGGGCATGATGATCTCGCTGCCGTCGAAGAACTTCTCCTTGATGGAGATCTGGCTCAGCTCGTTCTTCAGGCTCTCCCGGTCGACCTCCTCGCCCCGGCTGGAGATGTTGTAGATGGCCTCGGCGATGGTGTACACCACGGTGTACGCCTCGGCGGAGTGGCCGTTCATGGCCTCGCCGGAGAAGGCCTTGAATCCGTCGGAGATGGCCTGGCCCTTGGAGCCCTCGATGAACTCGGTGGCCAGCATGATGCCGTTGAGCTTGCTGCCCATGGAGGCCACATAGTCGGCCTCGGTGTAGCCGTTGCCCTTGGCGATCATGATGCCGGGCTTGTAGTTCTGCTCCACCAGGGTGTTGGTCAGCAGGATGGCGTCGGAGACGTACTGGTCCACGATCAGGATGTCGGCGTCATAGTCCTTCAGCTGCAGGACCTCAGAGGACAGGTCGGCGGCGCCGGAGGGGTGAGTCACCACGCCCACGATCTCGATGCCGTACTGCTCCGCCCAATACTTGGCGTAGCTGATGGTCTGCTGGCCCACCTCGGTGTTGTCCACGCAGATGGCGGCGGTCTTGAGATCCAGGCCCTTCTCGTCGCTGTAGCTCTTGCAGAACTCCACCATGTCACGGAGGAACATCATGTTGGTGGGAGCCAGACGGAAGAAGTACTCATAGCCCTGGGCGGTGAGCGCCTCGGAGGTGGCGTTGGCGGTGATGAAGGGGCAGCCGTACTGCTCGCCCACCGCGGAGGCGGTGAGGGTCACGCCGGACTGATAGCAGCCCATGACGATGTCCACATCGTTCTCGGTGATCAGGTTCTCCGCCTGGGTGACGGACACGGCTGCGTCGCCTTGGGTGTCGCCCCAGACCACGTCCAGCTTGTAGCCGTTGATGCCGCCGGCGTCGTTGATGCACTTGATGGCGTAGTCGATGCCGTACTGCATGGTCTTGCCGGAGCTGGCGGCGGAGCCGGTGAGGGGATAGAGGCCGCCGATGGTGATGACCTTGCCGCCGTCGCCGCTCGGACCATCCGGCTGCTTCTTGTCATCGTTGTCGCCGCCGCAGGCGGCCAGGGACAGGACCATTGCCAGCGCGAGGATAAGAGATAATACCTTTTTCATACGCTTCTCCAATCTTTTTTGATCTTTGATGATGTGTAAAGTGCCTATATCTACGGCGCTCCCGCCGCAAATACCGATCAGAAGCCCAGGTAGGCCTTCTTCACCTCCGGGTCGTTCAGCAGCTGCTGGGAGGAGCCCTGGATGGTGATCCTGCCGTTCTCGATCACATAGCCCCGGTCCGCCACCTTCAGCGCCTTGCGCACGTCCTGCTCCACCAGGATGATGGACAGCCCCTCGTCCTGGGCGATGGACTTGGAGATGGCGAAGATGTTGTCCACGATGTTGGGGGCCAGGCCCAGGCTGGGCTCATCCATGATGAGGAGCCGCGGCAGCTGCATCATGCCCCGGGAGAAGGCCACCATCTGCTGCTCGCCGCCGGAGAGGGAACCGGCCAGCTGCTTGGCCCGGTCCTTCAGCTTCGGGAACCAGGCGAACACCTTCTCCAGGCTCTCCTTCTTCTTGGCCCGGGCCTCCTTGCTGGTGCAGCCCATCTCCAGGTTCTCCAGCACCGTCATCTCCGGGAACAGCTGCCGGCCCTCCGGTACCAGGGTCACCCCCTGGTCGATGTACTTCCGGGCCGTCTGCCCCGCCATCTCCGTGCCGGCCACCTTGATGCTGCCGCCGCAGGGGTGGATGAGGCCGGCGCAGGCGCTGACCGTGGTGGTCTTGCCGGTGCCGTTGGAGCCGACGATGGCGATGATCTCGCCCCGGTCCACATAAAAGCTCTCCTTCCAGATGACCTGGATGTCGCCGTATTTGACCTCCAGGTCCGTTACCTCCAGAAACCGGTCTGCCATCAGTCATCATCCCCCTTGCCCAGATAGATCTCGATCACATACGGGTCGTTCATCACCTGCTCCGGCGTGCCCTCGGCCACCTTCTCGCCGTGGTGCATCACCACCACCTCCTCGCAGAGGGTGGCCACCGCGTGCATGATATGCTCGATCAGCAGGATGGTGGTGCCCCGGGCGTTGATGGCCCGGAACAGCTCGATGGCCTCGTCTGTCTCCGTGGGGTTCAGCCCCGCCATCACCTCGTCCAGCAGCAGCAGGTCCGGGTCCGTGGCCAGGGCACGGGCCACCTCCAGCCGCTTCTTGAAGGGGGTGCCCATCTCGCCGGGGAGCCAGTTGCGCCGCTCGTAGAGGCCGGTGAACTGTAGGATCTCCTCGGCGTACTCCTTGGCCTCCTTGGCGCTCTTGTAGTGCTTGCGGCCGTAGAGAGCGCCGGAGATCACGTTGTCCAGCACGGACATATGCCGCAGGGGCTTCATGATCTGGAAGGTCCGGGCGATGCCCATGTCGGTATAGCAGTAGGAGGGCTTGCCGGTGATGTCCTGGTCCCGGTAGGTGATGGTGCCGGCGGTGGGGACCAGGACGCCGCTGATCATGTTGAACACGGTGGTCTTGCCCGCGCCGTTGGAGCCGATCATCCCGGTGATGCCGCCCTCCCGCACGTTGAAGCTCACGTTGTTGACCGCCTGCAGGCCCCTAAAGGACTTGCTCAGGCCGGAGATCGAAAGGATATTACCCATTGACCTGCTCCTTTCCTTCCTCGCCCAGCTCCGCCTTCTCGGCGGCGATGCGCTTCTTCTGCCGCTGCTCCTGCCACCAGCCCAGAAGGCCCGAGGGGCGGAACAGGACCACCACGATCAGGATCAGCGCGTAGACCACCAGGTTGGAGCCGGGCAGCTTGCTGCCCAGGGCGGAGTTCAGATACTGGGACAGCGGGACGATGATGAGGGAGCCCAGCACCGGGCCCTCCACCGTGCTGATGCCGCCGATGACGGCGGGGAGCACGAACTCCAGGGATTTGCTCTGGAGCATCAGCTCGGGGCTGATGTAGCGGATGTAGGTGGCGTAGAACACGCCCATCACAGACACCATGCCGGTGCTGATGAAGGTGGCGATCAGCTTGTACTTGATGGGCTTGATGCCGATGGCCTCGGCGGTGCCCTCGTCCTCACGGATGGTCTTGAGGGCGTAGCCCAGCTTGGAGCCGTCGATCCACTTGACGATGAGGTAGAACACCACCAGCAGCACCAGCCCCACATAGTAGTAGGACGCCTTGGAGCGGAAGGCCAGCATCCACAGGGATTCGTCCTTCGCCCGGACCAGCGGGAGCATCATGCCCTGGCCCGCGCCCACATACTCCCAGTTGGTGAAGATGTTGCGGAAGGCCTCGCCGAAGGCGATGGTGGTCAGGGAGAAGTAGGCGCCCTTCAGGCCGAAGCAGGGGGTCATCAGCAGGGTGATCGTGGCCCCCACCACCACGAAGGAGACGGCCATGGCGATCCAGGGGGAGGTGTTGAAGTAGGTGATGAACACGGTGCCGATATAGGCGCCGATGGCGGCGAAAGCGCCGTGGCCTAGGGAGATCTGACCGATCATGCCGCCCAGGATGCTCCACGCTAAGGAGCAGCCGGCCACATAGACCGTCATGCACAGGATCGACAGGACGTACGCCTTGTTCAAAAACAGCGGCAGCAGCACGCCCAGCACCAGCAGCACCACCATGACCACCGCCATGGGGTTGTTCTTGGCATAGCGTTTCAGTTTTTCCATGGTTCAAGCCCTCCTCTTTGCCTGGAGCCGCTGCTTGACCACCAGGATGATGACGAAGCACACATAGACCAGGGTCTCTTTATACGCCGAGGTGACCACCAGAGCCCCCAGGGTCTCCAGGCAGCCTAAGACCAGGCCGCCGAAGAAGCCGCCGACGATGTTGCCCAGGGTGCCGATCGTGACCACGATGAAGGAGCGGGTGCCATATACGCTGCCCACGTTGGGGAACACATAGTAGTAGGTCATCAGGCACGCCCCGGCCACGCCGGCGATGGCGGCGCCCAGACCGTAGGTGCAGGCGTAGACCAGCTTGGCCTGGATGCCGCAGACGCTGGCGCCGGTCCGGTTCTGGGAGGTGGCCCGTATCTGCTTGCCGATCCGGGTCTTCTTCAGGAACAGGAACAGCAGCACCGTCAGGGCGATCAGAATCAGGAAGCTGATCAGCCGGTTGACGCTGAGGGCCGCGCCGGCGATGGAGACGGTCTGGTTGGCAAAGTGGCTCTCCACGCTGCGGTAGTTGGTGCCGAAGATCACCTGCATACTGCTGCTGAACAGGATCCCCAGACCGGCGGTGAGGAACAGCACGTTGGTATCGTCGTCCCCGTCCCGGATGGACCGGGTGATCAGCAGGGACTGGAGCAGCACGCCGAAGAGGAACATGATCACCGCCACGATGGGGATCGCCAAGAACGGGTCCATCCCCAGCTTGCTGTTGAGCACATAGGTGCAGTACATCCCCAGCATCAGCAGCTCGCCCTGACAGAAGTTGATGACCTTCATCACGCCGAAGATGATGGTCAGGGACATACCGATCAGTGAGTAGATGCCGCCGATCATCAGTCCGTTGACGATCGCCTGGAAGATAACGTTGAAATTCATTGCTCGACTTCCCTCCTATTTCCCCAAGTATCCGCCGTCCAGCGGGATCACCGCGCCGGAGATGTACGCCGCCGCCGGCGAGGCCAGAAAAACAGCCAGCCCCTGGAGGTCCTCCGGCCGGCCCCACCGGCCCATGGGGATGCGGGCGGTGATCTGGTCGTACTGCGCCGGGTCGGTCTCCTGGATGCTCCGGGTAAGTTCGGTCGCCATATAGCCGGGGGCGATGGCGTTCACCGTGACCCCCTGGCCGGCCCACTCATTGCTCAGGGCCTTGGTCAGCTGGGCCACGCCGCCCTTGCTGGCGGAGTAGGCGGGGATGCGCACGCTGCCGAAGAAGGAGCACATGGAGGCGATGTTGATGATCCGTCCGCTCCCCTGGGCGCACATCAGCCGCCCCGCCTGCTGGGACACCAGGAACATCGCCGTCAGATTGACCTCGATGATCCGCCGCCACTGCTCCTCCGGGAACTCCAGGGCGGGGGCGCGGTGCTGCAGCCCGGCGCCGTTGACCAGGATGTCCAGCCGGCCGCCCAGGTGCTCTAAGCTCTCCTCCATGGCCCGCTGGATCTGCCCGCTTTGGCTGAGGTCGCAGGAGACGGACCACACCGGCGCGCCCGCCGCTCCCATCTCCTCCGCCGCGCCGCCGCTGCGGCCCCACAGCACCACCTGGGCCCCCAGGTCGTGGTAGGCCTGGGCGATCTCCCGGCACAGCCCCCTTGTCCCGCCTGTCACGATGGCTCTCTTCCCCTCCAGGCTGAAGCTGTCTAGTGAAAACAAACTGCCATCCCCTCCTATTACTCTTATCTCTTCTCCAAACTCTTGAAAGCGGCCGTCCTGGGACGCTTTTTGGAACGCTTTAGGAATGTTCTAGGAATGCTCTTTGGGTCGCTCCGGCTTTTGCCACCGCTTGGTCTCCCGGTAGGGGATCGTGGACTTCCGCTCCACCAGCCGGGGACTGAGGACGATCCGGTCCGTGTCCTTGTTGGGCCGGCGGATCCGGTCCACCATCAGGTCCGCGGCGATCCGCCCCATATCGTCCACATGGGCGTCGATGGTGGTCAGGGGCGCGGTGCCCGCCGAGCTGAAGCGGATGTTGTCGAAGCTGACCACCGACATCATCTGGGGGATCTCCAGTCCCGCCTCCAGACAGCAGGACATGAAGCCGTGAGCGGCGATGTCATTGGAGATGACCATGGCCGTGGGCAGCTCCTCCTGCCGGTGGATGAAGGTCTTGGCCAGCTCGTAGGCGGTGCCCATGGTCAGGTCCCCCTGGAGGATGTCGCTCTCCTCGATGGTCAGGTTGTAGTTGGCCATGGCCTGCTGGAAGCCCTTGAAGCGCAGGCCGGAGGAGGAGGAGTTCTGCTGCCCCAGCAGGAAACCGATGCGGGAGTGGCCCCGCTCGATGAGGTGCCGGGTGGCGATGTAGCCGGCCTCGTAGTTGTCCAGCAGCACCACGTCGGTCTCGAAGCTGTCCAGCATCCGGTTGACCATGACCACCGGGATGCTCAGCTTCCGCATGGCCTCGCCCATGCGCTCCGTGGTCACCGTCACCTGGATGATGCCGGCGAAGTTGAACCGCTCGGCGAGGTGCATATAGCGCAGCTCCTCCTGCTCGCTGTAGCGGCTGTTGAACACGGTGAGCAGGTACCCGTTCTCGTCCAGCTGCCGCTGGACCGCGAACACCAGGTCCGCGTAGAAGGGGTTGCGGATATCCCCTAGAATCATGCCGATGATGTTCTGCTTGCCGGTGGAGCCGTTCTTGGTGGCGGTGCCCGGCAGGTAGCCGATGGACTGGGCGTAGCTCTTGATCTTGCTCCGCAGCTCCTCGCTGACCCCCGGGAGGTCGTTGAGCGCTCTGGATACGGTGGAGGCGGAGATCTCCAGCTCCTGTGCCACCTGGGTGATGGAAACCTTTTTCTTTTTCATACAAAAGCCAACCTTTTCGTTTGTTTATGGGTGTCTGCTAGGCAAGTGTATCACAGGCGGCGGCTTTCGTAAAGGAAAATGGCGCTCCGTACAGGTGGCGGTGTGCGCAAAATTTCTGTGATTTTTGCTTTACCCACGTTCATGATACCAGAGTTTTTATTGCGTGGCAATAGACAGTTATGACAGAGTTTTCCTGGAAAATTCGTGATGATTGCCAATTTACAAGGGGGGTGCTCCTCTGCTAAACTGATAAATAGCAAAAGGTCCTACGCAAATTTTACGCAAATATTTTCTAAAATTTGCGCAACTAATAAAATTTTTGAGAGGTGTACTATGCGTCTGGAAAACAAAGTCGCGATCGTGACGGGGGCCAGCCGGGGGCTGGGCAAGGGGATCGCAAAGAAGCTGGCCGAGGAGGGCGCAAAGGTGGTCATCGCCGATATGCTCCCCGCGGAGGAGGCCGTGAGCGAGATCACCGCCGCCGGCGGCACCGCCTGCTACTTCTGCGTGAACATGTCCGTGCAGGAGGAGGTGGCCCGGCTGGTGCAGTTCGCCGTGGAGACCTACGGCACCCTGGATATCATGGTCAACAACGCCGGCATCAATCGGGACGGGATGCTCCACAAGATGAGCAAAGAGAACTGGGACATGGTCATCAACGTCAACCTCAACGGCACCTTCTATGGTACCCAGGAGGCCCTGAAGTATATGCGCCAGAAGGAGTACGGCCGGATCATCAACATCTCCTCCGGCAGCTGGCTGGGCAACATCGGCCAGGCCAACTACGCTGCCTCCAAGGCCGGCGTGGTGGGGCTGACCAAGTCCGCCGCCCGGGAGAACGCCAAGAAGGGCATCACCTGCAACATCATCTGCCCCGGCTTCATCGAGACCGACATGACCAGCAAGCTGAAGGAAGTCAACGGCGGCGCTGCCTGGGACAGCATGATCGCCCGTGTCCCCATGGGCTACGCCGGCAAGCCCTCCGACGTGGGCAATATGGTGGCCTTCCTGGCCTCCGACGAGGCCGCCTACATCACCTCCGAGGTGATCAACGTGGGCGGCGGCATGATCGTGTGACGCGGTCGAGACAAGATATAGGAGGGAACAGAGCATGAAAGAATGTGTCATCGTCAGCGCGGTGCGCACCCCCATCGCCAGCTTCGGCGGCAGTCTCAAAAATATGCGCACCATCGATATGGGCGCCCTGGTCGTGGCGGAGGCCGTCCGCCGGGCCGGCCTCGCACCGGAGGACGTGGATGAGGTGATCGTGGGCCAGGTGGGCCAGGTGGCGGAGAACGGGTTCATCGCCCGGGCCATCAGCCTGAAGGCCGGTATGCCGGAAAAGACCACCGCCTACTCCGTCAACCGCCAGTGCGGCTCCGGCCTCCAGGCCATCGCCGACGCGGTGATGGAGATCCAGACCGGCTTCGCCGACGTGGTGGTGGCCGCCGGCGCGGAGAGCATCTCCCAGCTGCCCTACTATGTGCGGGAGGCCCGCTGGGGCGCCCGGATGGGCCACAAGTCCTTTGAGGACGGGGTCATCGATATCCTGACCTGGCCCCTCAGCGAGAGCCACAACGGCGTCACCGCCGAGAACGTGGCCAAGCAGTTCCACGTCAGCCGGGAGGAGCAGGACGCCTTCGCCCTGGAGAGCCACCGCCGGGCGGTCCAGGCCATCGCCGATGGGAAGTTCAAGGAGGAGATCCTGCCCATCGAGCTGAAGGACCGGAAGGGCAACGTCACCGTGTTCGACACCGACGAGGGCCCCCGGGCCGGTCTGACCATGGATAAGCTGGCCCGCCTGAAGCCCTGCTTCGTCTTTGACGGCACCGGTACCGTCACCGCCGGCAACGCCTCCAGCCTCAACGACGCCGCATCCGCGGTGGTGGTCATGAGCCGGGAGAAGGCCGAGGCCCTGGGCATCGTGCCGGTGCTGAAGATCGAGGGCTACGCCGTGGCCGGCATCGCCGCCGACATCATGGGCTATGCCCCCAAGCTCTCCAGCGAGAAGCTGGCGGCCAAGCTGGGGCTGGACCTGAAGGCAATCGATATGTTCGAGATCAACGAGGCCTTCGCCAGCCAGAGCGTGGCCGTGTCCCGGGACTTGGGGCTGGATATGAGCAAGGTCAACATCTACGGCGGCGGCATCTCCATCGGCCACCCCATCGGGGCCACCGGCTGCGTGCTGGCTACCAAGGTGTTCTATGAGCTCCGGCGCACCGAGAAGCGCGATGCCATGATCAGTATGTGCATCGGCGGCGGCCAGGGCATCAGCATGTACTTCACCAAGGCATAAAAGCGCGCCCCTCTCTTTGAAGATCGAGATATCCCTGAGCGGCATGACCCTTGTGGCAGGTCATGCCGTTCGCCTTTTTAGAGGGGGCCAGATCTGTGCGGATCTGGACTGTTTGTCTCTTGCGGACAGAGCCGTCCTGTGGTATACTTGCGGTACAACGAACAAGGAGAATAGACATGGATATTACAGAGGGCGTGCGTTTCGACACGCTGAGCCTGCCGGAGGGGATCATGCAGGCGCTGCAAAAGAAGGGCTACGAGGTGTCTACCCCGGTCCAGGCCGGGTGCATCCCGCCGATGATGGCCTGGCAGGACGTGGTGGCCAAGGCCCCCACCGGCACGGGCAAGACCTTTGCCTTCGGCATCCCCATCATCGCCCATATAGACCCCTCCCTGGAGGAGGTCCAGGCGGCGATCCTGGCCCCCACCCGGGAACTGGCGCTCCAGATCACCAGCGAGATGCGGGACATTGCCCTGTTCACCCCCGGCATCAGGATGGTCTGCCTCTACGGCGGCCAGCCCATCGGCAAGCAGATCGAGGCCCTGAAGAAGCGGCCCCAGATCGTGGTGGCCACGCCGGGCCGGCTGGGGGACCACATGAAGCGGCGGACCGTCCGGCTGGACAAGGTGCAGACGGCGGTGCTGGACGAGGCGGACCGGATGCTGGACATGGGCTTCGTCCAGGAGGTCACCCATATCCTGGATAAGATGCCCCGCCGGCGGAACCTGGGCCTCTTCTCCGCCACCATCTCCCGGGAGGTGATGGACATCGCCTGGGTCTACCAGCGGGACGCGGCGGAGATCACCGTCCGGGCGGAGGAGGAGAACAAGCCGGACATCCTCCAGTACCGGCTGGAGGTGGCCATGGACGAGAAGGTGGACGCCATGGACAAGCTGCTGCGCTCCCAGGAGCTGGAGCGGGTCATGGTGTTCTGTAACACCAAGGGCAGCGTGGAGCGGGCGGCGTACCTGCTGCGTTTGCGGGGGGTGGACGCCCAGTGCATCCACGGGGATATCCCCCAGGCCAAGCGGGAGCAGGTCATGCGCACCTTCCGGCAGGGGAAGCTGCGGGTGCTGGTGGCCACCGATGTGGCCGCCCGGGGCATCGATGTGGACGATGTGGACGCGGTGTTCAACTACGATGTCCCCGATGAGAACGAGTACTACGTCCACCGCATCGGCCGGACCGGCCGGGCCAAGCGCCACGGTGTGGCCTACACCTTCGTCTCCGACTACCCCAGCCGGGTCCGGCTGGACAACATCAGCAAGAACACCCGGAACACGATTGCGAAGGTCCGTCTGGAGGAGGACGGGACCGTGACCCCGGTGCCATGAGCGTGAAAAAATGGCGGACAGTCCCGGGACTGTCCGCCATAGTTTTTCTATATCGCTATATCATTTTGTAGTGTCTGGGGGCTATTCTACGATTTGGAATGTATCGCCCCGGCTCACAGCGTCCGCAGGGCATCGATCAGGGCGGTCTTTTCCTCGGTGCCGGTGTCCTTCATCTTGATGACCCGGGCCGGGGTCCCGGCCACTACGGCGTTCTCCGGCACGTCCTCGATGACCACTGCCCCGGCGGCCACCACGGCGTTTTTGCCCACATGGACCCCCTCGATGACCACCGCGTTGGCCCCCACCAGCACGCCGTCCTCGACGATCACCGGCGTGGCGCTGGCGGGCTCCACCACACCGGCCAGGACCGCCCCGGCCCCGATGTGGCACCGCTTGCCCACGGTGGCCCGGCCCCCCAGGATGGCGCCCATGTCGATCATGGTGCCCTCGCCGATGACGGCCCCGATGTTGATGATGGCCCCCATCATGATGACGGCCCCGTCACCGATCTCCACCTTCTCCCGGATGATGGCCCCCGGCTCGATGCGGGCCCGCACCGGCTTGATGTCCAGCAGCGGCACGCCGGAGTTCCGCCGGTCGCACTCCACCACCATGTCTACGATCTTGTCCCGGTTGGCCTCCAGGATGGGGCCCAGCTCGCCCCAGTCGCCAAAGACGATCTGGCTCAGGCGCGTGCCGTAGACCTGGGCGGAGCCGAAGTCCACATCCTCCGTTAGGTTCACATAGACCTTCACCGGGGTCTTTTTCTCGGACTGGCTGATATAGTCGATGATCTCCTGGGCGTTCATCCCTTACCTCCAAATAAGATCTTTTGCAGGTCGTACCGCCCCTTGGGCAGCTTATAGAGCTTGCGGGCCATGTGCAGGGCCCCGTTGACGAAGATCTGCCGGGAGTTGGCGGTGTGGGTGATCTCCAGCACCTCGTCTACCCCGAAGAAGTGGACCGTATGCTGGCCGGCCATGGTGCCGCCCCGGAGGGCGTGGATGCCGATCTCCCGCTCTCCCCGCTTGCCGCAGAGGCCCTGCCGGCCATAGACCGGGGTCATCTCGTGGCGGGGGTCGATGGCCTCCAGCAGCAGCTTGGCGGTGCCGCTGGGGGCGTCCACCTTCTGGTTATGGTGGGTCTCGGTGATCTCGATATCGAAATCCGGCTTCAGCACCTCGCTGATCTCCTCCAGCACCCGGCGGAACACCGCCACCCCCACGGAGTAGTTGGCACTGTGCATCACAGGGGCAAACGCACCCAGCTCGCTGAATACATCCAGCTGCTCCGCGGTCAGCCCGGTGATGCCGGAGAGGAGGGGGGTGCCGGTGCGCCGGACGTAGGCGGCGGTGGCCGGCAGGGCGGCGGGGGCGGAGAAGTCGATCGCCACGTCCGCCACCCGTCCCAGAGTCTCCAGGTCGGTCATATTGTCGATGTCGATGATCTTTTCCACTGTATCGCCGGCGGCGATGGCGGTCTTTTCGATCAACTGGCCCATGCGGCCATGTCCGATCAGCAGGATCTTCATGCCAGCAGCCCCGCCTTCTCCAGCAGGGCCCGGAGCGCGGCCTGGTGCTCTCCGCTCATCTCCGCCAGGGGCAGACGGAAGGGGCCGGCCTGCCAACCCATCATATTGAGGGCGGTCTTGACGGGGATGGGGTTGACCTCCATGAAGAGGCCGTTCATCAGGTCCAGATACTTGACAGCCGTGGCCACGGCCTTCTCCTGCCGGCCCTCCAGGTAGTCCATCACCATCTCGTGGCACTCCCGGGGCATGATGTTGGCCCAGACGGAGATGACGCCGCTGCCGCCGATGGACAGCAGGGGGATGGTGATATCGTCGTTGCCGCACCAGAGGGCGAAGTCGGGGCCGATGCAGTGGGCGATCTTCATGGCGTAGCCCATGTCGCCGCTGGCCTCCTTGATGCCGGCGATGTTGGGGTGACCGCACAGCCGCTCCAGCACGGCGGGGGAGATGGCGCAGCTGGTCCGGCCGGGGACGTTGTAGAGGATGCTGGGGATGTTCACCGCATCGGCCACAGTGGCGAAGTGGCGGTACATCCCCTCGGCGTTGGCCTTGTTGTAGTAGGGGGTGATGAGCAGGAGGCCGTCGGCCCCCATGCGCTCCGCCCGCTGGCTCTTCTCCAGCATGGTCTCGGTGCAGTTGGAGCCGGTGCCGGCGATGACGGGCACCCGGCCCGCGGTGGTCTCGATGACGCACCGGAGGGTCTCGTCGTCCTCCTCGTGGGTCATGGTAGAGCTCTCGCCGGTGGTGCCCAGGGTCAGGATCGCGTCGGTGCCGTTCTCGATCTGCCGATCGACTAGGCGGCGCAGCTCCTCGAAGTTGACGGTGCCGTCGGCGTGGAAGGGGGTGACCAGGGCCACGATAGAGCCCCGCAGTCCTTGCAGCTTGTTCATACCTTGTTTCCTCCAAAAGTCCATTTTGAATAGCGCCCCGTCCGTTTCTACACAACTCGCGCCGCTTTTTGACCAAAGGGAGCGGGACCAGAACACGGACAGGGGCTCAAAACAAGAAAGCCGGTAGGCTCTCTACCGACTTAGAACACGTCCAGTTAGTAGATAGCGCAACCACGGGAGCTTTTCCCGCGGACAGTGACGGAGATATTCTCCCCGCCCCCACCCCCCGGCCATACCTGTCCGGGAGATTCGGCGAAATTGCTTCCGCCGCGTTCATGGCCCGTCGGCTCCCGCGGCATGGTCGTTTTCGCAACCTCTATCTTGTTTTCTTTACCTTACCATAAATAGGCCCTGGATGCAAGAGGGCATTTTGCCTGTTTTTCACTGGCGGACAGGGGAGTCTTTCGCTGTTCCGTACAAATGGAGGGGGGATCTCCCTTAGGGCTGCTGGGAAGAAACGCCATGGACGGTCTTTGTCCATGGCGTTTCGCGTTCTATTGCTGCTCCAGCAGCTCACGATATTTTTGCTGCTCGGTTTCTGGGACCTTCAGTGCGGCCATCGCTTGTTCAGTGGATAGGCCCATAGTCTCCATAAGGTTCTTGATAGACAGCAGGATGCCGTCTGCCATGCCTTTAGCCATGCCTTTGGCCATACCTTTGGCCATGCCCTCGGCGATGCCCTTTTCTCTTACGCCTTTGCTCAAATTGCACATGACCGACACCTCCTCTTCCATCGTCTGCGTCATTTGGATATCGTATTCATCCTGCAAGATCTTTCGTTTCTCCGCCTCGCTGGTCTCGTGGGAGAGCAGTACGTCCAGCATCCGCAGGATACCACCATAGTTTTCCTCATCCGCATCGCCTAAGCACAGCACGATAACAGACAGCAGGTCGTAGTTCTCGACCGGCTCCACGGCCTCGCCCACCAGATGCTCCTCCACCAGGCGATACCGGGTGATGGTGTTCTCCCGGTACTTGGGCGGCGCCATGCAGATCCAGATGGAATAGACCTTCTTGATCTTTTCATAATGGGAAGCGGTGAACTCCCGGCCATATTGGGAAGAGACCATCCGGCAACAGTAGTATACCGCCCGTTTGAGCAGCGGGTAGCCGGGATAGAAGTCGTTCTGGGCCTCCACATTGATGATGATGGTGACCCGTTCCCTGGTACCAGGGACGATGGCCCGGAAGCGGATATCATAGGTGACTGTCCCCTCATGTACGGACTTATCCTCCGTATCCATGCCCTGGATGATGGGACTGTCCTCGTCTGGCAACACCGGCACCGTGGATACCTGGGGCTGGCCCTCTATATACTTCTCCGCGATGTCGTTTACATCGCAGTCCTTATATTCCTCCAGACAAGCTTTCATGATACGCGCTAAGATAGCCTTCTCCGACAGGACCCGCTTGCAGGCGGCATCATAGCCCGCGCTGTCGTCTGTGACCCGCAGCCCCTGGGCGATCGTCGTCTCTATATCCATGATCTCCACCAGCCTCACCTTCCTTCCATTTATTCTACCACACCCCTGCCAATACGTCTACACTTTTTCGATGAACAGACGATCTCTTTATGCAGCGCGGCCCTGGCTTTTGTGAGCCAGGGCCGTCCGTACCGCTTTGCGGCGAGCTTATCTCATGGCGCGGGTCATTTCGGCAGCTGGACCGGGGCCAGCGCGGTGATCCCGGTGGGCAGGTAGGCGCTGTACTCGAACAGGCCCGCCTCGTGGAGGATCTGTCCGTCCTCATAGGTCTCCGGCACCTCGGTGGTGCAGGTGTAGGTCAGGGTATCGCCCTCGATCTTCAGATCTTCCGGCTCAGCCGGGGTGCCGATGAAGTTGGCACGGGGCAGCGGCAGCTCTACCACATCCCCGGCCTTGTGGCCGATGGTATCAGCGGTATAGACCACAGTCAGGAAGTAGGTGGGTCCATGGGGGACCCCGGCCAGCGCCGACTTCAGCACGATGCAGTACGCAGTCTCCTGCTGGCTGAGGAACCGGGTGAAGGACTTGTCGTTGTAGTGCGCGGTCAAAAGACCGGTGACCGCAGCGGCATAGGTATACTGCGCCTCCGTCAGCGCGCCGCTGTCAAACAGCTTTTGCAGCAGCGTGGTCTCACTGTCCTTGCAGACAGCGGTGAGGGCGTGATAGGTCACGGTCACCGCGTCGGCCCGGAGGAAGTCCTCCGTCCGCAGCTCGGGGATGCCGCAGACATCCGCCAGGGACCAGGGGTCGATCCATTCGAAATCCGTCTTGTCCTGATAGCCCAGGGCCCGGAGCATGAAGGTGACATACATTTCGCCGGAGACGGTCTGGTCCGCGCCGAAGAGGTCCTTGGAGACGCCCTTGGTCAGGCCGTTGTCATAGGCGTAGGACACATAGCCGTCCGCCCAGGCGGGCACGTCCGTAAAGGGATGGGTCTTGCCGGCGTCCTTGGCGGCGGCGTCCTGTCCCAGGGCCCGCACCAGCATGGTCACCGCCTCCGCCCGGTTCATGGGGCGGCCCAGTGCGAAGTCGGTGGAGCCGTCCTCGTTCTTGCCTACGCCCCGCAACAGGCCCAAGTATTGGAGCTGAGAGGCCATGATGCTCTCCGATGTGATGTCCCGTCCGCCGTCTGCCGCCCATGCGCCCCCCATCAGGGCTGCGCACAGCAGCAGCGCCAAAAGCGCTGTCAGCTGTTTCTTCATGTCGTGATCTCCTTTCTGTTCCCGTAAAAAATATAAAGATATCCTTAGTCAGGCTGCTGCCCGTCATGGGCGCTCCATTGGCAGTCCATCATCTCCATGTCTGTAAAAACAGCTTTGAAGGAAGAGCCCTCTGGGGAGCAGGCATAGAGACCGAAGCGAATCGTGCCGCCCCCTTTCTTCATATGACAAATGCGCATTTGGCGGAAATGCACACCATCTTCAGCGCATTCGATGCGATAATCGTCCTCCCGGCGGCTGAAACGATACCACATGGTCCGCACGGAGGCGGGGATAACGACCGTTGCCCAATCGGAATACCCGTCGTTCGTCACAACGCTGCCCAAATGTTGGAACGTCTCGTTTTCATACTCGATGGAAGCTTTCAGCCAGTTCTCGCTGTCTAAGTACATAACGATGCCACACTGGTCAAAGCGGTGATGGCTGTCAGAGAGATCTGTTTTCACCACGAAGCTAAAAAACCGCTCGTCGGTCTCCATCTGTAAGACCGGGGCGTTATCGTTTTGAAAATGATAGTATGTCCGCTGCCACAGGTCGGTGTAGGGCTCTGTGACGATCTCCGCGCGGTCGTTGTCGATGTGATAGAGCTTTGGCTCCCGTGTCCACTGAAAGACGGTCATATCCACGATATCTTCCTCCATGGATTCCCCTAGCTTATTACTCCAAAGTATAGCACAGTTCTGTACCTTTTTCAACTCTTTATTCAGACCGGGCTGCCCATGTATGTGTCAAGAGATAATTGGCAAAAGCCTGAGCGATATGAAACAGGCCAATGT